>NZ_BAAGWE010000003.1:142796-704896 GCF_054780515.1 Larkinella harenae | reverse complement strand
GCAAGAGCTGGGATGGTGGTAAGGGTGCGGGGGAACACCTCTTCCCATACCGAACAGAGCCGTTAAGCCCCGTTACGCCGATGGTACTGGAGTCACTTCCGGGAGAGTAGGTTGCCGCCACCACAGAATGATTAGCCTGCCGGGTTCGCCCAGCAGGCTTTTTTTTGTTGTCTTCTTTCTGGGGGGCAGCAGGTCTAGTGTGGGGAAACGGAGGATCAGTCGGAAAAGTTGGGGGCGCGGAAAAAAGTAGTTGTTTTGCAAAGAATCAATATTAAGTGCCTTGCCAGAGTCCTCCCAAACCCTCGTTCGTTTGCTGGTGCCCGAGGGAATCTTAGGATATTTCGAGCTGTCCAAGGTCGCTCGAACCCGTACCGGTCTGCACATTTATCGGGTTGAAAAGAACGAGCCTCCCATTGACTGTAAAGATCAAAAAATGGAGTCTAAAGGCTTTTTGCCAGAGATCGCCATTCAGGACTTTCCAATTCGCAACCAGCATGTTACCCTCTTTATCAAGCGTCGTCGGTGGGAAGTTAAAGAGACCGGGGCGATCATCAGCCTAGATTGGCATTTAGTCCGGCAAGGCACGCGAATGACGAAAGGATTTGCGGCTTTTTTATCGGGGCGCCGAAGCGAAAGGATTGTATCGATAACAACCCCATCAGTTACTTTCAAGTAGGGAAATACTTTCATCTGGACGGTAAATTACTTCAGCATCAGTACAAAGATCACATCAGTGATTACAAGAACTGGAACCAGCGTGCGCATGCGGCCGAATGGGTTTATATCCTGAAAACCTCAGTGCTTCTCTGAGCATTGACGAGACGTCTCTGTCGAACGGAGAGCTGTATACAATTGTGACCAACAAAGCGGCCATCCTCCAGGGGAGTCAGAGATATTCCCTTCTTCCTATTCCGATTGACCAAACTGTATGCCTAACTGCCCACAACTTTTCAGCTTGATCTCTGTTAATTGGTTTTATCCTGCAAAATTTCGGGTTGACATCAATCTTCTCTACGATTTAGGCTATTTAGAAGGAATCAGAATGTTCTGTCTGCTTGCTTTTGGTAATGCCTTTTCACAAAATGACCATATAGGCTCCCTATTTTTGATTTCCAATCTTGTCTTCCCAGCTGATATCTTCTTTTACCTTTCATCTTCCAAAATAGGTTGTTTCATCCCCAAAATCAGCCGATTCACTCTTTTACTGTTGATCAACAACTTCCGTTGATAGACATTTGTAGTGTGCTCTAATGAAATAATAATGAAAACTATGGAAACTTTGAACTTATTATTAGTTTCCCAAGTTTCGGATTAAAAATGTTCTATTTCATTGGAGGTCAAAGAACGAATCATAGCAAAGGCTGAAGCTCTATTCTGGAAATTCGGTACCCGAAGTATCACAATGGACGATATTTCCAGAGAAATTGGTATTTCCAAAAAAACGCTTTATCAGCACTTTACGGATAAGGATGACATCGTATACCAAGTCATTCAGTACCGATTGGATAAAAATCGCGATACGGTAGTTTGTCATATTGCTGATGCGCATGATCCCATTGAAGAAATACTACTGGCGTCGGAAATGGTGCGACAACATCTGGCAGAAATGAACCCGGCTTTGATGGTTGATGTGCAACGGCTTTATCCAAGAGCCTGGGAAATCTGTACGGAGTATAAAGAAAAGTTTTTGCTGGAGTCAATTCGGTCAAATTTGAGGAGAGGAATTGAGCAGGGGCTTTACAGGCCGGAAATGGATGTGGAGATCATGGCTCGTTTGCGCGTAGAGTTGATACGTATGGCGGGGGATGTCGACGTGTTTCCTAGATTGGCGAGTATGACCGAAGTCCAACTACAGTTACTTCATCATTTTGTGAGAGGAATACTTACCGAAAAAGGATTAATTATCTACAACCAACATGTTCAGAAATATCAGCATGATCCCAATTCCACTTCCCGCTAGAACGCTCCTTGGTGTTCTGCTATTAACGGGGATTTTAGGCTCGGCGATGGCCCAGACACAGCGCGACTTTTCACTCAACGAAGCTATTCAATTCGCAACTCAGCAAAACCTTAATGTCAAGAATACCCAGTTGGATGCGTTAAGCGCTGAAGCTCGCATCAAGGAAGTGAAGGGCCTGGCGCTTCCTCAGGTAAACATTGGTGCCTCAGCCACTTATAATGCAATTATTCAAAAGTTTATTTTTCCGGCAGGTGGCTTTGGTGCTCCCGTTGATTCAACCGCAACGGGCGGTGGCGGTGGGGGCGATGACGTTACAGCGATTCCTTTCGGGGTAAAATACCAGGGAAATGTGGCCGCTAACGTCAATCAATTGATTTTTGATGCCTCTTACAAAATAGGTTTGAGAGCTGCTGCTACGTATCGGGAATTAGCTCAGAAGAACATTACGGCTTCTAAAATCAATGTGGCTGAGCAAGTGGCCAAAGCATATTACGGGGTTTTGGTAAGTGCTGAACGTCTGAAGCTGCTGGATTTAAATATCGCCCGAGTCGACACACTGCTGCGCGAAACCAGAGCAATGAATACCCAGGGGTTTGTCGAAAAGATTGACATAGACCGCCTGGAGGTGCAGTTGAACAATCTGAAAACCGATCGGCAAAATGTAAAGAACTTGGTTGACTTGAGCTATAATCTGCTAAAATTCCAGATGGGCTTACCCATCAATTATCCCATTCAGTTGACCGATCAGATCGAAACATATAGCCAGCAGGACCTCGAACGTGCAGCGGTTTTAGATTCATCTTTTGATTATGGTCAACGCATCGAATTTTCGACTCTGCAAACCCAGGTTACTTTAGCTGATTTGGATTATCAAAGCATTGGAAAGCAATACTATCCTCGTTTGACGGCCGCTGTCACGTACGGGCATAACAATGGCCGGAATAATTTCATGGACTTCTGGACTACACAGTGGTTCAATTCGGCGGCTGTTACGCTGAATCTGAACGTACCGGTTTTTGACGGTTTTCAGAAGCGATACGCGGCTCAACAACGGAAAATAGCCGTTGATAAAGCGCGGCAAAGTGGAGAGTTGCTCAAGAATTCGATTGACCTACAGATTAAACAGGCAACAGTAACGCTCACGAATAACCTGCAAACCTTGCAAAGCCAGAAACGAAATATGGACCTGGCCGAAGAGATTGTGCGGGTTACCCGAATAAAATACAAAGAAGGTGTCGGTTCTAATATTGAGGTGTTAAATGCCGAAACCTCGTTCCGGGAAGCCCAGACCAATTACTTCGCATCACTACTGGATTATATGATTACCAAGGTTGATCTGGACAAAGCGTTGGGAAAACTATACACCGGCCAGTAACCATTCATATTCACGATTTCAAAGCAGTTTACTGATTTACAAGATGAAGACATATTACATGATAGGATTGGCAGCGGCAATTTTCATGTCCTGCTCGTCAGAAGAAAAAAAGTCGGACATAGCCTCGAAAAAACAGGAGTTAGCCGATCTGAAAGCCCAACAAACGGAACTAGCGGGCAAAATCCGGACGCTGGAAGCAGAAGTTTCCAAGCTGGATCCCAATCAGGTCGTTCAAACAAAGGTGAAGGATGTGACGGTGGCACCATTAGCCGCCACCACATTCAAGCATTTTGTGGAACTACAGGGTACTATTGACGCTAAAAACAATGTACAGGTCAGTCCCAAAGCCGGTGGGCCGGTTACGGCAGTGTATGTTAAAGAAGGGGATGCTGTAAAAGCCGGTACGGTTTTGGCCAAAATTGACGATCAGATCTTGCGAGAATCGCTGGAAGAGATTCGGAACCAGCTCACCCTGGCGAATACAGTTTACGAGAAGCAAGCCAACCTGTGGAAACAGCAGATCGGCACGGAAATTCAGTATCTGCAAGCGAAAAACAACAAGGAAGGGCTCGAAAAGCGGCTGGGGACGCTCAATGCCCAGCTCTCGCAGTCGAACGTAACCTCGCCGATTTCGGGGGTGGTAGACCGGGTCAATGTGAAAGCGGGTGAAACGGCCATGCCGGGCGTCGGTATTGTCAACGTCGTTAACCTGTCGCAACTGAAAGTGGTGGCCAAAGTGGCTGATTCGTACGCGGGAAGTGTGCGTCGGGGTGATGCCGTTGTGGTCCGGTTTCCAGACATCAACAAAGAGCTTACAACCCGCATCAGCTTCGTTTCTACCACCGTTGATCCGTTGAACCGAACATTTACAATTGAAGCTCCGCTACCGTCTGACAACAGCCTGAAGCCGAACATGCTGGCGCAGGTTAAAATCAATGATGTTTCGAAACCAAAAACCATTGTTATCAACCAGAATCTGGTGCAGAGCACGGAAAACGGACAGTTGGTGTACGTGGCCGTAAACGATAAGAATAAGAAAGTAGCCAAGGCCCGTCAGGTAAAAACCGGTCTGAGCTACGGGGGGCAGGTAGAGATTACGGACGGGTTACAGGCGGGCGATCAGCTCATTACACAAGGCTATCAGGAGTTGGTTGACGGACAACCGATCAACTTTTAAGTTTCCTTTTTCACGAGTGGCACAAACAAACCATCGCCATGAAATTTGAACAGTATAAAACCCTGGGATTCACCAACTGGTGCGTAGAGAACCGGACGGCTATTTACATCTTTACGTTTATCATCACATTAGGCGGATTGGTGGTTTATAATAACCTGCCCAAGGAGCAGTTTCCTGACATTAAAGTACCTCAGATTTACATCAATACAATTTATCTGGGTACCGCTCCGGCGGATGTAGAAAACACCATTAATAAACCCATCGAGAAACAGTTAAAATCAATTAATGGCGTTAAGAAAATCAAATCCAATGCCTTGCAGGATGTATCGGTTATTCTGGTAGAATTCAATCCGGATGTACAGATACCTGATGCCTTGCAGCGGGTTCGGGATGCCATCGACAAAGCCCGTCAGGATTTACCTCAGAAGCTCGACAATGGCCCCACAGCACAAGATGTCAATTTCTCAGAATTCCCGATCATGAACGTCAACCTGGCGGGGAACTTTTCACTGAAGCGATTGAAGGAATACGCCGAGGATTTGCAGGACGGGATTGAAGCCATGCCGGAAATCAGTCGGGTTGATATCGTGGGCGCGCTGGAACGGGAGATTCAGATCAACGTTGATTTGCCCAAAATGCAATCGGCGGGGCTGGCATTCTACGACATCCAGCAGGCCGTGCAGGGTGAGAATATCAACGTGTCGGGTGGTGAACTCAATGTAGACGGTGTTCGGCGGACGCTGCGGGTAAAGGGCGAATTCAACGCGGTGCAGCAATTGCAGAATTTGCAGATTCGGACGTCGACGGGTGCCACGGTTCGGCTGGGCGATGTGGCCGATGTTCAGGACAGCTTTGAAGAACAGCAGGATTTTGCGCGGTTGAATAATAAATCGGTTGTAACGCTGAATGTGATCAAGCGCTCCGGTGCAAACCTGATTTCGGCGTCTGACAAGATTGAAGAAATCATCAAAGAATACCGTGAGACCCGCTTTCCACAAGGGTTGGATATCAAAGTCACCGCCGACCAGTCTGAGCGGACCCGCGCTGACTTGCATGACCTGATCAATACCGTAATTCTTGGTTTTATTTTCGTTGTATTGGTTCTTATGTTTTTCATGGGCGTTCGGGATGCCATTTTCGTTGGACTTTCCGTACCGCTTTCGGCGTTGGTGGCCTTCGTATGTATGCCCATCGTTGGGCCGGTGGTCGGAACGGTTTTTACCCTGAATACCATCGTTTTGTTCGCGTTCCTGCTTGGTCTGGGCCTGGTCGTAGACGATGCCATCGTGGTTATTGAAAATACGCACCGCTTGTTCAACCTCAACAAAGACTGGGACATTAAAAAAGCCGTAAAGGCGGGTGCGGGTGAAGTATTTATTCCGGTGTTGTCTGGTACGCTGACCACCATTGCGCCGTTCTTTCCGCTGTTATTCTGGCCTGGAATCGTGGGTGAATTCATGAAGTTTTTGCCGCTAACGTTGATTCTAACCCTGTTCTCGTCCCTGTTCGTTGCGTACGTTATGAACCCGGTCTTTGCCGTCACGTTCATGAAGCGCCACGACGAGGATCATCATGAGGATAATCAGGGCTTTCAACCCATCCGTCGGCCATTGATTATCATGGCGGTTCTGGCGGGTTTGGGCTATGTGATCGACCGCGGTATTGGTAATTTTATGGTGTTTTTCATCATTCTGTACGTATTCAACCACTATATCCTCACCCCTTATATTATCGTTCCGTTCCAGGAAAAACTGCTGCCCAAGTTGAAAAATGGGTATCGGAAACTCATATCCTGGGTATTGGTCGGCTGGCGGCCCGTCGGAGCAATCGTCAGCATGGTTGTATTACTGGTCTTGACGTTTTTCCTGATGGGTATCGTACAACCCAAAGTGATTTTCTTCCCGAGTGGTGATCCGGACTACATTTACGTTTACAATGTGATGCCGGTCGGTACGGATGCGCAAGTAACCGACTCTGTGACGAAAATCATCGAGAAACGGGTTTTTGACGTACTCGACAAGCATAAGGCGAATGACATTGTAAATTCCGTGATTGCCAACGTAGGAAAAAACGCCGGTGATCCGTTCAACCCCGACCGGTCAGACACGCCCCACAAATCGAAAGTGACAGTGGCTTTCGAGAAAAAAGAACTCCGGCACGGAATCTCGTCCGAAATGCTGCTCAATGAAGTCCGGACGGCTACGCAGGGCATCCCCGGAACGGAAATCTCGGTTGAAAGGGAAAGCAACGGACCGCCGACCGGGAAACCCATTTCGATCGAAATTTCGGGCGATGACTTCAAGATGTTGCAAAATCTGGAAAAACAGGTACGCCAGAAAGTAGCCCAATCCGGAATCCAGGGAATTGATCAGTTGAAGTCCGATTTGATTACCAACAAGCCGGAGATTGTCATCAACATTGACCGGGAGAAAGCGGAGCGCGAAGGCATCTCGTCGGCGCAGGTAGCAATGGCCGTTCGAACAGCCTTGTTTGGATTGGAGGTGTCCAAGTTCCGGGATGACAAAGATGAGTACCCCATCATGGTTCGGCTGAAGCAGGACGACCGTAGCCAGATCGAGCGTCTGCTGAGTTTGAATATCGTGTACCGCGACATGAACCTGGGTGGCCAACTGCGGCAGGTGCCAATTCAGTCGGTGGCCAACATCAGCTATTCGACGACGTTCAGCCAGATCAATCGGCAAAATCAGGAACGGGTTGTTACGTTAGCATCCGATGTCGTGCCCGGTTATAACGCCAACGAGATTGTGGGCCAGATTCAACAGCTGATCACAGAGATCGAAGTTCCAAACGGATACGTCATCAAAATGGGCGGTGAACAGGAGGATCAGGCGGAGTCGATGAACTTCCTAACGTCGGCTTTCGGCCTGGCCATGTTGCTGATCTACCTGATTCTGGCCACGCAGTTCAATTCGGCGGTCAAACCCGTCATTATTTTCTTCACCATCGTGTTGTCATTGATCGGGGTCTTGCTTGGATTCATGATCACTGGAAAAACATTCTCCGTCATCATGTCCGGAGTCGGTATTATCGCGCTGGCCGGCATTGTGGTGAAAAACGGTATTCTGCTCATTGAGTTCATCGAAGAGCTCCGGGAGCGGGGTACGCCGTTGCGCGAAGCGATCATTGAAGGCGGAGCGATTCGTCTGACGCCGGTTTTGCTGACCGCTTCAGCGGCTGTACTTGGGCTGGTGCCGCTGGCCTTGGGTCTAACCATCGACTTTGTCGGACTCTTCCAGAATTTTGCCCCACACATCATTATCGGTGGCGACAGTGCGGTGTTCTGGAATATCCTGGCCTGGACGATCATCTACGGACTGACCTTCTCAACGGTTTTGACGCTGGTAATCGTGCCGTGTATGTATTGGGTCAGTGAGCGAGTGAAAGGACGGTTTTCGAAAAAATCGTCTGAACGGGTCCACGAACCTGAATTAGTAAACGAATAACTAACTGTATAGAACCGAAAAACCCACAGTGTTTGTTTACGCTGTGGGTTTTCTATTTTCAACCATTATGAACCGTCTTGTTTTGTTTGTCATTGTATCGGCCATTCTCGTCCTGATTGATTGGTATGTTTTTCAGGCCGTCAAAACCGTAACTCGCTCAACTTCAGAAGCTACGCAGCGGGTTATTCATTATATTTACTGGGGTTTCACCGCCATTACCGTTATCACCTACCTGACGATGCAGGTGTTGCCACCAGACGCGGTAGGGCGGGTAACGCGAGGGTTTATCTGGACGGCCATTCTGATTCCGTATTTTTCCAAAACCGTTGCCATTCTGTTTATTTTCGTCGATGATCTGGGGCGATTTGTGCGTTGGGTCGCTTCATTGTTTTATCGACCCGATATTCGGGCGGCAGTTAACGATACAACCCAGGCCACTATTCCGGCTACGAACGTTATTCCGCGTTCCGAGTTTTTGATGAAAACCGCTCTGATTGCGAGCACCGTGCCCCTGGTAGGGTTTACGTATGGGATCATCTCCGGTGCGCACGATTACCGCATCCGGCGCATTAAACTACCGCTTAAAAATCTACCTTCGGGTTTTGATGGACTAAAAATTGCTCAACTGTCGGATATTCATTCCGGGAGTTTCTTTAACAAGACGGCGGTGAAGGGAGGGGTAGAAATGCTATTGCGCGAAAAGCCGGATGTCGTTTTTTTTACCGGTGATCTGGTCAACGACACGGCGGATGAGGTAGAACAATACATCGATATTTTCAACAAGGTTAAAGCACCGATGGGCGTTTATTCGACGCTGGGTAACCACGACTACGGTGAGTACGTGAACTGGCCGAGCCTGCAAGCCAAGCGTCAGAATTTGCAAAACCTGATGGCCGCCCATAAACTCCTGGGTTGGAATTTATTGATGGACGAAAACCGTGTTTTAGAACAAAACGGGGACAAAATCGCTTTAATAGGCATCCAGAACTGGGGTTCAGGCCGGTGGCCCAAATACGGCGATCTGGCCAAGGCATATAAAGGTGCCGAAGATTACCCGATTAAACTGTTGCTCTCGCACGATCCAAGTCATTGGGATGCGCAGGTTCGGCCGCAGTTTTCGGACGTTGATGTCATGTTTGCGGGCCACACACACGGTATGCAGTTTGGGGTTGAAATAGGCAATATTCGATGGAGTCCATCGCAATACGCTTATAAACAGTGGGCTGGTCTGTATCAGGAGGGCCAGCAATACTTGTATGTCAACCGGGGATATGGCTATTTAGGGTATCCGGGCCGAGTTGGTATCCTGCCGGAAATAACCATTTTTGAGTTGAAGAAAGCATAATTCCGAACCGCCGGTCGGCCCAGCCGACCGTTTTACTTTAGCATCCCAGGACATAATCTAAAACCACGCTATGAAAAAACTCTCACTTTTTGCCTGTGGCCTGTTGGCCGCGCTGGCTTCTTATGCCCAGGCGCCGTCCTGCTGCGACCAGCCCACGGCTGATGTTTCGAATGATATGGCACTTTTGGCCAGTAATAAATCATTTGTTATGCTGCACGAAGAACCATTGCCCTTTCATTACCAGAGCGCTGCGGGTGAGATGGTGAAATTTAAAACGCCCGATGGAAAGGAAGCCAACGGGTTTTTGCTGAAAGCACCGAAGGAAACCAACAAATGGCTGCTGGTCTACCAAGAATGGTGGGGCCTGAACGATTATATCAAGCAGGAAGCAGAGAAACTTTACAATGATCTGAAAGACGTCAATGTCCTGGCGGTAGATATGTACGACGGTAAAGTGGCAACCACCCGCGAAGAGGCTTCCAAACTGGTTCAGGTACCCCGCGAACGGTTGGGGGCTATTATACAGGGCGCCATTTCGTATGTTGGCCCCCAGGCTCAGGTGGCCAGTGTTGGCTGGTGTTTTGGCGGAGGCATGTCATTGCAATCCGCCATTCTGGGCGGCAAACAAACCGTGGGCTGTGTGTTGTATTACGGTCAGCCGGAAAAAAACGTGGATAAGTTAAAAGCCCTGAACACGGATGTACTGGGTATTTTCGGGGCGCAGGATTCCGGCATTCCGCCCGCAGCGGTGGCCGAGTTTGAAAAGAACATGAAAGAAGCTGGCAAGGGAGTAACCATCAAAATGTACGATGCTCCCCACGCTTTTGCGAATCCCAGTAATCCGGGGTTCAATAAAGAAGCTACCGCCGACGCTTACCAGATCACCCTAAATTACCTGAAAAGCCATTTGAAAGTGTAAGGCAGTTTGGCAATCTGAACAACTTTTTTGGATTATGCGTTAAACTTATGAGAACCAAACGAGTCTAACGGTTATCGACCTGTGTAACTAAAGACTTTTGTGATCATGAAAACGCATAATCTGACTTCGTTGCTGGTGATTGCAGTATTAGGAATTGTGTTGACCAGTTGTGCGCCTTCGGTGGGGGTAAGAGCCGATTATGGCTATGGACCCCGGTACGGATACGGTTATAGCCCATACCGTTATTATCGTCAACCGCCGGTTATTGTAACCCCACCGCCCCGGGTCTATTATAAATCGCATCCCCGGCGTCACCGGGAATATCGTTATCGTAATTACCGGAGAGCCCCGCAACAATACGGATATCGCCAAAACCGCAGCCGTGGGCCGCGTTAAGGCAATGTTTCATAAAAAACCGTTGCGTAAGCAACGGTTTTTTACTTTCTGCTGCGCTATCTTCCCCTTTTGCTGAATTGACTGAATAGAAAAAAGTTTATCAACTTTACGTAATTTTAGCTTGTCTTTGCGTTTTAGCAATAAGAAGAGCCGGTGAATCTATGAAAAAGCTTTTGATACTGTGTCTAACCCTGGGATTGATGCTTCCGCTGGAAGCCACGGTCGAAGCGGCAGCGGTTGATGTGCGCTCCGTAAATGGTGAACTACAGAACACGTTGGTCTTAAAACGGAAAAAAGCACGCGCTTATCGGAAAAAGAAAGGCTTTATGTGGGGTCTTTTTAAGAAGAAAAACGGGTGCGGTTGTCCGAAGTTCTAATCCGTACGTATCGTAAATTGTACTTATAGCCGGGGTAACCCGGCTTTTTGTTTTTCAACAGGTTAATAAATTGTAAAATACTGTTATTCAGCTAAAAATTCCGTATCTTTGCGGCTTAATTGAGAAGACAATAGAAATCCCTTTTAACAAACCGGACGAAAGCGCCTTTTACCTCTTGTCTTTGCTCTTTTATTAAACCTTGTATGCAATCTATTCGCAACATAGCTATTATAGCACACGTTGACCACGGGAAGACTACGCTGGTCGACAAAATTATTCACGCTTCCAAGCTCTTTCGGGAGAATCAGGAGTTCGGTGATCTGATCTTGGATAACAATGACCTGGAACGGGAGCGTGGTATCACGATTGTATCGAAAAACGTTTCCGTACGTTACAATGATGTCAAAATCAACATCATCGATACCCCCGGTCACTCCGATTTTGGGGGTGAAGTAGAACGCGTTTTGAAAATGGCCGACGGCGTATGTCTGCTTGTTGATGCCTTTGAAGGTGCGATGCCCCAAACGCGCTTCGTACTTGGCAAAGCGCTGCAATTGGGATTGAAGCCGATTCTGGTCATTAACAAGGTTGACAAAGAAAACTGCCGTCCGGAAGAAGTACACGAAGAAGTGTTCGATCTGATGTTCAACTTGGGTGCCACCGAAGAGCAATTGGATTTTCCGACGGTTTACGGATCCTCGAAGCAAGGCTGGATGGGCCCCGACTGGAAAACGCCAACGGACAACATCACGTACCTGCTGGATACCATCGTGGAGCATATTCAACCGGCTCCCGTGCTGGAAGGAACACCGCAGATGCAAATTACCTCCCTCGATTATTCGGCTTTTGTGGGCCGGATCGCCATTGGCCGAGTAGTACGTGGAACCCTGAAAGAAGGCGCTAACATGGCGTTGGTGAAAGCAGGAGATGTCATTAAAAAGGTTAAGATTAAAGAACTGCAAACGTTTGAGGGCTTAGGCAAACAAAAGGTGGCCGAAGTACAATGCGGTGATATCTGCGCTGTGACCGGCCTGGAAGACTTTGAAATTGGCGATACCCTGACGGATGCTGAAAATCCGGAAGCACTCGACCGGATTGCGGTAGACGAACCGACGATGAACATGTTGTTCACGATCAACAACTCACCGTTTTTCGGGAAAGAAGGCAAGTTTGTTACATCGCGCCATTTGCGGGATCGGTTGTATAAAGAGATTGAGAAAAACCTGGCATTGCGGGTTGAAAACACGGATAGCGAAGACCGTTTCCTGGTATACGGACGTGGTATTCTGCACTTGTCGGTTCTGATCGAAACCATGCGTCGCGAAGGCTATGAGCTACAAGTTGGTCAGCCGCAGGTGTTGTACAAGTTCGATGACAACGGCAATCGCCTGGAACCGGTTGAAACGCTGGTCGTGGACGTGCCGGAAGAAACCGCCGGAAAGGTAATCGAGCTGGCCACGCAACGGAAAGGTGAGCTGCTGATTATGGAACCGAAGGGCGATTTGCAGCACCTGGAATTCGAAATTCCGTCGCGCGGGTTGATTGGTTTGCGTTCGAACGTGCTGACGGCTACGTTTGGTGAAGCCGTCATGACGCACCGTTTCAAAAGCTTTGAACCGTACAAAGGTGCCATTCCTGAGCGGATCAACGGTTCGTTGATCTCAATGACCAGTGGCGTTGCTACGGCTTACTCCATTGATAAATTGCAGGATCGGGGTACTTTCTTCATCGAGCCGGGTGATGAGGTGTATACGGGTCAGGTAATTGGTGAGCATAACCGCCAGAACGATATCGTTGTGAACGTACAAACCGCGAAGCAGTTGACGAACATGCGGGCTTCGGGTTCAGATACCAACGTTCGGATTGCACCGAAGGTATCGTTCTCCCTGGAAGAGTCCATGGAATATATTCAGAAAGATGAATACCTGGAGGTAACGCCAAAGTCGATGCGGATTCGGAAGATCTACCTCGACGAAAACGAGCGGAAACGCAATCAGCATAAATTTGCGATGGCATAAAAAACAAGAGCCCCGGCCTAAACCGGGGCTTTTTAATTAAAGACGTTTTACCACTTGAAAACCGAGGGCCAAACCGTCGTCAACGGGAGGTGTATACACATTGATGGACACTTTCCTGTGCGATTGTGCTTTTTTGTACGCGCTTCGATTGATCAGGCTCAGCAACGTAGTTGCGGCTCCCGCTCCGATGTTGATCATCGAAACGGTTCGCTTCGACCGGTTACTGGGTAGTTCCCGGCCATAATAGGTGCTTTGAGTCAGGACGTTGTAATCATAGGAAAACTTTTCCAGGTTGATGATTCCCAAAGTCGTGGTCGCAAGTCCGGTCAGTATGCCCCAGGTGCTGATTTGTTTAGGATTCATACCCGGCCGGTTCATGAACTGTGCCCCACTTAGGGCCACATTGGCACCATTTAATAAGGCCGACGAAATAGCGTACGAGTTGGTGACCTTGTATTGTTTTGAAATAACCGGCGGAGGAGGGGGCGAATACGACGGCTGAATCATCTGGCATTCCTCCCGCGTCAACCCCGACTCGGCAATCCAGTTCAATAAGTCCGGATCGTCCATTTCGTAAATCGTTGCGTACTGGTAGCGATCATTGATTTTTTCAGCCATTTCCCGGCCGGCAGTTTGTTCAACCAGGTAACCCACTGCACAGATTGCTCCATCTTGATCAATAAAACACGGTTTTCGTTCGTGTTGATAGCTGTAATTCTTGGGGAAAATACCGCGTTGCCGGTATTCCTGTAATTTGTCCAGCAATAGAAGCCGTTTCTCTTGCCGCTCCGTGCTTAAATCATTAGTATTCTTTTGCCGCAATTGGTGTTCGACGTATTCAAGATGGGTATGAATGCGCAGACTGTCATTGGTTGTTTCATTCGGTTCATAGCCAAACTTGGCAACAAAACTTTCGTTGCCGATCAGCGGATTGATTGTAGTCGCTGCAATCTGTTTGTCTAATTGCAGGCCCGCAAGGGCTAACAACAAGCCCACAAAGAGTAAAAAACGAGATTTCATACGGCTACGAAGGAACGTTAAAAACTAACACCCAATCGAAAGGCTACTCGGTTATAGACGCGGCTTTCGTGTTTATAAAATTCATTCCAGCCCAACGGTTTTTCGACTTCGGCTTCCTGGCGCCGGTAGCTGAGCGACATAATGAAATTGGCATTCTGGGGCCGGCCAATCCGAAAACCGATACCGGGCGAAATCACCCAGCCACCCCGGGTTTCGTAGCCGGTTGGATCCTCGTGTAGCCACGTAAAACCGTACCCTGTGTCGAGACTGGAGAACACCCGAAGATTCTTTTTCCCGGGTTTGGCCAGATCGTACCGAATACCCGCGCAGACGGGTGTGATAAGGGCCGCCGTATACCAATCGACGCCCACCGTACCGCCTACGGCCAGCCTGGGTCGTAGTTGAACACCGTTGAAGGTTTGAGCCGTTATATTTTGCCGTTTTCCGACGTTCTCCGTCGAGAAATTGATATTGTAGCGGAATTGCCCGAACGAAGCACCAAACTCCGTCATGTTCGTAAAAAAGGGCTTAAAACGCTCCTTCTCCGTTTGGTCCTGCGCGTAGGCTGGAACTACCAGCAGACTCAGCAGCCAGATTATGTTGCCAACGAACGGTTTCATATCAGCTGGCGGGGTAAGGACGTTGGACGGGAATTTTGCTCAGCAGCCGCAGTTTTTTCGGGTTGCTGTAATCATACTGATAAAAGCCGTCCCGGCCAATCATCAGCAGTGATGTCCCGAGCGGAATTACATCGTAAGCCTGAAATCCTTCCAGGTGCTCCAGCTGATCGATTTTCAGCGCATCGGCGGCATTGAATGTTTTCAGACCGTAAGCTCCCTCGCAGATGAACAGGGTTGGAAAGTCGATACCCAGCCCGTGCGGATTTTTCATCGCGTAACTTTTCAGTAGCCGTGGACTGTAAAGATTAGAAACGTCGACTACGTCCAGTTGGTTGGTAAAGCCCTGGCAGGCGTTGCCGGAACGCAGCGTTACATAGGCTTTATCTTCGTGTACGACCACCGGGTCGCAGACGTTGGCGTGGGCGAATGTCGACATCCGGACCGGTTTTTCCGGATTACTGTTGTCGTAAATGTGCATACCAGACTGTGCACCGATGAACAGCTTGTCTTTGTAGGGGAAAATAGTTTCGATACCCCAGCCCAGATTGACTTTGTTGCCGATTTTAGGGTTGGAAGGAGTT
Source organism: Larkinella harenae (assembly GCF_054780515.1). Taxonomy (NCBI): domain Bacteria; kingdom Pseudomonadati; phylum Bacteroidota; class Cytophagia; order Cytophagales; family Spirosomataceae; genus Larkinella; species Larkinella harenae. The sequence goes on along the minus strand of NZ_BAAGWE010000003.1, from coordinate 689,644 downwards.
CTGATATCAAACAACTGCATATCGGACTGGCTGACGGTATACAGGTAGTTGTCGTACAGGGTAAAACGTGCCATCGAACCGCCGGTTCCGTTGGTGTTGGGCGAGGGAGCTGCACTACTGAAGCTTTGAACCCAACTCCCCCGGCTGTCGAGCGCCATAAAGCAATTGGTGCAGCCGTTGTTCGTCAGCGTGTTCTCGCAATTGGTGCTGACGGTCTGCGTAATGTATTCAACTTTCTGATCGTTGATGATATTCTGTTGGGCATTGACCGACCAGTAACCGCCCTCAAACTGACCATTCGGAAACACGCCTGTAACCCGGTTGATTTCCCGAATATTTTGCAGATTGCTAATATCAAACGCCACCAGATCCATGTAGCTGTCGGCATACAGGGTATGATTACGAATAGCCATGTCGCCATTACCCGGAATCCGTAGAAACGCAACCATTTTAGGAGCCGACGGATTGCGGTTGTCAATCACGTGAATCCCTTCCTTGATTTCGTTGATGAGCAGAAAACCGTCTTTTGTGTAGATTTTACCCGGATTGGCGAGGGTGCGGGGCGGTTCGGTCTGAACGCCGTTCCGGACCTGTTCGATGGTCACGGTAAAGGGCGTGAACTGCCGGATTGTCCGGGTTTCTTTGCATTTGTCGGTGCAGCCAGTCAGGCCTGCCAGCATGACGCCCAGCAAGAGGTAGATGGTAAATCGCATAACAGCAAGGTGTTTAGGTATATCTGCTCAGACCCGGCTGCTTTCTGAAACGTTGGAATAGCCCATAAAAAATTGCCCGGCAGGCAAAGCCGCCGGGCAATCCGGTTTGCACAATGAATCAGAGGTCAAAGTTTTCGGTATTCGTAAACAGCTCCGTCGGCCAGCACCCCTCCTTCGGGAGCGCGTTCATACAGCCGCAGGGTATTTTCCTGAACACCGTAAGGTTGGTAGGTCGTATCGGTATAATAGATCGCTACCTTAAACCCGGCAATATTTTGAATTGGAGACGTATAAAAAGACGTCTTTTCTTCTTCTTTATCGTTTTTCAGCCGCCGGAATGTTCCGTCGGTAGCGTATTCCAGCACTTCTTTATAACCTGCTTCCTGCGCTGTCACCACGGTGCCGGTCATCCCGTACCTGATGTGGGTTAACTCCCACCGACCACTGAGTTGAGAATCTCGTGGAGGTGCTGGCGAGCAGCCACACATCGGCTCGCAGGCCAGGGCGCAAAAGATAAGCGCCAAAAGGAATAAAGAACTACGGACTAATCTCATACGAAAAAGTGGAGGAAGCCGGCTGGTGTGGATTTTTACCGGCTTCCGTACCGTATTATTTTCAGGTTGTATTATTTCTCTTTTTCGTACACCAGGGCGTCCGTGCCACTGTCTCCAACCAGCAACCGTAACCGGCCATCGACAATTTCGTACCGTTTCACGGCTTGCAATTTTTTGAAATAATTGTCTTCAAACGCCATCGCTTCCGGCGGACCAGCCATTTTGGTAGCGCCAATGGCACTAACCTGCACGGCATCCGACGCTGGAGATCCGGTTAGGGTACTGAAGTAGTGGTTTACCGAAGAACGACCACCAATTTTGTAAGCTACCCGGTTAGCCACTTCGCTACTCGCCGAATCGGGCGTCAGCACCAGCGATACGTCAAATTTGGAAGCGGGTTCAACCAGTTTATAAGTTCCAGCCGCCGTGGACGCGGACGCAAACAAAGGCTGAACCGTTGAGTTTGTCGTATGATTACAGGAAGCAGCGCCTAATAGAATCGCTGAAACCAGCATTAGGGTCATTTTCATTGTATTGTTGTTTGTGGATTGACAATCTTACCCATGAAGAGGACCGAACCCGTTCCCTTCTCGGTGATCAGCACCACGAAAGGCCGGTCGCAGATCAGCGAGGGAGGCATCGAAGTTACCTCAACGCCAATGCTGGTTACGGCTGCCGCTTCTGTTCCTTTCTCATCGACAGCAACAAACGTGTTCTGTTTGACAAAACTGACTTTCAATCCCTGCGTGGTACTGATTTTTGAAAAATTGGCTGCATCCGTGAAAGCTGTCGGCATTCCCATTTTTGAGAGCGCATCGTTCAGATTAGCTTCGTACTCCAGCGCAAATTTGGGCAAGCCAATGGCCACTTTGCTTTCTTTCATCGCCTGTTGCAGGTCGGCCCATTCCGTTGCATTCAACGAATTAATGACTGCTTCGGCAGACGAGCTTTCGTTGGGTAGCAACACCGTCATGGAATAGGTGCCATCGCCATAGGGTAGTTCAAATGCTCCGTAGGTAGGCCGGAAAGCGTGGCGAATACCGGCGTTCATGTGCATCATTTTAACGGTTTTATCGGAACCCGAAACCAGTTTAAATGAAGCGTCGGCGGTATTTTTCGGATCAAACTGGTATTTCCAGTCGCCTTTGAAATACAGGGCATTCAGCAGAAACAGGACTTGATCATCCTTAATCTCCTGAATAACTTTCTTTATTTTGGCATTGGTATTGTCGCTCGCCCATTGATTTATTTTATTGATGACCGGAGCCGGATTGCTAAAATCCTCACCCGAAATCTGGGCATTGAACGTCTTTTTGGTAGCATCGAGGTAAGATGGCGCAACGGAAAAACCGTTGCGGTACCAAATGGAATTAGCCAGTTTTGTTGTTACTTTCGGATCAGCGGTGGGCAACCCTTGCATTAAAAACTCATAGGTCTGGTTGGCGTCGGCCGTTGAAACACCTTGCAGGTGCATCGCTTTTTTCATTTCGTCCGCCGTCTGACCATCAGCGCCATTCAGCAGCATACCGAGGGCCATGTGCAGGCTCAGCGGAGAAACAAAAATATTCTCATCCTTCTTCTGCTGTTCGTTAACCCGCTTCAGAAAGTCAAAAGAAAAATCGTTCGTTTTTTGGGCAAAAGCCCGGGCTTCCGGTGTCGATTTCAGACCACCAGTGTTTGGATTGGGTGAATTGTCGTTGTTCTGACAGCCAGCGGTTGTTACCAGCAAAGTTGCTGCGGCTACGAAACTTGAAAAAAATGCTACTCGTCTCATCACAAATCGGTTTTGTTTTCCTCGTTGAGCACTCAATGACAAAGACCCGATTTGTACTGAATAGGTTGGAAGGTGTTGAAAAAATAGAGAGAAAAGTGGGAGAATTAAGAAAAAAAGCAGAATTACGTTACCGGTTTTGCAAATATGGTAACGTAATTCGGTGTGTTAGAAATGGTAGTTAAGTCCAAACCCAACGCCGATTGCCTGCGGCCGAACTTGCAATACGGCATCGGATTGCGTACCATTTTGCAGCGCCTGCTGGTAGGATCCTGTCAATGAGCCGGACCAGTGGTGGGTCGGGTGGTAATTGACTCGAAGTCCGGCAGTACCAGCCAGCGAGGTAGGGCGGTAGACTTGATCCTCCGGATTTATTTCCAGACTTCCGCTAATGGTATTCTTCAGAAAAACGTTGGCCATCACTCCACCCAGAACGGAATAGCTAATTTTCCGTTGGGGCAAAATATGGTAGCCGACGTTAACCGGTACCTGGATGTACTGAAAGTTATTGGAAACAACCTGGTCTGCCGGAATAACCTTCAGGTAAGATGAGTTGACCAGATTGTTCTTGTCTAGCCCGGTAGGAAGAAAGGAATTGCCATTCTGGGGAGCGGGAGCATCCATCGCCAACGAGGCATTAGGGCTGCTGCTGCGCACGGCATTGATGAGCAGGCTTTCCGTCTGGTTGGTGAAGGCGTTCGTTACCGAAGCATTGTTTTGAGTCTGCGATCGTCCATTCAGGTATTGTACACCGGCTTCTACGGACCAGTGTTTATTGAGCTGCACCCCGGTGCTGGCCTGCCAGGCCATCGAAATCTGGGCCTGATTCTGGAGCGTGGCTGCACTGGCCACTCGGCTGCTTTGCATAACACCATTATAAACGCTATATGCCTCGCCAAGCCTTGACTGTACAGATGCCATCGGATTGAACGACATGGGTGTTGCGGTCAAAGCTGCCCAGTATTCTTTTCGTGAGGACTCTTTCGGCTGTTGTGGTTCAATCGTCGTTTCGGGTGCCCGGTACCAGATGATTCGACTGATCGGGCGCGGAGCCTTGGCAACGGTTACTTTATTCTTGATGTAAGCGGCTTCGTAGGCTAGCCGCGTGTCGGCGGTTTCGGCGACTGGTTCAAAACCAGCTGGGGACGCTTCCGGATGAGCCATCGGTTGCTCGGGTGTGGTTGGCCGATCTGAGCCTGACTTCGACACACGCTGGGGGGAGTGAGCGTCGGCTAACCGCCCGGCATCGGGCTGACGTTCGGGGCCAGCTGAAGCCTGGGGTACTGCATTCGTCCGGTTCTTGGAGGCCAATACCGATTGATTTCTACGAACCTCACCAATTGTTCCAGTGTTTTCCGAACTTTTCTGTACCGATGAAATGGAACTGCCAGCAGCGCGTTTGCCGGGCGATGCCGAATGGTTCTGGGCTAGGGCTTCATCCTGTTGGTCGGTGTTTCCGGATTCGGGGCGTTGCTTTGCCAGGTCTGGAGTTGCCGGATTGGTAGACTGCTCTGGCGCGGCAGCAACGGTTTTATCCTGTGCTACCGCCTGATCGGCATTCGTCTTGGTTTGTGGGGACCCCGTCGTTTGACCAGCCACCGGGCGGTTGAGGTCTGCGGTATTAATAGATTGGGTTGCCCACCAGCCTACTAAAAGGGCAATAACAGATGCGGCCACTCCGTATACCCAGGGTCTTACCCGGGGCCAGAGTGGTATTATGGGCTCAGCCTCCTCCTCGTCTAACCGACGGGCAATGCTGTCCCAAAGCTCATCCGATGGGCTTTCTTCAGCATTTTCGAAGAGGTTGCGCCACTCTTCATTAAATTGTTCTTCTTTAGAGAGACTCATTTCGGAATCGGACGCTCGTTCTGAATCTTTTGTTGCAGCAGCATGCGGGCACGCGAAAACTGCGATTTAGATGTACCTTCTGAAATATCTAATAATTCCGCGATTTCGGGGTGTGTATAGCCTTCAATCGCGTACAGGTTAAATACAGCCTGACATCCCGGCGGGAGTTCCTGCACCATCTTCAAAAGTTGCTGGTAGTGCAGACCCGATAGGCTGTCTTCCGTCTGCGGTAGGGCATTGGGGGCCACATCGTCCAGCTCCGCCTGGTTCTGCCAGGGTTTCTGTTTACGAATGTGCTTTAATGCCGTATTGATCACAATCCGTTTGAGCCATGCTTCCAGAGGGCACTCGAAACGAAATGTATCAATATGCTGAAACGCTTTCACAAATGAATCCTGCAACACATCTTCGGCGTCGTCACGGTTTTTCGTATACCGTTGGCTAACCACAAAGAGCTTCCTGGCGAATAACTCGTACAGTTTTCGCTGAGCAGTTCGGTCTCTATGTCGACAGCCGTCAACTAACGCTCGTTCATCCAACATATTGTTTCATTCTCCTGACCCCAACGATGTAGTAATGGTTGGAATGCACTCAAAAAAAATTTACGCTAACCCACTGGCAACGAGCGAATATGAATTTTGACCTGTACTTTTGACTAAAATCTATTCCTAATCTCCATGAATCGACGCACCGCCCTCCGGCAAACACTGGGTTTTCTGAGCCTCAGTGAACCGGTTTTCCGAGACTTTTTCGTCTCTAAAATTACTTCACAAAACCCAAATGACCAACGCTTTCGCATTGGAGCCTGCGATTGGTCGATCGGGCAGTCCAGTAAAATCGAAGCCTTCGACGTAGCCAAAACCATCGGTCTTGATGGAATTCAGGTGAACATGGGTTCGGAAAAAAACGACATGCACCTCCGCCAAAAGAGCCTGCAAAAAACCTGGCGCGAAACCGCTAAACGAACCGGCGTTCAGATCGGTGGGCTGGCGCTGGGGGAGCTCAACAATGTACCTTATAAATCCGACCCACGGGCAGAACAGTGGGTTCAGGATAGCATCGCTGTTGCCAAAGCTTTGGGGACCAAAACTATTTTGCTGGCTTTTTTTAACAAAGGGGATTTAAAAAACGATCCACAAGGAACGCAGGTTGTGATTGAGCGGCTAAGGGCCGTTGCACCAAAAGCAGAGAAGGCGGGCGTGACGCTAGCGATTGAATCCTGGCTGAGTGCCGAGGAGCATATGACGATTATTGATGCAGTGGCGTCGCCCGCTGTGAAAGTGTATTATGACGTGTGCAACGCCACAGTAATGGGTTATAATATTTTAAAGGAAATTCGCTGGTTGGGAAAGCAAAAACAGATCGCTGAATTCCACTTCAAGGAGAATAGTTATTTGCTTGGCCAGGGAAAGGTGGATTACCCGGCGGTCCGCAAGGCGTTGGACGATATTCAATACCAAGGATGGATTCATATCGAAGGTGCTGTGCCAGAGGGTAAAACCATGTTGGAAAGTTACACTTATAATAATAAGTTTGTAAGAGATATTCTTTCGTAGGACGGTTTCTTCACTGTTCCACGATTTTTTGCAATTGTCACTTATTATAATAAGTTTATTAGTCCTTAAATGTTGTTTTTCAGGTAATTATTCCACGTGGAACACTAAACCATGAACGTAACTATTCCTAGCCCCCTTCGATCTCTAAGTGCGTCCGTTCTATTGGGAGGACTGACTTGGTGGAGCATTGCAGTACCTCAATCAGACCGGCAAGCTGGTGCCCGACCCGACCCCATTGAGCCCATTCGCAAGGGACTGATGGTAGCGTCCGATTCCAGCAGACTGTACCTGCCCGACGACCTGGAGGCCACGGTCTGGGCGGAGGCTCCAATGTTTTATAACCCGACCAATATTGATGTTGATACCCGCGGGCGCATCTGGGTAACGGAGGCTGTCAACTACCGAAACTTTAACAACAAACCCGAAACTCGGCTCGATCATCCGAACGGCGAACGGGTGGTTATTCTGGAAGATACCAATGGCGACGGCAAGGCCGACCACTCGAAAGTTTATGTCGAAGACAAGGACCTGGTGTCACCCCTGGGTATTGCAGTCATCGGTAACAAAACCATCGTGTCGGCGGCTCCGCATCTGGTTATCTATACCGACGAAAACGGCGACGATAAACCCGACAAAAAAGAGGTTTTTCTAACCGGCTTCGGCGGACTCGACCACGACCATTCGTTACACGCTCTGGTAGCCGGACCCGATGGACGCTGGTATTTCAATACCGGTAATGCAGGGCCGCATGCCGTAACTGATAAAGCTGGATGGACGCTGCGGTCGGGAAGTATTTATACAGGTGGCACCCCCTACAACAAACTTAACAAAGGCAATATGGTCAGCGATGACGGCCGGGTTTGGGTTGGCGGTTTGGCCTTACGGATCAACCCCGATGGCACGGGGTTGAAAGTAATGGGGCACAACTTCCGGAACAATTACGAAACCGCGCTCGACTCCTATGGCAATATGTGGCAGAACGACAACGACGATCAGGTGGTGGCCTGCCGGACCAGCTGGTTGATGGAGGGCGGTAATATGGGCTATTTCAGCCAGGATGGAACCCGGTACTGGCAAGGTGATCAACGGCCCGGCCAGGATGTTCCAACGGCGCACTGGCACCAGGAAGACCCCGGTGTTGTTCCGGTGGGCGACATCAGCGGAGCCGGTTCGCCAACAGGGATGGTTTTTTACGAAGGCGATCAGCTGGGCGAAAAATACCGGGGCGTATTATTGAGCGCCGAAGCGGGACGGAACGTTATCTTTAGCTACAAGCCCGAACCACAGGGGGCCGGTTACCGGATGCCGAGGACTGACTTCATCAGTACGTTTCCGCAGGTAGAAGAAGATTACAAATGGAACGACATCAGGGACGACATTCGCAAATGGTTTCGCCCGAGCGACGTGGCCGTTGGAACCGACGGAGCCTTGTACATTGCCGACTGGTTCGATCCGGTGGTGGGTGGACACCAGATGAAAGATAAAAAAGGGTACGGACGGATTTACCGAATTACACCGAAAGGGAAAAAGCTGACGAACCCGCAGATCAATACCGCAAAAACGAAAGGACAGATTCTGGCGCTGACAAACCCGGCGGTTAATATTCGGGTATTGGGTTTTGAAAAATTAAAAGCGCAGGGTGACAAGGTTGTAAAACCCGTGGCCAAACTGCTGAATGCACCCAATCCATACCACCGGGCGCGGGCCGTCTGGCTGCTTTCGCAACTCGGTCCCAAAGGCAGGCAAAAAGTGGAAGAATTGCTGACGTCCGATCAGGTCGATTTGCGGATTACGGCATTTCGGGCGCTGAAGCAGGTGCAGCCGGATATGGTGGCGCTGGCCCAAAAGGTAGTTGATGATCCGTCGCCGGCCGTTCGGCGAGAAGTTGCCATTGCCTTGCGGGATGTGCCCTTCGAACAATGCAAAGACTTGTTGATAAAATTGGTCAAAGGATACGATGGCACCGATCGGTTTTATCTGGAGGCTCTCGGGATTGCGGCTGACAAAAAAGAAGAAGCTTTGTATGCAGCCTTAAAACCGTCCGTTTCGGCTAACCCGATTCAATGGGATCAAAAAAGCACAAACCTGATCTGGCGGCTTCACCCGGTCAGTACGGTGGATTTAATGAAGCAACGGGCGCAATCCCCGTCGTTAACCGCCGATGCCCGCAAACAGGCGTTGGTAGCCCTTGGTTTCATGAAAGATGCCGCAGCCGCCCGGGCAATGGTCGAACTATCGAAAAGCCTGGACCAAACCGTTGCTCCACTGGCCAACTACTGGGTGAACTTCCGGCGGTCGAATGATTGGGCTACCTTGCTGAACTGGGATGAAGTGATGCCACCCAAGCTGTCGGAAGCTGAGCAAAAAGCGCTGGCCATGCGGCAGAAATTAATGGAGGAATATGCTCCGGCGGCAGACAAGCTGAAACTGGCAAAAGAGATGGCGGTGAATCCGGAGGGAGGGAAGCTGCTCGTTGGTCTGGCGGCTGAAAAGAAATTGCCGGAAAGCCTGAAGCCCGCTATCAGTGAAGTTATTTTTACCAATCCTGATCAGAGTGTGCGCACGATGGCAGGCGACTACTTCACTCGCTCCGGGGGAATGGCTTCGCTGTCGTTGAAAAAAATCGCGGCCTTGACCGGCAATGAGGCTACCGGTTTGACGGTTTTCAAAACCAACTGTGCTACCTGCCATCGTCACGGGCAAGAGGGAAAGGACATTGGTCCAGAGTTGACGAAGATTCATCAGAAGTTTGATCGGAACGGTTTGCTGGATGCCATTCTAAATCCGAGCGCCGGACTGGCATTTGGGTATGAGCCGTGGCTATTGACAACGAAAAACGGGCAGACGTTCTACGGTTTTCTGATCAGTGATGGTCAGCAGGCGGTGGTAATGAAGGATGCCGCCGGACAAAAACATACGATTCCAACGTCACAAATTGCCTCCCGCAAACAATACAGTACGAGCCTGATGCCCGATCCGTCGTCGCTGGGACTATCTGAACAACAACTAGCGGATCTGGTGGCGTATCTGCTGAAAAAGTCGTGAACTAGAAATGACGCAGATTAAAGGATTAACTAAGAAGCGTTAGTGACAATCTTTTAATCTGCGTCATTCCAGTTTAGATAGCTGTGGAGTGCTAATTCAGGCTATTGAACGTGGCTGAACCCATCAGCAGAAAAACCGTTGGCTGACCGTTGTTCTGGGTTTTTAAAAAAGTTTGTAAATCTGCGAAGTCAGAAAAAACCTGTAAATCGGGGCGGTCGAAAGCCTTTGCGAGCTCGTTGATTGAAAGAGATTCAGGACTCGAACCGGAGTTATAGAAGATAGCGGCTACATCGGCTTTATCCAGTTTGTCGCGGTACTGGTTCAAAAACGTCTTGTTCAAGCTACTAACCAAAGGCAGCTCAACACCAGCGATCAGTCTGTGGTTGGGATACTGGGCTTTTACCGCTTCGGTGGCGGCTTCTATTTTGGAGGGCGACTGAGCCAAATCCTGGAAAATAATGGTAGAGCCGTCGGTCGTCTTTTGTAATCGCCGGGGTAAACCCGTAAAGCTCTGAATTGCCTCATAAAACATTTCCTCCGTAATGCCCAGGTGGTCGCAGACGGCCAGAGCACCACTAAGGTTTTTCATGTTGTGTTTACCAAAAAACGCAACGGGCACGTTCCCCTGGTTTTTGGTGACCAGTACGGTTTTTCCGTTTTCGATCCGGTACGAATGCACGTCATACGGCTGGCGGGTTACATCCTCCCGTTCTTTCAGGGCAACGACGTCCAGCATGTCGTCGGTATCGTCAAAGACGATGGTTCCGGATTTGTCCATTGAATCGGCCAGTAACTCAAAATGACGGACATATTGCTCGTAAGTGGGGTAGAGGTTGGCGTGATCCCAGGCAATACCGCTGATCAGAACAAGATGGGGCTGATAATGCAAAAACTTTGGCCGGGAGTCGATGGGCGACGTGCCGTGTTCATCGCCCTCTATAATCACCACGGGCGCATCCGTACTCAGCCTAACGGCCGTATCAGAACCTTCGGTATCGGCCCCAATCAGGTAATCGAAATGACGTTGGTGGTACGTAAGCACGTGCAAAATCATGGATGCAATCGTAGTCTTGCCGTGGCTACCCGTAACCACGATCCGCTGTTTATTACGGCATAGGTGGTACACAAATTCCGGATAGGAGTACACCGGCAGGTTTAGTTCCTGCGCCCGTTGCAATTCTGGGTTGCTGGGTTGGGTGCGTACGCCCAGCACAACTACATCGAGACCATTGTGAATTGCGTCGGTATGCCAGCCAGCCTGCGCCGGCAGCAAACCGTATTGGTTAAGTTGGGTTCGGGAGGATTCGCTAAGTTCCTCGTCTGAACCAGTGATGTGGTGTCCCTGTTGATGCAGCGCAATGGCCAGGTTGGTCATGACGCTACCGCCGATGGCGATAAAATGAATGGTCAATGGCTTCATTCTGAATGAATTTGTGGCGCTAAAAATACAAGTTCTTTTGATTTTAAAATGAAAAGTCGCCGGAGAGGCCATAAAACCGAGCGTATCTACGGGTTGATGAGGCACGACTTCAAAAATTAACCCGATTAGCCGAATCAAAAACCGTGTTTTTTCGTTTTCAATAATGCGAAAGTATATTTATGCAGCAGCTTGACAATCAGGCGCCCGGTCTGTGTTACATTTTGTTTCTGTAAACAGGTTACCGCCCCGTTGCAAAGCTGCCTTTTTTATGGCATTTTCGCAGACTTTTTTCAAACCAAGACACTCTTTTATGCTTCTGCCGAAAGGATGAAAAGTTACAATGACCTGATCGAACAGACCTTTGAATTTCCAACCCTGGAATTCAAGGTGGAGAACAACAATCTGCTGTTTAACAATGTTCCGCTGATGGATATCATCAAGCAGTATGGAACACCGCTTAAATTGACCTATTTGCCTAAAATTACCGAGCATATTGAACATGCGCGTTTGTTGTTCAAGAATGCGATGAAGCGGTATAATTACAAGGGTACGTATACCTATTGTTATTGCACAAAGTCGTCGCATTTTCGTTTTGTCCTGGAGGAAGCCTTAAAAAATAAAATTCATCTGGAGACTTCATCGGCTTTTGACATTCCGATACTTCGGGAGTTGTACAAGGACGACAAGATTGACAAGAGTACCTTCATTATCTGCAACGGTTACAAGCGCCCCTTGTACACGCAATACATTGGCGAACTGATTAATGATGGATTTAACGTAGTTCCGGTTCTGGATAACCTGAAAGAGATCGAAGCTTACGAAAACGTGACGGCCGAAACCGTGAACCTAGGCATCCGGATCGCTACGGACGAAGAGCCGAATTTTGCGTTTTACACCTCCCGGCTTGGTATTCGATACAGTGATATTAATGAACTTTATCGTTCGAAAATCCAGAATAGCGATAAGTTCAAGCTGAAAATGCTGCACTTTTTTATCAATACTGGGATCAAAGACAGCGCCTATTACTGGAGTGAGCTGAGCCGGTTCATGTATAAATACTGCGAATTGCGGAAAATCTGTCCTGACCTGGATTCCATCGACATTGGTGGCGGCATGCCGATCCAAACGTCGTTCCAGTTTACGTATGACTATCAAGCTATGGTAGACCAGATTGTGGAAAGTATCCAGTGGATCTGCAATAAAAACAACGTACCGGTACCGCACATCTTCACGGAGTTCGGCAGTTATACGGTAGGAGAGAGTGGCGCCGTTATCTATAAGGTGATCGATCAGAAATTGCAGAACGACAAGGAGCTGTGGTATATGATCGATGGTTCGTTCATCACGCATTTGCCGGATTCGTGGGGCCTGGGTCAGAAATACATCATGCTGTCGGTGAACAACTGGGATAATCCGTATCAGAAAGTCAATCTGGGTGGGTTAACCTGCGATTCGCACGATTTTTACAATACGGAAGCCCACAGCGCCGATTTGTATCTGCCAATTTTTGAACGGGACACTGAAGATCAGTATATTGGCTTTTTCCATACCGGTGCTTATCAGGAGTCGCTGGGTGGCTATGGCGGGATTCAGCATTGCCTGATTCCGGCTCCGCAGCATGTTATTGTGGATCGGGACAGCGAAGGCAAACTAACAACGCGTCTGTTTGCACCCGAACAGGATAGCGAGGTAATGTTAAAAATTCTGGGTTATCAACAGACTGCAACACCGGTAAAACTGGAAATTGAAGCGGCTGCTGAAGAGCAGGAACAACCAGAAGAAGAATTAGAAAAACAGGAAAATTAAAATAGCACAGTTTTTGCCCTGTCCACAAAAGCCGTACGGCTTTTGTGGACAGAAAAAAGGAGGAGAAATGAAAAAGATCGGTATGATTTTGGGCCTGGTTGCCCTGGTATCACTCGGTTCATGTGCACGCAGGGCGTGTCCGGCGTATGACAGCCATTTGCAGCAGAAGCAGCCCGTTCCGACAGAACAAGTTGCTTAATTAACCGCAGCGAGCTCAACCACCATTTTTGAAGCTTCCAGTAAGTTGGACGCCTGTTGATCCCCAACTGGTGGCTTGGGTATCTCGTGCGTTATGTGCAACGTCCGCACGCCCACCCGCTTGCCGGCTTGTATATCCCGCAATGCGTCGCCGATCATCCACGAACGGCTGACGTCGATATTATATTTGGCAATGGCTTTTTCCAGCATCAAGGAATTGGGCTTGCGCAGGAGCGACTGCGTATCAAAATCAGGATGGTGCGGACAGTAGTAAATGTCGTCGATCAGGTGGCCACATTGATCCTGCAGATACTGGTGACACCGCATGACGTCATTCCGTGAATACAGTCCTCGGGCGATTCCGGCCTGATTGGTGACCACAATTAACAGATAGCCAGCGTTTTTTAGCAGCTGCAATCCCTCGACAACGCCTTCCGGAATAATAAAATCTTCTACCCGGTACACGTAATCTGTTCGGTCTTCGTTCAAAACACCGTCCCGATCTAAAAAAATGCACTTGCTCATTGTGTGGAATGTTATTATTTTCCTTGTGTGACTAATTTGAAGTCGTTCATTGTACATTGAACAACCTAATTAGTGATAAAATTATATTTTTTTGCTTTTTGTTGCTAAAAAAAGTGAAAAAAAGTATGTCTACAACGACAGTTCCATACGTTACAACGGGAGACAGGTGATGAATGGCATGACAAAACGGTGGTTTTTGATTTTATGGTTTCTGATAACCGGTTTTAATTTGGACGCGCAGGCGCAGAAAATCGTCCAGCGCGATACCGATCCACCCCAGGTAAATAACCATCATGGCGGTTTGGTGACCAAAGTAGAATACACGCAGCATAAAATGATTGTTCATTTCAGGGCTGAAAACAATGAGCATGCAACGATTTATGGACCAGGCCACCCCAACAGCTGGCGTCTGTACGATGAACAGAACAAAAAAGAGTATGCTCTGCTGTACATCCGAAACATTCGGGTTGACGGCAATCTCATCGTCCCGATGCTGGACAAACCGCAGGGAGAAGAGTTCACACAGGCTCGACTCCTGACCTGTGAAGCCCATTTTGAACGCCCTGGGAAGGATACACGAAAAGTTAACCTGATTGAAGAGGGAGTGCAGCAATACAAAAGTCGGACTCCAAACGGTATTAATGCTCAGTGGCCCTACAATGTATATGATCTTCGCGTACTGGTGTACAAAGATGATATGCGTAATGCTAGCCCACCCGCCACGAAAGCCGCCGTTAAACCGAAGCCAGCGGCTCCGGCCCCAAAATCAACCGTGAAGCCGAAACCCGCAACGCCGACCAAAAAACCGGCTCCCCAAACCGTTCCGAAGGATTCCGCGATTGCGCAAATACCACCTAAAACATTGCCGAAGCCCACAGCGCCAGCTCCCAAAGTAGAAAATTTTGGCTCGAATGTCGAAGCTGGCCGAACCTACCGGCTCAATAACCTGCTGTTTAACCAGTCGGCTTACGAGATCCAGCCGAATTCGTATCCCGAGCTGGATTCACTGGTGGCCCTTATGCAACGTAATCCTACGATGGAAATTGAACTGGCCGGCCATACCGATAACGTGGGTGATGCCAAGCTAAACATAGCCTTGTCGCAGAACCGGGTTAATGCGGTTAAAAGCTACCTGGTGAATAAGAAAATTCCGGCCAATCGGATCCAGACCAAGGCATACGGCGGAAGTAAACCCATTGCAAGCAACGCCCAGGAACAAACCCGACGCCTGAATCGCCGGGTAGAGGTGACCATTCTAAAGCAATAACTTGTTTCGGCTGGTTGCTACCAGGGAAGTTCTAAGAGGTTTTCAATCGACAAACCCGTCTTTTCTCTACCAAATCGCTGCGTATCGTTTAGTAGGTTGGCGAAGCTATATTCTTTTATCATCCAGATAAGGTACGGTTGGATTCTTCCCTGATCGGCGGAAAGAGGCCTTGCATTCTCAATCGGTTGCAGATCACATTCTTTTTAAGATGGCAACAGAAATAAATAGTAAGAACGTAGTGGTTAATTGAAACAGGATGCGGCCGCGTTCCGCCTACACCCGAGCATGAAACGTAGTGAAAAAATGAGTAAAACCACTGGCAATCATTTCTTGTCAGTGGTTTTTTGGCCCACCACCCGAAAAATGATTGTAGCGGGACTGGTTGTGGGGAGCTGGCTATTGTACGGTATGCAGGAGCCCGGTAACCAGTTGGAAACGGGCCGCGACTGGCCCAGTTACGGTGGGAATAAGGCAGGAAACCGGTATTCTCCTCTAGCGCAGATCAACACCCAAAACGTCAGGAATTTGCAGGTAGCCTGGACGTATGACGCTTCCGAAAAGCCCGACGCGAACGGTCGGCGGAGAGATCGGGCGATCCAGTGCCAGCCGATTGTTGTACACGGTATTTTGTACGGCACAACGCCCGAACTGAAATTATTCGCCCTGAAAGCCGGTACGGGTGAGCAGATATGGAAATTCGAACCTTCTAAAGATGACCGGCTTAATTCAAACCGGGGCGTCATGTACTGGGAAAGCGGGGACGATCAACGCATTCTGTATACGGTAGGCTCCAGCTTATACGCCGTTAATGCGCAAACTGGTCAGTTAATTACCACGTTCGGGAACAACGGGCGAACGGATTTGCACCAGGGACTGCAAACCAACCTGGACCACGACGTCAGTAAATTGTCGGTGACGGCTACATCACCCGGAGTTATTTACCGCAATACGGTCATTATGGGATCTAGTGTGTCGGAGTCGGGGGACGCTGCTCCGGGCCATATTCGGGCTTTCGATGTGGTGACAGGAAAATTAAAGTGGGTTTTTCACACCATTCCGCAACCCGGTGAACCTGGCTACGATACCTGGCCGAAAGATGCCTACAAAAAAATCGGTGGGGTTAATAACTGGAGCGGTATGTCGCTCGACGAAAAGCGGGGTGTTGTTTATTTTGGAACCGGTTCGCCCGCTTCGGATTTCTACGGCGGTGATCGGAAAGGAGCCAATCTGTTTGCCAACTGCATTATGGCGCTCGACGCCGAAACCGGCAAAATGAAATGGTATTACCAGACCATTCACCATGACCTCTGGGATCGCGATCATGCCTGTCCGCCCAATCTGGTGACGATAAAACGGAATGGAAAAGCCGTTGATGCCGTGGTGCAGGCCACCAAAGATGGGTTGGTATACGTGCTCGACCGTGATAAAGGCACCGCCCTGTTTCCAGTTGAGGAACGGAAAGTGCCCACTAATGGGTTGCCCGGTGAACATCCGTATCCGACGCAAAAATACCCGCTCAAACCGTTGCCGCTCTCCCGCCAGGTCTATACAGAAGCCGATCTGACGGATGTTTCGCCCGAAGCCCGCGCGTATGTAAAGGAACGTTACGAGAAAATTCGAACTGATCATAATTTTGCACCACCGAATACGACCGGAACCTTGTTGTTTGGCTACAGCGGTGGGGCTGAATGGGGCGGGAATGCGGCTGATCCTGACGGTATTTTCTATCAGAATGTAAATGAAGAGCCCTGGGAACTGATTATGACGGAGCGGGCTAACGTCAATAAACCCAATGCGCCGGTAACGGCCGGAAATGCGCTCTACATTACCAATTGCGCTGCCTGCCACGGACAGGATCGCAAAGGCAGTGGCCCAGAATTACCTCCCTTAGTCGATATTGGTAAAAAACGATCCGCCGACGAAATCAAAGCAATTCTAAAAACGGGTAGCGGCCGGATGCCTTCGTTTCAGCACCTTTCGGAGAAGGATCGCGATGCCATCGTCAACTTTTTGCTGAATAAAGAAACCAGTTCTCCCACGGTTGCCAGTAAGTCATCTGGTAATTCTGTCGAAAAAAACGCCAGCGGTTTTCCGTACCTGCCCGCCTACGTGAGCAAGGTTTGGCGACGGTTTACGGATCAGGATGGGTATCCAGGCATCAAACCGCCCTGGGGAACGCTGAATGCGATAGACCTGAACACCGGCGAATACCTTTGGCGAGTGCCTCTGGGTGAATACCCGGAACTGACGAGAAAAGGCGTTCCCATTACCGGAACCGACAGTTACGGTGGCCCGGTGGTTACGGCAGGTGGGCTGGTTTTTATTGCCGGTACGAAAGATGAACGAATTCGGGCGTTCGACCGGAAAAACGGGAAAATAGTCTGGGAATACCAGCTCCCGGCGGGTGGTTTTGCAACCCCGATTACCTATGAAGTGGCTGGAAAACAATATGTTGTCATTGCCGCTGGCGGGGGGCGTGGCCAGAAGCCCGGTGGAAACTACATCGCTTTTGCCCTGAAGTAACTACGGAATAGGGAAAGGAGTGATTCAGGTCTGTGTCAGATTATTCGTGTCGATCTGTTCGGCGGGATTTTCAAATGGATTTCGGAAGGTAAAAGCGAAACGAGTGGGGCCAAACTGGTTTAGGGCATCGAGCCGCTGACGAGCCTCCAAAGGCGTTGGAAACTGCCCGGCTTCCATCCACCACAAAGCCATGTAAAAACCCTGGAACTTACTGAACCACTCCCGGCGACGCTTCATAATGGCTGTATGGGCCGTATGATACGTGTAGTGTTTCAGTGCATCGATGGTTTCCCAGACGGACAGGTTAACCAGAATCAACTCATCGTCGAAAGCCTGAACGGTCGTGGCGTCGCCTTCATCCGTTTTGAGCCGCCAGACAAAACCGGTGCTTTGGTCGGCCAGAGCATTAATAGGGTCCAGATTGGCTACGAAGTCGGCCAGCAGAGGACTGTCAAGCGGAGCCAGCAGGTGGGCTACGTTGACCTGTGCAAGTTGATAGGTTGGCATAAAACAGCGGTTGAAAAGTCGAAATTGGGATAAGGCGGACATCCGTTCAATGCTGACCTGCCTGAAATGGTAAAAGCTCTGGTTGAAATGGCCAGATCGAGTTATCACCGGTAGAGCCGACGTGATGTAAGCCGGGAGTTCACCGCAAAAAATGAGTCCGTGTTTTGCGTTTCTCAGCAGGAAACGCAAAACACGGACTAAAAGAGATCAATCGAATAACTTACAAGGCGGCCAGATTTTCTTCCAGCGTCTTGATTTTCGCTTCGGCGTCGGCCAGTTTCTGCCGTTCGCGTTCGATCACTTCTGGCTTGGCGTTGGCCACGAATTTTTCGTTCGAAAGTTTCTTCATGACCGACTCCAGAAAACCTTTGGCGTAGGCTAATTCCTTCTCAATGTTGGCCCGTTCCTGCTCAACGTCAATTTCTCCGGCGATGTTGACGAAGAACTCCGTGTTTTTAATCAGGAAGGACACGCCCTCGGCTTTTTCGGTAACGTAGCTAATTTCGGAAACCACTGCCAGTTTCTGAATCAAACTTTCGAGCGGCCGGAAACGGACTGTGTCGTCGGTTTTGATTGCCAGCGGCAGGGCGGTTTTCGGGCTGATCTGTTTGCTGTTCCGGACATTCCGAATGGCAGAAATGATTTCGAACAAGGTATCAAAATCCGCCAGCAACGCTTTGTCAACGGCTCCGGCAGTTGGGTAGTCCGAAACACAGATGCTTTCGCCTTCTTGCCGTTCGCTGATCTCTTGCCAGATTTCTTCCGTGATAAACGGCATGAACGGATGCGCCAGTTTCATCAGCCGTTCGAAGAAGTCAATCGTTGCGTCGTACGTAACTTTATCGATGGGCCGGACCTGATCCTGCTGTTCGTAACCCGGCTTAATCATTTCGAGGTACTGCGAGCAGAAATCGTCCCAGATCAGCTTATAAACCGTCTGTAGGGCGTCCGACATCCGGTATTTGCTGAAATGATCTTCCAGATCAATCAGGGTCTGGTTCAACTTCGATTCAAACCACTGAACCGCCAGCGGTTTTTCAACCACCGACGTATCTTCGCTCACCCGCCAGCCTTTCACCAACCGGAAGGCGTTCCAGATTTTGTTGCAGAAGTTACGGCCCTGCTCCACCAGCTTCTCATCGTACAGCAAGTCGTTGCCCGCCGGGGAGCTGAACAGCATACCCGTCCGCACGCCATCAGCCCCAAATTGTTCAATCAGGTCAATGGGATCCGGTGAATTGCCTAACTGCTTTGACATTTTACGGCCAAGTTTATCCCGCACCATTCCGGTAAAATACACATTCCGAAACGGTTCCTGGCCCTTGAATTCGTAACCTGCCATAATCATCCGGGCAACCCAGAAAAAGATAATGTCAAAGCCGGTAACCAGGTCATTGGTGGGGTAATAATAATCCAGATCGCCCGGCGCGGCTTTCGGATCGTTCGAGTCGTTGGACGGCAAAAAGACTGACATGGGCCAGAGCCAGGACGAAAACCAGGTATCGAGTACGTCTTCGTCCTGCGTCAGATCGGTTTCGCTCAGGGCAAACAACTGGTATTTATCACGGGCAATCCGCAACGCGTCTTTCTTGGTTTTGGCGACGATGATAGTGCCGTCTTTCATGTAAAACGCCGGAATCCGGTGGCCCCACCAGAGTTGACGGCTGATGCACCAATCGTGCGGGGCTTCCATCCACGAGCGATACATGTTCTTGAATTTAGCCGGGTGCAACTGAACGGTATCGTTCATGACGTTTTCGAGCGCCGGTTTTGAAATCTCTTTCATTTTCAGAAACCATTGCAGCGACAGCTTCGGCTCAATGACCGCGTTGGTCCGTTCCGAAAACCCGACGTTCGACTTGTATTCTTCGGCTTTGACCAGATAGCCTTTTTCTTCCAGTTCCTTAATGATAGCTTTCCGGGCCGCAAACCGATCCTGGCCGACGTAAATCTGCGCTTTTTCGTTCAGCGTTCCGTCGTCGTTCAGAATGTCGATCACCGGCAGGCGGTGTTTGATGCCCAGTTCGTAGTCATTCGGGTCGTGGGCGGGCGTTACTTTCAAACCACCCGTACCGAAATCCATCGTCACATACTCATCCGTGATAATCGGAATTTCCCGGTTAATCAGCGGAATCAGGGCTTTTTTGCCGTGCAGATGCGAATACCGCTCGTCGTTGGGATTCACGCAAATAGCCGCATCGGCCATGATCGTTTCGGGCCGAACCGTGGCAATGGTGATGTAGTCGGGGTTTTCGTCGCCCTCTGCTCCATGCGCTCTGCTCCCCGCAATCTCATACCGAATATAAACCAGCTTTTGCTGAACCTCTTTGGTGATGACCTCCTCGTCCGAAACCGCCGTCCGGCCCTGCGGGTCCCAGTTTACCATCCGAACACCCCGGTAAATCTGGCCTTTATTGTACAGATCCACAAACGTGTCAATGACGGCATCGTACAGCGCCGGTTCCATCGTGAAGCGCGTGCGGTCCCAATCGCAGGATGCGCCGAGCTTGCGGAGTTGTTTCAGAATGATACCGCCGTATTTGTGGGTCCATTCCCAGGCATGTTCCAGAAACTTCTCCCGGCCGATGTCACGTTTTTCAATGCCCTGCTCCTTCAGCATCGCCACCACTTTCGCTTCCGTTGCGATGGATGCGTGGTCGGTTCCCGGCACCCAGCAGGCGTTTTTGCCCTGCATCCGGGCTTTCCGAATCAGCACATCCTGAATGGTATTGTTCAGCATGTGGCCCATGTGCAGCACCCCGGTTACGTTCGGGGGCGGAATGACGATGGTGTACGGTTCGCGCTCGTCGGGGGTGGAATGAAAAAAGCGGTTTTCCAGCCAGTACTGGTACCACTTTTCCTCGATGTCTTTCGGATTATACGTCTTTGAAATCATGTCGATGCGAAGTGCGAGGTGAGACTAGAGATAAAAGATTGTTCCGATTGGCTAAGTCTTTTCTCCTTTGTCTTACTTCTCTTGTCTATTTCATCCACAAAATTAGTCAATTCAGAACGGGCGCGAAAACGAAACACCGGATTTGGTGGTTTTACGTTCACACGACCATCTTTCTACGCTCATGGACTTCGGAAAACTGCCCAACGTTGATACCGTTGACTTTACGTTACCGGCCGATTCCTCTTTCAATCAAACGGTTTGGGACAAGGTGGAGCCGACCGTGGCTCCGGAAGTATTTATTGGTGGACCGCTCTGGTCAAATAAAACGTATGTGGGCCGAATTTACCCGTCGCAGGCCAAAGAGCGGGATTTCCTGCATTATTACACCCAGCAATTCAATACCATTGAGCTGAACAGCACCCACTACCAGATTCCGACGCCGGGAATGATTGAAAAGTGGAAAACCGAAGCCGCCAGTTCGTCGATCCGCCCCCGGTTTGTGTATTGCCCAAAATTTCCGCAGGCCATCAGCCACGAGCGGGCGCTGGTAGCCGCCGAGTCATTAACCGAAGAATTTGTCAATGCCGTGTTGAGTCTGGAAGAATTTCTGGGCACAACGTTCCTGCAACTGCCACCGAATTTCGGGCCAGACAAGTGGCCGGTGCTCGAAAAATACCTGAAGAGCCTGCCCGATGACCTGGAAGTTGCCGTGGAGTTTCGGCACCCCGACTGGTTTCGCAACCCGGGCATCTGGCAGCAAACGCTGGAACGGCTTTGCGCCCTGCACCGCCATGTCGTGATGAGTGATGTAGCCGGTCGGCGCGACGTGCTGCATATGAGTCTGACCAGCCCGAATCTGGTGTTACGATTTGTGGCGAATGAAGGCCACCGGACGGATTATGAGCGCACCGATGCCTGGGTAGAGCGACTGAAAACCTGGTTTGGAAAGGGGTTACATACAGCGTACCTGTTTATTCACGGTGGAGAGGAAAACGACACGGCCCCCGAACTGATTCGGTACTGGGTGCAGCGACTTAACGCGGTTTGTGGCCTAAATTTGCAGGAACCGACAATTCGACCGGAAGTGGTTCAGGGTAGTTTGTTTTGATTTTATAACTCGCCGGTTTACCTTTGCCGCATGAATCCTGCAAAAACCGTTCGTCATCATCATCACTCTGTCTGTTAGCACGGCAGAACGGATGCGTTTTTGGGGTTGAGCAACGAAACAACGAATTCCCGATACCAAGCCCGGTTCTGTCAACGAACCGGGTTTTTTGTTATGAAAACCGTCATTATCAAATACAACGCCGGAAATGTGCAGTCGGTAATGTATGCGCTGGACCGGATCGGCGCCAATTACCTGCTGACCGACGACGAAGCTGAAATCCGTTCGGCCGATAAAGTTATCTTTCCCGGTGTCGGTGAGGCCAGCACCGCGATGGCCTACCTGCGCGAACGCGGTTTGGATAAGGTCATTCCGTCGCTCAAGCAGCCAGTGCTGGGTACCTGCGTCGGGATGCAACTGCTTTGCCGGTATTCGGAAGAGGGCGATACAACCTGCATGGGGGTGTTCGACGTGGATGTTCGGCGGTTTCCGGCCACGCCCGGTTTCAAAGTTCCGCACATGGGTTGGAATAGCCTGACCAACCTGAAAGGACCACTGACGGAAGGGCTTCCGGACAATGCCTACGTCTATTTTGTGCACAGTTACTGCGCCGACGTTTGCCCGGAAACCACGGCGGTTTGCGATTATGTCCGACCGTTCAGCGCGATGTTGCAGAAAAATAACTTTTACGCGGCCCAATTCCACGCCGAAATCAGCGGCAACGTCGGACAACGAATACTGGAAAATTTTTTGAAAATAGATTCATAGCGATGAGAAGATAGACAAGAGAATAAGGAAGAACAAAAACCGTCAAAACATTCTCTTGTCTCAACTATCTTGTCTTAACGGTCCGCTGTCGCGGCTCTC
The DNA here is from genome assembly GCF_054780515.1 of Larkinella harenae. NCBI lineage: Bacteria > Pseudomonadati > Bacteroidota > Cytophagia > Cytophagales > Spirosomataceae > Larkinella > Larkinella harenae. Next base: position 667,043 of record NZ_BAAGWE010000003.1, on the reverse strand, counting down.
TTGTCTGAAAAAATGCACATTATACCCGCAATTGACCTTATTGAAGGGAAAGCCGTTCGGTTAACCCAGGGCGATTACAGCCAGAAGAAAGAATACAACGCCCGCCCGCTCGAAGTGGCCCAGCAGTTTGAAGATGCTGGTTTGACGCGCCTGCACCTGGTTGACCTCGACGGGGCGAAGGAAAAACGCGTTGTCAACTGGAAAGTACTGGAACTCATTGCGGGCAAAACCGGGCTACACATCGATTTTGGCGGGGGTGTGCAGTCGGAAGAGGATTTGCGGATTGTGTTCGAATGTGGTGCCAGGCAGTTAACGGGTGGCAGTATCGCCGTTAAAAAACCAGACGTGTTCGAACGTTGGTTGAGTCAATACGGCCCGGAAGCGATCATTCTGGGCGCGGATGCTAAAAACGAAAAAATTGCGGTAAGTGGCTGGGAAGAAGCTACGGAGGTTTGGGTGTACGACTTTGTGGAAAACTATGTGGAAAAAGGGATAAAATACGTGATTAGCACCGACGTAGCCAAAGACGGCTTGTTGCAAGGCCCTTCGTTTGAACTGTACCGGAATTTACAGGACCAATTTCCGGGCCTAAATATCATCGCCAGCGGGGGTGTCAGCGGAATGCAGGATCTGGAAGTGCTGGCCGACATGAATGTATTCGGTACCATCGTCGGCAAAGCGATTTACGAAGGCCGGGTGACGTTGAAGGAATTATCGAAGTTTTTAAAATGAGAATAGCGGTTATATAGAATTTTCTCAGATGAACTCGGTGTACCAACACCTTATTAACTTATGCTAACCAAACGTATCATTCCCTGCCTGGATATCAAAGACGGCCGGACTGTGAAAGGAACTAATTTCGTCAACCTGCGCGATGCGGGTGATCCGGTCGAACTGGGCGCGATTTACGCCCGGCAAGGCGCTGATGAACTGGTTTTTCTGGATATTACAGCGACGGTTGACGAGCGTAAAACGCTGGTGGACCTGGTTCGGCGGGTTGCTCACGTGGTCAACATTCCGTTTACGGTCGGCGGAGGCATCTCGTCGAAAGCCGATGTATCGGCGCTGCTTAATGCCGGGGCGGATAAAGTTTCCATCAATTCCTCGGCGGTTCGGAATCCGGCGCTGGTGGACGAGCTGGCGCAGGAGTTTGGTAGCCAGTGCATTGTGGTTGCTATTGATACCCGGTTTGTCGACGGCGAACACGTTGTTCACACGCACGGTGGGCGGAAACCGACGGAAATCCGGACAATTCCCTGGGCGAAAGAAATTGAAAACCGGGGCGCGGGCGAAATTCTGTTGACCTCAATGGATACCGACGGCACCAAAGCCGGTTTTGCGCTGGAACTGACATCGCAAATTTCGGGCGCGGCCAACATCCCGGTGATTGCGTCGGGCGGTGCCGGTTCGATGGAGCACTTTGTGGATGTGTTTACGAGTGGAAAAGCTGATGCCGGATTAGCCGCCAGCATTTTTCACTTCAAAGAAATTGAAATACCGGCCTTAAAAGCATATTTGCGAAATAATGGTATCGAGATTCGTTTAACGGATTAAGGATGAAGACAGAAATTGATTTCTCAAAAAATACCGACGGTTTGATTCCGGCCGTCATTCAGGATGCCGAAACGGGCAAAGTGCTGATGCTGGGCTACATGAATCAGGAAGCTTACGCTAAAACTCTGGCCGAAAATGTGGTAACGTTTTTCAGCCGCAGTAAACAACGGCTCTGGACCAAGGGCGAAACCTCTACTAATTTCCTACATGTGCAGGAGATCAGGGTGGATTGCGACGGCGATACGCTGTTGATTAAAGCCCGGCCCGCTGGTCCAACCTGCCACACCGGAGCGGATACCTGTTTTGATGAAGTGAACGGAGGGAAAGGGTTATTTCTCAATTACTTGCAGAGCGTTATTCGGGATCGTAAGCGGAACCCGAACGAAGGTTCTTATACGGCGTCCTTGTTCAAAAAAGGCGTCAATAAAATTGCACAGAAAGTAGGAGAGGAAGCCGTAGAGCTGGTGATCGAAGCCAAAGACAGCAATGACGACCTGTTCAAAGGAGAAGCGGCTGACCTGTTGTATCACTACCTGATTCTACTGGAACAGAAAAATATTGATCTGGATGAGGTGATTGCGGTATTGCAGCAACGCCATTCCCGCTAAAGCCATCAAACAATGGTTTAAAGTTTACAGTTTGAAGATTGGAGTTAGGTATTTTTTCATACAACTTTAGCCGTCAAACTTTAAACTCTAAACGCATTATGGGTCTTATCATACGCATTCTGATCAGTGCCGTGGCGGTATTGATTGCCAGTTACATCCTGAAATCATTCGGCGTATTTGTCGACGGTTTTGGAACAGCCATCATTGTAGCCATTGTACTGGGGTTGTTCAATGCCATTCTGAAACCGATTTTGGTGGTACTCACCATTCCAATCACCATTATTACCCTGGGATTGTTTTACCTGGTCATCAACGTGTTGATGGTGTACTTAACCGCTTCGTTGGTACCCGGATTTCATGTCGATAATTTTATCGGGGCTTTATTATTTAGTATTATCGTGTCCATCGTTAGCAGCATCATCGGCTCGCTGGTTGATTGAAAATCAGAACTATACACAACGAGTCAGGTCCGGACGGGTCTGACTCGTTGTGTTACGGGCCGGTTGGAATTTTGATAACCTTTTGCTAGGCAATGTGTTATTTAACAAAATCGCTCACGCAATGAAACATTTTATTTTCTCAATACTTGCTTTATGCCTTGGTCTGACCACTGCTTTCGGCCAATGCGATCCTCCCACACCGGCGCAAAATGCGGCTTACGAAAAAATTGTAAAAGAACTGCAGAACCAGTTTCGAAACCACCCACCATCGGGCGACTGGAAAATATTTGACGAACGGCATTCGCTGGGCAAGCTGGAGTTGAGCGATGAGTACGGGAAAATCTTCCGGATTTGCGGAGATCGTTATGATTTAACATTCATACAGGCTTCGGCAGCTAATCAGCAGCGTGCTCGCGCCGACAGCGCCACCGCCATTGGTGACACCATCACGCAACAGCAACGCTCGTTTGTGATGAGTACAGACTCGGTTTATCGCGAGGCAGACCCCAATCGGGCCAGCGATTTGTCAAAATCGACCGTCGATATCAACGTAGAAATGAATGCCGGAAATTACCGGGTTGAAGAACCGATTAGCAACCGTTTTGCGGCTTCCTACAAAACGATTCCGGTAAAGGGGGCTGCACTGGCGCTTCAGATTACCTTAAAACCCAACGAAGCCGGTATTGCCGCCCGGCCTGAAACCGTGGTTTTGCTGGGAAACTGGAAAAATAATCTTCAGAAAAATCCGAAGGGTGATAAGCTGTATCACTATTCGTATCGGAAGGGCGGCACCCTGATTGAAAACCTGGTCGTAACGATCAAAGCTCCGTTTGATGTCGCCAGCGAAATTGTGAAGAACATCGACTGGCAGGCTATCAGCAATACCCTGACGAAATAAATCCTGTTGTACATTATTGATCAGCACTAGCTGAATACCGCTTCGCAATTGTATTTTTGCGACATGAAAAGTATTGTCGTTTACTGCGGCTCAAGTGCCGGTACCAATCCTGTTTACAGAGAAGCCGCCCGGGAATTAGGCGAAAAATTCGCAGAGAAAGCAATCCGGCTGATTTATGGAGGAGGAAATGTGGGCCTGATGGGAGCTATGGCTGACGCGGTGTTATCGAACGGCGGTCAGGTTACGGGCGTGATTCCTAATTTTCTGGCTGCCCTGGAAGTGGCGCATAATACCCTTACGGAGTTGCACTTCGTTGAAACCATGCACGAACGTAAATTCAAGATGGTGCAGTTCGCCAAAGGAGTTATTGCGCTGCCCGGCGGCTATGGTACGTTCGACGAGCTGTTTGAAATTCTGACCTGGCGGCAATTGCAGCTGTATGACGGCCCCATTGGAGTCCTGAATGTGAACGGTTTTTACGACTTGCTATTGCAGCAGTTGGACCGCATGGTGGATGATGGTTTCCTGAAAGCGGAAAACCGGGATTTACTTATTGTGGCAACGACGGGGGAGGAGCTGCTGGCGAAAATTGAGGAGTACTGGGAGCAGCAGGTCTAGATGTCGTAATCGGTAGGTTTTGAAAACTGCACGAACAGGAAGAACGTGAAGATAGCGACTAGTAACCAGCCCATAATCAATCCTTTAGCAACGCAGGAAAAGCCGAATACCAACCCGATTAGACACAACAGGATATTGACCAGCAGGCGAATCAGCCCGCGGTACGATGACACGACATGGAGAAAGACAGGCTTCTTTTTCTTTCTTCTAAACGGATCCATCTTCATGGAGATAAATACGGGTATAAAGTTTAGAAAAAAAGTAATACTTTATACGCTTTGTCTTCTAAATATTTACAGCAAAAAACAGGCCGATCAGGTAGTGTGGCATCAGGTTTGACAGTCCTTTCGATAAACTAATTCCGATTCATTCTTCGTTCTTATTGTTTATGAACTCCTCTACCGTAGCAATGAAACTTCGGGAATGCACGTTGATTGGACTTTTGGGACTTATTATGCCGGTGGCCGTTGCCCAGCAAAATCCGGCGCTCAAGGCAGAAGGTCTTGGAAATCAGGTTAATTCTGAATACAATGAAGTAAATCCGGTTATTTCACCGGACGGCAAGACGCTGTATTTTGCGCGCATCAGCCACCCCCAGAATACCCACGGCAATAAAGGCAGTCAGGACATTTGGTACTCAGAACTCGGACCCGGTGAAAAATGGGGCCCAGCCCGACGCATGGGCGCTCCGCTCAATAAAGATGAGTATAACTGCGCATACAGCATCACGCCCGACGGAAATACGATGTTGATTAAGGGCGCCTACAACAACGGTACTTACGAAACCCGCGGTTTTTCAACCAGTAAGCGAACGGCCAATGGGTGGTCGGCTCCGCAGAAAATAAACATTCCCGGTTACGAGCGAACCAGTAAAGGTCAATACGACTGCGGCTATCTCTCGGCTGATGGCAAGGTGCTAGTTATGGCCTTCAGTGAAAAAAAGAATAGTAAAGAAGATGATATTTACGTCAGCTTCCGCCAGAAAGACGGTTCGTGGAGTAAACCGTTGAACCTGGGTCCGGAAATCAATACCGATGGAACCGAAACAACGCCGTTTCTGGCCGCTGATGGCGCTACCTTGTATTTTTCCAGCGACCGGCCCGGCGGATTGGGCAGCAACGATATTTATGTTGCCAAGCGCGTTGATAAAACCTGGAAGCATTGGTCTAAACCGGTGAACCTCGGGCCATCGATCAATACGGATGGGTATGATGCTTATTATTCGGTAGCCGCTTCGGGCGAATATGCCTACATGACGAGCTTCAAAAATACCTTGGGCAAAGGTGATATTGTGCGGGTCAAACTCATCGATAAATCAAATCCGGATGATAAAACCGTTCCGCAGGAAACCCGTCCCGATCCGGTAGTGCTCGTTAGCGGAAAAGTCATTGACCAGAAAACCGGTAAGCCCATTGAGGCCAAGGTCGTTTACCAGACCTTACCCGATGGCGCCGAAGCTGGCGAGGCAACGTCGGACCCGGTTACGGGCGAATACAAAATCGTATTGCCTTACGGAAAGCAATACAGCATGCGGGCCGTAGCTCCCAATTTTATTGCCGAAGGAGGAAATATTGACCTGACCGAAGCCAAAGGTTTTCAGGAAATCAAAGGCAAAGAACTGAACCTGATTCCCATCGAGGTGGGGCGGGCCGTACGGCTTAACAACATTTTCTTTGATGTCGGAAAAGCGACCCTGCGCGACGAATCATTTCCGGAATTGGACCGGATGGTGACTACGTTCAACGAAAATCCCAAAATGGGCGTCGAAGTGGGGGGGCATACTGATGCTACGGGTTCCAATGAATTAAACCTGAAGCTTTCGCAAGATCGCGCTGATGCCGTTCGTGAGTATTTTATTGGCAAGGGCATCGAGCCTGATCGGGTAGCCAGCAAAGGTTACGGCGAAGCCCGGCCCGTGGCCAGCAACGATACCGAAGAAGGGCGGCAAACCAACCGGCGGGTGGAGTTTGTGATCAAGAAAAAATAGCTACGCTCTCTTTGTGTTCATCGCCTTCAATACCTTCACCGACTCGTCTTTGCTGAAGTTGTCGTAGGCGTTGGTTTCAACGCCTACCAGAGCCATTTTGCCCGCCCGGTCGTAATGAATACCCCAGCCATACCGTTTGGTCAGTGGTGAGGCCCGGAAGCAGGGTTGGCCTTTGGAAAAAAAATGGACTCTGGCGGTGGCCAGCTCGCTTTCAGCCAGGTCGTTGCGCCGGGCATATACCTGAAACAGAACCTCATCGGATGTATACTGATACGGTTTTTTGCTCAGCAACTCAAACTGAAGGTTCGCCACCGACTTGGTATCACCCTTCGATGGTGGAACTTCACCCTGAGTTGCCGGACAATCATCAGCAACCGCAATAAATGTATCCTGGTAATTGGTCGTATGAACTTTCATAGCGCTCCGTTTTGATCGGAGCACTAATCTAAGCCGGGCCGCCGGAAATTCCGTGCTTTCGGAAAGGTTTCTTCCGTTCGTTGCCGGATTCGGCCGAGTAGCACGAGCATATCCAGCACATTATCGGTTTTTTCAGGATAATTCTCCAGCAGCGTATGCCAAGCCAGCAACGATTGGTCAACGCTGACCAGCACCAGCTTTGCCTTTCCGTTGAAATAATCCTGAATCGTAGCGTTATGAGCGAGTCCTTTATTGATTTGTAAGGCCGAAACTACTTTAACCGGAATCAGCGTGCGGTACCATTTAATGGTTTCCCAGGCGTCTTTCAATCGGTTCAGCACAGCAACGGCTTCTTCTTCGGATCGAATGCCCAAATTGGTTTCAAAGATTTGCTGATGGCCTGCCTGTTCCAAGAGGTTTTTTTCCTGTTTCAGCCAGGCTGCGGTTTGGCCCAAGTAATTATCGCATAAGGCCATGAGTGGATTGGGTACTTCTTCTTCGGTGGAAACATCAACCGCATTCAGTTCCTGCTGCAGCATTTTGGCTTCAGGCAAAAGCCGTTGCGCGCGGGCTTTATCAAGGTACGATTTTGTAAGCTCCAGTGTTTCCATCAACCGATTCACCAGCGTTTCGGCATTCATCGAAGGTTGCTCCAAACCATCCGGATGCTGTGCCGAAAAATTCTGACACCGCTTGGTGAACGGACATCGTTCACACCACGAATCACAGTAATTGTAAATGCCTTCTATTGGCTCCACTTCCTCTTTCATGATTATTAGACAGTTACGGTATTTATAACGTTCTGTAGATAAACGCTTGTTATAAGCTACAAAAAATATACTGGTGAATTTACAGGATTTGGTATAAAAAACCAATGTTGCCTGGTATTAATACAGTATTGTTCTGTATATAATTTTCTTTGCAACGGTTTCTTTGGTACTTCCTTATGCGGTACAATTTTTTATGAATAGAACTTTTCCAGTTTACCTGCAGAGTTAATACTTGCTGAATTTTAAGTAATTCCTGGGGGTTATTATCAAGAAGAGTTATTTTTAGCCTGTCAACCCGTCCACCATGAAATACATCTTTTATTTACTGCTGCTGGTTTCGTTCTCATCCATGGCGCAGACCCCGGAAGCCGCTTCATTTGATACGCTAACTGAAACCGTCAAACGACATTTCAACAACCAGCAACCTGACTCGCTTTACGCTCTGATGGGCACATCCTTTCAGACTCAGATTTCGGCTACGCAGTTCGCCCAGATTTCGCAGGGGCTGAAGGCGCAATTAGGCAACTGGCAAGCAACCGAACGGCGAAACATCAAGAACGGTATCGCTCGTTATAAGGTAACATTTGAGAGAGGCCTGATTGACTTTTACGTCAGTCGCGATAACGCGGGCAAAGTCCAGACGTTTCTGTTCAAACCTTACGAAGCCGATGTGGCTGATAAAACCGCGCCGGTATTGAGCAGCAACCCTCTTCGGACGGTTTTTGATAAACAGGTAGATGCGGTTGCGCAAGGGTACATCAAAAAGTCAAATACCGTTGGACTGAGCATCGGGGTATGGCGAAACGACAGTCTGTTTACCTACAATTATGGCGAAACCGCCAAAGGAAACGGCCAGCTTCCGGATGCCAATACACTGTTTGAAATTGGTTCGATCAGCAAGACGTTTACGGCTGCGTTGCTGGCCGATGCTGTGCAGAGCGGACGGGTTAAGCTCAACGATCCGGTGAACAAGTATTTGCCAGACTCGATTCCGGCTCTACAGAAAGATGGTATTCCGGTGACCCTCAAAACGTTGTCGAATCATACGTCTGGCCTGCCGCGCCTGCCGACAAATTTGCTACCAACGGCAACGGATGCCACCAACCCCTACAAGCATTACGATCGCAAACTACTGTATACCTACCTCAAAACAGCGACGGTATCGCGTCAGCCGGGCACCGAATACGAATACTCCAATCTGGCGGTCGGACTGCTGGGCACCATTCTCGAAACCGTTTATAAAAAACCGTACGAAGAACTCGTAAAAGAACGCATCGCAAAACCGTTGGGCATGACGCATACAGTCATTATGGTAAATGAAGTCGATAAAAAACGGTTTGCCCAGGGGCATGATGATCAAGGAAATCCGGCGTCGTCCTGGGAGTTTCAATCGCTGGCGGCTGCGGGAGCACTGCGGTCGTCGGTGCATGATCTGGTGCCTTACCTGAAAGCTGCGTTGGGAAAAGGTCCGCAGAAGGTGGTTGAGGCTCTCAAAGAAACCCAGCAAAAAACATTTGCCAACGACCAGCTAACCGTTGGCCTGGGCTGGCACTGGCAAACGAAAGATGCGCAGCCCTGGTTTACGCATCAGGGAGGAACGGGCGGTTTTGTTACCTTTGTTGCGTTCAACCCGTCCCGCCAGGCGGCTCTTATTATACTGACCAACAGCCAGAGCCCCATTGATGGATTGGTGGCTGGATTTGTTAAAATCACCGAAGAAAAGACCAAATGAAAATTGAAACTGTCAGTATTTTGGGCTGCGGCTGGCTGGGGTATCCGCTGGCTGAACAATTGCTGGATAGCGGCTATATCGTGAAAGGCAGTACTACCTCCCGGGAAAAGTTACCGATTTTCTGGAAAAGGGGTCTTAAACCGTATGAACTGCGGTTTGATCCGGAACCTACGGGCGACGATTTGGCGGATTTTCTGGATACTGACGCCCTGATCATCGATATTCCGCCCAAAGCCGGAAAGCAGGGTGACGATTTTCATCCCCAGCAGATTCAGGCCGTAGCCGCTGCGCTGCGGAAAAACGGCGAAAAAATACCGTACATAATTTACGTCAGTTCGACCTCCATTTATCCAGACCTGAACCGTGAGGTGAAAGAGGAAGACGTGGTCATGCCCGCGCAATCGGAATCGCCGGCTTTTGTAGAAGCTGAACAAACGGTTCTGGCACTGACAAATTCAACGATTCTGCGGTTTGGCGGTTTGTTAGGTTACAACCGCATCCCGGGCCGTTATGTGGCCGGAAAACAAAAGTTGACGACGGGTTCGATTCCGGTGAATTACATCCACCGCGACGATGGTGTGCAAATTATTAAAGCGTTCCTGAAAAATCCGCAGCCGGATCAAACGTTCAACGTGGTGTCGCCCGAACACCCAACGCGCGAGGCCATTTATCGGAAAAACTGCGATGATTTTGGCTATGAAACGCCTACTTTCGAAGAACCGTTGGAAACCGCGCCATTTAAAATTGTCAGCCCGGCCAAGCTGATCGACACACTCGGGTATGACTTTCAATATCCCGATCCTCTGGCATTTTATTACGCACCTTAAATTTGCTGTAAATCTCCGTTCAGATTCTGGACCACGTTATCAAAACTTCCATTTTAACCGCACAGATATATTGCGGCCCGGATCATCGGCGTAGTACCGAAAACGATTCAGGTAATCGCGGTAAACCGTGTTGAACACATTGGCAACCGTGAGCCCCACGTCCAGTTGGTGTTTCTCCGAAACCGGAACCGCAAAACCCGCCGTGATATTCCAGAGCGCGTAGGCAGGTGGGGGAGGAAGGAAGTCACTGTTGGCCGGAACGCGGTGCTGGCGAGCTACCCACAGGTTTCCAAGACCCACAAAAACATTCTGCAAGGTTCCCCATTTGCCGGGCTCGTAGCGCAGGCTGTTTTCCCAGCGGTTGGGTGGTATCATCACAATGGGTTGTTGCAGAAGTAAATCCTGAACATACAGCAGTGACAGCTTCGACGAGCCGCTTAACTTCGGCCACAAATCGGCTTGAACACTGGCATCCATTCCGGCATATAGCGCGTCAGTTTGCGTGTACTGGAACGATGGAAAAGCACCCCGGATGGTCAGAATAGGCTCTGCCCGAGGTTTCAGGTAGATATAATCCCGAATGGTGTTGTAGAAAAAACCGATCTCGGCCTGTACTTTTTTGCCGGTGTATTCAGTACTCAGGCTCAGCGTGTACGCCTTTTCCGGGTTCAGCGTGCGGTCGCCAAGTTCGTACGTTGCTGCGCCGTGGTGTACACCATCGCTGAACAGTTCGTTGACATTGGGCGCGCGCCAGGAAGTTCCGGCGTTGAAGCGCGTTGTCCACTGGTCATTCAGGAAGTACGTCGCACCGAGGGTTCCCGAAAAATTCTGAAAGACGAACAGCGGTTTTTCCAGAACCTGACGCTCATACCGAAAAACCTGCGTGTGCCGGTAGTCGTACCGCAGCCCGGCTTCGTATTCCCAGCGGTTTCGCTTCAGCTTTTCGATCCAGAAAATCCCCGCGTTATACGTCCGGAAGTTCGGAATCAGCGGGCGGCCGTTCATGATGTTGTACTGGTAAAAGGTGCTGATACCCAGGCTTCCGGTCAGTTTTTCGGCAATGGGTTTGTGTTCAAAAATTACATCGCCGGTGTAAGTGGTCAGCCGAAAGCGGAGTTCCGGGCGATTTAGAGCCGCCAGCGAATCGTTCTTAGGCCGGTGAAGGTCGTATTCCAACCGGTCGTCGTACTGGCGGGCCAGTGTCAGGCTCCAGTTGCCGCCCGCTGCTGGCTTCCAGTCGGTTTTCCATTTTAGTAAGTCGTGCGCAATTTGCTGAAAGGGTCGCCCGATGGTGTACGAAAAGCCCGATTTTATGAACGGTTCGCCATTTCTCAAAATAGCCTGTAGATCGCTCAGATTGCCGATATGGGAGCCCGAAAAGATACCTAATTGGCTGAAGAACCGGCTGTAGTACAGTTCGGTACGGAATCGCTTGCTGCGGTAGCCCGTTGCGGCCGAAAAGTTTTGTTCCGAAATTCCGGTATTGTCCAGGAAATAATTGGGAGTGCGGAGGTTGCCGCCCCGTTTGAGTGTGCCCTGCACCCGCCAGCCGAAGCCTTGGCCAAAACCGCCTTCGGCCTGTAGTGACGCAACACCCTGGCGACCGTTGCTGAAACCAACCAGATTAAGTTCGCCGTGTACAGGCCGGGTGGTTGGTAATGCATCGGGTTCAACGAGAATCACGCCCCCAATGGCATCGGAGCCAAACCGGACCCCCGCAGCGCCTTTGATAACTGTAATTCGGTTTGCCACGAACGGATCAATTTCCGGCGCGTGTTCCGAGCCCCACTGTTGTCCTTCCTGCCGAATTCCGTTATTCAGAATCAGCACCCGGTTGCTGTGCATTCCGTGAATGACCGGTTTTGCGATGGACGAGCCAGTTTGTAAGGTCGTAACGCCGATCACGTTGCGCAAGGCATCGCCCAGCGACTGCCCCCGGGTTTGATCGAGTGCCTGGCCGGCCAGCTGCGAAATTGTCTGACTGTTCAGGGCCGCAGCTCGTTGGGCCGTCACATTCACATCCTGTAAATGGATATCATCTTCTGTGAGCAGTACATTTTTTTCAGCGGTGTGAACCAGCGTGACGGCTTGGCTGATCTCCTTGTACCCTAAAATGCGACTAACCAGCGTGTATTGCCCCTGACAGAGCCGGTCAATTCGGTATTGGCCCTGAGCATCGGTTGTGGTTCCCCTGGAAATTTCTCTTATAAATACCGCTGCACCGGGGATGGGTTGATGGCTGTCTTTGTCTAGCACAATGCCTTTGATGAAACAATCGCAGGGTTCTTGGGCAAAAGTGGGGAACAGATTTCCCACTGCAAGCAGCATAGCAAAAAGAAAAGAAAAATATATAGAACTAGTCAGTCTCACCGTCAAGTAGTTACCAAGATAAACGACTGCAAAGTTACGTTAAAATTGCAACACTGTTGCAGAGGTGGTGCGGTTTTTATTGGGTGTAGGACAGATTCTGAAAAGGGCCAGTTTGAGCCGGAAAAGGCTTGTCTGTTAAGTTTGTTTAACTAAATTTGGGAAAAGTTAAACAAAGTGTGGTGTGCGATTCCACACACTGTGGTAATTATTCCACAATTTGTTCTTTGGCATTGTTGGGGAGTTACGTTCCATTTTCTCATTTAAGAAATTGTAAGTTATTGTTTATGACAAGGTTATGGTTAATTAGAGAGATCTAATTCAAAAAAAGAAGGTTTTGGTTGCATTGTTGTCTAATGGATAAGCAGACTTGGTTCAACGAAAAACGACTTATAAATCATGACAGCACTTGAATTTACCTACAACATCGGAAAAGTTTCAAAGTCGCTGAAACCTTTTGCCCTGCGGTTGACGAAAGACGTTGAGGATGCAAATGACTTGTTGCAGGACACCTTACTGAAAGCTTTCACCAATCGTGACAAATATACCGATGGTACAAACCTGAAAGCCTGGTTGTATACCATCATGAAAAATACGTTCATTACCAATTACCAGCGCATGGTGCGGAAAAACACGTTCATCGATACAACGGACAACCTGCACTATATTAACTCGACGGAGAGCAGCACCGATAACACGGCTTACTCTTCGTTTGCTCAGGATGACATCAACCGGGCAGTTAATTCGCTGGACGATACGTACCGGACGCCATTCATGATGCACTTTCGCGGCTTTAAATACCACGAAATCGCTGCCCGGCTGGATATCCCCATCGGAACAGTTAAAAACCGTATCCACATCGCTCGTAAAGAGCTGAAAGATAGACTGAAAGTTTACGCTTATCAGTCGTAACACGAGATGAAGAGATCAGACAGGAGATGAAAGATATAGAGGAAGGAGAAATGTGTTAGTGTAAAGTAATCTTTTATCTCTTGTCTTTTCTCGCACATCCCGAAAGACATTGATTGAGTAGTTTTTGGTTAAAAAAGAGGAAGGTTCCGAAAAGTTAGATGGTTTCCGTCTAACTTTTTTGGTTGAAATGAGGACGGATTCTCCAATCCGTCTTTTTTGTGTTTATTGCAACCCATTGTAACCGAAGCGGTTTTGAAAACCGTTGGGCACGTATGTCTAAGCATGTTATTGTAATTGGGGCCGGTTTTGCCGGTTTGTCAGCAGCCACGAGTCTGGCCGATAAGGGGTTTCGGGTTACGGTTCTGGAAAAAAACGACCAGGCCGGGGGCCGGGCCCGTGTCTTTCAACAAAACGGTTTTACGTTCGATATGGGCCCCAGCTGGTACTGGATGCCCGATGTGTTTGAAACCTATTTTGGCCGGTTTGGCAAAAAAACGGCCGACTATTACAACCTGGTTCGGCTTGATCCGTCGTATGCGGTTATTTTCGGGGCCGACGACGCTGTTGACCTGCCCGCGGGGCTGGAAAGTCTGCAGGCAGTTTTTGAAGAAATGGAGCCGGGTGCCAGTCGGCGGCTACTCGATTTTCTGAAACAGGCGGCTTATAAATACGATGTTGGCATCAATCAGTTTGTTTGGAAGCCCAGCCGTCGGGTTTCCGAATTTATGAGTTTGAAGTTGTTACAGGATGCGCTGCGGCTGGATGTGTTTCAGTCTTTTTCCAGTCACATTCGTAAGTATTTCAGCAACGAGCGATTGTTGCAGTTGATGGAATTTCCGATTCTTTTTCTGGGCGCAACTCCCCAAAATACACCGGCCCTATACAGTCTGATGAATTACGCCGAGATTTCGATGGGAACCTGGTACCCCATGGGCGGTATGCACGAGATTGTAAAGGCTATGGTTAAACTGGCCGAAGAGAAAGGTGTAGAAATATTATTAAACCGTCCGGTCAAACAAATTGATGTAACAAATGGTATAGCCACCAGAGTTGAAACGTATCAGGAAACGTTTGACGCCGATATTGTGGTGGCGGGGGCCGATTATCAACATGTCGAAACCAAATTGCTGGCCCCGGAATACCGTAACTACGATGATCGTTACTGGAATAGTCGGGTGATGGCCCCGTCGTCGTTGCTGTTTTACCTGGGAGTGAACAAACGGATTCCGCGTTTGCGGCACCATAATCTGTTTTTCGACGAAGATTTTGGACTGCATGCGCTCGAGATTTATGAAAAACCGCAGTGGCCGACCAAACCGCTGTTTTACGTGTCGGCACCGTCGAAAACGGATGCAAGTGTGGCCCCGGCCGGTATGGAGAATTTGTTTATTCTGATTCCGGTTGCGCCGGACTTGAACGATCCGGAAGAAACACGCGAACGGTATTACAACATCGTGATGGATCGGCTGGAAGCGTACGTGGGCGAGTCCATCCGTGAGCATGTTGTGTTTAAACGGAGCTACGCCCACAGCAATTTTATCGCCGATTACCACGCTTTCCGGGGTAATGCCTACGGGCTGGCCAACACATTGCGGCAGACGGCCATCTTGAAACCCGGCCTGAAGAACAAAAGGGTGAACAACTTGTTTTACACGGGTCAATTGACGGTTCCGGGGCCGGGTGTGCCTCCTTCGTTGATCTCCGGGTTGGTCGTAGCCGATGAGGTAGCCAAAGAATTCAGATAGAAACGTGTCCTGAAATGAAATGACAAATAGCTGGTCCAACGGTAACAGAACCGGGATGCAGCGCAGCAAAACTCTTTATGATCGAGTTATTCAATCGAACCGCGGTAGAATGCAGCAAGCTGATTACCGAGCAATACAGCACCTCATTCACGCTGGGTATCAAAACATTGGATCGGAAATTTCATTTTCCGATCTATGCCGTCTACGGTTTTGTCCGGTATGCCGATGAAATTGTAGATACGTTTTACGATTATGATCAAAAATATTTGCTGGATAAGTTCAAGGCGGATACGTACGAAGCCCTCGAAGACGGTATTAGCCTGAACCCGATCCTGCATGCTTTTCAGCGGGTGGTGAAAGAATACGGTATCGAGCGGAGTCTGATCGACGCCTTTCTGAAAAGCATGGAAATGGATCTCTATTTCAATGAATACAACGAGAACGGGTATCAGGAATACATCTATGGGTCAGCCGAAGTCGTAGGGCTGATGTGCCTGCGGGTATTTTGCGAAGGCGATCGGGCCATGTTCGACCGGCTGAAAGAACCGGCCTGCAAATTAGGATCGGCTTTTCAGAAAGTGAACTTTCTGCGGGATGTGAAAAGTGATTATGTAGATCGCGGACGGATTTATTTCCCCGGTGTCGATTTCAATGACTTTACGAAAGACGCCAAACGGCTGATCGAAGAAGATATTCAACGGGATTTTGACGAAGCCTACGCCGGAATCATCAAATTGCCCCGCGGTGCGCGCATGGGAGTTCATCTGGCGTACACCTATTACCAAACCCTCTTTAATAAAATCAAGCAGGTGCCTGCATCCCGCATTCAGGAAGAGCGGGTTCGGGTGCCGGACATGAAAAAAATTGCCCT
The DNA here is from genome assembly GCF_054780515.1 of Larkinella harenae. NCBI lineage: Bacteria > Pseudomonadati > Bacteroidota > Cytophagia > Cytophagales > Spirosomataceae > Larkinella > Larkinella harenae. The sequence goes on along the minus strand of NZ_BAAGWE010000003.1, from coordinate 651,297 downwards.
GTTGGCTCAAACTTACGTACGGTTTCGGTGGAGTGGTATATAGCTCGTTCATAATCATTCACCTGGTTGCTGAAATAAACTCCATTACTTCTTACACCTCCTTCTTTTTTAAGCTTTTGCGCTGTATTACAAACCGCTCTGAAAAAGCCTGATAAGACGATTTGTTAAGCGTATTCGACTATCCGAAACCCGCATCCAAAAGAATAATAAGGACTCTCCAGTAACATCACAACCGTATCGATCCGAATCAGGCAACTGGGTTGATACGGTTTTTTTGTGGAACAAAGGGGAATCGAATAACCGTTACCTTTGTAGATGGATTATTTCAAACACCTGCTCGATTTATTAAAAACCGAACGCGAAGAAGATCGCCAGCAATACCGCAGACTGACCGAAGCTACCTCCATTGCCGAACGACGGGCTAACGGCCTGACCTGGTATCCCATCGCTATTCGGGGTTCAGAAATGAGTCGGGGTGATTACCTGACGGTGGAAGTCGAGCGCACCACTCACCACGAGTTTTCGCATCAATTCCGGGCAGGCATGCCCGCCGTGTTTTTCAGCAACCACGATCCCAAAAACGACCGCGTGGAAGGTACGGTTTCGCACCAGAGCGGCAATCGGCTTAAAATTACGTTGCTGACCGACGAGTTGCCGGATTGGTCGCGGGATGGTAAACTTGGTGTTGAGCTGCTTTTTGATGACAAAAGCTACGACGAAATGCAGGATGCGCTCAAGCTGGCGAATGGGCAGGCTGAGAAGTCGCAAAACCGCCTGGTGCAAATCCTGACCGGGCAGGCATCGCCCACTTTTCGTACAGATCTTCCGCCGTTTCCATTTCCACAACTCAATGAAAGTCAGCAGCGAGCAGTCGACCGGATTCGGGCCGCCAACGAGCTGGCCATCGTGCATGGCCCTCCCGGAACGGGCAAAACTACTACGCTGGTACAGGCTATTAAAGCGCTTTACAAAGAGAATCATACGAAAATTCTGGTCGTTGCGCCCAGCAATACAGCGGTGGACTTGCTGAGCGAGCGACTTCATGAGCAAGGGCTGAATGTGCTGCGGGTGGGCAATCCGGCCCGCGTTTCCGAACGGCTGATGGCGCTTACGCTGGACCATAAAATGGCGGAACATCCTATGATGAAGGAAGCCAAAAAGCTTAAGAAACAGGCCAGTGAATTCAAAAATATGGCGCACAAATACAAGCGCAATTTTGGAAAAGCCGAACGAGATCAGCGGAAGGCGTTGTTTGATGAAGCGCACCGGATCATGAAAGAAGTGGCTGATTCAGAACAATATATCATTGATGATTTAGTCGCAAAAGCGCAGGTTGTCACCGCAACGCTGGTGGGGTCAAACCAATACATGATTCGGAACCTTCGCTTTCATACCGTCGTGATCGATGAAGCCGGTCAGGCGTTGGAACCGGCCTGCTGGATTCCGATTCTGAAAGCGCAGAAGGTGGTGCTGGCGGGCGATCATTGCCAGCTTCCACCCACCATCAAATCGCCGGAAGCCGCCCGTAAAGGGTTGAATACAACCTTGTTGGAAAAATGCGTTGGGTGGCATCCCGAGGCCGTGAGTCTACTGGAAGAGCAATATCGGATGCACGAGTCCATCATGGGCTATTCATCGCAGGTATTTTACGCCAATCGGGTGAAAGCGCATCCATCGGTGGCTACGCACGCGCTGTTTGCGGGTGATACCTCTTTGCAGTTTATTGATACGGCAGGTTGCGGTTTTGAGGAAAAGCTCGACGGAACGAGTTCCACCAATCCGGAAGAAGCAGCTTTGTTAATCAAGCATTTGACGCAACTCGTAGGCGATCTTAGCCCGTTCTATAAACCGCATGATTTTCCGAGCATCGCAATTATTTCGCCGTATAAGCAACAGCTCGTGGTTTTGCAGGAGCAACTTGCGCACACGCCTGATTTACAAGCTTATTTGTCAAGAATTTCAATCAATACCGTTGATGGCTTTCAGGGTCAGGAACGGGATATTGTGTACATTTCGATGACGCGCAGCAACGCGGATGGGGAGATCGGTTTTTTGTCGGATATACGTCGGATGAACGTTGCCATGACCCGCGCCCGAAAAAAATTGATCGTCGTTGGCGATAGCGCGACGCTGGCGAGCCTGTCTTTTTACGCTGACTTTATCACTTATTCCGAAAAACTCGACGCTTATCGCAGTGCCTGGGAGTGGTTGTAATGAGGCTATTTAGCTCATAATAATTTATTTACTGTACACAATTAGATTTGGAACCACCCACTTTACTGACCTATCTTCACATTTCCTTTTAAAAGGAAGAGTCGGAAACACGTAAACGGCCTTTTTCGTAGCCCTAAATACCTGCGTTGCCTATGATTTTAATTGTTGATGACAGGCCGGAGAATATTTTACCCTTAAAGAAGATCCTTGAATTACATAGCTTTTCGGTCGAAACCGCTGAATCGGGAGAAGAGGCCCTGAAAAAAGTGCTTAAAGCCCGGTACGCTGTTATTATTCTGGATGTTCAGATGCCCGGGATGGACGGTTTTGAAGTGGCCAATGCCATCGGCGGGTTTAGCAAATCCAAAGATACCTCCATCATTTTCCTGTCGGCTGTCAATACCGAAAAGAAGTTCATCACCCGCGGATATACTTCCGGCGGGGTTGATTACCTGACAAAGCCCGTCGACCCGGACATTCTGGTCCTGAAGGTGAAAACACTGTACCGGCTTTATCGCCAGCAACAGGAGTTACGCGAAACGCAGCAATCTTTACAGAAAGAAGTGGAAGTCCGCAAACAGGCACAGGAAGAAATTGCCGCCCGGATGCAGGAGCTGTGGACCGTATTGGCGTCGCTGCCCCAAATGGCCTTCACCGTGGCCCCCAACGGTCAGATTGAGTACGTGAATGAGCATTGGTTTCGGTATTCAACCGATGCAAAAGCGTTTCCCCAAACGCACGCTGATGACGACGTTTGTTCCGAATGGGAAACGTATTTGAAAAATGGAATAGAGTTTACGCGCGAAATCCGCCTGATGGAGCTCAAAACCGGCGAGTATCGCTACCATTTGTTACGGATTGTCCCCGTGAAACAGCAAAACATTCCGGTGCGTTGGGTCGGCACCTTCACGGATATTCATCCGCAAAAGATGGCGGCTGAATTGCTGGAACAAGAAGTCGAATTACGAACGAAAGAGCTGCTGGTCAAAAACGTCGAGCTGGAACGAAGCAACCACGAACTTCAGCAATTTACTTGGGTTGTTTCCCACGATTTAAAAGAGCCACTGCGGAAAATTCAGATTCTGAATGATTTAATTAAGCAGAAATATTTAGTGGGTAATGAAGAAGCCATTGCCTATCTCGACCGGTCCATTAATTCGTCGGCCCGGATGTCTAGTTTGATCAAAGATCTGCTGGATTATTCCCAATTATCGACCCCGGCGCTTTTTCAACCTACGGATCTTACTGGCGTTGTCCAGGAAATTGTGTCGGATTTTGATGAAGTAATCAGCCGGAAAAACGCCCGCATCCTGGTTGATCCGTTACCGGTAATTGACACGATTCCGGGCCGCATTCGTCAGGTTTTTCAAAACCTGATCAGTAACGCGCTGAAGTTTTCAAAATCTGATACCTCGCCGGTTATCCGTATTTCGGCCGAACGCATTGCGGAAAAGCAGATTGACAGTAAAATAGATCCGGGAGGGAGCTTTTATCGGATCACTGTAAGTGATAACGGGATTGGATTCGATGAAAAATTTATTGACCGCATTTTTGTGATATTTCAACGGCTGGCTACCCAGTCTAGCTATGAAGGAACCGGAATTGGGCTGGCCATCGCCAAAAAGAACATGGATCGGCACAACGGAATTATTTCTGCAAAGAGCCAACTCCATGAAGGAAGCCAGTTTATTCTGATTTTGCCAATTCATCAGGTTAACGAGTAGCGTAACTGCATTAACTATAAAGCACACATGCCGCAAACGATATCAAATACCGTTATTCGACAGCTTCAAATTGTCTTTTCTCTTTCTGTTTTATTGTTGTTGGTCAGTTTGGTGGCTTCTTTTTACAGTACGCAAAAGCTGATCGAAAATTCTAAGCTGGTCAATCACACCAATCAGGTTCTGATCGAGGCAGAAAATATTATTTCGTACGTAAAAGATGCTGAAACGGCGCAGCGGGGGTACCTGATTACACTTGATCAGACGTTTCTGGACCCTTATAATGGAAGCTACGAAAAAGTAACGGCCAGTTACAACACCGTTCAGGAGCTTACCCTCGATAATCCGGCTCAGCAAAAAAATCTGGCGGATGTCAAAGCGTTGTATCAGGCAAAGTTTGCCCAAATGCAGCGGATTATCGACATGACGAAACGCAGCAAAACGTTTGGCCGCGATACCGTTGCCCGCCATACGGAGATGACACGCGGAAAAAAAGTAATGGATGATCTCAGAGCGCTCGTCAACCAGATCAAAAAAGATGAGAATACCATACTGACGCGCCGGCTTGAACAGCAGCAGGTCTACATCACGTATACGCCGTATCTGCTCGTTATCGCAGCTATCATTTCTGTGATCATCACCGGAAGTGCTTACATGCGGATCAAAAAAGATCTCGACGACCGCATTGCCAAGCAGAGAGAATCGGAGGCAAAATACCGGGAAACCGCGGAGCGGATAAGCCTTATGGAAGACATCACGTCAGACATTGCCGAAGGAAACTACGCCATTCGGAGCCAGGATGACCACGATGACGAACTGGGGCGGATTGCCAAAGCGCTCAATACAATGGCTGAATCGCTTGAAACCACCTTCACGGATTTGAACAGGCGAAACTGGCTGCAAACAGGAACGGTTAACCTCAGCGAGGCCATTCGGGGCGAGCGAAATCTGGAGAAGCTGGCTAGTAACCTGATTTCGACCATTACCGCCTATATTGATGCACCGTTAGGAACGGTTTATATCATCGACCGCGACTCTACGTTTAAATTGGCCGGCAGTTTTGCAACGACCAACGCGCCTGAACTGGTTGAGGCTGGCAAAGGGCTGATTGGGGAGGTCATCAAAACGAAAAAAACGATTATTATTCAGGATCTGCCGCCCAATTACCTCCAGGTTAGCTCATCACTGGGAACAACTCCGCCGACGGCCTTACTTATTGTGCCGCTGGTGTATGCCCATGTGTGCATTGGCGCCATTGAAATTGGCCTGCTGCGGAATCCCGAACCCATAGAAATTGAGTTTTTAGAATCTAACCTGGAAACAATTTCCACGGGAGTCAATTCGGCCCTGGATTATGTGAAGCTGCAAAATTACCTGGAGGAAACGCAGGCGCAGTCGGAAGAATTGCAGGCGCAGCACAATGAGCTGGAAAACGTCAATGCAGAGCTGGAAGCGCAGGCGCTAAAACTCCAGGCATCCGAAGAAGAATTGCGGGTCCAGCAGGAAGAGTTACAGCAAACCAACGCAGAACTCGAAGAACGCAGCTTTTTGCTGGAGGAGAAAAACAACGAAATTCAGAAAAAAGCCGAGGAACTGGAAATCAGTACCCGCTACAAATCCGAATTTCTGGCCAACATGTCGCACGAGCTTCGGACGCCCCTCAATTCCATTCTGCTGCTAAGCCGCCTGCTGGCCGAAAATAACGAAGAAAACCTGACGAACGATCAGATTGATTACGCCAAAGTCATTCAGTCGTCGGGGAATGGGTTGCTTGGGTTGATTGATGAAATTCTGGATCTTTCCAAGATTGAAGCGGGGCAGATGAAACTCGAATACGCCGATATTTCACTCCCCGAGATAACCGAAGAATTACAGGCTTTGTTTGCGCCGTTGGCCAAGGAAAAAGGGCTGGATTTTACGATCGATATTGCCAAAAACGTACCGCAGGTCATTGAAACAGATAAAATGCGGCTGGGGCAAATCCTGAAAAATTTGATTTCAAACGCTCTCAAATTTACGTCACAAGGTGGAATTACGCTTATCGTGAAGCGGGCCGCCCGGAAAGATTCCGTGCTCAGCTTTACGGTAAAAGATACAGGTATTGGCATTCCGCCGGAAAAACAGCAGCTTATTTTTGAAGCGTTCCAGCAGGCTGATGGCTCTACCAAACGGAAGTACGGCGGTACCGGATTAGGGCTATCGATCAGCCGCGAATTGGCAAAACTGCTCGGTGGCGAAATTGTACTTTCCAGCAAAGTAAACGAGGGTAGTGAATTTACGGTGTACCTGCCGATCAAAGGAATGCTAACCGAGCAGGAACCTGGTCAGACGCACTCGTACGTAAGCCGGAAGTTGGAACTGCCCCCGCAGCCAGCGGCCGAAAAAACCGAAGCGGTAAGCAAGTACCTGAGCACCGTTATTCCATCGAATATTCCGGATGACCGCCAGACGATTACGGAGCGAGATAAGGTGATTCTGATTGTTGAAGACGATACGAATTTTGCGAAATCGTTGCTGGATTACTCCCGGAAAAAAGGCTACAAAGGCATCGTGGCCGTGCGGGGGGACGAGGGGTTGAAACTGGCCGGAACGTATAAGCCACTCGGTATTTTGCTTGATATTCAATTGCCGATCATGAGTGGCTGGCAGGTTATGGATGCCTTGAAAGCGGATCCGGAAACCCGCCATATTCCGGTTCACATCATGTCGTCGCACAAGCTGAAAAACGAAAGTTTGATGAAGGGGGCGGTCGATTTTGTGGATAAACCGATGGCTTTCGAGCAGATGTCGGAGATTTTTAACAAGATCGAGTATGTGTTGAACCGTACGAGCAAAAAAGTGCTGATTATTGAAGACAATCCGAAGCACGCCAAGGCACTGGCGTACTTCCTGGAAACCTTTAATATCCATTCTGAACTGAAGAGTAACGTTGCCGAAGGAGTGGACGCGTTGCAGAAAGATGAGATTGATTGCGTGATTCTGGATATGGGTATTCCGGATAGCAAAGCCTACGAAACGCTCGAAGAAGCCAAGAAAAACCCGGGACTCGAAAACCTGCCCATTATCATCTTTACCGGAAAAAGCCTTTCTTTAGCCGAAGAGCTGAAAATTAAGAAATACGCCGATTCCATCATCGTCAAAACCGCTCATTCGTACCAGCGTATGCTCGACGAAGTTTCGCTGTTTCTGCACCTGGTCAATGAGAATAAAAAAGCCGGTAACCTGACGGAAGATTTCAAAAAGCTAGGGGCATTGAGCCAGGTTCTGGCAGGAAAAACCGTCCTGATTGCCGACGACGACGTACGCAATATATTCTCGCTGACGAAAGCGCTTGAGACGTATAAAATGAATGTTATTACGGCGCTGGATGGGAAAGAAGCGTACCAGAAGCTCCAGGAAAATCCGACGATCGATGTGGTGTTACTGGATATGATGATGCCGCAGATGGACGGGTACGAAACCGCAAAAAAAATCCGGGAAAACTACCAGTGGAAAAACTTGCCGGTGATTGCCGTAACGGCCAAAGCCATGACGGGGGATCGCGAAAAGTGCATTCAGGCCGGTGCATCGGATTACATCACCAAGCCGGTGGATATCGATCAGCTTATGTCGTTGCTGCGGGTCTGGTTGTATGAACGATCCTAAAAAGAAGCAGAGCACCAGGAAACAAACTTAACATGCCGCCATGCGTAAGAAGCGAGTTTTAATTATTGATGATGATGCGCGAAATATTTTTGCGCTGAGCGCGACATTGCGGTCTAAATCGTTCGATTGTCTTTCGTGCACGAATGCGCAGGATGCGCTGGAACTGTTGAAAACGGATGAAGAGGTGGATGCGGTTCTAATCGATATGATGATGCCCGAAATGGACGGGTATGAAGCGATCCCGAGAATCAAAAACATCGAAAAGCGCGTTAAAACGCCCATTATTGCGGTGACGGCCCAGGCAATGGTGGGCGATCGGGAAAAATGCCTGCAAGCCGGAGCCACGGATTATATCTCAAAACCGGTAGACGTCGATCGGTTGTTGCAACTGTTGGCGAATGTGTAACAACGCGACCTATGATGATTGATGATGAGGAAATAGAGTTGTTGTTGAGCGATCTATTTGAATTATACGGATATGACTTCACCAATTACGCCCAGGCGTCTCTGAAACGACGAGTTAACCGGCTGTTCATGCTGGATAAATTTCCGAGTTTTGCCGAATTTCGATACCAGGTTAAGTCTGATCCAAACTATATAAAGCGTGTTGTAGAAGGGTTGACGGTGACGGTTACCGAAATGTTTCGTGACCCGTTGTTTTACAGCGCTCTACGAACGGAGGTTGTGCCAACATTGGCCGCCAAACCGTTCATTCGGATCTGGCACGCAGGCTGCTCAACTGGTGAGGAGGTATTTTCGATGGCAATTTTGCTGAAGGAGGCCAATCTGCTGCATAAATCATTGCTCTACGCCACGGATTTAAATCCGGAAGTGCTCGAAAAAGCGCGCAGCGGTATTTTTCCGTTGGCACAGATGAAACTGTATTCCGCTAATTACATCGAATCGGGCGGTAAAAACGACTTCTCGTCTTATTATACCGCGCAATATGGACAGGTTAAATTTGATGAAGCGCTGGCAGAACGAATGATTTTTTCGACGCACAACCTGGTTTCTGACCGGTCTTTCAACGAATTCGATTTGGTGTTGTGCCGCAATGTATTGATCTATTTTGACAAAGATTTACAGGATCGTACCTTAAAATTGTTCGATGAAAGTATCGGCACACTCGGCTATCTGGCGTTGGGTTCCAAAGAAACGCTGAACTTTTCGGCGATCAAGCCCCAGTATAAACTGTTTCACAAAGAAAAAATATGGCGCAAAGTGAGTTGAGAGACCGGTGCAAAGCGGTGGTCATTGGCGGATCTGCCGGCAGTATTGAAGTGCTGTTGCGACTGCTGCCAGCGCTGCCCTCTGCTTTATCATTTACGGTTATTATCGTATTGCACCGGAAAAGCTCAACCGACTCATCGCTAGCGGATTTGCTGTCCTTAAAAACCGCAGCTCCCATCAAGGAAGTCGAAGACAAAGACCCGGTCATCCGTGGAGCCATGTACCTGGCGCCCGCCGATTACCACCTGCTGATCGAAAAAGAAGAGGTGTTTTCGCTCGATAATTCCGAAAAAGTCAATTACAGCCGCCCATCGCTCGATGTTACGTTTGAGTCGGCGGCTGATGTGTACGGTTCTTCGTTGGTTGGCATCCTGTTGTCGGGGGCTAACTCCGACGGTACGGCGGGGCTGAACGCTGTCAAGAAAGCCGGCGGTATCATCGTCGCCCAAAAGCCCGAGTCGGCGGTTTCGAGCTTTATGCCCCAGCAAGCTATCCTGCACACACCGATCGATCTCGTTCTGGACGTAGATGGCCTGGTTGCCTTTGTCCGTTCGCTGAACAGGGTTGCGTAGCGAGAGCGGTTATTGTTCCTCCACGTGTCCGGCACCCAGCTCCTGAAATAACGTCTGCCAATACTGAGTAACTGCCGGGTTGTTTTCTTTCACGGATGCATCCGGCGAAAACGGCAGGATCATGGTAATATCCGGGCTACCGATGGTATACCGTTTCAACTGTCCAACATCGGCTTTGGCCCAGGCTTCGGCCTGCGCATTGTCTTTGGGAGGAGTTTTGTGAAAATCCCGGCGCCCGGCCCGGTAAACACTTTCGACCATATCGCTCAGGTAATAAACTTTTACCGTTGCCCCCGTTTCGTTGGCTTTGGCAATCACCGGCAAGCTCGCCCAGATGTCGGTTTCTTTGTTCGAGGAGGAGGCATTGGGCGTGGCCAACTGCTGCAACACTCGCTGGCGGATGGCGGCCTTCTCGCGGCCGAGCGACAAATCAAAGCTCGTTTGGGCGGCTTCACGGTCGGTGGCATTGGCGCTGCTGACGTCTTCCATTTCGGAGCGGGTGGTGACTGAAAGCGCCCGGGCTTTTGATGTGTTCTCGTGAATAAAATAGACGTCTAATTGATCGCCCTTGCCTTTCATATTTTGGTCAATGATCTCATTGACGGCTCCCTGGTATTTCTGAGCCACGAAGGCTTTGTTGGCGTTGACGCTGACGGATTTGTCGAGAAAGATCAGCGTGTAAATAGGTCCGGCTTTAGGTGAATTGGCATCGGTTTCTTTTCCGCTATCGGAGGAGCAGGCAACGAGTGTCAGCAGCAGAGCGCAGCTAAAAAGTACGGTTTTCATAAAAGTAAGTGGTCGTTGAAGGCCGATTGCCCAACCGCGCAGTGTCGGGCTGTTGGTATTGGTAAAACGTTACGTGCCGTCAGATGTTTGTTACTACCATTCGTGATCCGGTATAATTTGTATTTTCTCCTTCAATAATGATCCGAATCTTGACTTTTCTAGGCTCAGGATCAAAACCGGGTTCTGGAAAAATCAAATGTACAACAAACTCTGTATCTTGCTTAATCTGCTGATCAACAAACCCTCACTTCCGGTATGAACTCGATTTTTACCCATCGGTTTGCCTACATACTCATTCTGCTTTTCCTCACATCCCGCTTACCGGCCCAGATCACCAGCGCCCCCGCCCGGAAGGAAGGAGATGGTCCCAACAAGCGTCTGATCATCCGGGGAGTAACACTTATCAACAGCACTGGCGCTCCTCCGGTTGGGCCGGTGGACATTGTGGTGGAGAAAAACCGCATTGCCCAGATTCGGCAGGTGGGCCATCCCGGCGTTCCGATCGACTCAAAAAACCGTCCGCAGGCTGGCCCCGGCGATAAAGAATTGAACTGCGAAGGTATGTATCTGATGCCGGGTTTTGTGGATATGCACGGCCATATCGGCGGCAAGGGTCAGGGCACGCCGTCGGAGTACGTTTTCAAACTCTGGCTCGGACACGGTATTACCACCATTCGGGACCCATCGGCGGGCAACGGACTGGACTGGGTACTGGAGCACCGTGCCAAAAGTGAACGCAACGAGATTACGGCACCGCGCATTAAAGCCTATACGTCGTTCGGACAGGGAGCCAAGGAGCCTATCTCGACCCCGGAACAGGCGCGGGCCTGGGTGCGGGAGAACGCCAAAAGAGGAGCCGACGGGATCAAGTTTTTCGGGGCCGAACCGGCGGTTTTTCGCGCGGCTCTGGACGAAAACAAAAAGCTGGGCCTGCGCTCGGCCTGCCACCATGCTCAGCTGGAAGTGGCCCGGATGAACGCCCTGGCGACGGCCAAAGCTGGACTGACCACGATGGAGCATTGGTACGGGTTGCCCGAAGCGTTGTTTGAAGACAAAACGATTCAGTCGTATCCCGCTGATTACAACTACAACAACGAACAAAACCGGTTTGAGGAAGCGGGTAAACTCTGGCTGCAGGCCGCCAAACCGGGAACGGAAAAGTGGAATAAAGTGATGGACGAACTGATCGCGATGGACTTTACCATCGACCCGACGTTCAACATTTACGAAGCCAACCGCGAACTGATGCTGGCGCGCCGGGCGGAGTGGCACGACGAGTATACGCTTCCGGCGCTCTGGCGGTTTTACGGACCCAGCCGGATTTCGCACGGATCGTACTGGCACAACTGGGGAACGGAACAGGAAGTGACCTGGAAACGCAATTATCAGCTCTGGATGGCGTTTATCAACGAATACAAAAACCGGGGTGGCCGTGTCACAACCGGTTCGGATTCGGGCTTTATTTACCAGTTATACGGTTTTGCGTACATCCGTGAGCTGGAGCTGTTGCGTGAAGCGGGTTTCCATCCGCTGGAGGTAATTCGGGCCGCAACGCTGAAAGGGGCCGAAGCCCTGGGCATGGCTGATCAGATTGGCTCGGTTGAAGTGGGTAAGCTAGCTGATTTCGTCATCACGGAGGAAAACCCGCTGGCCAATCTGAAGGTTCTGTACGGAACCGGTGCTATTCACCTGAATGAGAAGAACGAAGTAACGCGGATCGGTGGCGTGAAATACACCGTAAAAGACGGTATTGTTTACGACGCGAAGCAGCTGCTGGCCGATGTCCGGAAAATCGTAACTGACGCCAAGCAGAAAGAAAACTTCGAAATCACCCAGCCCGGCGTGGCTCCCAAGCCTGCCAAACTTTCGGGCGGAAATTAGTTTCTGAACTCGGCTTACACAGATTAAAGGACTATCGGCCCGCCGACGCGGCTAAGATGGCTATCGCAATCTTCATTTAAATCCTGTTTAATCCTTTGATCTGTGTAAGCTGAGTTCAAGACGGGTATTACGGTTTGTTGCTATCAACCACCAGCTTATTATCCCGGTTCACGATTTCCCAGGCCGTATAAAACACCAGCCGTGCTGATTTTTCGGCCAGCTTGAAATCGATTTTTTCAACGTCATCGCCGGGGCGGTGATAATCGGCGTGCAGTCCGTTGAAGTAAAAAATAATGGGGATTTTATGCTTGGCAAAGTTGTAGTGGTCGGAACGATAATAAATACGCTGTGGATCGTTGGGATCGTTGTACTTGTAATCCAGCTCCATCATCGTGTATTTCCGGTTAGCATCTTCGCTGATCTGGTGCAGTTCCGATGAAAGTTTGTCAGAACCAATCACGTAAATGTAATTGTCGGATTTTCCTTCGTGGAGATCGTCCACCCGGCCCACCATGTCGATATTCAGGTTGCTGACGGTTTTGTTCAGCGGTAAAACCGGATCCATATCCGCGTAATATTCGGAACCCAGCAAGCCTTTTTCTTCGCCCGAAACCGTCAGGAACAAGATACTCCGGCGCGGGCCGTGACCCTCGGCTTTGGCTTTGGCAAAAGCCTGCGCAATTTCAATGACCGACACCGTTCCCGAGCCGTCGTCGTTGGCACCATTGTTGATCTGGCCATCTGCACCAATGCCAATGTGATCGTAGTGCGCAGAAATGACCAGAACCTCGTCTTTTTTGTCGGTTCCTTCCAGAAAGCCCAGGACATTGCTGCTTTCCAGAATTTCGTCTTTCCGTTCGGCTTTCAGGCTGATTTTACCTTTCAATACCCCGGAGTTGGTTTTCCCGGTTTTGTTAATCTTGGCCACCGCAGCCTGTAATTTGGCGGGTGTGGTGTTGAGCAAATCGGCGCCCATTTCTTGGGTAATCAGAAAGGTGCCAACGGCGCCAATCTTTTCCATCGACGGTTTCAGGCCCATCCGGTTGAACCGGCCCATCAGGGCCGTACGCTGGGCCACCAGCCGACGATAGGCTTCCGGCGATTCGGCCGAAATGATGAAGACCTGGTCAGCACCTTTGTCTTTGGCAATCAGCGCTTTTTTGCGAACGCTTTCTTCATTGCTCCAGTCCGACGGTTTGGTTGAGTTGGAAATGACATAATTACCGTTTGCCTTTTTGGGCTCGCCTTCCAGAATGACCACGGCTTTGCCCTGGACGTTCAGCTTGGCGTAATCGTTATAGCCATCCGTCAGAATACCGTAGCCCGCAAAAACCGTCTCGACCGATGTTTCCTGCATGACGGCAAACAACCCGTTGACAATGAAATCTTTCGGATAAGTGTAGATTTTGTCACCTGCCTTGACGTAAAAGTCACCCCAGGTTTTCTGATACAACTTAAACGGTTGAAAATAACTCGTCTTGCCGCCGTCGGTTTTGACAATGGGCTGGAGGTTTTCGGCGGCAAATTGTTTGGCAATGTAGTCGGCGGCTTTCCGCTGACCCGGTTTCCCGGTTTCGCGGCCTTCCATGTCGTCGGCTGCCAGCACGCGAAGGTGTTTTTCGAGATCGCCAGCCTGAATAGTGTTGGCGTAATCGGTGACGGTTTGGGCCGCAGCCAATTGGCCGAACAGCAGCAGACCGACACCATACTTCATATACTTCATAGGAATGTTGTGAAGAAATAAAAAAGCAAAAGCAGGACCAAACCGATCCTGCCTGTGCAAAGATAAACGAAATCATGGGTTAATTTAGTACGGTCTTGCCTACGGCACGGGGAGCGTAGCACCAACGGAGAAACGGATCGGGGGCTTTGCCGGTCAGGACGATTTTTTGGTCAGCAGCAGAGGAACGATCAAAAAACTGAGGCTGCTCAATACCAGGTTGATGGCAAAGCCAACGGCGTGCAGAAAGGTGGCAATAACCGCGCCTTCTGCGGCCGGAAAACCGTACAGCACCAGCACCCGGCTGACCAGAAAGTGATACGTTCCGATGCCCCCCTGCGTAGGCACTGCCAAACCACCCAGCGAACTGACGGCTAAAATGGTAAGGGCAGCCGTGGGCGGGAGCGAATGGGTATGGTCCAGTGCTAATAGCAGAAAATAGGTGCTAAGCCACGAAATAAGTTGATTTAACACTGTTAGAAGTACAAACAAATAAAAGTTGGGTAATTGTCGAATCGCAGAAAATCCACGCCAAAGGCCCTTAACAGTGTTAAGTAGTTGTACCAACAAGTGATGTTTTCTTATGCCAGAGTTTAGTAACATTTTCCCGGCCAGTACGCCGACTAGGAGCAAAGCCGCCATTCCGCTGAGCAGCCACCAGCCATTTGTGGTCGGCAGGTTGAACGCCAGCCCGGATGCGTAGGTTTGCATCCGGGGCAGTTCGACCAGGAACGTGAGCAGCAGAACCAGCGCGAGCATGCCCAGATCGATTACGCGCTCAGCCACGACGGAGCCAACGCCCTGCGAGAAAGGCACGTTGTCGGTTCGTTGTAAGGTAGCGCAGCGGGTTAGCTCGCCCGAGCCCGGCACGATTAGGCTGGCAATCACACCCGCGAGGATGGAAACCGTAGCCCGGAAAACCGTTGGGAAGTAGCCCAGCGCTATCAGGGGCTGCTGCCAGCGTTTACCGCGTACCACATAAACCAGAACCGTTAGCACAGCTACCAGCCCAATCCAGCCGTAATGCGCTTGCCGAAACTGTTGACCGATAGCAACAAATGAAATATCCTTGAGCGCATAGATGAGCAGCCCAAGGGCTAGTACAATCGGCAGGATCTGTTTAAAAAGTGATTTCATTCTGTTGGGACGACTCGGCCGTAAGTTAGGCAAACAAACCGATAATTTATGGCACATAATTTGACCCGGATTGGGCGTCCTGTTACTTTTAAGCTATCAGGAAAACTAGATTTAGTTTTGTTATCATTAATTTGCTTCACCAAGCATGTCAAAGTCGGATAAGAAAAAAACGGCTCCTGTTTCGGCCAAACCCAAGTCCAGCATTGCTCCGGCGGCTGAGATGAAAGAGCCATCGGCACATTCATCTGCAACGTCCACGCTGACCGAACGCCCCCCACAGCCCGGAGGTATTGAGCTGATTCGATTCGATACGCGCTTGAAGTGGTTTTTAGGAATGTGCCTGAGCTTGTTTATCCTATTTACCCTGGCCAAAATTCATCCCATTTCCCTCCCGATGTGGAACCAACTTTTGCCTGATGGCAGCGACGCCAAACGGGGGCTCATTTCCGGCACTCCGCGCGCCATCCGGATGGACGACTACGCTGTGGGAACGCCCTGGGTGTTATCCCAGGCCAATCGGGGGTTCCCGGTCGAAAACGAAACCATCGGGGGCGAAAAAGCTCCGATTTTACTGCTTCCAACCCGGCACTTCAGTGCCTTATTCCGCCCCGACCATTGGGGGTTCTTTTTTCTGAGTCTGGATCACGCTTATGCCTGGATTTATGCTTTCCGGGGAATGTTTGCTCTGGTGGGCGCGACGTTGATGTTGCTTTTGCTAACCCGGAACAATTTCTGGCTGTCGGTCTTTGGCAGTCTCTGGCTCTTTCTATCGTCGGGCACCCAATCCTGGACGTATATTCCAACGATGATGATTGGGTGCGTCAGTTTTCTATTTGTAGCGGCCATTTACCTGGTATACAGCACCCGCAAAATTCACATTCTTGGCAGTTCGCTGGCGCTGGCCTGGCTGGCTTTTGTCTACGCCCTGTTGCTTTACCCGCCGTATCAGATTCCACTGAGTTATGCTGTAGCGGCTCTGCTGGCTGGCTACATGCTAAATAATTTTTTACCCCAAAACATGCTGGTGCAGTGGCCAGTCAAAACGGTGGGGGCGGTTCTGGCAGTTGCGGTGTTGGCGGTTTCGGGCCTGGCGTTCTATGCCGATGCCAAGCCGACGCTGGATGCGGTTATGAACACGGTTTATCCGGGCCGACGCAGCGAATCGGGCGGTACGGGTTTCATTGCCAACTGGTTTTCTGAATATTTCTCCTGGTTGTATACGGACACGAAGTTTCCCAAAAACTGGCTCAACCACTGCGAGCTGTCTCATTATGTTTCCTTTGCGCCCATCGTTATTCCGGCCGCTGGCCTTTCGTTTGCCCTGACCCGCAAAATAGACTGGGTGGTGATGTTGCTGAGTCTGTTCGTTATTTGGGGTTATATCTGGATTGAGATCGGGTTTCCGGAGTGGCTGGCGAAGGGAACGCTGTGGAGCATGAGCCCGACGCGTCGCACGCAAATTCCGTTCGGGATTGCCAATGTATTGCTGACGATTGCTTACCTGTATTTCCTGACAACCCGGCCGTGGCCGTCTCGCTCATCGTTGTACACGGTTTTAGGGGGCGTGGCTGTGCTGGTGTTTATGATTTATGCGGCCTATGTAAACATTAACGATTCCGACGGTTTTTTCAAAGGCCACCAGATGATCGTTCCGGTGGTGTTCATGACCGGGCTTGGGTTGTTGTTGCTCCCAACCTGGCAGATCCCGTACCGGACAGCCCTGTTTAGTGTGGGAATGATTCTTTTCCTGCTGCCGAATTTTCGGTTGAACCCGGTTTCGAAAGGGCTGGGCCCCATCACTGATCATACTTTGTACAAAACCGTGCAAAACCTTCACCAGCAGGAACCCAAAGCCCGTTGGGTTATATTCGGAAGTCAGTATCTGTCGTATCTGGTAACTGCTACAGGAGTCGATTTGCTGAGCGGGGTTAAATATACGCCGGCCCGCCAACTGCTAAAAGTGCTCGATCCGCAGATGAAACGGGATTCGGCCTATAACCGCTACGCACACACGGTTTACAGCACCTATATAGATGGACGGACCGATACGGTCGTTATTCAGAATACCTTTGAGGATGGGTATCAGGTCGCGATGGATCCCTGCTCGCCCCGCTTTAAACAAATGAACGTCAAATACATTATTTTTGATCGGCAACCTCAGCCGGTGGAAGTGCGGTGTATGAAGCAAGTGAGTACGCTCGGGTCAATCAGTATTTACCGCATCAATGACTAAAGAATGCTGACGACGCCCTGTATTCTGGTGATTGTGCCCTGCTATAACGAAGAAACCGCGATTCCGGCTGTCATTAAGGAAATCAATCAGGCCAAGCAAAAATTTGGGCTCCGGCTTGACATTCTGGTGGTCAACGACTGCTCGACCGATCGCTCGCTGGAGGTTATCCGCCAGCTCCATTGTTTGTACATTGACTTGCCCGTCAATTTGGGCATCGGGGGGGCCATGCACGCCGGTTATAAATTTGCGTATCGGCACGGGTACGATATTGCCGTCCAGATTGATGGAGACGGGCAACATCCGGCGGACGAAATCAACGTCATTCTGGAAGCCATTCGAAACGACGAAGCAGATGTTGTGATAGGATCCCGGTTTCTCAAAAAGAACGGTTTTCAGTCAACGTATCTGCGCCGAACGGGCATTCATTATTTCCGGTGGCTGAACTGCCTGCTGATCGGGAAAACGATTCACGATAGCACCTCTGGTTTTCGGGCCTTTAATCGCCGGACTATCGCCCTAGTGAATGACTATTACCCGGATGAATATCCGGAGCCGGAATCCATCGTCCAGTTTGGGCTGAACCGCCTGCGGATTCTGGAAGTGCCGGTGACGATGCGCGAAAGACAGGGGGGCGTTTCGTCGATCACCTGGTTGCGGGCGGTCTATTACATGTGGAAGGTAACGCTGGGAATTATCTTTGTCTATATGCGTTTACGAAACAAACCGCCGTATGGAAACACTACCGATTAAGATTCAGCTTTTTAGCCTGTGCGGAGCCCTGGTCTTTATGTATTTCATTGCCCGGCTGATCGTGAAAGGTAAGCTTCGGGAAGAATATTCCATCATCTGGATCCTTTGCACACTAATTCTTCTGGTTTTTTCAGTCTGGCGGAAGGGGCTGGAACAGATTGCTACCCTCTTGGGGGTGTTTTATCCGCCATCGCTGATTTTTCTAGCGGCCATTTTTGCCATCACGGTTTTTCTGGTACACCTCTCACTGGTTAATTCGCGGCTCCAGACCCAGATTAAAAACCTGACCCACGAAGTTGCTTTTCTTAAACAGCAAAGTGAAGCAAAAAAAACGGCCATTGATCAATCTTTCTCGAAAAAAAACGGCGACCGGAATGGCTAAGATTCATATTATCAATCAATATGTGTGGCCGGATGGGTCGCCGGTTTGCCTGATTTCGGAGCAGCTGAGCGTTTACCTGACCCAGCAGCGGGTGCCGGTGGTAATGGTGGGGGGGGGGGGAGAATACCGCCCGTCGTCGCGCCCGAAGCCCGCGTGCGAAGTGGTGAATCTGCCCACCCGGGTTTTCAAACGGAACAACGTCTTTCAAATTCTGGCAGAATATGCTTCGGTTTTTCGGACGTTCAGACGGTACATCCGGCAACACGTCCGGCCGGGCGATCTGGTCATCATCACCAGTGCCCCCTTTCTAAATATTCTGCTGCGCCATTCAATCCGACCGCAGAAAGTAACGACGTTTTTCTGGCTGTTTGATTATTTTCCGGCTTCTATTTTCACCCTGAATGCCCCCCGGTTTTTATACCGCTGGGTTAAAAAATGGTGGGATTGGGAGCTTTCATATTTTGAAACCGTCATTAAAATTTCTTCTAATCTGGGCTATTTTGGGCCCAATGCCGTCGTGCATCGCCAATGGCCAATGATCCCGATTGCCCCCAATCCTGCCATTATTCCGGCACGAAAAGCCCTGTATACCGGCAATCTCGGTCTGGCGCACGATGTCGATGCGCTGGTGAACGAATGCGAGCAGTTGCGCGATGCCGGTTATGAGATCAATATTCATGCGGATGGCCCGGGTTTAGCACAACTGCCAGACTGGCTCAAGGCCCGTTCAAAAGGTGTCTTCAAAAGCAGCGAGCAATTGATTCGGGCTCTCCACGAACACGAAGTCCATCTGGTAACGGGAACACCGGGCACCGACGAGCTGAGTTTTCCATCCAAACTCTGGAACAGTATTGCTTCCGGACGACGCATCATTGCTTGCGGTTTTACCGGGAAAATGCAAGAAGAGCTAAGACTGACCCTGGCAGCGGACTATAAACGCCATTTACCGGATCTAGCCGCTTTCATTACGTCGTCTTTTCAGTTGGACCCACGGAATCATTCAAAAACTGCTATGCCATGAGCCTGCTTACGATCGTTCAGAACGCCCTGCATCCGTTCGGAATTCATCTCAATCGCTACATCGAGCGGGCGGTGGGCGGTTTTTCGTACCAGACCGTTTCGCCCAATGCCACATATGCTCCCTGGACGACGGATCAGGCCTTTCTGAACATTTACCGACAAATTTGTTCGCATACGCTGGTCGATGTGTACCGTTGTTATGAATTATGGACGCTGATGGCGCAGGTCGGAAAATTGCCTGGCCCGGGCGACTGCCTGGAAGTGGGCGTATGGCGGGGCGGAACAGCCGGTTTGATGGCTTCCAAAATGAAAGAAGACGGTTTAGCGGGTCAATTATACGCAGCCGATACGTTTGAAGGGGTGGTAAAAGCCAACGAAAACGACGCATCTTATCGGGGGGGCGAACACGCGAATACCAGCTTGGAAAGGGTGGAAGCGTTACTTTTCCGGCAGTTAAACTGTACCAATGTGCGGTTGTTAAAAGGGATTTTTCCGGATGATACGGCGCACCAGATTCCCGCCGATGCAGTTTTTCGGTTCTGTCATATTGACGTTGATGTGTATCAGTCGGCTAAAGACATTCTGGGCTGGGTGTGGGAACGTCTGCTGGTGGGTGGTATAGTGGTCTTCGATGACTACGGTTTCTCGACCTGCGACGGCATAACCCGGTTAGTGGAAGAATGGCGGAACGACCCAAGATGTCTGCTGATTCATAACCTAAACGGTCATGCCATCCTGTTCAAAGTCAGTTCATAAGCTAGCTTTGGCTTGCCAGGTGTTCGGCGACCAGCCAGCCGTGCTCCAGGCTGTATTCGATCACTCGGAAGTCGGGCCGGTTTTGCACATCGGTCAGGGAGCGAAAGTGTTTCAAATGATGAATATCATCCAGAATGAGCCAGTACGGTTTTGTGCCAAGCGTATCCCGGACGGTTTGGTATTCCAGCCAGCCAATACCTCCCGCCGAATCCAGCACAATCAAAGGACGCTGATCTCCCCACTGCAGCAGCAATTGGTGCAACAAGTCTTCCGGCCGTGTTAAAAAAGTCTTTCCAAACCAAGCCGTCAGGTTAACCAGCGGATGGCTGCCGAGCTTGCCTTCAAGCTCGGCGGTATAGAATCCGGCCGGATTCTGTATATCGTCAATAAAAACCGCCGGATACCGTTCATGATGGTGAATGGCTTCGTCCTTTTGAATGAATTGGAGGGCTTCTTCCTGCGCGATGGTGGCACCCCAAAGCGGTTTTACGAACCCCCAATGGCGAAGGTTAAAGCGGGCCAGGAGATGAAACGCCAGATTAGCCTCGATGGTAAAATACCGTTGGGGCGGCCGATTGGCCGGAAAGGCGTTAGCAATCGTTCGGGTTGATCCCTTGCCGATAAAAGTTCCGGTTTCGATCACGGTAGTAATGATGTGTCGGGTAAACAATTCGCGTAACGTACTTTGAAACAAACTATCTTCCGACATTGAAATCGAGAAGTGATTATGATCTGTATACAGTTTCATAATAATGGTGGACTTTTTGAATGATGACGCTATAAACCGCCGGGGTTTCGAAGGATTCTGTATAAAACTGTTTAAAACCGACGCGGGGCAGAATGTAATCTTGGCTGGCTTTGTGGTTATGAATAACGGTTACCGGAAAGTTGCCAATGGGAAAAAACTCAGCACCGGTTCCGTTTTTAAAAAAGGCAATAACCGGACAGAAAATCGCGCAGAGATGGGCGGGCATCGACTCCAGCGTTAAAGCCAGACGAGCCTGCCGAGCCAGGTTAGCCAGATCATTCAGATTTAGCTTGCCAACGGCGTCAATCAGGCGGTACGTGGAGGGAGCAAATTTGGGATGTTGAAAAATAGCGGTCGACTCTTTTTGTTGGCCACACAAAATTAAGGTAGCAACTGTTTCCTTTAACATCCGCTCTGTTAATTCCTGCCAGAACGGGACAGAAAGTTGCCGCCGGGATTCACCGGTTTCTGGAAAAAGCAGAATGAACGGCTGCGGAGGAAGCGGTTGACCCAGGTGCCGCGCCAATTCATTTGGGGAAGACGCGGGCAGTGGGAAAACCGGTTGAATCGTTTCCAGACGTGCGTCGATGCCTAAAGCACGGAACAACGGTTCGCTCACCGAAAAATGGTGAAAAGCGCTACCAATGGGTGGTACAAAAAACTCATGGTCGAGTAACCCGCCGTACCGGCGGGTTCCCATGCCTATACTCTTTCTGACTCGAATAAAGGGCAACAAAAAATGGGAGGGAGGATCCGCGTAGCGAATATCCAGGGAATAATCGTACGTTTCCCAACGCAGGGCCCCAAGGGCTTGCCAAAAACTACGCCAATATGCCCATACCCGCTGCAGGAACGATTGCCGTCTGCGGTTGGCAACGATGTGGTCAACCGAAATGAATCGGCGCACTGCCGGATTGGCATCGATGATGGGCTTAATCCAACTGCCGGCTACCAAATCAATGTGGGCGTTGGGATATCGTGCCTGGATGAGCGGAAATACGTACGACAAAATCAGGGCATCACCCAAATGGCCAAACGTCAGAATCAGGATACTGGTCGGAGCGCCCGGGGGCGAGGTCCGGTTTTTGCCAAACAGCCAGACCAAGAAATCCGTAACGAGATCAACCGACCAAAGAAAAAGTCGAATCGACAATTTTCGTTCGTAATAGCGTCGGACAAACATACTAATAGCGGACTTGAAGGAAAAAGAGTTGAAAGAAAAAAGATATACTTCCTGCCTGCAAGATAAGATTACGCGTAAAACTTAGATTTTTCGTAATTTCGTAAAACCATTCCAATCAGTTCTCTTGGTTGCAACTCCATCAATGAAGCTCAATCTAAACTATCAGGAACGTTTCGAAGACCGGCACAACGGTTCCGACGTTTCACAAACGAATGCCATCCTGAAAACCATCGGCGTTGCGTCGGTGGACGAACTCATCGAACAAACTGTTCCGGAAATCATTCGGCTCGAAAAACCGCTTGATCTACCGAAGGCCAAATCGGAACACCAGTTTCTGGCCGATTTCAAGAAACTCGCTCAACAAAATAAAGTATACAAATCGTACATCGGTACGGGCTATTACGACACCATCACGCCGAATGTGATTCTCCGCAATATACTGGAAAATCCGGCCTGGTATACGGCGTACACACCGTATCAGGCAGAAATTGCGCAGGGACGGCTGGAAGCGCTGCTGAATTTCCAGACGGCCGTAATCGACCTGACCGGAATGGAAATTGCCAACGCGTCGCTGCTCGATGAAGGAACCGCGGCCGCCGAAGCCATGCACGTGCTGTTTGCACAGCGTCCGGCGGCTAAAAAATCGGCGATGACCTTTTTTGTGTCGGAGCGTTGCCATCCGCAAACAATTGACGTCATCAAAACCCGTGCCACACCCCTGGGCATTCAGGTTCAGGTGGGCGACCATCAGCACGTGAATGTGACGTCCGATGATTTGTTTGGAATGCTGGTGCAATACCCCGCTTCCGATGGAGAGGTGTTTGATTATACTGATCTGATCGCGGCTGCCCACGAACACCATGTCTTTGTAACCGTAGCGGCCGATCTGCTCAGCCTGACGATGCTGACATCACCAGGCGAAATGGGGGCCGACGTGGTGGTGGGGTCTTCGCAGCGGTTTGGCGTTCCGATGGGGTACGGTGGACCTCATGCGGCTTTTTTCGCAACCAAGGAGGCTTTCAAGCGGCAGATCCCGGGCCGGATTATCGGCGTTTCGGTGGATGCTGAAGGCAATCCGGCCTTACGGATGGCACTACAAACCCGTGAACAGCACATTCGCCGTGAAAAGGCAACGTCCAATATCTGTACAGCACAGGTGTTGCTGGCGGTGATGGCGGGCAGCTACGCGGTGTACCACGGTCCGCAGCGGCTCAAGGCTATTGCCGAACGCGTCCACGGCTTGACCAAACTGTTTGCAACGGTTTTGCGCTGGAACGGCTACACGGTACAGACTCAGCATTACTTCGATACCCTAACCGTTAAAGTTGACGATGTCGAATCATTGCAGAAGTCGGCCCGGATGGCGGAAGTGAACCTGCGGTATCTGGACGACGAGCACGTTTGCGTTTCTTTTGACGAAGCCAAATCCATTGATGACGTTATTCAACTGCTGGATGTTTTCGGTCTTTCGGCCGATCTAGACGCTGCCGTTGAAACGCTGGCCATCACCTGGCCGGAGCGGCTGATTCGGACGTCGGAGTACCTGACGCATCCAGTGTTCAATACGCACCATACTGAGCATCAGATGTTGCGGTATTTGAAGTCATTGGAAGAAAAGGATCTTTCGCTGGTTCATTCGATGATTTCGCTTGGTAGCTGCACGATGAAACTGAATGCAACCGCTGAGATGATTCCGGTAACCTGGCCGGAGTTTGGAGCAATTCACCCATTTGCACCGAAAGAGCAGGTGGCCGGGTATCAGCAACTGATAAGCGATTTAAGCCGCTGGTTGTGTGAAATTACAGGCTTTGCGGCTGTTTCGCTGCAACCCAACTCCGGAGCGCAGGGCGAGTATGCGGGCCTGATGGTCATTCGGGCGTACCATGAAAGCCGGAACCAGAGTCACCGTACGGTATCGCTCATTCCATCGTCGGCGCACGGGACCAACCCGGCCAGCGCCGTGATGGCTGGCATGAAGGTCGTTATTGTCAAATGCGACGAGCGTGGCAACATCGACGTGGAAGATCTGCGGGCGAAGGCCGAGCAATACAGCAATGACCTGTCGTGTCTGATGGTCACCTATCCGTCAACGCACGGTGTTTTTGAGGAAACCATCAAGGAAATTTGCGCGATTATCCACGAACACGGCGGTCAGGTTTACATGGATGGTGCCAACATGAACGCTCAGGTAGGGCTGACAAGTCCGGCAACGATTGGGGCCGACGTTTGTCACCTGAATCTGCATAAAACCTTCTGTATTCCGCACGGCGGAGGTGGACCCGGCATGGGGCCGATCGGCGTTGTGGAACACCTGGAACCGTTCCTGCCGGGAAATCCGATGGTGGAAACAGGTGGTAAAAAAGCCATTCATGCGATTTCGGCTGCTCCGTACGGTTCGGCCAGTATTCTGACGATCTCATATGCCTACATTGCAATGATGGGGGGCGAAGGGTTGACGAATGCGACAAAAACCGCTATTCGGAATGCCAATTACTTGAAAGCTAGGCTGGAAGAGTATTATCCGATTTTGTATACGGGGAAAAACGGTCGGTGCGCCCACGAAATGATTGTGGATTGTCGTCCGTTCAAAGCTGCCGGAATTGAAGTAGAAGACATTGCCAAGCGGTTGATGGACTACGGTTTTCACGCGCCAACGGTTTCATTCCCGGTGCCGGGCACGATGATGATTGAGCCAACCGAATCCGAATCGAAAGATGAACTCGACCGTTTCTGCGAGGCCTTGATCAGCATTCGGGCCGAAATCCAGGAGGTGGAGGAAGGCAAGGCCGACAAAGGCAATAACGTACTGAAACAGGCGCCCCACACCATTCGGGTCTTCATCGCCGATCAGTGGGATCGTCCTTACAGCCGCGAAAAAGCCGCTTTTCCGTTGCCCTATGTAAAAGCCCGCAAATTCTGGCCGAGCGTCAGCCGGATTGACAACGCTTACGGTGACCGGAATCTGGTCTGTGCGTGTTTGCCAACGGAGGAATACGAGGTGGAAAACGTGGAAACGGCTTCGTAATATCAAAAATAGCCTTCCTAAAAAGCCCACACCCGAACCCAGGTGTGGGCTTTTTTATTTGATGCTCACCACTGAACAGACGGGCTAATGGTCCAACTCAGCGAGTTCTTTTCAACCTTTTCTAAGGCCTTTGGCCAGGTTTTTTCGAAATGCTCAAGGTATTCATTCGTCCGCAATATCAATCGCGACGGTAAACACCGTCTGAGAATCAACGGTTTTTAGTGCGTAGTTTTCCATGGAACCGGTCCATTCCTGGGCGTGTAAACTGTCCAGCGTTGTTCATGCCGCCAAATGCGTAGACCTTCACCAAGAGCAGAGGGCCATGCCGGCTATGTCGCGTTGCCCCAAAGAATGTTCCAGACGGTTTTGCACACGGCACTGATGGTGCTCTGAACTTCTTGCATTTCCATAATCGGTTGTTTTTTACAGAGGATCGGAAGGAAAGGAGCAGTAACGGCTATTGGCGGGGTGGATTCCGGCTGCGAGTTGGACCGCGCTACAAATCAGGAAGGCGGATTTGATTAGGTTAGCACAAGCCGCCTACAAATCCGCAATGACGGTGATGCCACCTTTCGTTTTTTCGCCAATTTTTACTTTTACCTCGGCATCCAGTGGCAAAAATAGGTCGACCCGCGAACCGAATTTGATAAAGCCCAGCTCGTGGCCCTGTTGCACCTGTTGGCCTTCTTTGGCATACCAGACGATGCGCCGGGCCAGCGCGCCCGCAATCTGTCGCAGGAGAACTTCGGCCCCGTTTTTAGCCTTGATAACAACGGAAGTCCGTTCGTTTTCGGTGCTCGATTTCGGGTGCCACGCTACCAGGTACTTGCCGGGGTAGTATTTTACGTACTCGACAGTACCGCTAATGGGATGGAAATTGATATGAACGTTCAGGGGCGACATGAAAATGGAAACCTGCCGACGCTTTCCCCGAAAATATTCCGGTTCGTCTACTTCTTCAATCACTACCACCGTACCGTCGCAGGGTGAAATAACGTGTTGGTCGTTCAGCGGAGTGGAACGGCGGGGTTTCCGGAAAAACTGTAAAATCAACAGGAAAAGCACCAGGCTAATTGCCAAAACCAGCGTAATAGCTGTTTCATTGCCGTTAAAAAGATAAGAAATTGATAAAAAGTTGATTCCTAGCAGGATCAACACTGTCCAAAACAAAATTTGATATCCTTCCTTGTGGATGGTCATAATCGGTATGTCTTATTAATAAGATGGGCCGGAGCGGTGAAGGTACGAAACAAACCCCATTGTCGCCAACGGGTTTGTTACATTCGGACCATAGCAAGGACCCGTTACCAGCCGGTTTAGGACTGGTAACGGGGTCTGTTGAGTTAATAACCTCCGCGGAATTTGTACGTGCTGGCCACCTTGTCGATGGCTACAATATAAGCCGCCAGGCGCATCGATACTTTGTATTTCTGCGATGTTTCAAAAACCCGGTCAAAGGCGTCCTTCATGTTGCGGTCGGCCCGGCGGTTGATCCGATCAAGCGTCCATTTATAACCGATACGGTTTTGAACCCATTCGAAATACGAAACCGTTACGCCACCGGCATTGGCCAGAATGTCCGGTACAACCAGAATCCCTTTTTCGTTAATGATATCGTCGGCACTGGCCGACGTGGGGCCATTGGCACCTTCCACAATCATTTTGGCCTGGATGGAATCCGCATTTTCGGCCGTAATCACATCTTCCTTAGCTGCCGGAACCAGCACATCAACCGGTAGAGCCAGCAGTTCTTCGTTTGTGATATGCTCGGCTTCCTTAAAACCGTCGAGGGTTCCCTTATTGGCATTTCGATAAGCGATGACTTCGCCGATGTCAAGGCCCTTCTCGTTGTAATATCCTCCCGTTACATCGCTGATTGCCGTTACCGTAACGCCCCGTTCGTGCAGCAATTCGGCCGCAAATGAGCCCACATTACCAAAGCCCTGAATCGCTGCGGTTGAGCGGTAGGGATTCATCCGTAACTTATCCATCGCTGATAGCGCGGCTACTGTTACCCCGCGTCCGGTCGCTTCCGTGCGGCCCAGGGAACCTCCCAACACGAGCGGTTTTCCGGTTACAACTCCGTTGATGGTCATACCGCGCGATTTTGAGTATTCATCCATGAGCCAGGCCATTTCCCGCTGACCGGTGCCCATATCGGGGGCCGGGATGTCGCGGTCGGGACCAAATACATCGAGCATCGCCACCGTGTAAGCCCGAATCAGGCGCTCAATTTCACCCGCCGACATGTCACGGGGGTTGCAGGCAATGCCACCTTTGGCTCCGCCGTAAGGAATATCGACCACGGCACACTTCCAGGTCATCCAGGCCGCCAAAGCCCTTACTTCGTCCAGCGTCACGGCCGGATCAAGTCGAATGCCGCCTTTTGAGGGCCCCAGGATGGTTGAATGAATAACGCGGTGACCTTCAAATACTTTAATGGACCCATCATCCATCGTAATGGGTAACCCTACCATGACTTGCCGGGCCGGAACTTTCAGAATGTAGTACATTTCTTCCGTAATGCCGAGCATTTGTGCAGCCGCATCAAACCGCGACATCATGGATTCAAGCGGATTTTCTTTATCTTTTATAGGAGCTGGTTCAATGTATGCCATGATCTTGTCTTTTTAGTGGATAAGCTTCCTAAAGCCAGGCAGCAAACTTATCAAAAAAGATAACGATGTCAGTTAAGAACTATTTTTTCGTGGTATTGTATAATTTCAATATTCAAAATCATGTATCAAGCAGAAGCCACTCTGCCAAACACGTTTAAAGGTACGTGCGCGCGTAGCCAAATTTTGATTGGCTTTTGTAGGTATTTACCAATGACTGTTTTTTGAACTTTTTTTTAAACGGTATACTCCATTCGTTGAAAAAGAATCAATAGAGTTGTAATTTTGTTGTTTAATTAGACGGAGTTAATTCACCCACTTAACTAGCTGATCAGTACGATGGTTCAGGAAGAAAAGAAAAGATACTCGGAAGAGGAGCTAAAAGAGTTCGAGGTGCTGATTAGTCAGAAATTAGAGGCCTCCCGTAACGAACTAAACTATATCAAGGAGACGCTAAGCAAGCGAAACGATAGTGGTACGGATAATACGTCGGGAACGTCCAAACTACTTGAAGACGGGGCTGACACCAGTGAACGCGAAAATTTCAGTCAGTTGGCCGCTCGCCAGCAGAAATTTATTCAGCAATTGGAAGCGGCTTTGATTCGGATCAAGAACGGAACGTACGGTATTTGTATTGATACGGGCCGACTGATTCCGAAGGAGCGGCTGCGGGCCGTTCCGCACACCCAGCAGACCATTGAAGCGAAACTGAAGCGCTCGTAATTCTGCTCAGCAATTTAGCAAGGAGAAATACACTCACTTTCCCGTTCCAAATCCGGAACGGGATTTTTTTTGCGTATAAGTAGGGATGACCATTCGGTTTTTTTTCGTCCAATAGCTAGAAGGAATACCGAAACCAAGCTGAATGCCAAACTTTTTCCAAACAAAATGAACGCTAATTGGTAACTACTACAACGGCCACAAACGACGAACCGCTATGTTAGAGAAACTGGAAGAAATCAGGGAAAGCATCTTTAAATATTTGGAAGCGCGGATTGAGCTATTTAAGCTGGAAACACGTAGCCAGGTCGAAAACGCGGCATTAAATGCTGTGCACGGAATTGTACTTGGCTTTTTGATAACCATTACCACTATTTTCCTGTTCTCCTTACTGGCAGCCTACCTGAACGAAGTGCTGGACAGCCGGTATTTGGGATTTCTGATTGTGGCTGGTTTTTTTCTGCTGCTAACTCTGATCTGGGCGTTTGCAAAAGGAAGCGTAGAAAATATGCTCCGGAAAACAACCTACAATATGCTTAAGAACAAGCAGGAAAAAAGAGCGGAGGATCGGGCCGACGCCATCCAGGAATTAATGGCTCAAACGCGTAATTCGATGGACGAACGCGGTTCGGCCGCCGAATAAAAACCGACAATTATCCTCAAATTTGAAGTAAGTAGTACGTAATATCGCAAGTCAATCCATTTTTTACTAATTTTAGAACGCTCTTTTATGGATACAAATGTGCCCTTTTCAGATACATCAGCCCGTCGGGCCGAGTTGATGGAAGCCACCGAGCAGTATAAAAATTCGATTGAAGCCAATGTCAAGGCCTTAAAAGAGGATGCCGCAGAGGTCGGCAAAACCGTGGCGCTGGTAGCAGGCGTTTGTTTAGCCGCTTATGTGGTTGCCAGTATCGTATTGCCTAAGTCTGATAAACCAGATGTAGACTATGATGAAGACGATGAAGAGGCTGAGTATTCAGGCGGAAGCGCCCGTGACCACGCGCGTCGGGCCGCTAAAGCCGCGGAAGATGCTCCTAAAAAATCGGCAATCGGTGGCGCTATCACCGGGATCGTGACGTCAATTTTGACTAATCTAGCCCGTCAGCAGCTAACTGAGTTTATTTCGCGTATACGTCAGAATAATGCAACCACACAACCAGAACCAGGCCAGTACCCGTAACTCGCTACTTGATGCCCTGTACAGCCGCAAGGAAACAGGTCAAAAATCATTTGCCGTCTTGCTCGATCCAGATAAGATCGAGCAAGACTCGTTTAAAGACCTATTGATCCGGAGTGTGGAAAACCGGGTCGATTTCTTTTTTGTAGGTGGTAGTCTGATCACCAACTTCATTCTACGCGAAGTTGTCGAAACCATTCGGACCTATACCAACATTCCGGCGATCTTGTTTCCGGGAAACAGCCTTCATATTGAGCCCAGTGCTGATGCAATTCTGCTGCTTTCCCTGATTTCGGGCCGTAATCCGGAATTTTTGATTGGGCAACATGTCATTGCGGCCCCTCTTTTGAAAAAAAGCGGTCTGGAAATCCTGCCGACCGGGTATATGCTGGTCGATAGCGGTACGCAAACCACCGTCTCCTACATCAGTAACACCACCCCACTGCCGCACGATAAACCGGGTGTAGCCGCCTGCACAGCCATGGCTGGGGAGATGTTGGGCTTAAAGCTTATTTACATGGATGCTGGCAGCGGAGCCCGGCGACCGGTTTCGCCGGAAATGATTGCTGCTGTTCGCTCGTGTGTCGATACGCCGATTGTAGTAGGCGGGGGCATCAATTCCGTCGAACGCGCGAAGGTTGCGTTGCAGGCCGGTGCCGATGTGATTGTAGTGGGCAACGGCATTGAGCATAATCCCGAATTGTTACCCGAAATTGCCGCTGTGGTTCAGGAAGCCAACCGGCAACTGGCCTGAAGCAATAAAATCAAAAAGGGCGTAACGAAAGAAGAGGGATACATCCTTTCTTTCGTTACGCCCTTTCTGGCTTTTCACTGCTTACTTATACGTTCATCAGCGACTCCCGACGGCGCATTTTACCCGCCGGAATACCGAACATCATCTTAAATCGACGGCAGAAATACGCCGTATCCTTGTAACCCACTTCGGCACCAATGGCCCGGATGCTTTTCTTCGACGTCCGGAGCAAACCGACGGCAGCTTCCATTCGCTGGTATTCAATGTAATCCTGCGGATTAATTCCCGTCAGCATTTTGAAATACTGCCCGACGTAATCTTCCGACACGTTGGCTACATTGGCCAGCACCTTGTTCGACAGATCGCCACCCAGGTTATCCTTGATGTAAGCGAAAATATCGATCAAACGCGGATCTTTGAAGTACGTACTGTTGGTCACTAGCTGTTCAACAAAGAGACGGTTTTTCAAAATGTAGCGAATAACTTCAATAACGATTTCTTCAGTTTTGATTTTGATGATCCGCCCTTTGCCGGCTGTATCCAGCATATCTTCCGCCAAAATCTGGTTAATCGTGTGCACCAGTGAATCTTCCCGCTTGATGATAAACGGAGGAACATCCAGCGAATTGAAGAAGTTGACCGAGTCAAAAACTTTGGCTTCAAACGATACGTAGCCGAATGAATTCGGCATGTTACCGATTTTCTGCGGATCGCGGTTGGCCTCAAAGTATTGCTCCCGGTGAATCATGAACTCTTCGTTCGTGACGGTTTTGGGTTGCGAAGCATCACCGTAAGTAACGGTAACGTGTTTTCCACCCGGAATAAACAGCATATCGCCAGTTTCTACCTTTACCTTTTCTTCGCCAAACGATACTTCACCATTGTAGAGAACCGTCAACGTATTTTCAACATCATAATAATTTTTGATGGTGATAGGCTGTAAAATACGGATGTTGCGGGCTTTTATGAATTTTACGCCCAGCGATTCGATTATTTTATTATAGTCTTCCATAGGGGGAAAGTAATGTATCTACATGGATTATACTGCAAAGTTGCACAAAACTAATAAATTGTACAAATCCAATACAATATACATTCTTGCGAAAAGATAAAAAAAATAGCGCGATACCAATAAAGCAGCGCGCGTGTTTTTTGAAAAAATTGTGCTAGCGGTGAAAAAGTTCTATTTGATTAGCTCACGGGCGATTACTAATTTTTGGATTTCGGACGTACCCTCGTAAATCTGCGTAATCTTGGCGTCACGCATCAACCTTTCAACATGATACTCCTTGACGTATCCGTATCCTCCGTGGATTTGAACGGCTTCGGTAGTAGCCCACATCGCAACTTCCGAAGCAAATAATTTGGCCATGGCAGCCGCCTGTACATAGTCCTTGTCTTCGTCTTTCAAACGAGCGGCTTTGTAAACGAGCAGACGAGCAGCTTCGATCTTTGTCGCCATTTCGGCCAGTTTAAACTGGATAGCCTGATGCTCAAAAATTTTTTTTCCGAAAGATTGCCGTTCCTGCGCGTACGCCAACGCCAGTTCATAGGCACCAGCCGCGATGCCCAGCGCCTGAGCCGCAATGCCGATCCGACCGCCGTTTAAAGTAGACATGGCAAATTTGAAGCCAAAACCATCGGCACCGATCCGATTTTCTTTCGGAACGGTTACATCCGAGAACATCAGCGAATGCGTATCCGAGGCCCGAATGCCCATTTTATCCTCTTTTTTTCCCACCACAAAACCGTCCTGCCCTTTTTCAACGATCAGGCAGTTGATGCCGCGGTGCTTTTTTTCGACATCCGTTTGCGCCATCACCAGACAAACACTGGCCGCATTGCCGTTGGTGATCCAGTTTTTGGTACCGTTCAGCAAATAATAATCACCTTTGTCGATGGCCGTTGTGTGTTGTGAAGTGGCATCCGAACCTGCTTCCGGTTCGGAAAGGCAGAAGGCACCGATGACTTCGCCCGTAGCCAGTCGGGTCAGGTACTTCTGCTTTTGCTCCTCAGTACCAAATTTTTCCAACCCCCAGCAAACTAGCGAGTTATTGACCGACATGATAACTGAGCAGGAGGCATCGACCTTGGAGATTTCTTCCATCGCGATGACGTACGAAACCGTATCCATGCCACCTCCGCCGTAATCGGGTGGTACCATCATGCCCAGAAAGCCCAGTTCGCCCATTCGCCGGACCTGCTCGGCCGGAAACTTGGCCGCGTTATCGCGTTCGATTACACCGGGCAGCAGCTCAGTATGGGTAAAATCCCGCGCGGCTTCCCGCACGGCCAGGTGTTCTTCAGTGAGGTTAAAGTTTAAACCGGATAATTCCAGTGTGGAAGATGCCATATGTGTTCAAGTGTTGTTTAGTGCATGCGAATTTCTGTTGTTTGCCCGGATAAACAAATGGGCACAGAAGCCCTTCGTTGAAAGCCTCTATGCAGGGTCTGTTACGGGACAATAACTATTTTTCCCAAGATCTGCCGATTCATCATTTCGCGCAGCGCCTGAGGTGCTTTTTCAAGTGGGTAGGTGGCTTGAATATGCGGTTTGATCGCCCCCTGCTCGTAAAACGTCAGCAATTGCTGTACATTGTTTAAATTATCATTCGGTTGTTTTTCGGCAAACGCCCCCCAGAACACCCCTACTACCGAGCACCCTTTCAGCAAAGCTAAATTGAGCGGGATGGACGGAATTTGTCCAGCCGCAAAACCGACCACCAGATACCGGCCACGCCAGGCCACGGAGCGTAAAGCCGCTTCGGTCAGGGTGCCGCCAACGGGGTCATAAATTACATCGACGCCCTTGCCGTCGGTTAGTTCCCGGATACGCTGGCGCAGGTCGTCGCGGCTGTAGTTGATGGTGTGGCTGGCCCCGGTTTGGCGGCAAAGTGCCAGCTTTTCGTCCGTTGAAGCGGCTGCAATCACGGTGGCACCCATCATTTTACCTAATTCAACAGCAGCCAGTCCAACGCCCCCGGCGGCTCCCAATACCAGCAGCGTTTCGCCCGGTTGCAGGTTGGCCCGGTCTTTCAGGGCGTGATACGACGTGCCGTAGGTATACATCAGCGCAGCCGCCGTGCCATACGCCATGCCGTCGGGCAGGAGAAACGTCTTGAAACCGTCGGCCAGGGTTTGTTCTGCAAAACCGCCTGAGCCGGTCAGGGCAAAGACCTTGTCACCGGGTTTCAGGTGCGTAACTCCGGCCCCCACTTCGTTGACCACCCCGGCCACTTCCCCGCCCGGCGAAAACGGAAAGGGTGGTTTGACCTGGTATTTTCCCTGAATCATGAGTGTATCCGGAAAATTTACCCCGCAGGCCTTTACCTGAATCACCAGTTTGCCTGCCGTAGCCCTGGGCGCTTCGGTTTCTTCCAGCATCAGACTTTCGGGTGGACCGTATTGACGACAAAGAATAGCTTTCATGGATCATTTTCTCATTTAAAAGTCACAATCAGTACCGCGCCTGTGACCATGATGGTTGCGCCAATGAGTTTTTGAACAATATTCGTTTCCCGGAAAAAATGGTAGCCAAATAGTACGCTCAACAAGGCGGAGGTTTGAAACAGCGCCAGCGCATAACCGACCTGCGTACCTCCGAAGGCGATGTTGGTTGAAAACTGCATTAACCCGGCGGAAATAAATAAGCCGATATAGGTTGTTTTCTGCGTCATGAAAACACGACACTGCTCCTGCCAACGACCGCGCAACGTGATGCTGACCCAGACAAGGGCGAAGATGAACCCCAGCACGCACCAGCATACATAGGTGGTCAGGGGTGATGAAAGCAGCATGGCCCGCTTAATGAAAACTGCTTCAATGGCGGAGCACACCAGCGCGATCAGCCGAAACTGAATTTCCGGCTTTTTAAGCAGCTCCCACGAAAAACCGTGCCCACGCCCGCCGGAGCCAAGAACAATATAACTACCTGCTACGATCAGTGCAACACCCAGCAGACCCAGCCAGCTCGGAACTTCATTCAGCAACACGATGCCGAAAATAATACTAACCACGGATTTGTAGGCGTTGACTGGCCCCAGCACGGATAAATCCCCGGTTCGTAGGGCTTTGACCAAAAAAACATTGCCCAAAACACCCAGCAGATTGAAAATGAAAACGTTCTGCCAGAATAGGCCAGGAAGATCAAGCAGATTCAAATCCGACCAGAATGGAAACGTCAGCAGGCTTAAAAAACCGTAGGTGGCCGCCGTTACGAAGAGCGGTTCGGCGTTGCGCTGGGTGAGTTGTTTTTGAAAAACGTTGGATAAGGGATTGGCCGCAATGCGAACTAAAATGGCTACGGTGGTCAGCGTAATGATGAGTAATACCATGTAATTCGTAATCTTGTAAAAAATACGGTTTTCAAAATCCGATGTTATGAAGCATTTGGGTCTCTTTATCAGTTTTTGCCTTTTCAGTGCCGGTCTTTGGGCTCAGAAAAAAATCGCCATTACCGTTGATGATTTACCCGGGGTGACGCAATACTACCGAACACCCGATGGCAAGCTGCTCATGAACCAACAACTGGTCCGGCATTTTACAACGCACCGGGTTCCGGCCATCGGTTTTGTGGTTTCGCAGTGGTTGTCCCGCGACGGGGCGCCCGACCCGAGCCAGGTCAATGTACTAAAAATATGGCTTGATGCCGGACTTGAACTGGGCAATCACACGTTTTCGCACAAGGATTATACCGTCATTACCGTTCAGGATTATTTTGACGAAGTAGTTCGTGGCGAGCAAGTTATCAAACAACTGGTAGAACAGCGCAACAAACCGTTCCGTTTTTTCCGGCACCCATTTTTGCGCAAAGGCGAGACGCCCGCCAAGAAAGATTCGCTTGAGCAGTTTTTGGCCCAGCGAAAATACCGGGAGGCTCCCGTGACCGTTGACAACAACGATTATCTGTTTTCGCTGGCTTACGACAAAGCGCTGCTGAAGGGTGATACCGCGGCTGCGGCTGAAGTAGGGCGACAGTATCTGGATTACATGACGGCCTGCGTCCGGTATTACGAAGCCCAGTCGGATTCGTTGTTTGGGCGGCTTATTCCGCAGACCCTGCTGACGCACGCCAATACGATCAATGCGGTTTACATGGGCGAACTGCTAAACCGGCTGGCCCAAAGTGGATACAAATTTGTGTCGCTGGATGAAGCGCTCCAGGACGAAGCGTACCAATCGCCGGATCGTTACGTTGGTAAGGGTGGCATTTCGTGGATACACCGTTGGGCGATAACCCAAGGGAAGAAAGGTCCCTTTTTCAAGGGCGAACCCGAGGTGCCCGCGCTGGTAACCCAATGGGTCGAAGGGAAATAATTCATCCGCTGTACTACAAGCCCCGAGGGCTATCTATTAGTCAAGCCCTGAGTGCAACCCGGGAACGGGGTTGCCAGTTCAATGGCCATAAGTTACAGTTCGTTGCGGCTTATTGACCGTTTTGACCGGATGGTTTTGGTTCCCCGGTGGCTTTCCTCCAATTTTAAGGATCATGCGCACCCTTATCCGTTACCTTCGCGAACAGCTGAAAGCCGATTTTCGCGCCGATTTGTATGCAATTGCCGCGCTGTTTCTGGCGGTTTGCATCAGTATTAATTATTACCTGGATCTGGAAGATAGCTACATTGACGCCCATCGGGGGCAGAACATCCGGATTTTTTATTACTTTTTGCTGTACGCCTTTGCGTATTATTCCGGTGTTGCGTTGTGGACACGGTTTCACCGGCGGCTGGACATCTGGCGCCGATCCGACTTCTGGCTATATAGCCTTTCAGGACTGGCCATTTACAGTTGGTATGCCGGTTTCTACGGTTTTAGCGACTGGAGCCATGCGGTGTTTAATGGGCAGATTTACACATTCGCATTTTACTGTCTGCGTAATTTACAATCACTGCTGACGGTTATTCTGCCGTTGCTGCTGTTTTACCGATTTGTTGAAAAAGAGCCAAACGGTTTTTACGGGATGCGTCCGAAGTGGAAAGGACTGCAAGTTTACTTTGTTTTGCTGCTGTGTATGGTGCCGTTGATCACCTATGCATCGTTTCAGCCGTCTTTTCTGGAGTCGTACCCGACGTACCGCGACACCAATGCCGACGAGTTTTTTAACGTACCAACCTGGGTCACAGCTTTGGTGTATGAATTAGCCTACGGCTGGGATTTTGTGCCGACCGAATTGATGTTCCGCGGTTTTCTGGTAATCGGGATGGCGCGGATTCTGGGCCGGGGCGCGGTGTTGCCGATGGTGATCACGTACGCATTCATTCATTTCGGTAAGCCGCCGGGCGAAACCGTTAGTTCCATTTTTGGTGGGTACATTCTGGGCGTCATTGCGCTACAAACCCGCAGCATCTGGGGTGGTATCATTATTCACCTTGGCGTGGCCTGGCTGATGGAGCTGGCGGCTTTTATTCAGGTAGGATTGAGGGAGTAGATTCGCTTATGGTGCTGGTTAAACGTGATAAGGATACCGTGTATGGAGATTTATAAAAAGAAAATAGGTGAATATGAGGGTAAACTTGCCGAATTACAGCAAGCTTTAGATCAGCTTTCCACCATTCGTCTGATTGCCTTTGTCGGATCAATTGCGCTCATTCTTTTTCTGGCTAATGCCGGATCGGTTACGGGCGTATTGCTGGTTCTGTCCGTGAGCCTGCTGGGTTTTGGGTACCTAATCAAGCAATACAATCGGAGAACTGCCCAAAAAAGGCATATTACTTTCTTAAAGGAAATCAATGAACAGGAGGTTTTAAGGGCGGAGAACAAACTGGCGGCCTTCCCAACGGGCCAGCGTTTTATCAACCGCGATCACGCCTACGCGTCCGATGTCGATGTGTTTGGCAACCACTCGATTTTCCAACTGATTAACCGAACCACCACCGAATCAGGGCAAATCCGGCTGGCCGAATGGTTGACCGAGCCAGCTTCGAAGGCGGTTATTCAGGAAAGGCAGCAAGCAATTCAGGAGCTGACTCCGCAACTGGATTGGCGGCAGCATTTTCAGGCTGCGGGGATGCCCTTCACGAATGCCAAAAGCGATTATGCGAAATTGCTGAACTGGATTGATAAACCCGTTCATTTGCTGCCCAGCCGATCGAAGCACCTGACAGTAGCTCTGGTGCTGGCGGTTTTGGCAACGGTGGCAGGTGTTGTCTGGCTGCGGCATTTGGTTCAGGTTATTTATCTGAATCAGGCGTTTTCAATTGCCTACCTGATTCCGTTCCTTTTCATGATGGTGGTCAATTCGCGGGTATTGAAAAAGGTCAAACCGCTTGCTGAAGAAATCATCGAAAATACCCAGCAAAATGTTAATATATTGGGCGGTTACGAATCACTTATCTCCGCCATTGAAACCGGAAGCTTTCGGGCAAAACCGTTGCAACAACTTCAGGGTACGCTCCGGCAGGGTGACTACTCCGCCGTGCAGGAAATTGGCCGCTTAAAGAAAATTCTGGAAGGTTTTCAGCAACGGGGAGCACGCAACCCGATAGGTGGTAATGCTTTCTATAGCATTTTGAATAGCTTTTGGCTACTGGATATTCACTGGATCATTCTGACGGAAAAATGGAAAAGCAAAAACCGTTCGCACCTGCGCAATTGGGCCTGGGCGGTCAGTGAGTTTGAGGTATTCAGCAGTCTGGCCGGTTTTTCATACGCCAACCCGTCTTTTACATTTCCGGAAATCAAGGAAGAGCTGTACTGGATTCATTTTGAAGCGCTCGGCCATCCGTTGATTCATGCGGAGCGCAGGGTCTGCAATGATTTTGACTTGACGGGGCGCGGCACCATTGCCATGATTACCGGGTCCAACATGGCCGGAAAAAGCACGTTTTTGCGCACGATCGGGATTAACC
The DNA here is from genome assembly GCF_054780515.1 of Larkinella harenae. NCBI lineage: Bacteria > Pseudomonadati > Bacteroidota > Cytophagia > Cytophagales > Spirosomataceae > Larkinella > Larkinella harenae. The sequence continues at coordinate 613,178 of NZ_BAAGWE010000003.1, read as the reverse complement.
TGGTTTTGGCCCTCATGGGCGCGCCCTGTTGTGCCGCATCGGGGCAGGTATCCACCATGCGGTTATTTACCAGCATGCGGACGCAGGATAACCTGGAGGAGGGTGTTTCTTCTTTTTACGCCGAACTGAAGCGAATTGAGCAACTGCTCGCGCTGGTAGAAAGCGGACAGCCTATTTTCTTTCTACTGGACGAAATGTTTAAAGGCACCAACTCGCAGGATCGCTACAAAGGCGGGGTTTCGCTCATCAAACAGTTGAACGAACTCAATGCGTTTGGCCTGATTTCGACCCATGATCTGGAGCTGGCCAACGTGGCCGCCGAACACATGACCGTAACGAATTTTAGCTTTAATAGCGTCATTCAGGACGGCAATCTGCTTTTTAACTACAAGCTGAATCGTGGGATTTGCACCGACTTCAACGCGAGTGAATTAATGAAAAGGAGCGGGATCAAGCTCCTTTCCCTATTCGATCAATAACCGTTATTTGGATTCTCCCGAAATCGGCACCAGTTGGGCCGCCAGATTGGGCGTTTTCATGTCTTTGTCAAACGGAAACATGGGGCGTTGAATCCGCTTGTACGGCAGCCGGAACAAATCCTGATCGACGCCACCCGGAGTCAGGGCCATAATCCAGTCGGCCTGCATGGTATACAATTCGGGCTCGAGATACCCGATTTTCACGACTACTATAGCGGCTTTTCGGGGTTCGAGGCCCAGCCGGGTAAAATCCCGTTCTTTGTGGTACGGTTTGCGTTTCTGAGTGACGATCACGTGCACACTGCCTACTTTTACCACCACTTCTACTTCTGCATCGCGATCGCCTTTTACAATCGATTCAACCGTGCCTTTCAGCGGAACCGGCGGAGCAAAGCGGGCATCAACAATGGCCCCGGCTTTACCGTCTATCTGTCCACCCACACCAACTACCAGGGCTTTTTTTATCAGCTCCGGATCGGGAATAGATGCGTAAAGTAGCGGAGGACCATCTGCCCGCTGAAATTCCGGGCGGGCCAGCAATTGCGTGAGGGTCCAGGTGACATCTCCAGCACCTCCGGCCGTGGGGTTATCGCCCGTATCGCTGATGAAGAAAGGACGCTTCTGGCTTGGAATGGCTTTGGCCAGGCACTCGTTCAGCGTCCCCGTGGGGGCAACAAAATCAAACTGCGACCGCACGTTCCAGAAAGCCGTGGCTAGTTTTTCGGCGGTTTGGACCACCTTTGCTTTATCGTCGCCTACGGCCATCACAACGGCATGGTTGCGTGGTTCGTCGGCCCAGGCATACCCAATCCAGATGGCGGCATCCACAATTCCGTCCTGTTTGTCGGCCAGCGGTGCTACCTGCTGATACAAACTTTTACCCGGCTCGATGCGTGTGCTCGTTTTTTCGCCCGGCAACAGAATCGGGACCGGTATCCAGGCTTTGTACGCGGGTTTCCCTTTGCCACTTTTGATCCGTTCCAGCAGGTTGACAACCGCACGTTCCTTGGTTTGCATCGCATCTTCGTGCGGAGCCATCCGGTAGCACGTCATCAAATCGGTATTTTGAGCCAGGCGCCAGGAAACGTTACCGTGCAAATCCATCGACGTAGAAATGAGGGTTTTATAACCAATTACTTGCCGAATACGCGTGATGAAATCGCCTTCCGGATCGTCCAGGCCCTTAACACTCATCGCGCCGTGAATATCAAAATACAGACCGTCGTAGGGAGCGTACTTCTTGAGCGTGTCCAGCGTCTTGTTCACCAGCGATTCGTAGGCTTCGCGGGTGACGGCTCCCCCGGGCAGCGACTTCCCGACGATGGCGGGCAACCAGATGGCTTGTTTGCGCAGGGGCGATACGGGCATCATGAACGGATACGCATTGAAAACTTCACCACTGTATCGGGCGTGAAACGCTTCTTCGTGCGTGACAGCCGGAGAAAACGTACTGGATTCGATTCCTAAACCCGCGATGGCGATTCGGGGAAGTTTCGTAGCCGGAGCCTTATTGGAAGACTGCGCCAAAGTGGAGAAGGCCAACGAGAGACCAACCGAAAAAGTTAAGAGAAGCTGTTTCATACCACAAGTTAAATTATTGGGAAGAATAGAGGCTATTTCTTAAAATTATTTAAGAATATAATGGCACAAATGACATGCCTACTAGTGCATAAATAGAAAAAAGGCAATCCAGATTAGCTCATCACGGCAGTGCCTTTCTGGGAGAAATCGTACTGGATTACTTAAAATCCGGTTTTCGACGGAGAAATACGAAACCGGCTTCTTCCCGGATAATTTCCAGGTTTGGATTGTACCGGTATTGGTCGATGTTGATGTTGCGGGTTACAAAAAACGCCGGTTTGTCTATCGGGCCATTGAGCAGCCAGTCTTCGTTATAGCTATTGGGGTTGGTTGGCGGCTGTTTCTGAAAATAGAAAAGATGCGCGTAACTTTTATAGCCGATGGGTTCGATATAAATGTCCTGCCCCTGTTTTGCTTCGTAAAAATCGATGACAGCACCCTGCGTAAAACGCTCAATTTTGGGCGCAATAACCGGCAGCACAAACCACAATAGCAGCGGGGTCGCCAGAAACAACGCCAGCATGCTCCACACGGGCTCTTTTTTTCGCACCCACATAACGCCCAGAATGGCCAAACCGTAAAGCGTACCAATCATCCATTCCCAGCCCGCCCATTCAACCGGGGCGGTTAGGTTGGCGGCTGCAAACCGATCTTTAATGTGCGGAATCAGCTCGGCGGCATTCATGCCCACGAGTGGCAGGGTCGTAATCAGTAAACCCAAAAGGCTGCCAATCAAGGCAATGCCAACCGTTAGCCAGCGGTTCCACCGGACCGATCCGTTTAAATAACCGTACAAAACCGTCACGGCCAGGTAAGAAACCGGAAACCAGGCCATCGACGAATAATGCACGATTTTGGTTTTGACGATTGAAAAAAGAATCATCACAACCCAAAAAAGAATGATCATCCAGCGTCGGAAGAAAACCGTTCGTTCAACTGTATCATTCGCATTTCGATTGTGATTATCCAGAGCAGGTTGCTGATCCGCACGAACTCCGGAGGAGTTAAGGAAAAAGCCGCGAATGGCCAGCAGTGACATCGGAAAACAACCCAGCAGCACCACCACGAAATGATAATAAAAAGGCTGCTGGTGGCCAGCATCAGGCGTGGAGAAAAGCCGGATCTGGTAACTAATAAACTCTTCAAAGAACCAGAAGCCGTTCTTGATCAGCTCCAGTCCGAACCAAACCGAGGCCACGAGCAGCGCGCAACCAAAAAATAGCAAACCGTTCCGAAAGCTGAGTATGGGTCGAAACCGTTGCGTAGCCCAATACACCAGAAACGTCAGGCCAAGCAACAAACCACCAACGGGGCCTTTGGTCAAAACGGCCAGTCCGACAAAAAGCCCCGACAAAACCGCCATCCACGTGGCTTTGGCCGTTCCATACGCTAAAACCGCCTGCGCAATAAACCATACGCTCAGGAAGATAAACAGGTTGAAAGTGGGGTCGATAATGCCGGATTTGAAGTACAGATGGGGCGTTAATGAACCGAAATAAACCAACGCCCAAAAAAGTCCAAAACGCTCGTTAACTAATTTCTTGCCGAGTGAATACAGCACCAATAGCGTAATAACTCCGATCAGGGCGTTCGGAAAGCGGGCGGCAAACTCGTTGATGCCGAACGCCTTCATGGACAAAACCTGCAACCAGAAGAACAAGGGCGGTTTTTCCCAGAAAGGTTGAAAATTGATTTGAACACGGGTATAATTGCCCGTCACGATCATTTCGCGGGCTGATTCGGCAAAGTTGATTTCGTCCCAGTCAAACAGGTGGACGCGGCCCAGAAACGGAAAATAGAACAACGCTCCGGCCACAACCAGCAACAAGGGAATGACGCGCGACAGAATTCGGGGCATAGCGTAGGAGTTAATTGCGCAAAAGTACGGAAACTCCCGTTCGGTAGTGCGTCAGCGTGTATCTTTGCCGCAGCATCTTAAAACGTCTCTGATGGCAATTCCTATTCGTATCGGTGTAATCAATGTGTCGGACCGGGCCAGCGCGGGTATTTACGAAGACATTCCGGGCAAAGCCGTGGTGAATTTATTGACCCGCTACCTGAGTTGTGCGTGGGAGCCCGTTTACCGCGTGATTCCCGACGAGCAGCCCCAGCTGGAAGCAACGATGATCGAGCTGGCCGATGCAGAAGGCTGTTGCCTGGTGGTAACAACGGGCGGAACCGGCCCCGCGCTGCGTGATGTGACCCCCGAAGCCACCGAAGCAGTTTGCCAGAAAATGCTGCCAGGGTTTGGTGAATTGATGCGGCAGGAAAGTCTGAAATACGTGCCGACCGCCATTCTGTCGCGGCAGACCGCCGGGATTCGTAACCAGACGCTGCTGCTGAACCTGCCCGGAAAACCGTCGGCCATCGAGCAGTGTTTGTCGGTGGTTTTTCCGGCTATTCCGTATTGCATCGACTTGATTGGTGGGCCATACCTGACCACGCAAGAAACCGTCATGAAGGTATTTCGTCCTAAATCGGCCTAGCTTTTACAGAAATTGGCCGTTCAGTTGGCCTTCGATCCAGTCCATACCGCGGCCCAGTAAGGCCTGCATGAAGCGGGCACGGTTATCAAAGTCAGGGCTGGAAGTCTGTTCTGCGGCCATAAAGTCCCGAATCAGCCGGGCGTTGGTGTTGACCTGGAGATTCATTATCATTTCGTCACTTTCGGTACGGTATTCGGCAAAAGCCGGTAAATCAGCGTCGAAATGTTGATAAAATAAATGGCCCCGGGCGGTTCGAACGGCGCACAGAATCCCGCTGCTTCGGCTGGTGGAGGGCGACAGGCTACCTTCCAGACCGCGTTTCAGAACCACAACGGCTTCGAAACCGGCCATGAGCGCCAGTTCGGCCATTTTCATTTGCGTACTGACCTGAAAAACGGAGGTGACCAGGATGCGGGCATTGCAGGGGTTCAAGATTTTTTCAAGAGTCGATAAAAACGGACGCTTCAGAATGACTCGCCGACGATCAACCCAGCGGTTGAGCGCGGGTGAAAGCGCCTTCTGATCGAGCACCCAGCCGAATGGCTCCGGCGGGGTATTGATTTCGTGGTTGCTCTGGAGCATCTGGCAACCCAGAAAAAGGTATAGATCGTGGGCGTTGAGAGCGTACTTAGGGCCGGGCGTGCGACCTACCACGGACAAGGCGCCGTAGCCCCGCTGCTCAAAAAAATGGGCCAGTAAAGGAGTAATTAAGTAGGTATGCTCGACGCCATCGAACGGTTCGGCGATCTGGACCAGCGTGCGGTCAACGCAACTTAACTGACGGAAACCGGGGGTGATGGTTTCCATAGCAGCCTCATACAACCCCTTATATTCATCGTTGGATTCGCTACGAATGCGTAAGATGCTGGCTGCCATGCCTTTGAAGGTTTCGCATTCATCTTTCTGAAACAAAAACGTACCCAACTGGTGAGCCTCACTGGTGCGTAGAATATGCCCTTTCAGGAGCTTGGTCGCGATAGGAAATAAGCTTGTTGGTAAATCGGGACAGGCCTTATTGATAAAAAAAGCGGGATTGAGAAAAGCATCTTTCCCAAAAATCATTTCGAGGGTGCGTTCTTCGGTTGTAGGACCTTTAGCCAGCAACGCCCCCAGAAAGGCTCCTTTTTGCAAGGGGTCTACCTCGCTAGACAGCAATGCCTGCTTGCATTCTTCCACCAATGTCGGCGGCAATGAGCGGCTACCTTGCTTACCAATCCCGATGTGCTGAATGCCCCGGCCCAGAGCGGTAGTGGCGGGATCAGCAATGAATGGCGGTTGAGACATGATCAATAAGAACCTCTGATTTTTATCATGAAATTACAAAAAGAGATAGTTTTTAGCAGAGAATGCTTTTTTTTAACCTGTATTTTTGATAAAAACCGAATAATTGTTGATACTTAGTTGCTTCGAATAGCTATTATTTTGGAAATAGGTTATTATTCCAAATCAGTAGTAGTTGGGGGCTGGTTATTATCGGCTAGGTCTGTAGGCAAAAGACGAGCGGGCAAGTTATTTACCGCCTAGATGTAATTATTTGCAGATTATTTTGGATGTGATTCTGAGGGTCAAAACTTTATCCGCCGATATTGCCAGCTTTTGGGGTGTTGATCCAGGTAAGCGCCTAGCCCTAAAAATGTGGCTAGGGACGACAGCGTACCAATAAAGGAACCAACGTAAATATCTTCCACAAAATGCTGGAACAGATACAGGCGCGAGTAAGCAGTGATGATGGCAAGCAGGGCGAAAACCCAACCCCGGCTTTTTCGCTTATCGAGCAGGGCCAGCATGCAGAAAACCGCAAAAGCCGTGGTCGAATGCCCGGAGGGAAAACTGTTATAACTATGAATATCAAGGCCGTCTATAATCCGGTATTGCCAGTCTGAATGCTCAAAATACTTCAGCGGGCGCAGGGAGTCTGAAAAAATAAGCTGTTTCAGAATGCGTACGATTAGGGTTGATCCCAGGAATGAAACGGCTCCCATCAGCGCAAAACGAAAGGATCGGAAGGCCAGCACCACGGTAATGATAATGGCAAAAGCGCCGTCGCCCAAATACGTTACATTCTGGAAGAATACATCAGCCGCGGAAGCGTTGTGTGTATTCACCCACTGCATCAGTTCGGCTTTGCTGTAAAGCAGCAGCAGCGTGCCGACGATCACCACGAAAACCAGATAAACACTAAAAAATGAGCGGTTTGCTTTGATCACTTCTCCCATAGCTGGCAAAATTAACAGTTCCTATAACCCGTTGGGACAAAGGTGTTCTAAATTGTGGGTTAATCTTTTATGGTTCATAAAAAGTTCGTAACTTTGCGGACTATTTTGAGAAGAGCGTGAAGGAGTTACAGAAATATACCGTCTCAATCGGTAGCCTTGATCACAAATCGTACGAGTTTGACTTTGAGTCGGGCGATGCGTTTTTTGAGGCTATGGAGCAGGAGTTGATTCAACACGGATCTTTCAAGACGCATTTGGTGCTTACCAAGTCGGCCTCGATGATTCAGCTGAATTTCCACATCCAGGGAACGGTAGAACTGATTTGCGACCGGAGCCTGGAGCCGTTTGGCGAGCCGATCGACATTCGGGAGCAGCTGTTTCTGAAATATGCCGATCGGGTTGAGGAGTTGACTGATGAAATTGAATTGATTTTGTGGGATACGCAGCAAATTAATATTGCGCGGTACCTGTTCGATTTTATCGTGCTGGCATTGCCAATGAAAAAACTCCATCCCCGTTTTCGTCAGGAGGAGAGTGAGGAAGACGAAGAGCAGGAGGGCAAGGTTGTGTACCGGTCAGGCGCATCGGACACAGAGCCGGACGACCAGGAGCCTCCGATTGATCCCCGCTGGGATTTGTTACGAAAACTGAATAATAATAATTAATACCACTGTTGTTTCTTCCGCGTCCGTTGGGGCAGTGGAAGGAATGGCAAGACTGACTGATAATTGACAAAATAAAGTTATGGCACATCCCAAGCGCAGACATTCAACCACCCGGCGGGACAAGCGTAGAACGCACGATAAACTGACCGCGAAGGCACTTTCCTTTGATGCAACAACGGGCGAAATTCACGTTCGTCACAAAGCGCACGTATTCGAAGGCAACCTGTATTACAAAGGCAAAGTAGTGATCGAAAACTACGCGCCCACTGCCTGATCATTCAGCCCCCAACCCCCTGCAGGGGCTTTTTCTGGTTTATCGAAACCCTCTTTTAGATGGTTGGGGTAACAAGTATTTCACAGGAATCTGCACTGGATGAGCGTGAAATACTTTTTTATTGGCGGGCAACTAGTATTTTTACACGTACTTTTACCAATTCAGCGCACCCAAACCTGGTTCAATGAGAATCGCAGTCGACGCTATGGGTGGCGATTTCGCTCCAGAGGCTATAGTAGAAGGAGTTGTAATGGCCACTAACGAATTATCGAATAACGTTACCATCGTACTGGTGGGAAAACAGCCGATAATCGAAAGCCTTCTTCAGAAGTATAACTACGCAGGCTCCAGCGTGGAGATTGTCCACGCAGAAGATGTAATTGAAATGGGCGAGCACCCCACCAAGGCGCTCTCGCAGAAACCCAATTCCAGCATCGGAGTTGGGTTTAAACTTTTACGCGACAAACTCGTCGACGCTTTTTGCAGCGCGGGCAATACCGGAGCAATGCATGTTGGCGCTTTGTTTAGTATAAAGGCCATTGAAGGAGTCATGCGGCCCGCCATTGCGGGATTTGTTCCGCAGTTAAGTGGTGGTTTCGCGGTTATTGTGGATATTGGTGCCAATGCCGATTGCAAGCCGGAAATGTTGCTGCAATTCGGTGAGATTGGCTCTATCTACGCCCAGTATACTTTCGGTATTGATAAACCCCGGGTGGCTTTGATGAACATCGGCGAAGAAGAACAAAAAGGTTCGCTGGTGGCGCAGGCGGCTTATCAGTTGCTGAAAAACAGCCGAAAAATTAATTTTGTCGGGAACATGGAAGGGGGCGACTTCTTCCGCGATAAGGCCGATGTGATCGTTACAGACGGTTTCAACGGTAATATCCTGTTCAAAATGGGCGAATCCATTTACGAAATCACCAAAGAGCTGGGCCTCCAACACGATTTTATTGATAAAACCAATTATGAGTCGGTGGGTGGCAGCCCAATTGTTGGGGTGAACGGAAACGTTATCATTGCCCACGGTATTTCATCGCCCTTAGCCATCAAAAATATGCTTAACCTGGCGAAAAGGCAGGTCGAATCCGGCGCTTATACCAAAATTGCCCAGGCGTTAAGTTGACATTTGACAATAGATAAAAGACATGAGACAAAAGATTGGCGACAGCGGTACATGGATTTTAACACCCGGCGATTCTATTGTCTTTCATCAACCTTCTTTTGTCTATAAAATTGATTGCACCCCCGAGTATGAACAGTAGAGCGGCAATTACAGGCGTATACGGCTACGTACCGGACTACATCCTGACCAATGCAGAGTTGGAAAAAATGGTGGATACCAGTGACGAGTGGATCACCAGCCGCACCGGTATTAAAGAACGGCATATTTTAAAAGGCGAAGGGCTGGGCACGTCGCACATGGCGGCCAAAGCCGTAGAAGGCTTGCTGAAAAAAACCGGTACGGAACCCAACGAAGTGGAGTTGTTGATTTGTGCAACCACCACACCGGACTATGTATTTCCGTCGACGGCTAATCTGATTTGCGATATGACCGGCATCCGGGCTATCGGCAGTTTTGATATACAGGCCGCCTGTTCGGGTTTTTTGTATGCCTTAACGATTGGTTCTCAATTTATTGAGACCGGAAAGTATAAAAAAGTTGTTGTTGTGGGGGCCGATAAAATGTCGGCTATTGTGGATTATACCGATCGGACCACCTGTGTCTTGTTTGGCGATGGGGCCGGGGCGGTTTTACTGGAACCGAACACGGAGGGCAACGGTATTGTGGATTCCATCATCCGTTCCGACGGGGCGGGCCAGAATCACCTGGTACAGAAAGCCGGAGGAAGCCGGTATCCGCCCTCCCACGAAACCATCGACAAGCGCTGGCACTTCGTCTACCAGGATGGGCCATCGGTGTTCAAGTTTGCTGTCAAAAATATGGCCGACGTCTCCGCCGAAATTATGGAGCGTAACAACCTGACCGGCAACGATATCGCCTGGCTGGTGCCCCACCAGGCCAACAAGCGGATCATCGAAGCCACTGCCAATCGCATGGGGCTGGGCATGGACCGGGTCATGCTGAATATTCATAAATACGGTAATACCACCGCAGCCACCATCCCGCTTTGCCTGTTCGACTACGAGTCGGAATTGAAAAAAGGTGATAACCTGGTTCTGGCCGCTTTTGGCGGAGGGTTCACCTGGGGAGCGGCTTATGTAAAATGGGCCTATTAATAAGTCTGGAGTTTGAGACCGATCGTTAAACGCTTTTTACGTAAACGGAATAGTGCCTTAAACGCTGAACATTAAACGTTAAACTACTAGAATGGCAACGACCGCAGATCTTCGGAACGGTCTCGTGATCAATTTCAATCACGATCTGTTTCAAGTTGTAGAATTTCAACACGTTAAACCAGGTAAGGGGGGCGCTTTTGTCCGTACCAAATTGAAAAGCCTTACGTCGGGCAAAGTGCTTGATAATACCTTTAACGCTGGCGTATCGATTTATCCGGTGCGGGTAGAGCGTCGTAAATTTCAGTATCTCTACAAAGACGAAGCGGGTTACAATTTCATGGATAATGAAACGTTCGATCAAATTAACCTGACGGATAAGCTGGTTGAAACCGCCGATTTGATGAAAGAAGGCCAGGAGGTGGAGATTCTGATCAACGCCGAAACAGAAACGCCCCTGACGTGTGAAATGCCGCCATTTGTTGAATTGGAAGTAACCTATGCTGAGCCCGGTATCCGGGGAGATACCGCCAACAGCCCCAAAAAGAAAGTTGAAGTTGCAACCGGCGCGACCATCATGGTACCGTTGTTTATCGAACAGGGCGATAAAATCCGGGTTGATACCCGCACGTACGATTACGTTGAACGAGTAAAATAAAAGAATGGTGGATGATGAATGAGTAAAAGAATTCATCGTTATCATTCCCCATTCAAAAAAGAGATGGACACGAAAGACATTCAAAAACTCATTGACTTTATTGCCCAGTCGGGTCTGGATGAGGTCAGTATTGAGACCAACGAACTGAAGTTGAGTGTAAAACGCTTTGGACAGGCACCGGTTGTTACCAGCCAGCCAGCTTTACCAGCGGTTTCCCAACCGGCTTTGCCAGCCAGCCAGCCAGCGGCTGCTCCGGCATCCAGCCCGGCTCCGGCCCCCAAAGCTGATACATCGAATTACCTGACCATCAAATCACCGATGATCGGAACGTTCTATCGTTCGTCAGGACCGGATACTGCCGCGTTTGTGGAAATTGGTGATGAAGTAAAGCCGGGGAAAACCGTGTGCATCATTGAAGCCATGAAGCTCTTCAACGAGATCGAGTCCGAGGTAGCGGGCCGAATTGTCAAAGTGCTGGTGGAAAACGCGACGCCGGTCGAATACGATCAACCTTTGTTCCTTGTCGAACCTATCTAAGTCTACGGTTTACAGTTTACGGTTTATAGTTATCCTGTGAACCGTAAACCATAAACCGTAAACCGTAAACTGACTTTATGTTCAAGAAAATACTCATCGCCAACCGGGGCGAAATTGCGTTGCGGATCATCCGGACGTGTCGCGAGATGGGCATCAAAACGGTGGCGGTTTATTCAACTGCCGACCGCGATAGCCTGCACGTGCGGTTTGCCGACGAAGCGGTTTGCATTGGCCCTCCGCCCAGCCGTCAGTCCTACCTGAATATTCCAAATATAATCTCTGCCGCCGAAGTAACCAGCGCCGATGCTATTCACCCCGGCTACGGTTTTCTGTCCGAAAATGCGGAATTTTCCCAGATCTGCGCCGACTACGGAATTAAATTCATCGGCGCAACGGCCGAGCAGATCAACGCCATGGGCGACAAAGCAACGGCCAAAGCAACCATGAAAGCGGCCGGAGTGCCGGTTATTCCGGGTTCGGATGGGTTGCTGGAGTCGGTTGAACAGGGCAAGCAGCTGGCGGCTGAGATGGGTTACCCGGTTATTGTGAAGGCAACCGCCGGTGGTGGTGGCCGTGGTATGCGGATTATTCGGAGCGAAGCTGATTTTGACAAAGCCTGGCTTGACGCCCGGATGGAAGCCGGGGCCGCGTTTGGCAACGACGGGTTGTACCTGGAAAAATTTGTGGAAGAGCCGCGCCACATTGAGATTCAGATTGTTGGGGATCAATACGGCAAAGTTTGCCACTTGTCGGAGCGGGATTGCTCGATTCAGCGTCGGCATCAGAAACTGGTTGAAGAAACCCCCTCGCCAATCATCAGCTCGGAGTTGCGGGAACGAATGGGCGAAGCGGCCATCAAAGGAGCCTCGGCCATTGGATACGAAGGGGCCGGAACCATTGAGTTCTTGGTCGATAAGTACGGGGAGTTCTATTTCATGGAGATGAACACCCGGATTCAGGTGGAGCACCCAATCACGGAAGAAGTTACCGATTTTGACCTGATCAAGGAGCAAATTAAGGTGGCTGCCGGGGTGCCGATTTCCGGAAAAAATTACCTTCCGAAGGTGTACGCAATGGAATGCCGCATCAACGCGGAAGATCCCGCCAACGGCTTTCGGCCGTCGCCGGGTAAGATCACGAACCTGCACTTCCCCGGTGGGCACGGCATCCGAATTGATAGCCATGTGTACAGCGGTTATACCATTCCACCAAATTATGACTCAATGATCGCCAAAGTGATTGTATCGGGTCAGTCGCGCGAGGAAGTAATCACCCGGATGAAGCGGGCTTTGCAGGAGTTTGTTATTGAAGGCATTAAAACCACAATTCCGTTCCACATTAAGCTGATGGATGACCCCAAATTCCAATCGGGTGAATTCACCACTGCCTTTCTGGAAGGATTTGATTTCAGCACCTTATAAAAAAACTGCGGACTTAGGTCCGAAATCTATCAAATCGGAAGCCCGCAAGAGCTTCCGGTTTTTTGTTGGGTGCTCGGGTGAGGATATTTTATTGGATACTTCCTTTTAAGCTTGGTATCTTGTCGGGAGAACCTGATTTTTAGCGTATTCATTTTCTAATCCCAAAATGACATGTCAACATTGAATCTGACACTGGGCGACAAAACGTATTTTCCGTTTGTAAAAGAGCCCATTGCTTATGAAGGACGCGAATCGGACAATCCACTTGCCTTTAAATGGTATGATGCAAACCGTACCATCCTGGGAAAACCGATGAATGAACTGTTCCGGTTTGCTGTTGCCTACTGGCATACGTTCTGTGGCACGGGGGCGGATCCGTTCGGGCCGGGGGTTAAGCAATTTCCCTGGGATGCCAGCGTCGATCCGTTGGCGGCTGCGCACGAGAAAATGGATGCGGCTTTTGAATTTATAACCAAAATGGGCATGGAATATTACTGCTTCCACGATGTGGATGTAGCGCCCGAGGGTAAATCCAACGCCGAATTTGAAAGCAACTTCCGGAAAATTGTTGATTACGCCAAACAGAAACAACAGGCCAGTGGTGTAAGGCTTTTGTGGGGTACGGCCAACCTCTTTTCGCACGCCCGTTACATGAATGGTGCAGCCACTAACCCGGATTTCCACGTTTTGGCGCACGGCGGTTGGCAGGTCAAAAATGCCATTGATGCCACTATCGAGCTGGGTGGCTCGGGATATACCTTCTGGGGAGGTCGCGAAGGCTACATGTCGCTGCTGAATACAAACATGAAACGCGAACAGGAGCACCTCGGTCGCTTCCTGACGATGGCGCGTGATTATGCCCGCAAACAGGGTTTCAAAGGGGCTTTCTATATCGAGCCCAAACCGATGGAACCGAGCAAACACCAGTACGATTTCGACGCGGCTACGGTGGTCGGTTTTCTGAACAAATTCGGTTTGCAGGACGATTTTGAGTTGAACGTCGAAACCAACCACGCTACATTGGCGAACCACACGTTTGCGCACGAATTGCAGGTTGCCGCCGATAATAACATGCTCGGTAGCATTGATGCCAACCGGGGTGATTACCAGAACGGCTGGGATACCGACCAGTTTCCGATGGATCTCTACGAACTGACGGAAGCCATGCTGGTGATTCTGGAAGCGGGCGGCTTGAAATCGGGCGGGGTCAACTTCGACGCTAAAACCCGCCGGAATTCCACTGATCTGGAAGATATTTTTATCGCCCATATTGGTGGGATGGATGCCTTTGCCCGGGCCGCCATCGTTGCTGAAGCTATCCTCGCCAAATCACAATACAAAAAACTGCGCACCGATCGTTACGCCAGCTTCGATACTGGCGAAGGCGCTCGGTTTGAGAAAGGCGAACTGACGCTGGAGGACCTGCGGGAATTTGCCCTGAACAATGGCGAGCCCAAGCAGATTAGTGGTAAACAGGAACTTTATGAAATGATTATCAATCAATATATTTAGGCGTTGCGGACGATCCTCCTGTCAGGTCATGAATCAGCGCTGGCAGGGGATCGTTCTCGTAAAACCGTACTTCATTAGCAAGCGATGAAAAAGGGCTTACTGCTTCTGGGTTGCCTGTTGCCGCTGACAATTTTGGCACAGTCGGATGAGGAGAAAACCGTTCGGGCTACAATCACCCAACTGTTCGATGGCATGCGAAAAGCGGATACAACGCTTTTTAAAGCCGTTTTTGCCCCGGGTGCTTCCTTACAGAGTGTGGCGAAAAACAGAGAGGGCGGGGTCAGCGTTCGGAATGAATCAATTACGGATTTTGTGACTTCGGTGGGCAAACAGAAACCGGGCGCGCTCGACGAACGGCTTTCGGCTTATGACGTAAAGGTTGACGCCGAATTAGCCGTAGCCTGGACCCCGTACGTTTTTTATTACAACGGTCAGAAAAGCCACTGTGGCGTCAACGCCTTTACGCTGGTCAAACTGAGCGGTGTGTGGAAAATACAGACCATCATCGACACCCGCCGGAAAGACGGGTGTCCGGATTTACATTAATTCATCTCCCCTCCATTTTGGGGCTCGTTTTTCCAGAAAGGCGGCCATGCCTTCCCGTGCATCGGCGGTTTGCTGAATCTGTTGAAACTGCTCGTGCAAAAAAGTCTGCTGCTGATCGGGCGGGATTTTTTTTAATTGCTGATACGCGCGCAGTCCGAACTGCATAGCGGTTGGCGAATACTGCTTCAATTCATCGATCCATTGCTGAGCGGCCTTGTCCAACTCATCGCCAGCGACTAGGTTCGTCACCAAACCCACGGCGAGGGCGTCGGTTGCTGATAAAGTCCGGGCGCGCAAACAAAGATCAAGAACCGTTCGGGCAGGCATAATTTCGAGCAGACTGGCCATCACCTGAAACGGAAACAGCCCCCGCTTTACCTCCGGCAAACTAAACGTAGCGGCATCGGTAGCAATGACGTGGGTGCTGCCAGCCACCAGTAAGAAACCGCCCGCATACACCGGGCCCTGTACCTTTGCCAGACACGGTTTTTGTACATTGGCCAGCAGTTCCGCCAATCGCACTGGGCCAGCGGGTGGGGGAACAGTATCATCTGTTGATTCGCCTGCCGACAGACTTTTCAGGTCCATACCGGCGCAGAAGACGTCGCCCGAAGCGGCCAGCACCACCAGCCAGACATTCTTTTCGTAACGTGCGTACGTCAGAGCAAACGCCAGTTCATTCAATAGCGTCGTATTAAGTGCATTTTTCTTCTCCGGCCGATTGAGCGTTAGGGTCAGGACGTGCTCTTTCTGCGCAACCAAAAGATGCCGAAACCGTTGTGTGCCGAAACGGGCGGTTTGTTGGGGTGTATAAAGCATTCGTTGTCAGGCAATAATCTAGACGATAGTTGGTAAAAGTAATACTACAAAATTGTGTTTTCCGTTTCAACAATACGAGACAAACGGTTCTTATAGTTTCCTCCTACTCCTTACCGGCTGCTATGAAAAAAATCGCTACGTTATTGTTGCTTCTTGGTGGTCTGCCTGCTTTTGGCACACACATGGTTGGTGGTTATATTCAGGTACGAAATGTACAGGGGTTAACGTATGAGATTACGGTCAGACTTTACATGGATCAATCGCCTGTCAGCGCACAGACAGACAAAATTGAGGTTTGTTTCGATACGGGTTTAAGTGCCGTTTCGGTTTCACGTATCCAGAGCGTTGTGCTGGATGGCGGTGTGTTGATGAACGAATACCGGGCAACACACTCGTACAATGGCAGCGGTTCCGGTAACCGGACGATATCCGTATCCATCCCCAACCGAACTGATTCCCGCAATGCTCCTATGGCTTTTCGCATGCCCGTATATTTCCGTACGACTTTTACGACGGCTCAATCGAACAGCACACCCACTTTTCAGAATCTGGGCCAGCAGGTAACCGGGCTGGTCAACCAGCGAAACGAATATAATTTTCGGGCTAGCGATGCCGACGGAGACAGTATCGTTTATTCACTCATTCGGCCGCAGGACGGCGCTTGTGGCCGCATCCGCATTCCGGTTTCTCCATACACGTTCCCCAATGACGTAACACGAAAAGGAACGTTTAAGATCAATGCTCAAAACGGGCAATTAGTCTGGAACGCACCCACCGAAACCGGTCGGTACAGTTTTGCGGTGATGGTGAAAGAATGGCGTAATGGGCTCCTGATCAGTGAAACAATCGCTGACATGATGGCCTTGATCGTTGATAATGTCGGCGGTAACCCGGGGTCGGTTCCTTCGTATGAACCGGCCGTGGAAAGTGACTTACTGACGGCGGTAGAACAACGGATTGATGATCAGGATTTGACCCTTACGGTTTTTCCCAGCCCGTCGCCGGGGCGTTTTCAGGTAGTACTGCAAAGTCAGAAACCCACCACGGCCACCTTTCAGTTGCTCGATAGCCAGGGTAAAATGATCCAGGAAGTCAAAGCGAATGCAGCCGCTCTGGAACACCGGCAGTCCATCGGAAATGAACAGCTGGCACCCGGCTTGTACCTTATTCGAAGCTTCGTTCGTGGACGAGTCTACACCAGCAAGGTAATCAAGCGGTAAACGGTTTTACGACAATAGTTTCCGGTTCCCCTGCGGTTAGGCTCCTGATCTATTGCAGCATTTTAAACAGCGTCGTGAGTTTTTCTTTCAGATCTTTCCGGTCGACAATGAAATCCAGAAAACCGTGTTCAAGCACGAATTCGGCGCTCTGGAATCCTTCGGGCAGGTTTTTGCCAATGGTTTCGCGAATAACGCGCGGACCGGCAAAACCGATCAGGGCACCCGGTTCGGCAATGTTGAAATCGCCCAGCATGGCAAATGAAGCCGTAACACCGCCGGTGGTTGGGTCGGTCAGCAACGAAACATACGGTATTTTTTCGTTGGATAGCTGCGCCAGTCGAGCGGATGTCTTAGCCATTTGCATCAGCGAATAGCCTGCTTCCATCATCCGGGCTCCACCCGAGCGCGAAATCATCAGAAACGGTGTCCGGGTTTTCAGCGAATGATCGATTGCCCGCGCAATCTTTTCTCCCACGACTGACCCCATTGAACCGCCAATAAAGTTAAAATCCATGCAGGCGATGGTCACATCCAGGTCATTTATTTTCCCGTAGGCCGACCGGACCGCGTCTTTCAGGTTCGTTTTGGCAATGCTGGCCTTCACCCGCTCCGGATACGGTTTCGTATCGACAAATTTCAGCGGATCGGCCGAAGTCATATTGGCGTCCAGTTCGGTAAACTGACCATCATCGAATAAGATGGAGAAATACGCATCCGATCCGATTTTCTCGTGGTAATTGCAGTGTACGCAGGTGTAAGCGTTAAGTTTGTGCTCCCGCGTGTGCATTATTTTTTTGCAATTCGGGCATTGGTACCATAAACCGTCCGGCGCTTCGCGCTTCATTTCGGTTGGGGTATTGATACCTTTTTCTTTACGGATAAACCACGACATAGGGTGTCAGTCTCCAGTTAACAGTTCGTAATCAACAGTTTTACTTTCGCAAGCAGGGGGCAAAGATAGTAAGAAAACGACAGGCATGGTCATAATTCAAGATAGTACTTTCGGCGCGCTGGTTCAAACCGCTCGATTGCGTACCGTAAAGCCGTTCTGGGTAACTGCCCGGTATGATCGTGCAGAAACTCTTCCAGCGCATCCGTATTTTTCTTACCAACCTCCCGTAACATCCAGCCAATAGCCTTGTGAATCAGGTCGTGCCGGTTTTTGAGTAACAGTTCCGCAATTTGAAAAGTGTCCTGAAATTGATTTTTGCGGATAAAGGCTATTGTCGATACCATTGCAATCCGCTGCGACCACAGGTAATTTTCCTGCGCTAACTCGTACAAAATGCTGCGATCTTTAGTCAATAAGTAATTTCCGACCAATTCTGGACAGCTTGTATCTACCAGATCCCAGTTATTAACAAACGTTTTATTCCGGAGATAGTATTCAAAAAGGAGTTTCCGGTTTGCCTCGCCCCCGCGTTTGGCCTGATTGGTCCAGATGATTAAACCCGTCAGGCGGCACTCGTGCAACGGATCGCGCACCAGATTTTCGGTTTCTTCGGGGAGGAGCAGGCGGTATTTTTGCGCAATGGCGCGTTGTTGCGGAACCGACAGCCCCAGAAACTCGTCACCCTCCCCATATTGACCGGGGCCGGTTTTAAAAAATTGCTTGAGAAAGGCGGCCTTTTCAGAATCTTTTTGAGCCAGTAAGTCGTCTTTGACGTGTTGGGAAGTCATGGGAATCGATGAACTAAAACCGGACTGGGTTGTTATTGCTGCAATCGAATGTATCTTCGGTGAAAGAAAAAAAGCGTATGAATGTAAACCCTACTGAACCGGAAAGTGAGGCTCCCATCATTATCATTGTCGGAACAAACCGGAAAAATTCCATGTCGCGCAACATTGCCGATTATTACCACGGGATTTTGCTGCGCCTGAATATACCGAGTGAGATTCTGGATCTGAGCGGTCTTCCGGCCGATTTTGTGACAACGGCTTTATACGAAAATACGGGAAAAAATCCTGAATTCAACCGGTACAAGGAAGTCGTTGAGCGGGCTAAAAAACTGGTTTTGATCGTTCCAGAATACAACAATTCGTACCCGGGCGTGTTAAAGGCGTTTATTGACGGGATGAGTTATCCCAGCGGGTTGTCAAACAAGAAAGTTGCGTTAGTGGGGCTTTCGGCCAATCACCAGGGAGGTGCACTGGCGCTGAGCCATTTAAACGATATCTTCAGCTATCTGGGTACCAACACGCTGGCGTTGCGGGTCAAGCTGGCACAAATCAGAAACTACTGGAAAGAAGGAGCGCTCCACAATGATCTGTATAATTTGCTGTTGCAGCAGCAGGCCGAGCAGTTGATTAGCTTCTAAAATTCAAAGAAAATGGGATCCGATTGTCGGATCCCATTTTCTTTGAATGGCATTTGTTTTAGTCATTCAGGCGACTGCGGACAATGTCACGTTCGTCAAGCAGGGGCAATTCGTATAAATTGAGCTTCTGGCGCATGAAGGCTGGCGTTTCCAGTTCCCGCTCCCGATCCTGGTAACGAACCTGCGCGAATGCTTCGACCATTTTCTGGATTTGCAGCAGATCGTCTTCCCGCTTCTCATCAACCAGGATGTCTTCAAGCCGAACTTGAGGCTGAGGATACGCACCACGGGTCGGTGTCTCTTCGTACGTGGGCAAATCAGCGCTGACGCCCGTCGGAGTCAGCGTATGGGGTTCTGCCTCAACTTCGGTGTCGACTTCGATTTCCGCCTGGACTTCTTCTTCGACAAACGGCAGGTTTTTAACGCCGTCGTCTTTTTTCGGCTCGGGTTGATGCCAGTCTTTAGGTGGGAAGTCCGGCCGTTCGGAAGGCAGGTCAAAACCGGCCGCAATAACTGTTACGCGGAGGTTTTTACCCAGTGTTTCATCCTTAATCGTTCCGTATTTGAACAGATGGGCCTGCTTATCCTTACCGATTTTTTCCTTAATATAACCGGTAATGATCTGTAATTCTTTCATAGTCGTACGAGCCTCCGGACCGGATGCCATCGTAAGCAGGATCCGTTTAGCACCCCGAATGTCGCGGTCGTTGAGCAACGGCGAGTTGAGTGCATCCTGGATAGCGGTCAACGCACGATTTTCGCCCACGGAGTCGGCAGAGCCCATAACGGCTTGTCCGGCCCCTTCCAGTACCCGCTTCACGTCCATGAAGTCGACGTTGATTTCGCCCTGGACGGTAATGATTTCTGCAATGCTTTTCACGGCGTTGGCCAGTACGTCATCCGCTTTGGCAAAAGCCTGATCCATCGGGAAATCTTCAAAAATCTCCGCCAGTTTGTCGTTCAGGATGACCAGAACTGTATCGCAGTACTCCTTCAATTCTTCGATACCGCGCATCGCCTGATCGAGCTTCTCGATTCCTTCGAAGTCGAACGGTGCCGTAACGACGGCAATCGTCAGTAATCCCATTTCGCGGGCAATCTGCGCAATAACCGGTGCGGCACCCGTACCGGTACCCCCTCCCATACCCGCCGTAATGAAAACCATTTTGGTGGGTTCGCCCAGTAAAAGCCGGATGTCTTCGGTGTTTTCCAGTGCCGCCTGCCGACCCACTTCCGGGTTGGTTCCTGCCCCCAGGCCGGAAGTCAGAAGCGCGCCCAACTGAATTCTGGTCTTAACAGGACTGTTGGCCAGCGCCTGGCGGTCGGTATTGCAGACGATAAAGTCAACATCTTTAACGCCCATCCGGTACATATGGTTGACGGCGTTGCTTCCGCCCCCGCCGACACCTATTACTTTGATAATGGGTTCTTCCTCATCGTCAGGAAATTCAAACCTCATGCCGTATTCCAATGCCTCTGGCATACCTACTAATGTTTGGTGCGCTATTGAACTATCTATCTGGTAACGCTGGCTAACCAGGCGTTGTGCTTTCAAAATTGAGTACTTGAGTAATACAACAAAGTTATTTTAGTAATAAGCCATTGGTAAACCATTTAGTGTCAATAACTTATGCTAAAATAACTTGATATTGGTATTGCTACTGGTTGTACCGATCGTCGGGTCCGAGATCTTTTCCCAAGTCATCGTTCAGGAAATTCTGAAACCATTTCAGAATTCCGCCGGACTTTTCTTTGGGCTTCTCGGGTCCTTTTACACTATGGCCAGGTCCATGACTATGTCCGTTAGGGCTTGGGCCGAGCGACGGGTTGCTAACCGTATGCTGCAACGGAATCCGGTCGTCCAACCGTTTAAATCCAGCCCAGACCAAACCGACTGCCGTGGCAAAGGCCGGGTCACTTACTAAATCCGCTTTCACATTATGCTCCAACTGATCCGGAAATCCAATCCGCACATCCAGGCTCGTTACCCGCTCAAAAATACGCTCAATGCCTGAGATGGCGGCTGTTCCACCCGTCAGTACCACACCACCCACTAATTTGTCGCGGTAGCCCGACCGAATAATCTCGGCCTGTACCATCGCGGCAATCTCTTTCAAACGAGCCTCGATCACCAGCGCAACGTTTTTGAGCAGAATATCCTTTGGCGGGCGACCACTCAGATTGGGTACAGCCACGACTTCGTTCAATCGGAAATCGCTCGGATCTGCGCTGCCAAATTTCGTTTTTAGCAATTCGGCCTGCGTTGGCAGCACCCGGCATCCGATTTCCAGATCGGAAGTCAGGCTGTTGCCGGCGTACGGAATAACGGCAACATGCCGCAGCACATTTTTATGGTAAATGGCAATTTCGGTGGTTCCTCCACCAATGTCGACCAGAGCCACACCAGCCTGCTTTTCCTCCTCCGTTAAAACGGCTAATGCCGACGCCAGGGGCGCCAGCAAAAATTTGTCATTTTCCAGCGGTTCCTTCTGGGGGGATACCGAGCGCGCCCGTTGAATGCATTTTCGGGTGTACGAAGCCGAGCTGGTCTGGGCGGTAATAACTTGAAAGTCGGCCTCCAGCTTGACGCCGATTCGGCCAACCGGATAGTCGATATTGGATTCGCTATCGACGGTGAAATCCATGGGCAGCACGTGAACGATTTCGGAACCGGCGGGCAGGACCGAACGATACATGTCCCCAACCAGATGTTCGATATCATCGGCGACAACTTCATCGCCGGGAGAGGTGCGCGTAATACTCCCGTGTTGCCGACGGGCGGTTACGTTCTGGCCGGAAAAGCTGACGTTGACAACGTGGATATCGATATTGGCCTGTCCGGCCGCTTCTTCAACGGCCCGATTGATGGCTTCTACGGTTTGCCCGATGTTGACCACCGAACCTTTAGTAACTCCTTTAGAGACGGCTTTCCCCACACCCAGGACGTCCAGTCTGGGGTGGTCGTTATTGCGAATAAGGCGACCGGCCACGGCGCATACTTTGGTGCTGCCAATGTCCAGCCCGACTATAATTTCTTCCTGCTTAGGTATCATTCGCACACTATCTGGTTACGGTACTGCACACTTACCCTTCGGTAACGTTCCCACCCTTTTAAAGGCAGAATGTGTTTGTAAAACAACTTTATTTTCTCAAATTTCGAATCCAGCTCAACGGGCTGGCCAATTTCGATCAGGCAGTCACCTACCTGCGGAATAAGTGTTACTTCGCGATTCTTGTCGACCACTATCTGCGCGACCTGTGCTTTCCAGAACGGATCGGTTTCGATCTGTTTGAGCAACTTAAGCAACGGCTGGTTTTTTTCTGCCGTCAACGACTTGCGTTCGCTAAAATAAGGGCCGGAAAGCAACACAACCCGCGCCGTGTAATTCATCGATAGCGGAAACCACTCGCCATCTTCCGTCAAATAATACCCTGCATAGGCCGATTTATCCTCTGTGCCGTCAGGAACCAAACGTGCCAGAGGCCGTTGCTGTTTAATATCAGCAACCAAAATTCCTTTTAAATCCCGAAAGACCTGACAACTTTTAACCAAACCGTTCTGCCTCAGGCGTTTTTCCAGCCGCTTTAAATTGATGCTGGCGTAGTCATCACCCAGCAATGGATCGGCTCCGTCGTTTGTTAGTGTTCGGAGTACATCGTTTCGATTCAGAAACCGATGGCCATCCACCTCGTCCATCCGGATGTCGATACCTTCACACTGCCGGTGGTTTTGCTTGTGTTCTGTAAAGGCTATCAACCCCACCAAACTGGCTAAACCGGCTGCGGTCAGAATGAAAGTTCTATTTAAGGGAAAAATAGAAAACATCCGTGTTTATTAACTCTAAATAAAATGAATTTTTATTGATTGGTCTGAAACAGGTCACGCAGGACCGGAATCATTTGATCAATGTCACCAGCGCCGATTGTTGCGACTAATTCTGGCGGATCGTTTCGTAAAATGTCGGACAGGTCGGCTTTACTACACTGAATTTTATCTTCTACCTGAATTTTCCTGAAAATCAAATCCGCGCTGACGCCATCAATGGGCAGTTCACGGGCGGGGTAAATATCAAGCAGGATTACCCGGTCGGCCAGCGAAAGGCTTTTGGCAAATTCATCGGCAAAATCCCGGGTCCGGCTGAACAGATGGGGCTGAAAAATAGCCGTTACCTTCCGTTCGGGATACAGGGCTTTCAATGATGACAGAAAAGCAGCTACTTCGGCAGGGTGGTGCGCGTAATCATCGATAAATATAGTGTTTTTTGATTTGAGTATATACTCGAACCGACGTTTTACACCTTTATAATTACCGAGCGCCCGACGGATCGCTTCGGGGTCAATGCCGACCTGTAGGGCCGCTGCGGTGGCCGCTACCGCATTCTCGGCATTATGAAAGCCGGGCATTTGCAACGCTACATTTTCAATAACGCCCTCAGGGTAAACGATATCGAATACAAAGTGCGCATTTTCAATGCGCAGGTTCCGGCTGTGGTAAGCGCCTTCGCTCAAGGAATACTCATACACCGTTGCTGGTGTATGGTCGGCCAACGCCAGCCCTTTTTTCATGAACAGCGTTCCATCAGGGTGAATCTGTCCGACAAATGCCCGAAACGAATCCAGTACAGAGTTGTGATCCCCGTAAATATCGAGGTGGTCGGCGTCGGTAGACGTAACGATTGCAACTTTAGGAAAAAGCGTCAGAAAAGAACGGTCGAACTCGTCAGCTTCGACGACACAAATTACCTTCGACAAATCGTCGGTCGGTTCGTTGAGCAGAAAATTGGTGCCGTAGTTTTGGGTAATGCCGCCCAGAAAGGCCGCGCTATTAAGGCCGGCATCTTTCAAAATATGGGCAACCATGGATGAGGTCGTTGTTTTTCCGTGCGTGCCGGCAATGGCAACGGTGGTCATTTGTCCTGCGAGCAAACCCAGTACCTGTGAGCGTTTTTGCAAGGTAAAACCGTTCTCAGTCAGGTAAATGTATTCTTGGTGTGTTTTCGGAACGGCGGGCGTGTAAATGACCAGGGTCTGGGCCCGGTTTTCCCGAAAATGAACCGGAATCTGCTCGACATCTTCTTCAAAATGGATCGCCATTCCTTCCTGTTGCAGGGTATGAGTCAACGGCGTCGGTGTTTTGTCATAACCGGCTACCTCATAGCCATTCACCCGAAACCAGCGCGCCAGCGCACTCATACCAATGCCGCCAATGCCGAGAAAATAGACGTAACGAATGTTATCTAATGTCATTTGTTAACAGGAGGGAAGAACGAACAGGAGCCAGCGGAGAGTTCCGCTATCTCTTTTTCGTTCATCCTCATTTAATGAGTTTCAAGACTTCTTCCGCAATTTCCCGTGCGGCTTTGGGGCGGGCTAAACCGCTGATATTCTGACTAAGTGTGTGCTGCTGAACGGCATCGGCCAAAAGCCGTAAAGCCGCCGGAACCAGGTCGGCCGGAGCTGAGCGGTCGTTGATGAGCAAAGCCGCGTTCCGGTTGACCAGACTCAGGGCATTTTTCGTCTGATGGTCTTCTGAAGCTGCCGGGAATGGCACCAGAATCGCCGGTTTTTGTACCAAACAAAGTTCGGAAACAGACAGTGCTCCGGCCCTCGATACCACCGCATCGGCGGCAGCGTATGCCAGGTCCATTTCGTAAATAAAATCAAAGGCATTAATACGGCTGGCTTTCGCATCGGCGATGGCTTTGCGAGCGCGCTCAATAAACGCTGGCCCGGTTTGCCATAGCACCTGGTAGCCGGCATCTACCAACAGCCGCAGGTCTTTTTCGATGCTTTCGTTGATGGTCCGGGCTCCCTGGCTGCCCCCGATAATCAATAACGTTTTGCGCTCGGCTTCCAGCCCGAAAAAAGCCAGTGCATCCATCCGTTTGGTACCGGCCTGCATGATATCCGTTCGGACGGGGTTGCCGGTCAGTATGATTTTCTGGGCGGGAAAAAACGCTTCCATGCCAGGATAAGCCACACAAATGGTTTTGGCCCGGCGCGCCAGCAGTTTGTTGGTAAGTCCGGCATAGGAGTTCTGCTCCTGAATCAGGGTTGGAATACCTTTCAGCGAAGCGGCCAGCAAAACCGGGCCGCTGGCGTAACCACCCACCCCTACGGCCACATCCGGCCCAAATTCACGGACAACTTGTTGCGCTCGCAAAAAACTCTTTCCCAACTTGAACGGAAAGATCAAATTCTCGACGGTCAATTGCCGCTTGATACCCACAACCGGCAACCCGATGATGCGGTAACCGGCCCGGGGCACCTTTTCCATTTCCATCTTTCCTTCGGCTCCTACAAACAGGAGTTCAATCGACGGATCAATGATTTTTAGCTCATTGGCAATGGCAATGGCCGGATAGATGTGTCCACCCGTTCCTCCGCCACTGATGATAATGCGTTTTGGCATAAATTTGACTCAAACCGTTGATTGGTTTTTCGTTGGATGCTACTAACGAAAAACCGTACCCCAAAAACCGTAAACTATATAATCCCTAAGTCGCCTTGATTAAATTGCTTTCATCCGTGTCACCACGACTCACGCTGATGATAATACCGATGGCGGTTCCGGTAAAAAGGAGGGAAGTACCACCCATACTCAGCAAAGGCAGCGGTTGGCCCGTGACCGGAACCAGCCCCACCGACACGGCCATGTTGATCATGGCCTGAATGACAATACTAAACGTCAGTCCCGCCGATAACAAACCGCCATACGCCCGGTTGGCCTTTCGGATGGCTCGCATCCCGCGCCAGAGCAGATAGAGATAGGCCAAAATGATGACGATACCGCCGATCAGGCCGTACTCCTCAACAATCATGGCAAAAATAAAGTCGGAATAGGAGTGGGGAAGAAAATTTCGCTGGTGGCTGTTGCCGGGCCCCTGCCCATAAATACCACCGTGCGCCAGCGCAATGTACGACTGCTCAACCTGGAATTCCGGCGGACGTGTTCCCTGAAATGTTTCCCAATAATTCTTGATGCGGCTGCCCGAGGTTTTGGCGCGCTGCCCAAGCAGTAAGGCAAAACTGCCCATAACCATACAAACCGCGACCAGAATGACCAGGTATTTGCCCGGCACCCGACCAATGTACATCAGCAAAAAGCAGGTCGCGGCCAGTAAAGCCGCCGTTGAAGCATTACTCAAAACGATGCAGGCACAAATCAAACCAATCCAGATAATCATGTTGGTCAGAATGCTGGCGTCGTACTGTTCCCGTTTGATGTGCTGGCGTTTCGCCAGCATAGCCGCCAGGTTAGAAATGAGGGCCAGCTTGGCCAAATCGGAGGGTTGAAAGGTTTGATTGATCAACGGAATGGTGATCCAGCGCGATGCTTCATTGAGGTTGGTTCCTTTAAAATAGGCCCACAACAATAGCGGCACCGATAACCACATACCAAACCGGGATAAACGGGCGTAATAAATGTAATTAAACCGGTGGGCTATCCACATGCAGGCCAGACCCAGCACCACCAGCGCACCGTGCTTGAATAAATAGTGCTCCGTCGATTGCAACTTCTGGTAGGCCATCGTTCCCGTGGCGCTGTACACCACGGCCACACTCATAATCGACAAAAACAGTACGACCCCCCAAATATGGTAGTCGCCTTTGATGTTTTTCTTAAGCCAGTCGGTCGCTGAGATAGTCATCTTTTTAGTGAATGATGAGTGATAAATATTGCATTATGAATGAATAGGCGCGGGACATTCATCGTTCATAATTGAACATTCATCATTTGTTTAACCGCTTCTTTAAACTGATTGCCCCGGTCTTGGTAATTCCGGAAGAGATCAAAGCTGGCACAGGCGGGTGACAGCAAAACCGTATCGCCGGAACTGGCCAGTGCGAGACTTTTCGCAACGGCTTCGGTAACGTCCTGGGTTTCAAACAAAGTCGGAACGGTTTTCGCAAAGGCATCAACCAGCTTCCGGTTATCTTTTCCCAGACAAATTAATGCTTTTACTTTTTCCTGCACCAACGGCATGAGTTGATCGTATTCGTTGCCCTTGTCCAAGCCGCCCGCGATCCAGACCACGGGCGTCGTCATGCTTTCGAGCGCGTAATAAACCGAATCTACGTTGGTTGCTTTGGAATCGTTAATGAAATGAACGCCCTGAATGTCTCCGGCTGGCTCAAGCCGGTGGGCGGCATTTTGGAACGTCAACAAACTCTCCTGGATGACATTGGCGCTAATTCCAACCGACTGTGCGGCCAACATAGCCGCCAGCATGTTGATGGCATTATGCTTGCCTTTCAGGGGCAAGTCGGCCAGACCCGTCTGCAACGATTGCTGCCCGTTGTCCGCAACCAACCAGCCGTCTTTCAGATAAGCGCCCGGTTGGGGCGCATCGGTCAGCGAAACCGGTAACTGCCGGACGGACGGTTTTCGGCGGGCAAGTTCCTCGCTGATGACGGTGCTTTCCTGGTAATAGATAAACGTATCGTCCGGTGTCATGTTTTGCAGGATCCGGAACTTTGAGTCAACGTAATTTTGGAAACGGTATTCGTAGCGGTCGAGGTGATCCGGCGTAATATTCAGCAGTATGGCTACGTCGAGCCGAACCTGCTGCATATCATCCAGTTGAAAGCTACTCAGTTCAAGCACGTAATAGTCGAATGAGTTTTCGAGAACCTGACGGGCAAAGCTTTCGCCGATGTTGCCTGCCAGCCCGACATTCAGCCCGGCGGCTTTGAGCAAATGGTACGTCAGAAGGGTGGTCGTAGTTTTGCCGTTGCTGCCCGTAATACCGATCAGCTTCGCATTTGTATACCGGGCCGCCAGCTCAATTTCCGAAATGACGGGAATGTTTTGCTGCCGTATTTTCTGAATGATGGCCGCTTTTTCGGGAATACCGGGGCTTTTTACTACCTCGGTTGCCTGCAAAATCAGGTCTTCTGTATGCTGGCCTTCTTCAAAGGGAATGGCATATTCCCGGAGTGTATGACGATAGGAGTCCTGCAGCAGACTTTTGTCCGATAAAAAAACGCTGTAGCCTTTTGCTTTGGCAAGTAAAGCCGCGCCAACGCCACTTTCTCCTCCGCCCAGAATGACCATCAACGGTATTGTATTTTCCATAAACTTATGTGCAAACCGGGGACAAAAATAGGGGTTTCGCCGTAGTCTGGCTGTCAGAGCCGCAATCTTTTTATTTAAAAAAGAAACCCCACTTTTGAGTGGGGCCAAATGGGGTGGGTACAGCGGAAAGGTTATTCTTTCTTTTCCAGCGACGACGAAACACGTAACCGATTTGCCGCTTTGACAATCAGGAACACGACCCAGGCAATAATCAAAAACTGAATGACAATGTTGAAGAAATTACCGTACCGGATGGCAACTTCGGGCGTATCGCCGACTGCTTCTTTCAGAACAATTTTCAACTGGCTGAAATCGATTCCTCCGGTTATCAGCCCTAGAATGGGATTAATAATGTCTTCAACAAGAGAGGTAGTAATTTTTCCGAAAGCCGCGCCAATAATAACACCTACAGCCAAATCAAGTACATTGCCCTGAGCAATAAATGTTTTAAATTCTCTTAGCATGGATTAAGTGGTTAAGTTGATTTGCAGGAAGTTATGAAATGTAACCATTTTGTCAAATTTATTTCCAAAAAAATAATACGGCTCCCAACTCTCCTGTCTGACAATGGAAAAACCTATAGTTTTTCCTCGACCCAGACCTTCATACTTTTCAAATCCATTGGACCGTATTGCGTGGCCAGCGCCACGTCGGCGGCATCACGACCGTAGGCTACGACGATTCGATTCCCACGGGGTTCTTTCTGAGTAGCGTCGAAAGTATACCAGCGGCCATCGATAAAAGCCTCGAACCAGGCGTGTAAATCCATCGGCTCAAGTTTATACAAATAGCCTACCACCATCCGGGCCGGTATATTGAGGCTGCGACAGAGCGAAATGCCAAGATGCGTAAAGTCCCGGCAGACGCCGATCCGTTTTTCGGCGGTTTCGATGGCCGATGTACTGGCATCACTCGTGCCATACTGGTACGTTACGTGGGTTTGAATCCAGCTTCGGATGGCCTCCACCTGGTCGTAGCCGGGAAGGGCATGGGCTGTTATATCAGCGGCCAGCTGCCCCAGTCGGTCTGACTGGCAATACCGGCTGGGCAACAGGAATTGCAGCACATCGTCTGGCAGGTCCTGAACGGGAACAAAAGGAGCGCCGGGGGCCGTATCAATCACATCGGCGGTATCAACCACGAGCGTGATCCGGATCTTGAATTCTCCTTCTGGGGCCATGAGCCGCTGGCATAAATTACCATAGGAGTCGGTGTACTCCACAACGGGCGTATTAGGCTCAAGCTGATATTCTTCGGAAATGATCCATTGACCAGCCCCGGAGCGGGGACGCAACATCAGCACAACAGGTGCCGAAGCCGGAACATCGTAAAGGAGTTCGCAGCCAGCAAAAAGTTTCATAGTTTATTCGTAAGGCGAGTGTGAAAGCCATCTAACGGTATTTTCAAGAAAATTGTTTTTAGTTTTCCCGATGTTGGACTCGATTCTAAAAATTATGCTTTTTGGAATGAGCAATGCAATAAAAAAGGGGCCCAAAGCCCCTTTTTTATACTCTCAATACATGATGGTAATTAGGCTGCCAAAATCGCTTCGGCTAGTACCAATACCTTGTTATTCAATACTTCGACAACACCGCCGTCGACGGTAAAAGTCTGGTTTCCGCTTCCGGTGGCCACCGTAATCGGTCCGCGCGCCAGCGTACTGACAATAGGAGCGTGGTCGTTCAGAACCTGAAACTGGCCTTCGCTTCCCGGAAACGTGACCGCCGTAGCTTCGCCGGTAAAAACTTTCCGATCAGGGGTAATGATCTCCAGATGCATTTTTTTATCGTTTAAGGTTTAAGGCTTAAAGGGTAACGTCTCAGTTTTAATCCTCAAACGTTACCCTTCAAACGTTAAACGATTTTTACTTTCCGGCTTCTTTCAACAGACGCTCGCCTTTTGCAGCGGCATCGTCAATGGTTCCAACGAGGTTGAAGGCTGCTTCGGGCAGGTGATCCCACTTACCGTCGATGATTTCGTTGAAGCCCCGGATGGTTTCTTCGATCGGGACCAGAACCCCTTTCAAACCGGTGAACTGCTCGGCCACGAAGAACGGCTGCGACAGGAAGCGTTGCACACGACGTGCGCGGTTTACCGTCTGCTTGTCTTCTTCCGAAAGTTCTTCCATACCAAGGATGGCGATGATATCCTGCAATTCTTTGTAGCGTTGCAGAATCTCTTTCACGCGCTGGGCGGTATTGTAATGTTCGTCACCCAGGATTTCGGCGGTCAGAATCCGGGAGGTTGAATCCAGCGGGTCAACTGCCGGGTAGATGCCTAACTCGGAAATTTTCCGGCTCAATACCGTAGTGGCATCCAAGTGGGCAAACGTCGTTGCCGGGGCCGGGTCAGTCAAGTCATCGGCAGGTACGTAAACGGCCTGTACTGACGTGATCGAACCGCGTTTGGTCGACGTAATGCGCTCTTGCATGGTCCCCATTTCGGTGGCCAGCGTGGGCTGGTAACCTACGGCCGACGGCATCCGACCCAAGAGAGCGGATACTTCGGAACCCGCCTGGGTAAACCGGAAGATGTTATCAATAAAGAACAGAATATCACGTCCCTGGCCCGTACCATCACCGTCGCGGAAGTGCTCGGCAATTGTCAGACCTGACAAGGCAACACGGGCACGCGCTCCGGGAGGCTCGTTCATCTGGCCGAAAATAAAGGTTGCCTGGCTGTCTTTCAGGGTTTCAGAATCCACTTTTGACAAATCCCAGCCACCTTCTTCCATCGAGTGTTTAAAGTCGTCGCCGTATTTAATAATTCCGGCTTCGATCATCTCGCGCAGCAGGTCATTTCCTTCGCGGGTACGCTCACCCACACCGGCAAATACCGACAGACCGGAATAAGC
Source organism: Larkinella harenae (assembly GCF_054780515.1). Classification (NCBI taxonomy): domain Bacteria; kingdom Pseudomonadati; phylum Bacteroidota; class Cytophagia; order Cytophagales; family Spirosomataceae; genus Larkinella; species Larkinella harenae. Next base: position 582,278 of record NZ_BAAGWE010000003.1, on the reverse strand, counting down.
CTTAGCGATGTTGTTGATCAATTCCTGAATCAATACGGTTTTTCCTACACCCGCACCACCGAACAGACCGATCTTACCCCCTTTGGCGTAAGGCTCGAGCAGGTCAATAACCTTAATCCCGGTAAACAGAACTTCGGTTGAAGTGGCAAGGTCCTCAAACTTCGGAGCCGCCCGGTGAATGGGCAAACCGCCGGTGCTCTGGGGTTGGGGAATACCATCGATGGCCGTTCCTACGACATTGAACAGACGGCCCCGAATACCATCACCTGTCGGCATAGTAATCTGGGTACCAAGGTGAACCACGGTCATGCCGCGCTCCAGCCCCTCGGTAGCGTCCATTGAGATCGTGCGGACCCGGTCTTCGCCAAGGTGCTGCTGGCACTCCAATATAACTTTTTGGCCATTGGCTTTTGTGACTTCCAGAGCGTCCAGAATCGCCGGTAGCCGCGACCCTTCGCCCTCAAAACTCACGTCAACAACCGGGCCGATTACTTGCGTAACTTTACCCGTATTCGTTGCTGTTGCAGTTGTCATGCTATGAAGTTGAGAAATTTAGTAGGCGTAATAAATGCGACCGCAAAATTAGGAGATAATTTGCTTAAACCCAAGGTACAGTTTAATCTATTTTTAAGATTTATAAGCCGAAATCGTTTTTGTTCCAACTAGTTCGCGAATCTGAGCCTCCGGCGGGCCGTTTGCACAAAACAAAGATTTTGGCTTTAGGTGAATCTGTTCATATAACGAAACCGTACTTCGGGTCAGGCTTAAAAAATCAACCGTCAGGTCGGGCAGAGCGAACAAGCCAGCGTTGACTCCGATTTACGAACCAAAATCGAAGCGACTTCGGGCTATTTGGCGCCTTTTTCCCGAATTCCTCTGAACTCCGACCCCGCTTTCCAGCCCGGAAACACCGATTCGTTGCTGAGCCGGTAGCCCACATTAAATAGCAATTGCATGTCTTCAAGAATGCCCGAGATATCCCAGGAGGACGAATATTCGTCTGAGGGCGCGTGATACCGGGTCAAATTGTGCTCTTCCAGTTGGGCTTTTCCCCAGGCTTCGCCGTTTTTAACGGAATTGACGCCAGTTTTGAGGTACAAAGCCGGAACACCCACTTTCGCGAAGTTGAAATGGTCGGATCGGAAATAACTGCCAGCCGCCGGATTGAAATCACCGCGGATTGTGCGGCCTTGCTTAGTGGCGGCCGCTGCGGCATAGTCTTCCAGATCCGATTGCCCCTGCCCAACGATCACCACGTCTTTAGTCCGACCGATCGGAATAAAAGCGTCCATATTGATGTTGGCTACGGTTTTATTCAACGGAAAAACCGGGTGGGTGGCGTAATATTCCGAGCCCAGCAAGCCCTGCTCTTCGGCGGTAACGGCCAGAAAAAGGATGGAACGGGCCGGTTTCTTTTTCAATTTCGCAAACGTCTCGGCCAGTTCGAGCAACGCAGCAGTTCCGGATGCGTTGTCCGAGGCACCGTTGTAAATGGAGTCGCCCCTGATGGCTTCACCTTTGCCCAGATGATCCCAGTGTGAGCTGTAGATGATGTATTCGTTTCGGCGGCTGGTGCCCGGAAGCAACGCCAGGACATTTTTCGATGTCGATTTGGTGATCTGATTGTCGATGGTCAGTGAGGTACGGATGCCCAGCGGAACGGCTTTGAAACCGCGAATACCCGCTTCCCGGAATAATTCCGGCGAAACGCCCGCCAGTTTAAACAGACTCTTGGCCGCGTCGAGCGTGAGCCAGCCTTCCATAATCGCTTTGGATCGGTTACCGTCGGCAGCCTCCAGATACAGTTTCGATTTTGAAAAGCTGCTGCGGACAACCGACCAGCCGTAACTGGCGGCTTTCGATTCGTGAACGATCAGCACACCGGCGGCTCCCTGCCGGGCGGCCTCTTCGTATTTGTACGTCCAGCGACCGTAATAGGTCATGGTGTTCCCTTTGAACAACGTGCTATCAATCTGGCCTGGATCGTTGACCATCACCACCACGGTTTTGCCTTTGACATCCAGTCCGGCGTAATCATTCCATTGGTATTCGGGCGCTACGATACCGTACCCGACAAACACCAGTTCCGAATTGGTGACCTTGACCTGCGGCTGAACGTGCGGGGTCGTGGCGACGAAATCATCCAGATTTTTAAGCGAAACCGTTCCATTTTTCCCGGTCAAGACCAGCGGCCCCGCCGGTTTGGAGGCAATGGTGACCATCGGAACGTCCTGAAAATAGCTTTTTCCGTTGCCGGGTTGCAGGCCCATCCGTTGGAATTCAGTTTTCAGGTACTGAACGGTTTTTTCCTCGCCGACTGTGCCCGGTTTTCGCCCTTCGTAGGCATCAGACGCCAAGACCTGAATGTGCCTGGTAAACGCCTTTCCATCAATGGCAACGCTGTCGGCAGTTGCCAGAGCAGGTGTTCCGGCTACGAATAACAAGCCGCTTAATGCAAAAAGATGATGAAGCATAGCCGTACCCACGGACTCGAATCCGTGTTTTTAACCAGTGAGTGAAACCAACTGACACGCACCGCCGGGCCTGGGAAGGCCCGGCGGTGCGTGAGTACGTAAATATACGCTTAAAAATCATTCTCGCCGGGCGTATCGTCCCGGTCGCGGTTTTGATCCCGGTCTTTTTCGCGGACAACGGCTTTGGTCAGACGGTAGCTGAATCCAATGAAACCGATGCGGGTTTCGCGCTTATTGCGACTGCTCGACACGAAGTTGGGGCCGAAGCTTTCGTTCTGGAATTGCAACGTATTGAAAATATCGCTGATGCGCAGGTTAATCGTTCCGCGGCCTTTCAGCACATTTTGTTTAACGCCCAGATCGACATTGAAGAATCCTTTGATGGTGCCCTGTGCCACGATAAAAGGCGAGCGGTAGTTGAGGGCCACTTGAATATCAGTTCCTTTTTTGGGATTCATATTGGAGGTAATCCGGGTAGTCCAGCTGCGGTTGCTGCGGGTCAGAATACCGGGTACATCGGCACTGGCCTGAATGCTCCGCTGAAAAAAGGAGAAGTTTCCGTTGACTTTCCACCAGCGCGTAATATCCTGCGTCACTACTACCTCCAGACCGTAATTCTGCGAGCGGTTCAAGTTCAGGAAGGTTTGTTCCGTAATGCCATCGGGCCGCAGGGTCTGATACCGGGTTACCTCGTTGTTGGTTTGGCGGTAGAAGAGAGACGATGTCAAGGTAGTACTCTTTCCGTACAGTAAGTGGCTAATCTCAAACGAGTTGACTAGCTCCGGGTTCAGATTTGGGTTTCCAAATCGAATGTTGAGCGGGTCGGACAGGTCAATGAATGGATTCAGGGACCAGGTGGATGGCCGATTGATGCGACGGCTGTAGTTGATTTGCATTTTCTGCGACTCGCTGGCGTTATAGTTCAGGAAAACGCTGGGAAACAAGTAAATATAATCGCGCCGGTTCCGCGTATTGGTTGTCCGCTGATCCGTTTCAATGGCGGTATATTCCGTGCGTAAACCGACCTGATAACTAAATTTACGGATTTCATTTCCAAAGTTGGCGTAAGCCGCGCTGGTTCGTTCGTCGTAAATGAAATCATTGCTGATGGCCGGGTTGACCGTCCAGTTTTCGTTGAGCAGGTTTTCGAAGGTGTACGTAGAACCCAATCGCCGGTACGTGTGTTTCAGGCCAGCTTCAAACTTTCTCTTGTCTTTGAAGGGTTCGACAAAGTCCAGTTGCAGCACCGCCACTCGGTTATCGCGGCCGTTGTTGGCGCGCTGCTGCCCAATCAGAAAGTTCGGGGTCAACAGGTTTTCTGGCAATGTCGTGGTGTTGTTGAAATTCTGGTACTCAGTGCTCCGGTTATCGGAGAGCGTTGCGTCAAACGACAGTTCGCGCCCTTTTTTATCGAACGTCCGGCGGTAGCCAAACGAATAATCCAACCCTTGCTCCGGTTCAGTTTCTTCCGTGGTCCGGATGGTTTGTCCGAGCGAAAGACGGTTTTCATCGAGCGTGTTGAAGACTTCAACTTCGGTATCGCGGCTGTATTCCGGGCGGTACATAATGGAAGCCGTGATGTTGTCGCGGGCCGATAAGGAGTAATCAAAGCCAAACCGCAGGTTATTATTCACCCGTCGGCGAATGGCATCGTTGCGCTGGGCCAGAAAGCTGGTCGAATCTTCGAATAGGTTCTGCCGGTCTGAAATCCGGTACTGAAAACGGCGGTCGGCCCGGAAGTTGTAACTACTGAATAGGTTAAGTTTCTTAAACCGCGAATTAAGGTTAATCGATGCGTTGTATTTATCGCGCGTACCGACGTTGAGCTGCACATTGCCATTGAAGCCCGGGCCACGTTCTTTTTTCAGGACAATGTTGATGATCCCCGCAGCGCCGTCGGCATCGAATCGCGACGAAGGGTTGGTAATCATCTCAATCCGTTCAATATTACTGGCCGGAATCTGATCCAGAATGGCTTGACGATCCAGCCCCGTAAGGCCCGACGGTTTTCCGTCGACCAGCACAATCACGTTGCTGCTACCGCGCAGGCTCAGGGTTCCGTCGACATCAATCGTGACCGACGGAACGTTTTGCAAAATATCGATGGCCGAACCACCCTGCGCAATCGGCAGTTGATCGGCGTTCACAATTTTACGGTCCAGCGAGTATTCGTAAGCCTGTTTTTGTCCCTGAACCGTCACTTCCTGAAGCTGCTGGGCGGTTTCGGTCAGTAAAATATTGCCAAGATCGACCACGGGTTTGTCCTCACTGATTACGATGCGCGGAATACGTTTGGCCGCGAACCCCAGACTTTGAATGAGCAGATAATAAGCATCCGGGGCTAGGTTGTTCATCTGGAAAAGCCCTTTCTCATCCGTCAGCGCTCCGGTAACCGAGCTTGAATCCCGTGAGCGAAACAGACCGATGCTGGCAAACTCGACGGGCTGATTTTTACCGCTTTGTGGTGTCACCAGTTTTCCGCTGATCTTGCCGGCCCCAACCACGGGCGGTGCGTTGTCGGCACTGGCCGGGCGGTTTGCTGGTGCCTGAGAAGCTGGTGTTGTTGCGGGCGTACTGGCGGGCAGAGCCGGTTGGGGTACTGGCTGTGTTTGTAAAGAACGAACGGTATCAGGGCGGTCGGCTACGTTGTACTGCGTGGTATCCGGGCGGGTTGGTGCCGCGGGTCGGGTTGTATCAGATTCCAGACCAATAGCCTCCATCATGCTATTGGATAGGGGCGCTGGTTGCTGCGCGAGAACGGAATGAGCCACTGACACGCTTACACAAACCATCAGAAAAGTGGCCGAAAATGTCTTCATAATTTGGTGATAAAAATTGTATTCATTCAATAAAGCACACATACTTCTTTCAGGACCCGAAAAAACCAACGTGCTGAAAAAAACAAGGCAACGGGGATTTTTACAGGCTATTTTCGGATCAATTCGGGCGAATCAGTCCAAAAAAACGGATTGTACGGTGTGTTCTTGAGTAGATGGAGGTGTAAACAAAAAAGCCTGTCAACCTCAGGCTGACAGGCTTATATACCTATAACGGGATGTTAGACTAAATTGTTTTCAACTAAATATTCTGCAATCTGAACAGCGTTGGTAGCAGCTCCTTTGCGCAGGTTATCGGCAACGATCCACAGGTTGAGGGCGTTCGGCTGGCTTTCGTCGCGACGAATCCGACCCACAAAAACCTCGTCTTTTCCGTGTGCCGTCAATGGCATGGGGTACAGGTAGTTTTTCGGATCGTCCTGCACGATGACGCCTTCCGCTTCCGACAGAATTTTCTGAACATCGCCTACTTCGTAATCGTTCTCAAATTCAACATTTACCGCTTCGGAGTGACCACCAATGGTTGGAATTCGCACGGTCGTGGCGGTAACCTGAATGGAGTCATCACCCATGATTTTCTTGGTCTCGTTCACCATCTTCATCTCCTCCTTGGTATAACCGTTGTCGAGGAAAACGTCGATGTGCGGCAGAACGTTGAGGTCGATCTGATGCGGATATACCTTCTCCGTCGACTGATCGCCCGAGCGCTCGGCAAACAGCTGATCAACGGCGGCTTTGCCGGTTCCGGTTACAGACTGATAGGTTGAAACCACCACACGCTTGATGCCGTATTTTTTATGCAGCGGGTTCAGCACCACCACCATCTGAATGGTTGAGCAGTTGGGGTTGGCAATGATTTTATCTTCCGGTGTCAGCGTGTGAGCGTTGATTTCTGGCACCACCAGTTTTTTGGTGGGGTCCATCCGCCAGGCTGATGAGTTATCGACAACCGTAATGCCGGCTTCGGCAAACTGCGGAGCCAGTTTAAGCGAGGTGCCGCCCCCGGCCGAGAAAATCGCAATAGCCGGTTTTGCCGCGATGGCATCCTCGAAGCCCACGATCGTAACCTGTTTACCCTTAAACGTAATCTGTTTACCCACCGAGCGTTCTGACGCGACAGGAATCAGTTCCGTTACCGGGAAGTTACGCTCTTCGAGCACTTTCAGGATCTCACCACCGACCAGGCCGGTTGCTCCTACTACTGCAATTTTCATTTGTCCGACTAATTAAGTGAATTGTTCTGCAAAATTGGGTGCAAAAATACGGAGAAATGCGGACAGATAAGGAAATGCCCAACAAAAATATCTGTATAATTCGCTCATTGTCAAAACCGCGCAACTACACCCAGGACTCCGTGCTTACCATTCCATTGCGGTTCCAGCCGAATGGAAACGTCGTTGGTCCGGAGCGATTTGTTGTAATACTGAACTGATCGCCGGAAATGAATACCGGGTCTGCGAATCAGCGAGCCGATCAGCAGGGTGGTAAGACCGGTCGAGAGCGTGATCAACCCGCTTTTCCGGATTTCTTTTCTCGGTTCTGCACCGGCATAAGGGTCTCCGTAAAAAATCATACCGTTTCCGTACCAGGCTCCATTTTGAAATACCAACCCTGGCGGAACGGTTTTTTGGCCCGGTACCTCTTTCGGAATGGCGGTTAGAATCATACCCACGAGTGACGTGGCTCCGCCAGCGATCATCAGGCCGGTGCCAACATCGCGGCCACGTTTGAACTGACGGTATTCACGGATGGCGTTCGGGTCGCCGGAAGCCAGAATGTATTGGCCTAGCTCAGTAGCCCGGCGGACTTCAATGCCGTCGTAGAGGTAGCGGGAGGTGTAATGAGGCCGGAACCCGATCCGGGTATAAACGGGTTCGGAGTACCTGACGATTTCAATGGGCTTTAAAGGTTCCGACTGCGCCCATACTCCTACGGGCAAAGCCAGTAATAGCAATACGTACAGAGTTTTCATAGCTGATCATTTTCAGAAAGTTATGAAAAAACCCTGTTTATATGATTAAAGTTTGATTAGATATTTGTTAGAATACCTCACATAAATTACGTTGCTCGTCATGGCCCAAAATGCTGAACCGTGGAAAGCACTTGTTTGGGTAATTTTCTACCAGAAATTAGCGTACAAAACCGCTAAAACCGTCAAAATCACGAGCGAACCGGCAATGAACGATGGCGTGACACGGAACATCCGCCGGTCTACTTCCAGCCCTTTCTCGTTATGATGACTGGCCGGATCCGTCAGCGTGACAACAACCATGATGGCCACATCAAGGCAGAATACCCACATGGTCCGGTGAAGAAACGCTATTTCGTCGGCCTGAACGCCAAACAGATTCATGACTTCCGGCCAGAATTTGAGCAAAACCGAGAGCGGGATGCTGAGAATGGCCGCGGTCAGAGCGGCCCGGGTGGTGGTACGCTTCCAGAAGAAACCAAGCAGAAAAATAGCGAAGACGCCGGGCGAAACGAAGTTGGTGTATTCCTGAATGTACTGATAAACCTGATCGAAAGACCGCAGCATGGGCGCTACCACAATGGCAATGGCAAAAGCCACGATCACGGCATACCGCCCAACGCGCACCAGTTTCTGTTCTGACGCGTTTTTGTCGAAGAATTTTTTGTAAATGTCGAGGGTGAAAATGGTCGAGATACTGTTGCATTTGCCCGCCAGCGACGCTACCACGGCGGCCGTCAAAGCCGCAAAAGCCAGCCCTTTCATGCCCGTAGGCAGCAGGTTCATCAAAACGGGATAGGCGTTGTCGGGTCGTACCGCACCGTTGCTGGTCATGGCATCCTGAAATGTGCCGTTTTTGAACAAAACGTAAGCGGCAATACCCGGAATGACCACGATGAGCGGAATCAGCAGCTTAAGGAAAGCTGCGAACAGAATGCCGCTGCGGGCAGTTTTCAGATCTGCTCCCAGCGCCCGTTGAACGATGTATTGGTTACACCCCCAGTACGACAGGTTATTGACCCACATGCCGCCCGTTACCAGCGCCATGCCCGGGAGCGTGTAATAGTGCGGGTGTCCTTCCGGAAAGTACATGTGAAAATGCGAATCGGCTTCGGTGCGCAGTGATACCAAACCGTTCCAGACACCATCCAATCCCAGTTTTTCGGAGACCAGTTGCAGCGCGAGATAAGTCACAACCAGTCCGCCACAAATCAGTACCACAACCTGAATTACATCGGTATAGCCAATCACCTTCATGCCGCCGAGGGTAATGAAGATTGCAAAAAGGGCCAGCCCAATGGTGCAGGTGGTGAACGAAATGCCCGCCAGCGACTCGATAGCAATGGCGCCCAGATACAGAATGGACGTCAGGTTGACCAACACGTAAACCACCAGCCAGAAAATTGCCAGAATCGTGCTGACGGTATCGTTATACCGTTGCGCCAGAAACTGCGGCATGGTGTAAATGTGGTTTTTCAGGTAGATGGGAATGAAATAAACCGCCACAATAATTAGCACGGCAGCCGCAATCCATTCGTAAGAAGAAATGGCCAAGCCCATCGCAAAACCCGAACCGGCCATGCCGATGAAGTGTTCGGCGGAGATGTTGGAGGCAATCAGCGAAGCACCGATGGCCCACCAGGTGAGGGAGCCTTCGGCCAGAAAAAAGTCTTTGGTGTTGGTTTCGGCGGTTTTCCGACGGCGGTAAATCCAGTAACCGTACCCGGATACAACGATGAAATAAAGCAAAAACACCGCATAATCTGCGGGTTGAAGGTGGTTCATTCGGTCGATGATTTAGGCTAAAAGAACGGCAAAATAGAATTATTTCCAATTCTATTCAAATTCCGACCGGCAGAGATAGGTATGGATCGGTTTTGCAACATCACTGGGGTTATCCTATGATCAACCCCAGTGATGGTACGATAGGGAGACGGTATTTTATGAAGAAGAAACTTTGGAAGTCTCCCGAGCTTTTTTTGCTATGGGGGTGTATTTCACTTCGCATGGATAACCGAATAGGCAATTATCCTTGATAATCTTAGCAACGCCTTCGGGTACCATCACTTCCCAGCCGTCTTCTCCCGCTTTGACCATTTGCAGGACCCGATCGGTTGAAATGTGCAGGTTTTCTTCGTTGTAATCGGCAATGTCTTCAATCTTATCGTTGGCAACTAGGTATTGATACAACGGTTGCAGGTTGGGAGCCAACTGAAAATCCTGGCATCGGTAAATCACACCATCGGAGAGCAGGGTTGGGTAAACGAACAATTTTACTTTTCGGCTGAACAGAGTCGCAAACGATTCCAGAATGCCGCCGGGGAGGTTCTTATAGTGTTGTTCCTCAAAAATGTACTCCAGATTCGGAATGCCGAGAATGATTCCGATTTTCTGACGGGTCAGGCGCGACAGATAGGCCACCAGCCGGTAATATTCCAGAAAGCTCGAAATCATCACGGTTTGCCCCAGCGAACACAGAATATCGACGCGGTCGAGAAAGTCTTTTTCGTCGATACCGTGGTCCACGTTGGCAGCCAGATTATGTAAAGTCAGCTCGGCAATCGTCACCACGCGGTCGGGATCGATTTCGGGTTCTTCCAGAAACTGCTTGTAGCCGTTGCTGAGCATGTCGATATGAACGTTCGTGACGGGCCGCAGCCGCCCGCGTAACAGCAGAATATTGCGTTTGTACAACGCTTCTGACGGTTGTAACACCTTGCCATCCGGCCCGAACAAGGCCGCATTGGTAAAGCCGTTCCGAACCAGGTACAAACTCATGATCCGGTTATCGACATTCATAAAGTCCGGCCCGTCGAACCGGATCATGTCGATTTCGATGCGCTCCGGCGACAGATCGTCCATTAGCGAGAGCAGCAGGGTTTCCGGCGACTTGTAGTAGTAATAACAGCCGTAAATCAGATTGACGCCAATGACACCCAGCGCCTGCTGTTGCAAGACATTTTCGTTGTCGAGCATCCGGACGTGGATGATCACTTCATTGTACCGGGCTTTGGGTTCGAGCTGAAACCGTAGCCCGATCCAGCCGTGCGATTCGTTGGTTTTCTGGTAATTAAGGGCGACGACGGTATTGGCAAAAGCAAAAAACGTGGTTGTTTCACCACGTTGATCAGCCAGTCGTTTTTCCATCAAGCTATATTCTTTGCCGAGCATTTTCGTCAGCCGCGATTCGACTACGTAGCGGCCACTTTCTTCGGGGCCGTAGATCGCATCACTAAAGGTCATATCGTAAGCCGACATGGTTTTGGCGATCGTTCCCGATGCACCCCCGGCTTTGAAAAACATCGCTGCGGTTTCCTGTCCGGCCCCAATTTCGGCAAAGGAGCCGTAAATTCGTCGGTCGAGGTTGATCCGCAGCGCCTTCTGTTTGGTACCAATGGTTTTATCGTACATAGGTTGGCGGTATACTGGTCAGACGTAGCAGCCCGAATGACTTTTGGTTTAAATTTACAAAGATCATCCGAATATCACGTATAGAATGCTTTCTTCTGCAACACCTGAAACCCACATGTTTGTTTATGGGACGCTATTAAGTGTTTCAAAAGTTCCGATGGCCGAGTATTTTCACCAGCATAGTGAGTTGTGCGGAACGGGCTTTTTTTCGGGGCGGTTGTACGATCTTGGCACGTACCCCGGCGCAGTGTATAAGGCGCAAAGTGAAACCGTAGTTCATGGTGAAATCTATCGGTTGAAACCCGATTTCAACCCGTTGCTGCACCGACTTGATGAATACGAAGGTGATGAATACATCCGGGCCATCGTACCCGTACAAACTAATAGCGGTTTGGTGAATTGCTGGACGTATCTTTTCTCGGAGCCGACGGATGCGCTGACGCTGATTGCATCCGGTCGGTTTTTACCGAAAAACCGACCGGATACTTTTTAGAAATGATAGGCGCTACTACTCAGAACGTTGTGCGAGTCAACGGTTTTACGTCATCGAACATGTTGCTGCCCCCGGCCCGCCGTTCAACGGACGAACCGATAGCAGGCAACTGAGGGCCTTGGTCGGCCGGAAGCCGGGCCGCACTCGTTCCGATAATCTGCGCCATTGCCGTTCCCAGATAGGTTTCCTGCAAATCGCCCAGCGGTTTAACTTCGAGGGGTTCGCTTTTGGCGATGGTGGGCGTAAAACCCGTTGAATAATTCGACTGGTTCAGCGCGTTAAAAGACTTGAAAACAATGGGTTGCATTCCCCATTTGATTTTGCCGGTTTGGTCCGAAATCGTGATGGAACCGACGTTTTTACCGTACGTGGTTTCACCAATGGTAATGACTGGCATGAACGGTTTTAGTCCATTGATGATCAGTTCGCTGGCAGAGGCCGTTCCGCCGGTTGTCAGCACAAAAACGCGCGACAGGTTGCCGCCGATGTTTTGCGTTTTATTTTGAAAACGAACCGTTAGCTGGTCGGCTTTACCTTCTTTTTCCAGTGCTGCCATCACTTCCTTGTTGTATTCCGTCCGGTAAAAGGTTTGGCTAGCATCAACACCTTTGGCAATCATGCTCGCCAGCTTAACCGACGAGGAAACAAAACCGCCTGGGTTGTAGCGTAAATCAAGAACGAGTTCATTGACGCCCCGGGCTTTGAATTTGCTGAAAACCTGTTCCAGTTTTTGATCGTATGTGGGGGTCGTACTGCCATTGGGACCGGGAATGAACTGGTTGTAAACCAGGTACCCAATACGCTTACCGCCAATGATATAGATGGAATCCAGCAGTACAGGGTTTTGCTGAAACACCGTCGCCGTTGCCGTTTTTACGGTTTGGGTATCCACGATCTTACCATTTTCAACTTTGGCAATACCGTAATTGAACGTTGTCGGGTCACTGGCGAGCGAAGCGTAATTGCTCGTCGTGAGTTTCTGACCATTGATGGCCGAAACAATTTCACCGCGTTTCAGTCCGGCTTTTTCGGCCGGCGATCCGGGTAAAACGTAGAGGACTTTCATGATTACATTCGTCGATCCTTGTTCCCGCAGGTAGTATTTTACTTCCAGTCCGGTCGTTTTTTGTTCGCCGTTCAGGGACGATTTGAGGTCGTCGACATTCTCCTGAATCCACGAAAACCGGTCGCGTTCGGGATTAGCCCGGTTATTGTAATCATAAAGTAGCGAGTAAAAGAAAGCGCTGGGGGCCAGTGTTGTATCTGGATTCGCCGGAATTTTATCATTCCAATAATAAAGGCCCCGCATGTTTTCCAGAATCCAGTTTGTAACGGATTGATCCGTTTTTGAGGAAATACTGGTGACGGGCGGTTCGGGCGTCACCGCGGGGTCTTTTGTGCAACTTGTCATCCAAAAACCAACGCCCACGGCCACGATCCAGGCATAGGATCGTACGTTCACAAAAAATCTCATGTAGGTTGTCTGCTGACGGTTAGACTACGATATCGCAGGAATTCACCTGCCATTCTCTAAGTTAACGTTAGACAGAAGCGCATGTTTTATTTCTGCGATTGGATTAATCAAATCTTAATTGGATTTTACTGCCAAAAGAGTAGGCTACAAAGAGCGGGAGCGGAAAAAACCGTTGACTAAAAAATATAGCCCCGTAATTTCACAAGGGATGAAATTACGGGGCTACGGCAATCGACTTGGTTGCTTATTTGTCTTTCTTTTTCGTGTCTTTGCTGTTCCAGCTTACGTTGAATTTCCCTTCGGTAATGCTGATTTCTCCGCTTCCTTCCGTGCGCCGGGTGTTGTCGTGGTCGTGCGGCCCCGCTTTGGTTAGCATACCACCGCCGGCGGCTGTAATTACTTTGTCTTCAATGTTTTGCCGCAGACCAAACCCCGAAACCGTAGCCAGGGCGCGTTTTTTGTAAGTGACCTCTTTCAAGGTTGCCTCAAACGTTCCTTCAATGCTGTGATCGGTTACGTTGGTAATCGTTACGGTGCCTTTCCATGATTCGCCGTCCCGGAACGCGTGCCCCAGTCCTTTCGATTCTTCGGTGTAATCAACCAGCGCCCAGATGACGTTCCCGTTGGCGTCCTTGTATTTCTTTTCCATCTCCCGGTCGTTTTCCGAAATGATCGGATAAGTACCCGGTTTCAGTTGATCGGTGTAAATCAAACGGATCCAGGTTTGAACATCCGGATTGACGTTCATCCCGGCAATGGCCAGGTATCTAACGTTGGTAAACGGCAGATTTAACCGTTGGGCTTTGGCCTGCCATTCTTTCCCGTTAATTTTGGCGGAAACTGTGTTTTCTGGCGATTGCCCGTACGTTAGTACGCTCCAGCCAAGACTTAGGATAAGGGCGAAAATCTTTTTCATAAGTTCTTCTATTAGTTATTGTTGTATGAAAAGCTGAACAAACATACCGGAAACGGAAGCAAATCGATTGACCGTTTACGAAAAGCCGTTCACAAAAGTAAAGGACGGCCCAGCGTTAGAATTCTATAACCGGATTGTATTGCCATTTTACCGCGTTAAAACCGCTCTTTTTCCGTATGAAGCTGTTATGGTTCCTGCTTTTTCCTTCTTTCGTTTTGGCACAATGGCAACCGCAGACGAGTGGGACGGATGCCAATTTCCGATCCGTCAGCGCGGTTAGCCGGAACGTAGTTTGGGCGGGAGGCAGCAAGGGGACCTTTCTGCGTACGACAAATGGTGGCAAAACCTGGCACGCCGGGACGGTGCCGGGGGCCGAAACCTGCGATTTTCGCGACGTTCACGCTTTCAGTGCGAAAGAAGCAATCCTGATGGTGGCCGGACCCGCCGAGCAAAGACAGGCGCGGCTTTACCTAACCACCAACGGCGGCAAAACCTGGAAACTGATTTATCAAACTAACCAGACCGGGGTCTTTTTCGATTCTATGGATTTCTGGAACCGTTGGGAAGGGATGGTTTTCAGCGATCCGGTCAATGGCAAATGGTTCGTATTAACGACCACCAACGGCGGTAAAACCTGGAAACGCCTTCCGCCCGACCGATTGCCGCCTTTGCAAAAAGGAGAAGCGGCTTTTGCCGCCAGCGGAACAAGTTTGATAACGCGCGGCTATAAATGGCGGATGCAGAACTACCAGCGCGCCTGGATTGCTTCCGGAGGAGCCGACAAAGGGCGAATTTATTCAACCGTGTCGGTTGATGCGCCCTGGCAGGTAAGTGAAACGACCATTCCCGCCGGACCAACCGCCGGCATCTTTGGCCTTTGGTTTGATGGATCGGGGCAGAACGGTATAGCCGTGGGGGGCGACTACAAAAACGAAAAAGCGGAATGGGCCAACGTGTCTGTCACGACCGACGGTGGACGAACCTGGCGGGCCGGTGCGCCCACCAATCCGCCCGGTTTGAAAGAGGGCGTCGGTAAATTGTCGCGAAAACGGCTCATTGCCGTTGGCCCCTCGGGAACGGGCTACACGGATGATTTTGGCCAGAGTTGGACAAAAATCGACGATTCGGCTTTCCACGCCATCTCCTGTGCGGGCGGCCAATGCTGGGCCGTGGGCGCAAAAGGTGCCGTGGCGGTGATCCGGGCGGTAAAATAATTCTTGATTCCTACTATCTTTTCCTGCTTTTTCCCAATTTTATTGCTCTTTCCTTAACGGTATGCTTGCATAATACCTCTTAAAAATTGTAGCTTTACTGTCTGTATCCTGACCAAGGAGTACTACTGACATGAAAAAGGAAAAAACCGTCGATTACCACATCAAACTGGGTTGGCACGCTATTTCGCGGATGTACAATGCTTATGCGGCCCGCTACGACATGACGATGGCAATCGGTTTTGTGCTGCTAAACATCGACCTGGAACAGGGAACACCCGCAACAAAAATTGGTCCACTATTGGGCATGGAACCCCGAAGTCTCGTCCGGATGCTGAAGAGTCTGGAAGAAAGGGGCTGGATTCGGCGGGTTGTCGACGAAAACGACAAACGGTTTGTCCGGATTTTTCTCACCGACGTCGGAAAGGAGAAACGCGAAATTGCGCGCGAAGGTGTTATTCAGTTCAATAATGTGATTCGGGAAAATATTCCGCTTGACAAGCTCGTGGTTTTCTTCGAGGTTATGAAGGAGATCAACCGGTTGGTGGAAGATGAAAACGCCAAAATTAAAGCCAGCGGAGTTGAAGATTTTTAATTAAAATAATCTGAACCGGGATTCTACGGATTAATCTGTGGAATCTCAGTGCAAGAATTGACTCTTATGCAAACAACCCTTTCAAAACCACAATCAGAAGGCCGGGTACCGGTCGCGAAAAACCGCAGTATTCGTCGGGTCGCCGTGCTGGGCTCGGGGATTATGGGTTCCCGGATTGCCGCTCATTTCGCCAACATCGGTGTTGAAGTACTGCTGCTGGACATTGCTCCCAGCGCCCTGACACCCGCTGAAGAAGCCAAAGGACTGACGCTCGATAAACCCGTTGTTCGCAACCGGATCGTGAACGACGCTTTCCAGAATCTGCTAAAAGCCAGTCCGGCAGCGCTCTATAGCTCGAAATTTGCCAGCCGCATTACGCTCGGCAACTTCGATGATAACCTGCAAGATATTGGGAAGTACGACTGGGTGATTGAAGTGGTGGTGGAGCGGCTGGACATCAAACGGTCGTTGTACGAGCGCGTTGAGCAGTTCCGCAAACCGGGCACGCTGATTACATCCAATACATCCGGCATCCCGATGCACCTGCTGACCGAGGGGCGAAGCGAGGATTTTCGTCGGCATTTCTGCGGAACGCACTTCTTCAACCCACCCCGTTACCTGCGGTTGCTGGAAATCATTCCCGGCCCGGATACCGACCCGGCGATCATCGATTTTCTGATGAAGTACGGTGATTTGTACCTGGGAAAAACAACGGTTTTGTGCAAGGATACACCCGCTTTCATTGCCAACCGGCTGGGTATTTACGCCATGATTCAGACCATTCGCGTGGCTGAAGAAATGGGCCTGACGGTGGAGGAAGTTGATAAACTGACGGGCCCCGTAGTGGGGCGCCCAAAATCAGGGACGTTCCGGCTATCGGATGTGGTCGGTCTGGATACAACGGTCAACGTAGCCAGTAATCTGCTGAACGTATTGACCAACGATGAATCCAAAGACGGTTTTCAACTACCGTCGGTGATTCAGAAGTTGATGGAAAACAAATGGCTGGGCGATAAAACCGGGCAGGGATTCTACAAAAAAATCAAGGACGAAAAAGGGCAGTCGGTGATCCTGGCGCTTGATTTGAAAACGTTCGAATACAAACCATCACAGAAGGTTAAGTTTGCGACGCTGGAAGGTACGAAGAGCATAGATAATCTGAAAAAACGGTTCTCTGTGTTGCTGGCCGGTCAGGATAAGGCGGGTGAGTTTTACCGTAAAACATTCGCTGATCAGTTCCGTTACGCCAGCTACCGCATTCCTGAAGTGGCCGATGAATTATACCGCATCGATGCCGCCATCACCGCCGGGTTTGGCTGGCAACTGGGCCTGTTCGAAACCTGGGATGCCATCGGAGTCCGTAAAGGTGTTGAGCTGATCGAGTCGCTGGGTCAAAAACCGGCGCAGTGGGTTTACGACATGCTCGAAGCGGGTTTTGAAAGCTTTTACAAGCCCGAAGACGGTGTTCGGAAATATTACGACATTCCGACGAAGAGCTACAAAGCTGTTCCGGGCATGGAGCAGTTTATCTTGCTGGAAAACATCTCCAACAACGTTGTCTGGAAAAATGCGGGGTCGGTTCTGTACGACCTGGGCGATGGTATTCTGAATCTGGAATTCCGGAGTAAGATGAACACGATGGGCGCCGAGGTGATTGAGGGAATCAACAAAGCCATCAGCCTGGGCGAGAAAGAGTTTCGTGGCCTGGTCATCGGCAATGAATCGGCGGAGGCTTTCTCAGCGGGGGCCAACCTGGCGACCCTGTTTATGTTTGCCATCGAACAGGAATTTGACGAGATCAACCTGATGATTGCGCAGTTCCAGCAGACCATGATGCGGGCGCGGTATTCAGCCATTCCGGTGGTGGGCGCTCCGCATTCGCTGGCGCTCGGTGGCGGCTGCGAATTAAATCTGCACTGCGACCGGGTGGTGGCGCATTCCGAACTGTACATGGGCTTGGTGGAAGTGGGCGTCGGACTGATTCCGGCGGGGGGCGGAACGAAAGAAATGGCCGCCCGCGCCAGTGATTTGTACCAAACCGGCGACCCCGAATTGAATATTCTGCAAAGCATGTTCATGAACATTGCCACGGCCAAAGTTTCCACATCGGCGCAGGAAGCCCGCGAAATGAATTATCTGTTGCCCACGGCCCAGATCGTGCTGAATCGAAGCCGTCTGATTGCCGAGGCCAAGCAGGTCGCCATCGAACTGGCCGAGAATGGATACACGCAGCCGAAACCGCGTAAGGACATTAAAGTACAGGGCAAAACCGGAATTGCTTTGTTCAAAGCCGGTATTACGGCCATGCGCATGGGCCGTTACATATCCGACCACGACCAGAAAATTGCCGAAAAGCTGGCTTACGTGATCTGTGGCGGAGATCTGAGCACACCCCAAACCGTCAGTGAGCAATACCTGATTGAGCTGGAACGCGAAGCGTTTTTATCGCTAACTGGCGAGAAGAAGACGCTGGAACGGATGCAGGGGTTGTTGCAGGGAGGAAAGCCGCCGAGAAATTGATGTGCGAGATCATGCATTTGTCTACTCTCTTTAATCTCAAAAAAAATGGAGGCATACATTGTAGCTGGATATAGAACCGCTGTCGGGAAAGCACCCCGGGGCGGATTACGACTCACCCGCCCGGACGACATGGCGGCTGAAGTCATTAAACATTTACTGGCGCAGGTGCCAAATTTTGATCCCGCCCGCGTCGATGACCTGATTGTCGGCAATGCCGTGCCGGAAGCGGAACAGGGTATGCAGATTGCACGCTATGTGGCGCTACTGTCGCTGCCCAATAGCGTGCCGGGCATGACCATCAACCGGTATTGCGGGTCGGGCCTGGAAGCCATCGCCATTGCATCGGCCAAAATCCACGCCGGACTGGCCGACTGCATCATTGCCGGAGGAACCGAGTCGATGTCGCTGGTACCGGTGATGGGCTGGAAAACCGCCCTAAATTTTGAAATTGCGCAGAAACACCCCGATTATTACATCGGTATGGGCCTGACCGCCGAGCAGGTGGCCGAGCAATTCAAAATCAGTCGGGAAGCACAGGATCAGTTTGCTTATGAGTCGCACCAGAAAGCACTGGCGGCTCAGGCAGCCGGAAAGTTTGCTGACGAAATTGTGCCGATCACGGTGAAAGAAACCTATTTTGACGCTGATGCGGGCAAGAAGAAAACCCGTGAATGGGCCGTTAACAAAGATGAAGGGCCGCGCGCCGATACGAGTGTTGAAGCCCTGAACAAATTGAAACCGGTATTTGCCGCTGGCGGTTCGGTTACGGCAGGAAACTCCTCGCAAACCTCCGACGGAGCCGCGTTTGTAATCGTAATGTCCGAAAAACTGGTGAATGAGCTGGGGTTGAAGCCGAAAGCGCGGATGATGTCGTACGCGGCCGCCGGGGTCGAACCGCGCATCATGGGTATCGGGCCGGTCAATGCGATTCCGCTGGCCTTGCAAAAAGCGGGTCTGAAACAGGATGATATTGATCAGATTGAACTGAATGAAGCTTTTGCCGCCCAATCACTGGCGGTTATTCAGGAATTGGGTCTTGATCGGAGCAAAATCAATCCGAACGGTGGGGCTATCGCCTTGGGTCATGCGCTGGGGTCCACTGGCGCTCGCTTATCGGTCCAGCTTCTGAATGAGATGGAACGCCAGAACCAAAAATACGGCCTGGTGTCGGCCTGCGTCGGCGGAGGGCAGGGCGTCGCCGGAATTTTCGAACGACTTTAATCAACGAAGGGAGCCAATGCAGCTCCCTTTATTTTTTTCGAATAATTAGCCGCGCTCCGATCACCGCTGTCAGATCCGGTAAGTTATTCCACTGCTGAATCTGGGTTGGTTTTACGTTATACCGCAGGC
This sequence comes from Larkinella harenae, assembly GCF_054780515.1. Lineage (NCBI taxonomy): Bacteria > Pseudomonadati > Bacteroidota > Cytophagia > Cytophagales > Spirosomataceae > Larkinella > Larkinella harenae. The sequence continues at coordinate 563,028 of NZ_BAAGWE010000003.1, read as the reverse complement.
CAATGCGGTACATGTTCTCACCCGCTTGTACAACGTGAATGATCTCATCGGAATAAGTGTAGGTAGGTGCGGGTGCCTGGGTTGGCTTGGCGATCGGCGGCTTGGCTACGGCGGGTTTTGGTGTTGATGCTGCTAGCGTTTTTGCTACAACGGTTTTGAGGGATGGCGTCGTTACTGGCTTGGCTACGGCGGTTTTGGGAGCTGATGGTGGCACTGGTTTGTCTGCAACAGTTTTGGGAACCGGAGCCGTTACTGGTTTTGCTACCGACGGTTTTGCAATGATGGGCTTGGCGGGCGGTTTGGTTGCCAGCGGAACCAACTCTTTCGTGGTTGGGCTTTTCGACTGGTCAATCAGCAGCAATTGTCCCGGTTGCAGCGGTTTCAGGGCGGATAGATTATTCCAGGTATACAATTGCTGAACCGTAACGTGATACTGGCGAGCCACGGTGGCGTAGGTATCGGTTTTTTCGGCAATATGCATGATCAGCGGGCCACTTACTTCTTCCGCTTCTTCATCAGGCAGTTTTTCCGGGTTGGCAATCTTGGCCGAACGAACCGGGTGAATCGTTTTTGTGGCACTTGAGCGGAAGACGGGTAGCTCTGGTTTGTTTAGCGCAGCAATCATGCTGTCCAGCATAGCTAACGTATTGCTTGGTGGTACAGTAGGGGGCAGGGCCAAGGGGGCTACTGGCTGAATCTGTGGTTTGGGTGCAGCGACGCCGGGCCGGGTTTGGACCAGAACAGGATCTGTTTTAGGAATGGACGGTGCTGAATCAGGTGATTTGGGCGACCGGTAATACTCAACCGGCAGATTTCGCGGACGTTTCTTTTGCAGCCATAACACGCGGGTGGGCGTGGGTTGCTGTTCCGGGTTAATAGCGTTATAGGCGATTAGTCTCTCCAGCTTAATACCGTATTGCTGAGAAATTGACCAAAGTGATTGACCCCGTTTAACAATGTGGAAGGGAACGCGGGCTCGTTTACTTTTTTTGCGCAGGTAATAAATTTCACCGGCCACAATCGGGCGATCCCCACGCAAATCGTTATAGTGTTCGAATTTCTTTACTTTCAATTTACCCTGGTAAGCCAGCGTGATTCGGCTGTCGAACAATTGCGCCTGAATCCCTTTCTTTCCGTTGATTCGGTAAAAAGTTCCGCCCCGTTGAGGAGCGTCAGCGATTTTCTCTAAGGCTGGAAATCCGGCATCTTGCAGTGCCATCGGGTTGTTGTCGGCAGGGTTTGTCCGGCGTTTCAGCTCGACGTAGTGTTCCAGTGTGACCGGTATATAAACCGTATAATCGTCTTGGTCCGGGACTCGGGGTGCTTTCAGCCAGGTATTGTATTGGGCAACACGCTTTTCGGTGGCCTGGCATTGTTCCGCAATCTGCGGGATACTTTTTCCCCGTGATTCTTCATACGGAAATAAGACCGTTTGGTTGGATGGGTGATAGACCGACATGGCCCGCTCCAGCACAATTTTAGTGGCCAGCAACCGGATTAAAAACCTGTCCTGCGCATTCGTGAGTGCATACACCTTGTTATCGCCGGTTTCAGGAGCCAGTAATCGGGTTGTATCAGCGCGCAAAAACAGGTCGTAGCGGTGGATAGCAGATACCCAGTTGGCTTTCTGTTGGTAAAGCTGTTTCAGGCGATTGATGGCTGCCAGGGTTGACCGCACCGGGTGTAAGCGCTCGTCGACAAAAGGATTAATACGTAATTCTGGGAGCTGACTTTTGCCGAGTGCCCAAAAACCGTTACCAGGCTCATCCGTAACCGGCGCGGGATCATAAAGTGCCAGAAATATAAAATCGTCGGATAAGGAATGTTGCGCCAGGAATGGCTTAATAATCGGAATATAGAGGTTCAGCCGTTCTAGCTGGGCAGTAACCAAAGCCCGGTTGACGTATAAGATTTCGGCTTCCTGCTGGACAAAATGCTGTGTTGCCTCGTTCAGATGGATTGTTACGCCCGCGAATTCCAGACGGTTTCCAACGCGGGGAACACCCTGGGCCTGACTTACTCCGTATGCGAAGAAAACTCCCAGACTCAGCCCCAGTACGAACTTTACCCACGGAAAATGCGAAATATGCCTGATGACTACCTGTCTGAGTTCATTTATATTGTTCATAAATACCTCGTAATCGCTGACGAAAGATACTATTAAACAATATATGTACAACCAATTGTTACTTAAATTTCTATCTTTTAGCAATTAACGCGCGGTGTACGCCCACTTTTACGGCACTTTATAGCTCGTTACCATTCTGTTGAATGCGATTTTTATACAAGATTCAACCTGAATAGTACTAAATTTAATCGTATGCTTGCATACCATAACGGCTTTTGTTAGCTTTGCAAGTAATGGTGTGATGGCACACCGCCCGACAACAACCCTATTGATCTATACGTCATGATTGCCACGGAACCTACAGCATCGATTAAAGGCGGGGAGTTTCTGATCAAAGAAACGGACGCATCGCAGGTGTTTATTCCCGAAGAGTTTACGGAAGAACAGCAAATGATTGCCGCTACGTGCCGCGAATTTCTGGAGCGTGAAATCTGGCCCCGGCTGGATGAGATCGATCACGCGAAATCACCGGAGCTAATTGCATCGTTGATGGACAAAGCCGGAGAACTCGGTTTGCTCGGAACTTCGGTACCGGAAGAGTACGGCGGGTTTGGCATGAATTTCAATACATCGATGCTGGTGACGGAAGTCACGGGCGCCGGACATTCGTTCTCCGTTGCATTGTCGGCCCATACCGGAATCGGGACGTTGCCGATTGTTTATTACGGAAATGAAGAACAGAAAGCAAACTATTTACCCAAGCTAGCCACCGGCGAATGGAAAGCCGCGTACTGTCTGACGGAACCGGATTCGGGTTCGGATGCCAACTCGGGCAAAACAAAAGCCCGCTTGTCGGAAGATGGCAAACATTACATCATCAACGGCCAGAAAATGTGGATTACGAACGGCGGTTTTGCCGATCTGTTTATCGTTTTTGCCAAGATTGACGATGGCAACGGGCAAGTCGATAAAAACCTGAGTGCTTTCCTGATTGAAAAAGAGTTTGGTGGCATCACAATGAACGAGCCGGAGCACAAAATGGGTATCAAAGGCTCCGATACCCGTCAATTGTTTTTCAACGACTGTAAAGTACCTGTTGAGAACCTGCTGTCGACGCGCGGCAACGGTTTTAAGATTGCCGTTAACATTCTTAACGTCGGTCGGATCAAACTGGGCGTTGCCGCCGTTGGGGGGGCTAAAGAAGTGCTCAATAATGCCATTCGATACGCCAACGAGCGCAAACAGTTTGGGACATTGATTTCAAGCTTTGGAGCGATCAAACACAAGCTGGCCGAAATGGCGGTTAAGATGTATGCCTGCGAAACGGCCTGTTACCGGGCGGGGCAGAACATTGATGATTTGATTGAAAGCCTGAAAGCCAACGGTGTAAGTGATGCCGACGCCAAGCTGAAAGCTCTGGAGCAGTTTGCGATTGAGTGTGCCATGATGAAAGTTCACGGTTCCGAAATACTCGACTACGTTGTTGACGAAGGGGTTCAGGTTTATGGCGGGATGGGCTACTCGGCCGATGCGCCGATGGACCGTGCGTACCGCGATGCCCGGATCAACCGAATTTTTGAGGGAACGAACGAAATTAACCGGATGCTGACGATTGATATGATTCTGAAGCGGACGATGAAGGGTGAACTGGATCTGATGGGGCCAGCGATGGCGGTTTCCAAAGAAATCATGTCCATTCCGGATTTCAGCGCCGAAGAAGAGGAGGTGTTGTTTGCCGCCGAGAAGAAAGTGTTGCGGAACCTGAAGAAAGCGGTTTTGATGGTTGCGGGCGCTGCGGTTCAGAAATTCATGATGAAACTGTCGGAAGAACAGGAGATCTTAATGAATCTGGCCGATATGGTCATCGAAGTCTACGTGGCCGAATCCGTTTTGCTGCGGGTCGAAAAGCGGATCCGAACCAAAGTGGAATCCGACGTTGCGCTCCAAAAGGATCTGGCACTGACGTATCTGCACGAAGCCGTCGAAAAAATCAATAACGCTGGCCGGGCTGCAATCACATCCTTTGCCGAGGGCGACGAACTGCGGGTAATGCTGATGGGCCTGAAGCGGTTTACAAAAATTGAGCCGTTGAATTTGAAAGAAACCCGCCGTCGGATTGCTGACGCGATGATTGCGGAGAACAAATATATTTTTTAAAAGATGCTGGTCTGTAAACCGCAGACCGAACGAGTAACTTCTAAACTAAAAACCATAAATGGTATAAGCCGGCTGCGGATTCGCGGTCGGCTTTATTGTTTGCTGCCAACAATTTTAAGCGGCTTAATAGTCTGATTGTCGCCTTTCTGCGTATTGTTTTCAGTCTGGTTCTGGATTTTCGGAGCGTTCGTCATTGTCGTAGCGGAGATGCGAAACCGGTCTGTTCCTTTCTCTAAACCCTTTTACATATGGACGACAATCACCAAACTACAGACAATTCAAGCCGCCGGGATTTTCTGAAAACCTCATCACTGGCGGCTACTTCGTTTTTTATCGTTCCCCGTCATGTGCTGGGTAAAGGTTTTATTGCTCCTAGCGACAAACTCAATATCGCCGGTATTGGTGTAGGCGGTAAAGGGAAAAGCGACCTGGCGTCATTTGCTAAGAGCCCCAACGTCAACATTGTGGCGCTTTGTGATGTCGACGATCGGCAGGCCGTTGAGTCTCGCAAGAATTTTCCGAAAGCGACGTATTACAAGGACTTTCGGGAAATGCTAGCGAAAGAGCGCAAAAATATCGATGCCTGCTCCGTGTCGACCCCCGACAACACCCATGCCGTAGCCACGCTGGCGGCTATGCAGCTGGGAAAACACGTGTATACCCAAAAACCGTTAACGCACGACATCTACGAAGCCCGGATGCTGGGGCAGGCGGCTAAAAAATACAAAGTGGTAACCCAGATGGGCAACCAGGGCGGTTCGGGCAACGGCGTTCGGCGGATGAAAGAAATCTACGATTCGGGCATTATTGGCGATGTCAATAAAGTACTGGCCTGGACCAACCGCCCGGTATGGCCGCAAGCTATTCCGACGGACCGGACGTTCGACGTTCCAAAGGAGCTAGATTTTGACCTGTGGCTGGGACCCGCCAAAAAAGTGCCGTACAACGAAGCCTACCTGCCCTGGAACTGGCGTGGCTGGTGGCCGTACGGAACCGGCGCGCTCGGTGATATGGCCTGTCACATTCTGGACCCGGTATTCCGGATTCTGCCCCTCGAATACCCCAATTCGGTGGAATGTAGCGTAGCGGGTACCTGGACGTTTACGCTCCGCGAGCAGGACCATAATCCGGACTGGACACCGTTTTCGTCGTCTATTCACCTGAATTACCCCCGGAAAGACGGAAAAGGCGATATTAAATTAAGCTGGTACGATGGCGGTATTCTGCCCGAGCTGCCGGAAGAATTATTGCCGGGCGAAGCCTTCGGAAATTCCGATGGTGGGGTTTTGTTCGTTGGGTCGAAAGGGAAATTGATGGCCGATTGTTACGGGGCCAATCCGCGCCTGTTGCCGCTGAAAGCCAACGAGAGCCTGAACGTTCCTCAGACGATTGCCCGCGTGCCGAATGAAGACCATTATTTGCAGTGGGTCGATGCCTGCATTGCCGGTTATGGCAAAGGAAAAACCAGTTCGCCTTTCGAATACGCAGCGCCATTCACTGAAAGCATTTTGATTGGAAACCTGGCTTTGAGAAGCTGGATGTTGCGTGACAATCCAAACGGGAAGAAAACCGTTGACAAGTACAACGGTCGTAAAAAACTGTTGTGGGATGCCGCCAACATGAAAGTAACCAACTACGATCTGGCGAATCAATATGTTAAGCGGGAATACCGCGAAGGCTGGACGCTGACGGTCTAACGCAAAGTATAGATTGACGGCCTCATCCGTTCTAAAGCAGATGAGGCCGCTTTTACTTTTTTACTATTCCAGGACCGAGGTTCCGTTTGTGATTCGAACCGGATAACATTTCAGTTCAATCTGGAACTCATTCTGGTAAGCTTCTTTCAGTCGGTTAACAAATGAATCCGCGATTTCGTGTTTGACCAGGTTAATCGTACAGCCACCAAAACCGCCCCCCATCATTCGGGCTCCCAAAACCGTATCGTCCGCGCGGGTCTGGTCGACCAAAAAATCCAGTTCTGGGCAGCTGACTTCGTAATCGTGCTGCAAACCATCGTGGGTTTCGTACATCTTCTGGCCAAAAGCCGTCAAGTCGTTGTTCAGTAGATCCTGACATGCCACCTGAACGCGCCGGATTTCTTCAGTAACGTATCGGCAACGCTGGTACACTTTTCCCGGCATCTCGTCGCGGTGGGCATCAACGAGTTCGGTGGTCGCGTCGCGCAGCAACTGGATGGCCGGATTATACTGTTGCAGAATCGCAACGCCGGTTTCACACTCGCTCCGGCGGGTGTTGTATTCGCTGTCGTCGAGTGAGTGTTTGACGCCCGTATCGCACAGAATCAAGGCATAATCGGTTGTCAGAAACGGGAAATATTCATGGTGCAGGGATTTGCAATCCAATTGAATGACGGCCTGCTCGCGCCCAAACATCGACGCAAACTGGTCCATAATTCCGCAATTGACCCCAACAAACTGGTTTTCGGCGCGTTGACTGAGTTGCACCATGTCCAGCGTTGATAGCTCCAGCTCGTAAAGGTTATTTAACGCAAATGCCAGCCCGCATTCCAGGGCCGCCGATGAGGATAAACCTGCTCCGGCGGGAATGTTTCCCCCAAAAACCAGGTCAAAGCCACCGGGTTGGCGACCGGCTTTCTGCAACTGATCAACCACACCCATCAGGTAATTTGGCCAGCCCAGAGACGATTGGGTTAACTGGTGGAGTTCGAACGAAAACGACTGATTCAGGTTTTCGGCCACGATACGGCCCGTTGAGTCGTCGCGCCGGGCGATAGCAAATACAATTTCTTTGTCGATACTGGCGGGCAGCACCAGGCCGCCGTTGTAATCGGTATGTTCACCCAGTAAATTAATCCGGCCGGGGCCACGGACCAGCAATTCGGGTTCCCGGTCAAATTCGGTTCGAAAAACCGCCTTAATCTGCTCACTATACGATTGGGGAGAAGTCATGCTTTTGGTGCTAAAAGGTCTATCGGACTCGTACTGATCTGAATTTTGCTCCAAAGTTTGTTGCCTTTTTAGAGTTAACAAACAGACGGGCGTCAAATCTGGTGAATTTGTGCGATTTCATCCAGAAAAACGGAAGGTTCGTGTGTCCTTCCCGTCGGTTGTTCGTCTAACCTATAAATAGATTCCTGCTTACATGCTGGCTAAAACCTTCGGAAGTGCCGTTCATGGCGTTAGTGCGACCATTATTACGATTGAAGTTGCTGTGGCTCAAGGGTTACATTTTCATCTGGTTGGTTTGCCCGACAGCGCCGTCAAAGAAAGCGAACACCGGGTCGAATCATCGTTAAAATACTTTGGCTACCGAATGCCGCGGCAAAAAGTGGTGGTGAATCTGGCTCCGGCTGATATTCGAAAAGAAGGTTCTTCGTACGACTTACCAATTGCACTCTGTGTTCTCCAGGCTTCCGAGCAAATCAATCCCGAGCGCAGTCTGGAAGAATACGTTATTATGGGTGAATTGTCGCTCGATGGTCGGCTGCGGCCCATTAAGGGTGTTTTACCCATTGCCATTGAAGCTCGTAAAAGAGGATACAAGGGATTTGTGTTGCCCGCCGAGAATGCGCCCGAAGCCGCCATTGTGAATAATCTGGATGTCATTGGTGTGGAGACCATGATGGATGCGGTTGACTACTTTGCCGGAAAAAAAGCGATTGAGCCGCTGGTAACGGATACACGCGAGTTGTTCACCAAAACACAAAACGCTTACGAAGCCGATTTTGCCCACGTTCAAGGGCAGGAAAATATCAAACGGGCAATGGAGATTGCCGCTGCCGGTGGGCATAACGTCATCATGATTGGTCCACCGGGGGCCGGAAAAACCATGCTGGCGAAGCGCTTGCCGAGCATTTTACCGCCATTGACGTTGCATGAAGCGCTGGAAACCACCAAAATTCATTCGGTAGCCGGGAAGCTGGGCAGCCGGGCTACGCTGATTGCTACCCGACCGTTTCGGTCTCCGCACCACACCATCAGCGATGCGGCTTTGGTAGGAGGGGGCAGCTTTCCGCAGCCCGGGGAGATTTCACTTTCGCACAACGGCGTGCTGTTTCTGGACGAATTGCCTGAATTTAAGCGGACGGCGCTGGAGGTAATGCGGCAACCGCTGGAAGAACGGAAAGTAAGCATTTCGAGGGCGCGATGGGCGGTGGAATTTCCGGCCAATTTTATGCTGATTGCCAGCATGAATCCGTGCCCCTGCGGGTATTACAACCACCCGGAAAAAGAGTGTGTCTGTGGCCCGGGTGTGGTGCAACGGTATTTAAACAAAATCAGCGGACCGTTGCTGGACCGCATCGATCTGCACGTTGAAGTAACGCCCGTTTCCTTCGATCAAATGACGGCCAACCGCCCTTCCGAGAGCAGCGACGCCATTCGGGAGCGCGTGATCCGGGCGCGGGAGATCCAGACGAAGCGGTTTGAAGAGCAGACCGGAATCTATTCCAACGCCATGATGCCGTCGCAGATGGTAAAAGACGTTTGCGTCATTGATGAGGCCGGGCTAGCGCTGCTAAAAACCGCTATGGATCGGTTGGGTCTGTCGGCCCGCGCCTACGACCGGATTCTGAAAGTATCGCGCACAATTGCGGATTTGGCCAGCAGTAAGCAAATTGAAATCGAGCACCTGGCCGAAGCAATTCAGTACCGTAGCCTGGACCGCGAGAACTGGGCGGGGTAGTGGTTACCCTTCCGTCTGAAAATAGGCTACCTCGGCTTTCACGGAGGCCAGCAACTCCCGAGTCCGCTCGGGCCGGGCGTCGGTGATGAAAATCTGTCCGAAGGTATGATGTTCCATGAGGGTGATGAGTTTGCCGATCCGGCGGTCATCGAGCTTATCGAAAATGTCATCCAGCAGCAACATCGGTTTGGTCCCTTTTTCGGCCTGAAGCTGCTCGAATTGTGCCAGTTTGAGGGCAATAACAAAAGTTTTCTGCTGACCTTGCGAGCCAAACTTTTTCAGGGCAACGCCGTTGGCTTCGAACACAAAATCATCTTTATGAACTCCTTTGTTGGTTCGCTGTAATTGAATGTCGCGCTGACGGTTTCGGCGGAAATCTTTCGGGAACTCCTCGTTACCAACTTCTGACTCGTAAATAATGTCGACGGCTTCGCGGGCTTCGCTCAGGTAGGCGTAATGCTTTTGAACGATCGGTAAAAACTCCGCAATAAACTGCTTCCGGCGGACGTAAATCTTCTGAGCAAGTTGCAGCAACGGTTCGTTATAGGTTTCGAGCAGTTCCTCATCCAGGTAATTCCGTTCAGCAAACAGTTTCAGGGTGCCGTTGCGCTGCTTCAGCAGTTGGTGATAAAACAAATAATCGCGTAGGTAATCGGCATCCAGCTGCGCCAAAACTCCATCGAAAAAATGCCGCCGTTCTTCGCTATGCTCCCGCACCAGATCGGTATCATTGGGCGCCAGCATCACCACCGGAAAGCGCCCGATGTGTTCGCTGATGCGATCGTACGGTTTTTTGTCCGACAATAGCACTTTTCGCTGCCCCCGCTGGAGGCTGCACGTAATCTGAACCGGCCGGTTGTCGAGCCGGAACATGCCGTCAATGATAAAGAAATCGCTCTGATGGTTAATACTTAAGGCATCCTGATTGTGAAATGCGCTTTTGCTCAGGGATAAAAAATAGACCGCATCCAGCAAATTGGTTTTTCCGCTGCCGTTCGACCCCACAATGCAATTAATCTGTTCGCTAAATGTAAAACTCCCTTCCTCGTAGTTTTTGAAGTTAGTCAGGTTGAGTTTTTCCAAATACATCGGTATGGTTGTTAGCGGGAAATGCGTATTTTCGCGGCACCGTAGTGCTCCGGTCCTCTGAGACTAGCGGGAGTCACTGCGTGTTTAAGCAACAAAGATACAGGTCGTTTGTTATGGAATGACTAGCTACCTGCATCGGAAACGATTTCCGTTTTTAAATTCGGTTATCCTTTTTTTACGCCCAAAGAACTATATGGCAAGTGTAAAGGAAAAATCTAAGTCTTCGCCAGCTGCGACAAAAACCAAGCACCCCAAAGAGCGCTACCTCTACTGGTATGAATCGATGATGCTTCAACGGAAGTTTGAAGAAAAAGCCGGTCAGCTTTATGGGCAACAGAAAATCCGGGGGTTCTGTCACCTCTACATCGGGCAGGAAGCCTGTTCCTCAGGGTCGTATTCGGCACTGACTAAAGATGATAAATGGATTACGGCTTACCGTGATCACGGTATTCCGCTGGCCTTGGGTTCTGACCCGAAAGCCATCATGGCCGAATTATTCGGTAAGCAAACCGGATCGTCGAAAGGAAAAGGGGGCTCGATGCACATTTTTGACAAATCGGTCAACTTTATGGGCGGCCACGGTATTGTCGGGGCTCAGATACCACTCGGTGCCGGGATTGCCTTTGCCGAGAAATACAACCAAACTACCAACCTCTGCATGTGCTTCATGGGCGATGGAGCGGTTCGGCAGGGTGCATTCCACGAAACGCTCAACATGGCTATGACGTGGAAATTGCCCGTTATCTTCGTGATTGAAAACAACGGGTATGCAATGGGAACTTCCGTTGCCCGGACGTCGAACGTAACGGATCTATACACCCTTGGTGAGGCCTACGACATGCCGTCGGAGCCGGTTGATGCCATGAGCGTAGAGGCTGTTCACGAAGCTGTTAGCCGGGCCGCCGAGCGTGCCCGCAAAGGCGAAGGCCCGACGTTGCTGGAATTCCGGACGTACCGGTACCGCGGTCACTCCATGTCAGATCCGCAGAAGTACCGGACCAAAGACGAACTGGAGCAGTACAAACAACGTGACCCCATCGAGAACGTCCGTGCCGCCATTTTGGAGCAGAAATTAGCGACTGAAGATGAGCTGGGAGCTATTGATCAGAAAATCAAAGGCATTGTAGACGAGTCGGTGAAGTTTGCCGAAGAGTCGCCTTATCCGTCACCGGACGAAGCGTTCAAAGACGTTTACATGCAGAAAGATTATCCATTCCTTACCGAATAAAGGAGGAAAAGAAGGAAAGGAGGAAGAAACGAGAAAATGCTTCGGCTTTTCTTCGGCTCTTCCTCCTTCTTTTCTTCTTCTTTTTCCTTTATTATCAAAACTTTGTCCTGCGTTTTTCTTTCTATTGTGTGGAGATTTGCTAAATTTGCAGTCCCAAATTTTGGATAATCTTAAATGAGTAAGACACAAACAAGCTCCAAACTGGAGTTTCTGGAAGATCCTACCGCATTAGCGGGGTCGTTAGGGAAGGCAGAGGTGTTTTTTGAGCGAAATCAGAAACTGGTTCTGGGCCTGCTGGGCGCGGTTGTGCTGGTTATTGCCGGCTTTATTGGTTACCGGTACTGGGTAAGTAGCCAGGACGAAGAAGCTCAGACGGCGATGTTTCCCTCAGTTTATGAATGGGAGGCCGATTCACTCAAAAAAGCATTGAATGGTAATGGTGCTAACGAAGGTTTGATCGCTATTTCGGAAGAGTATAGTGCGGCTCCCGCCGGAAATCTTGCCAGTTTCTATTCAGGTGTTGCCTTGCTGAAACAAGGAAAATACGATGACGCCATCGACAAACTGAAGAACTTTAGCTCTTCTGATTTGCTGGTACAAGGCCGGACGTATACCTTGATCGGTGATGCTTACATGGAAAAGAAAGCGTATAGCGACGCGATCGATTACTATAAAAAAGCGGCTGATTACAAGCCAAATCAATATTTTACACCCGCTTACCTGATGAAGCTGGCAGTTGCTTACGAGCAAAACAAGCAAAATCAGGAGGCAATCAGCACGTACAACCAGATTATCGACAAGTATCCGACTTCGGCAGAATCCGCCAATGCCAAGAAGTATAAATCCGTCCTGGAAAGCACGGTCGGTGAGTCGTAAGCAGCGTTGAAACAACCCATTGCGAAAGGACAAAACCGACCGAGGTTTTGTCCTTTTTTTTGGACTCGGATTAGCAGGATAGAAAGGTGTCCGGGTCAATGTTGACAGGTCTCAAACCTGAATCTAAGTTACTAAATCTGCGTTAATTGTTTAATCTGTGTAATCCGAGTTCAGATGGCCAGTGAATTAAAGAATTTAAGTGTTTTTTCAACTGAAAACCTCCCCGATATTAGCAAACGATGCTTTGCCATTGTTGTGGCTGAGTGGAATGCCGAAGTTACGGAAGCCCTGTTTGAAGGTGCTTATCAAACCCTGCTGCAATACGGAGCCGTAGCTGGTAACATCATTCGGGGGAATGTGCCGGGGAGTTTTGAGCTGAGTCTCGGAGCGCAGTGGTTTGCCCAGCGCGACGATATTGATGCCGTAATTGCCCTTGGCTGCGTGATTCAGGGAGAAACTAAACACAATGATTACATCAACCACGCAGTGGCGCAGGGATTAACCCAGGTCGGAATTCAAACCGGAAAACCGGTTATTTTCGGGGTGCTGACACCCAATAACCAGCAGCAGGCTATCGACCGCGCGGGTGGTATCCACGGCAACAAAGGCGACGAAGCTGCCATGACGGCCATCAAAATGTTAGGCTTACAGCAACAAGTTTATAGTTATTCACCCAAACTCTAATTTTGAATGAGTAAACGATAGATGGTGTCAATAGCTGCGCTAGAAACTATTCACTGGCAAAACTGTTCGCCCATTCACCGCTCCGGCGGCCCGGTCATTTACTCATTTACTCATTAATCCCATGCAAGTCTGGAAATTTGGCGGAACGTCTGTTGGCAAGCCCGAACGGATGCATTCGATCCGCAGCCTGATTACCTCCGATGATCAGCAGAAAATCATCGTCCTGTCGGCCCTGTCCGGCACCACCAACGCGCTCCTGTCCATTGCGGAATCGCTGAAGCTGGATCAGCCCGAGGAAGCCGCCGAAAAAATCGAGCACCTAAAAGCGCACTATGATACATTCGTGCGGGAGCTGTACAAAACATCGGATGGGTTGACCAAAGGCCAGAAGATCATTGAAAACGAATTTTCGTTTATCCGATCGTTGACTCGCATCCGGCCGTTTACCCTGAAACAGGAAAAGGAGCTGGTGGCTGAAGGCGAATTGCTGAGCACCCAGATGTTTCAGGCTTATCTGGAAGAAACCGAACAGGAGTCTATTCTGCTGCCAGCGCTGGAATTTATGCGGGTCGATGCCGACGGCGAACCGGAGCTGGATTTTACGGAGCGTAAACTGCGGGAGTTGCTGCGGGCGCACGGTGATAAGAGAATAATTGTTACTCAGGGCTTTATTTGTCGTAATCCGCGCGGAGAAGTCGATAACCTGAAACGGGGTGGTTCTGATTATACAGCTTCGCTGATTGGCGGTGCCATCCGGGCCGACGAAATTCAGATCTGGACCGACATTGACGGAATGCACAATAACGACCCGCGGATTGTGAAGAACACCTTCCCGATTCGGGCGTTGACGTTTGAGGAAGCTGCGGAGCTAGCGTATTTCGGAGCCAAAATACTGCACCCGTCTACCATCACACCCGCCAAAATGTTTGGCGTACCGGTGCGCCTGAAAAATACGATGGACCCGCAGGCCGAAGGGACGCTGATTGCCAGCAAAACCTCCGACCAGGTGTTTAAAGCCGTGGCGGCCAAAGATGGTATTACGGCCCTGTATATTCACTCACTGCGGATGCTGAACGCGTACGGTTTTCTGCGTCGGATTTTCGAAGTGTTTGAAAAATATAAAACCCCGGTTGATCTGATTGCAACGTCGGAAGTATCGGTTTCGGTCACCATCGACAAAACGGATAACCTGACCGAACTGATGGCCGAACTGCGGACCTTCTGCGATCTGGAAGAGCCGGATTATGACCAGACGATTGTCTGTATTGTCGGTAACTTCAGCGCCGACCATGCCGGTATAGCTTTGCAGGTTTTGAAAGCATTGGAAGGCATCCCGATCCGGATGATTTCGTACGGCGGAACTGAACACAATATTTCATTGCTGATGCACGGCCGTTACAAGGCCGAAGCGTTGAATGCGCTGAATGAGGGGTTGTTCAATTTAACAGAAGCTTAAAAAGATGCAGAGCTCTGGCAGGTTTTTAGAACCTGCCAGGGTTTCAACTAGAAATACTTATCGCTGCTCAACCGCAGTTATTATCCGATTAACCATGCTTTTACTCCCTTTCATCCGCGAAAATAAAGAAGCCACGCTGGCAGGCCTGAACAAGAAACGGTTTGCCAACGCAGAAGCCATCGTTGAGCAGGTGCTGGCGCTGGATCAAGTACGGCGCGATACCCAAAAAGAATTGGATGACGTGCTGGCTCGCTCCAACGCGAAGGCCAAGGAAATTGGGGCTTTCATGAAGGCTGGCCAGAAAGCCGAAGCCGAAGCGGCCAAATCTGAAACCGCTGAGCTGAAAACGCGTTCGAAAGAACTGGAGGAAAGCCTGAAATTTACCGAGCAACAATTGCAGAACGTCATGGTTACGCTTCCTAACCTGCCCCACAGTAGTGTTCCGGAAGGTCGTAATGCAGAAGACAACGAAGTGGTGTTGCAACACGGGGATATTCCGACGCTGGCGGAAGGTACTTTGCCGCACTGGGAACTGATCAAAAAGTACGGTATCATCGATTTCGATCTGGGCAACAAAATTTCGGGAGCCGGTTTTCCGGTTTATCGGGGCAAAGGTGCCCGCATTCAGCGAGCGATGATTAACTTTTTCCTCGATGAAGCCCTTAAGGCAGGCTATTTCGAAATTCAGCCGCCCATTCTGATCAACGAAGATTCGGGGTTTGGAACGGGTCAGTTGCCCGACAAAGAAGGGCAGATGTACTACGTAACGGAAGATAAACTGTACCTGATTCCAACGGCCGAAGTACCCATCACGAACCTGTATCGCGACGTGATTGTATCTGAAGACCAATTGCCGATCAAAAACGTGGGGCATACGCCTTGTTTCCGGCGCGAAGCGGGTTCCTGGGGCGCACACGTCCGGGGACTTAACCGGCTGCATCAGTTTGACAAGGTTGAGATTGTGCAGATTCGCAAACCGGAAGAATCCTACCAGGCACTGGAGGAAATGAGCCAGTATGTGCAAAGTCTGTTGCAAAAGCTGGAATTGCCCTACCGGGTTTTGCGGCTTTGCGGAGGTGACATGGGTTTCGCGTCAGCGTTGACGTATGATATGGAAGTTTGGTCGGCGGCCCAACAGCGCTGGCTGGAAGTAAGCTCAGTTTCTAACTTCGAGACCTATCAATCCAATCGGTTGAAACTCCGGTACCGGGCTGATCGCGACGGCGGACCGGCAAAGACGCAGTTGCTGCATACCTTGAACGGTTCGGCGCTGGCGTTGCCGCGAATTCTGGCCGCCATTCTGGAAAACAACCAGACACCGGATGGCATCCGGATTCCGCAAGTACTGGTGCCCTACTGCGGTTTTGAAACCATTTAGCCAGGCTATTGAATTAAAAAATAAAGCCCCTTCTGGTGACGGAAGGGGCTTTACTTTTTGGTTATACCGTAATAGGTTGTTCTTTCAGAGCTTTGTTGAGCGCCTGTTCATCGGTCAGATCGAGTCTCAAAGGTGTAATTGAAACGTACCCCTGATCAACAGCCCAGCGGTCCGTTCCTTCTTCGGCCGGTTCCAGGGGTGTTACCGTAAACCAATAGTGTTTACGACCCAATGGGTCCATTCCCGGTACAATTGTTCCATCGTATAACCGAACCGACTGACGTGTCCACTTGATGTCGGTAGGATTGGGAGGAAAATTGACGTTGTAAAGTGACAATTCAGTATCTTTCAACAGCAGTTCCAAGGTTTTCTCCACGTACGGCTCCAGCGCTTTGAAGTCGGGTTCGGTTTTACCGACTGGGGTGCTGAGGGCAATGCCTTTGATGCCCAGCAAAACCGCTTGTTTGGCAGCCGCCAGTGTACCCGAATGCCACATGGAATTGCCCAGATTTGGTCCCATGTTGATGCCCGATAAGACCACATCCGTTTGTCCGCCAATGTGACTTCCCAGCGCCACGCAATCGGCGGGCGTACCATTAACACGGTAGGCTTCAATGCCTTCAAACTTGATCGGGGAGGGTTTGTATGAAAGTGGGCGTGAATGGGTTACCGCGTGACCCATGGAAGACTGCTCAACATCGGGCGCTACAACGCGTACTTCGCCGAAACGGGAAGCTATGCGAGCCAGAGCCGCAATACCCGGGCTGTAAATACCGTCATCGTTGGTGATTAATATTCTCATGGTATTGTCATTTTGTACAAATATTCCAACAGAAAAACGCCAATGATGTTTAATATATCGTTATAACGGACTTTATGAAAATTGCTCAGCTCTTACACAACCCCGGCGCTGGTGATGAGGAACATTCCAAGAAGGAACTCATGGCGCTAATTGAATCGGAAGGATTTGTCTGCCGGTATGCATCCACGAAAAAAAGCGACTGGAAAGAATTAAAAACGGATGTCGATTTTTTGGTCGTGGCTGGCGGGGACGGCACCGTTCGGCGGGTCGCCAAACACCTGTTAAACCGGAAACTGATCGAAAAACCGTATCCGATCGCTTTATTGCCCAACGGAACGGCGAACAACATCGCCGGTGCACTCCATATTCCGGTTGATGATCCCTTGCCGATTGTGAAGAGCTGGAAAAAAGGCGAGCGGAAGCGTTTTGACGTGGGCCTGGTAGAGGGGTTGTCCAAGCATCACTTTTTCCTGGAAGGAATTGGGTACGGCGTTTTTCCGAAGCTGATGAAAGAAATGGACAAGCGGGAAGAAAAATCGGATGATTCGCCGGAAGATAGGTTAAAAACCGCTTTGGAAGTGCTGGCAGAGATTATCCAATCTTACAAAACCCGTCATTGCCAGATCGAAATAGACGGGGTTGATTATTCGGGAGATTACCTGCTGGTAGAAGTGATGAATATTCGTTCCATTGGCCCTAAGTTGGTGTTGGATCCTGCCGCCGACCCGGGCGATGGTCAGTTTGAAGTGGTCTTAGTGGCAGAAAATCAACGTGACGTTCTGGCAACCTATGTGCAAAACCGTCTCCAGGGCGTCGAGGGTGATTATTGGGGAACCATCCTGAAAGGGCGCTCGATCCGGATGAAATGGGAAGGGGCTGAATTACACCTGGACGATCAGTTGGTCAAGTCCAAGAAAGCTCGGAACATTCAGATTTCGCTGCATGAAGGTGCCTTGAGCTTTCTGGGGGTACAGAAGTAATTAAAACGGGTTTTGATAAAAGCCGGGTTATCTTATTGCAGGGCGAAATTCAGGGGCATCGTATACCGTACGTTAACTTTTCGGCCGCGCTGGATACCCGGCGTCCACTTACCATCGGTGGCTTTAACAACCCGCATGGCTTCCTCATCGGCTCCGTATCCAATCCCGCGTATTACTTTCACATCGCTGACGTGCCCATCGGCATCGATAGTAAAGGTCACCAACACCCGGCCTTGTACTTTTTTCTGTTGTGCTTCTACCGGATACCGCAGGGTACTGGATAGAAAACGCCCTAATCCGGCCATTCCACCTTTAAACTCCGGCTGCTTCTCGAGTTCGTTGTAGGTCGATACGTTCCCTTTTTCGTCGTATAATTTTCCGGAGATCAACTTGCCGTTGTCGTAAGTTTCCCGATAAACCAATTGATCATTTTTTAACCGCCCGACCCAGTCGCCATTTTTCTGGCTATTCTCCAACATTCCGCTTTCCCGCAACAGTTTCCTATTATTGAGGGAGGTAAAAGTTGCCTGCCCGGTTCCATTGACAACGGTTGGTTTACCCGTCGAATCCCACTGGCTTACCTGTTGAAGCTCATAGCGGAAAAGGGCTACACCGTTCATGTCACGAACACCAACCTGATGAAGCTGTCCGGTGGGGTACCAGCGCCATTCCCGCGTTTTCTTTTCAGTATCCGACTCTTCCAAACTCTTTACGACCCCATTCCGATAGTAGTAATACGAAGTACGTGACCGTTTCCCGTCTTCATAAGGCTCACTAGATAACAGGGTGCCATCCGCTAAAAATGAGTAGTGAACTTGCTGATTACTGCCGAGCTCATCGAAAATTTGAAGCCGGTACGCACTGATCGAATCGGGCAGAGCGGGGTCGTCATGATTGTAATGCATGAAGGACTCCTTTTGGAAACGGTAGTGGCTAAATTCTTTCCAGCTTTTTCCGTTTTTTCGATACACGATGGGCCCTTCGGTAGGATAGCCCAATGTATCTACCGGAGAAACAAGTCTGAAAGCCGCCTTGGTGGAGTCGTCGGTAAACTCGCCTTTGTCATTGTAATACCGAATAATTTGGCCCGGTCGGCAATCCAGGCCATTGGGCACAAACCGTACTGTATACGTAATCTGTTGCCGAACGGTTTTTCCGTCTTTTTGGGCGGGTATCCAGGCATTAAACAAACGCAGAACACGAACGGCTTCGCGGTCACAGTCGGGTTGGAGTTTGCGCAGTAGGTTTACCTCCGAAATTTTGCCGTTGGGTTCTACCACGGCGGATAAAATAACCGCTCCTTTGGTACGATTTACTTCGGCAGCATACGGCATACGCCGGTTCACATCAACAAACTTTTCCAGCAACGGTAAACCGCCGATAGGGTGGGCTACGGAATCAACTTCAAACTCTTTGTAAATGGTCTGGGCATGTACAAAGAAGACCATTATTGAAAAAAGGAGCGTAAAGAGGCTGCGTTTCATCGGTTGTTGATTGAAGTTCGGAGAGCGAATTTATAAAAAATGTTAATAATTTCCTTTGAAATTGGACTTACGTTAGCTTGCTAAAAAAGCGTATGATACTCCGAAAGTTCAGAGCCATTTTCTTTTTCTACCGGACATTCTGGTTGTTTACCAATATGGTGACTCTGGGCTTACTGATTGTCAGTATTGAACGGCTAAATGGCTATTTTTTGCTTTTTCTGGTGTACTTCCTCTGGTTTAAGCTACTTTCCGAGGTAGGTGTCTGGTACATTGTACAGCAGCATCAGCGAAATCAGTTCTGCTTTTACCATAATCTGGGTTTATCCAGAACCGTATTGTTCGGCGGAGCTTTTACGTTGGATCTACTGATTGCTTTATTGCTAATTGGTATCACTTATCAGTTGAGGCTATGAATGGCAGGCCTGCACAGCTGGAAGCCGACAGCATTTGGCTTCAATTCGGCGGTCGGAAAATCCTCCAGAGTGTCTACATTCGGTTGCAGGTGGGGCAGGTGACGGGTTTGCTGGGCCGGAATGGCTGCGGAAAATCCTGTTTGTTGCAAAGCATGATGGGGTTGATGCCCACCGAAAGTCAGTCGATCCGGATTGATGGGCGGTACGTTGAAAAACCGTACCAGCAACCAACTTTGATCCGGTATTTGCCCCAACGCCCGTTTGTGCCAGCTGGCTTAACTATTCAGGCGGCTTTTGCGTGGTACGGGGTAAGTATAGACGAGATTTCCGAAGCCTATCCCTTACTTTACCAGTTCAGGAAACATAAAATGGGCGAGTTGTCGGGTGGCGAAAAGCGACTGGCCGAAATTCTGCTGATTCTCAAATCCGATACAACTTTTGTCTTGCTCGATGAACCGTTTTCGCATCTGATGCCAGTTCAGCTGGAGCAAGTGCAGCAAACCATCCAACACGAAGCCCGGCGTAAAGCAATTCTTCTGTCCGATCACCTGTATACATCGGTACTGGCCCTGAGCGACACCGTCTATTATCTCCACACAGGTGGTCGTACGCAGCTATTGAACTCACCTGCGGAGAACCTGAAAGACATGGGCTATATCAGCTGAATCGATACACCACCGTGCATATTTGATCGGTTCCGACGACTTTGGGGATTTACAATCTGTGAAGCTGGCGTCATTAGATAGCGCTTACAATTGACCTTTTACTGATGCTGACGCCGGATTTTTCAAATTTTCTGGATGTAACGTGTGATTTTTCGGACTAGGGTCGTCTAAATAAACGTATACCCTCCGCCACATATGAAACCCAGAACCGTAACCGTTTTTGTTGCCGCTTTAAGCCTTTTGGCGTCCGGCCTGCTCATGATTTCCTGCCTAAACGATCCTGACCCGGAAGCCGAAGTATTTGTAACCGCCGTGCCAGAAGTGTATCGGAAAATTTACGGAGCCAGCAGCGTGACGCGGTCTGGAAACTACGTTGTGATTAAAACCAAGGGTCTTCCGGATCATAAAAGTCCTTACTTTCAGCATACAAAATGGGCCACCGCACAATACGAAGCGTACAATGGCACGAACCCAGCCTGGAAGCAAAGTTCGAATGAGATTGATTCGGTGAGTTATACATTTCAACTACCAATCGATCCGAAAGCAGCCTCCCCAAAAGCAACGTTGAAGGGTGGAGAACCCAGCGGAATTGCGCTGAATGGTGTACCGTTTTTTAGTCAGCATGAAGCCGGAGAGAGTGGCCTCGATCAGTACAATGGGCACCCGACTACCACGGGCGATTATCACTATCACCTGGAGCCCACATTTTTGACGACCAATAAAGGAAAGGAAGCTCTGGTAGGGTTTATGCTCGACGGTTTTCCCGTTTACGGGCCTGTAGAAAATGGAAAGCCCGTGGCCAGCAGTAGCCTGGATGCGTATCATGGACACCGCCACCCAACCGCCGATTACCCACAGGGTATTTACCATTACCACATAACAGCGTCCTCTAGTAGCGGCACTGCTTTGTACGGAACGCTGGGCACCTATACGAAATAGGCATTCAACGGCTATAAAACCGTTAGAATTTCAACCCCAGTTCGAGCGAGACTACATGGTTTTTCGAGATCAGATCCCGCGCCCGGGCCACGTCCGTCAAACCGCGCTGGTAACTGATTCCCATCAGCAGAGCCTGGCTGCGGTTCAAACGGTATTGAATGCCCGTGCCGAGCAGCAGGCTCAGGCTACCGAAACTGTACTGACGGCTGTATTTACCGCTGTCTTCCGCAAACTGGTATAGGGCGTTGCGTGTTGGATCAAGCGCTTTTTCGGCCAGCTTGATGTTGATCAAACCGCCCGTCTGGATGTAAAACCGTGCGTTGGGAAACAGGTTATTGGCGTACATTTTCACGGTAGCCGGTAGCTGTAGGTATTGTAAGTTGTAAGACGACTGCTGGACTTTAGCGCCCGGATCCCAAACCGGCTGCCCAAACTGGCCCGGAATCCGATACCCTGATCGGTGAATCGTGTACCAAAGTCCAGAACTGAATGAATACCGATCTTTGAAAAAGAAATAATCAATGCTGGGGCCGAGACTCATCCGCATAGCGGCTCCATTATCCCGAAATCCTGCGTATGAACCGAAGCCTTCGGCCGTGTTGATCGTAACCGAGGGGGCCAGCCGGAAACTCATTTCGATTAGTTTTTGTGGGGGAGCATAATCAATCTCATCGTCCTGAATTCGCTGAAAAACCCGGTCGGTAGCGCGGTTGGGACGTCGTTGGTCGTTTGATTGACGCTTGCTTTTTCGGGGAGCGGGCTGTCCCCAGCCGTCGTCTGAGGTCCGGTCCGATTGGCGGGGTTCCTGCACCGTTACCCGCCCCTGTGCGTGAGCGTTCCCAATCGCCAGGGATAAAAGCAGGCCGGTTACTGCAATCATCTGGCCGGAAGGCCGGAACAAACCCAACTTTTTCATAAATTTGTATGTTTCCAAGAGAACGCTCATTAGTAAGAATGAAAATCTGGCTTGTTGTTTTTTGTTTAGTAAGTATACTCATTTTCAACGCCTGCTCCAAAACGGAGGAACTGGTAACGATTGAACGGCCGGAACAGGAACTGTTTGCGTCGCGTCAGCCGGAGGCCATCCGTCAGTGGCTGGACAGTCATAAGTCCATTGCTCAGGTTTACTTTGGTACAACCCGTTTTGGGGAGGACACGGCGTTGGTGAATGAATTGCTCAAACGAGTTAACGATAAGGAGCTTGACGTATTGTATAAGCAGATCAATAAGGAATTCGGGACAATGGGCGACGTGCAGGGGCAACTGTCGAAAGCCTTCAACCGGATCCGTGAAAACTTCCCGGAGTTCAAACCGCCGAGAGTGGTAACGATGGTGTCGGGGTTTATGGGGCAGGATCTGGTCATTAGTGATACGTTAGTCATCATTGGATTGGATTATTTCGCGGGACCGGAAGCCAAATACCGCCCACGAGGCTTACCCGCGTACATTCTGCGCCGGTACCAGAAACCGTTTATCGCTCCGACGATCATAACGGCTCTGTCTGAACGGTTTAATAAAACCAACCAGCAGGATCAGACTTTGCTGGCTGACATGATTTATTACGGAAAAGGCTATGTGTTTACGAAAGAAATGCTGCCCGACGTACCGGATAGTCTGATTATCGGCTATACCGATCAACAGCTCACACAAACCTACAACGTGCAGGAAAATATCTGGGCGTATTTTATCGACGCCAAACTGCTGTTTGAAGTCAGCCCCGCCATCAAAAACCGGTATCTCGCTGAGCGGCCTTTTACCGCCGAAATCAGCAACAAAAGTCCCGGCGCCATCGGCCGCTGGCTAGGCTGGCGAATTGTCGGAAAGTATTACGATGAAAAAAAGCCGGATATTAAGGAGCTGATGGACAATGAGAACGCTCCACAGATTTTTGAACAGTCGGGTTACAAAGGATTTAAAGACGAGGATTAATACAATATCGCAGGCGGTTGGCCGACCCCACATAAAAACAGTATGGCAAAGAGAGGTAGAAGTTCCGAGGAGAACGAAGAAGATAAAAAAGTAAAAGTGACCCGCGACGCGCTGCAAAAGTCGTTGCGATTGTTCCGGTTTATCAAACCGTACCGGTGGTATTTCATCATTGGGTTGGTTTTTCTGTTACTGTCGTCGGCAACGACGATGGTATTTCCGAAATTACTGGGCGACATTCTGAAAGTTGTAGAAGACCGGCTGGCGGCTGGCTCGTTGAATCAGATAACACTAATGCTGTTTGGCTTGCTGGTGGTGCAGTCGGTGTTTTCGTTTGCGCGCGTCTATCTGTTTGCGCAAGTCAGCGAACGGGCTATGGCCGACGTGCGACGGGCGGTTTACAAAAAAATCATCACGTTGCCGGTTTTCTTCTTTGAGCAACGGCGGGTGGGCGAGCTGACCAGCCGGATTTCGTCGGACGTCACCCAACTGCAGGATGTCTTGTCGACCACCCTGGCCGAGTTTCTCCGGCAGATCATCACCTTACTCGCTGGTGTAGCCCTGATTTCGTTCACTTCTTTGAAGCTGACGGGCTTTATGCTGGCCACGGTGCCGGTTGTCATCGTAGCGGCTATATTCTTCGGTAAGTTCATCCGGAAACTGTCGCGGAAAGCCCAGGACGAACTGGCGCTGGCCAACGTTGTCGTGGAAGAGACCCTGCAATCGGTTAGTGTCGTAAAAGCCTTTACGAATGAACCCTACGAAGTTCGACGGTATTCGACGGCGCTTGACAAAGTGGTTCAGAATGCCCTTCGGGTGGCCAACTTCCGGGGCGGTTTTGTATCGTTCATCGTTTTTGCGCTTTTTGGCGGTATTGTTGGGGTGGTCTGGTACGGGGCGAATTTGATGCTGGCGGGCGAGCTGACGTTTTCGCAACTGGTTACGTTTGTTATTTACACCATGTACATTGGCGGGGCCGTCGGCGGTTTGGGCGATCTGTATGCCCAGATTCAACGTACCATCGGGGCTTCGGAACGAATTCTGGATATTTTGGAAGAGCGTTCGGAACTGGATTTGCCAGCCACTGAGCCAGCCACGTGGCCTGCACCCTTGCGCGGTGAGGTTGCGTTTAGGGATATCCATTTTGCGTATCCATCGCGGCCCGATGTTGACGTGTTGAAAGGCATCTCGTTGCAGGTTCCGGCGGGGCACAAGATTGCGCTGGTGGGCCAGAGTGGGGCCGGAAAATCAACCATCGTACAACTGTTGTTGCGGTATTATTCCGTCAATAGCGGTTTGATTACGGTGGACGGCGAGCCGATTGAAAACATTGATATTCGGTATCTGCGTCAGAATATTGCCGTTGTTCCGCAGGAAGTTATTCTGTTTGGCGGTACAATTCTGGAAAATATTGCCTACGGAAAGCCCGGAGCTACCGAAGCCGAGGTGCTGGCAGCGGCCCGCAAGGCCAACGCGCTGGATTTCATCGAATCGTTTCCGGAAAAATTCCAGACGGTTGTGGGCGAAAGGGGCGTCAAACTCTCGGGTGGTCAGCGGCAACGGATTGCCATTGCCCGCGCCATTCTGAAAGATCCGGCTATTCTGGTGCTCGATGAGGCTACGAGCTCACTGGATGCGGAGTCGGAACGGCTGGTGCAGGAAGCACTGGACGAGCTGATGCAAAACCGTACCACCATCATTATTGCCCACCGGCTGGCTACCATTCGGAAAGTAGATACCATCTACGTGATTCGCGAAGGGCAAATCAGCGAAACCGGCACGCACGAGGAATTGAGCCTGCTGGAAGACGGTTTGTACGCGAATCTGGTTAAATTACAGTTTGAAACAACGGATAGTTAAAATGCCTCGACGGCTTTTACGCTTATGAACGCTGCTATTAAACAGACTCTGGACGACTTCCATCTACGACACACGAGTTGTCGGGAGGGCGTACTGGATACATTTTTTGCCGCTAACTATGCGCTGGCGCACCACGATATTGAGGAAAGCCTGAAGAATGATTTTGATCGGGTAACCATTTACCGGACGCTCAAAACGTTTGTGGACAAAGGGATTCTGCACAAAGTGCTGGACGATGAAGGCGGCTTGAAATACGCTCTCTGTCGGGAAGCCTGTGCCCACGATCATCACCATGATCATGTTCATTTCAAATGCGAACAGTGTGGGCAGACAACCTGTCTGGAAAATACCCTCATCCCGGCCGTCAGCCTGCCTTCTGGCTATAGCCGAAAAGAAACCAATCTATTGATTCAGGGCGTCTGTTCGCTTTGTAATAAAAACGTTGCGTAATGTCCGAGTCGATTTTTGCGGAACGTGAAACCCATTATTTGCAGGAAGAATTAAAAGCGCGGGCGGGCTACAACCGGCTGGCAATTGTTCGGTTAGCCTGGTTTGTCGGGGCGGCTTTTCTGCTTTATTTTTTGATTGACCAGGGGCAGAACGCGCTCGCTATTGGTGTTGGTTTACTGGCGGTTACCGGTTTTCTGGTGCTGCTGAAACGTCACCAGGCCGTTCAGCGCCGACGCGATCGGGCGCGTTGGCTGGCCTTCATCAACCGCGATGAGACGGCCCGGCTCGAACGAAAATTTCTGCGTCCCGAAACCGGCCTGCCGTATACCGATGCGAACCACCCCTACGCGGGCGATCTGGATGTTTTCGGCAACCATTCCCTGTTTCGGCTGCTGAACCGGACGCATACCTGCGAAGGAGGGCGGAAACTGGCGGCTTACTTGCTGTCCCCCGTGCCTGTCAGCCAGGTCTTGCTGCGTCAGCAGGCCGTTGCTGAGCTGAAACCGTTGCTCGACTGGCGGCAGGAACTGGAAGCCCTGGCCTGCCTGAGTCCTACCGTTGGCGATTCGCCCGAAGAACTCAAAAACTGGGCAACCAAACCTGCGGAACCGCTGCCCGTTTATTTAACCATTGCCCGTTGGGCGCTTCCGGCCATTACGCTGGCGCTGCTGGTCTTGTGGCTAAACGGGATGCTGGCGGGCTGGGCAGTAACGGCTTCGTTGCTGGTGCATGTTTTGATATTGGGAAAAGCGGCTGAACGGGCTAAAAATGCCAGCGAGCAGACATATACGATGTCGCAAACGCTGAAAACGTACCGCGATTTATTGCAGCACCTCGAAAATCCACGGTTTGAATCGGCTATTCTACACCGCCTTCAAACGATACTAACGTTCGAAAACCGTGCTGCTGCGGATGCTATCGGAAGACTAGGGAAATTGGTTGAAAACCTGAATTTCCGCCGAAATCCGTATTTCTTCCTCTTGATCGGGATTTTTACTCTTTGGGATATTCATTATTTACAGGCGCTGGACCGCTGGAAACGGGTGTACGGCCCCCATCTGGCCGACTGGCTCGATGCTCTGGCCGAAGCCGAAGCCCTGAACAGTCTGGCGGGTTTAGCCTATGCCCATCCGGAATATGCTGTTCCGGAATTCAACGAAGAAGCGCTGCAACTTGATGCACAACAGGTACGGCATCCAATGCTGCTGCGCAGTCGGAGTGTGGCAAATTCGTTGCAAATTGACGGCAACGGGCAGACAATCCTGATCACGGGCTCCAATATGTCGGGGAAAAGTACCTTCCTGCGGACAATCGGGACCAATGTCGTGCTGGCGCTGGCTGGGTCGGTTGTGGCGGCTGATCGGCTGGTGTGTTCGCCGGTGCAGGTGTTTACGAGCATGCGTACGCAGGATTCGCTGGAGGAAAATACGTCGTCGTTCTATGCCGAGTTGAAACGCCTGAAAACGCTCATCGACCGCACGCGGCAAACGTCCAATTGGCCGGTGCTGTATTTCCTGGACGAAATCCTGAAAGGTACCAACTCCGCTGATCGGCACCGGGGCGCGCGGGCTTTGATTATGCAATTGCACGAAACAGCGGCTTCCGGTTTTGTTTCGACCCACGATGTAGAATTGGGTGAACTGGCGGCTTCGCATCCGTTTGTGCATAATTATAGTTTCAGTTCGGATGTGATCGAGGGCAAACTGCATTTCGATTACCAGTTGCGGACGGGTGTTTGCCGCAGCTTCAACGCCAGCCAGTTGATGGAGTCGATTGGCATTGAGATGCATAAATTTCAGGCGAGCTAACTTTTCATTTGTCATACCGTTCAACCGACTGTAATGTAATACAGATTCAATCGTCTTTGCGCTTTAATCCTCCTTTCAACTTTCTATGAAACGGTTTAAGGCGACTTCTTTGCTAGGCATTTGTTTGCTCATTGGGGCTTCAAGTTTCTTAAAAGCGCAAAAACCTTCTCTCCAAACCGTTCAGAATTCTACCATTAAGAAGTATGCCCTCAATTATTTGCAGAAAGAGGGCACAGTAGGCATTTCCGTTGGAATTATCCATGACGGAAAAAACGACGAGTACCATTTTGGCCAGATCGAAAAAGGGAGCCGGTCTGCACCAACCTCCACAACGCTATATTCGATTGGTTCCATTGCCAACTTTTGCGGCTACCTTAACCGCCCAGGCGGTGCTGGAGGGAAAATGTAAGTTGCAGGATGATATCCGAAAGTACCTGCCCGATAGCCTGGATTTCTCCAATTTGAGTTATCAGGGCTGGCCCATCCAACTGCTGCATCTGTGCAATCATACGTCCCGGATTCCCGCACAGTTGGCCCCGCTTCCGGCCAATTGGAATAGCTTGTCCGCAGATGAGAAATACCAGTACAAGAAAAAGTACACTGCCCAGGCTTTTTTGAACGACTTGCAGCACCTCCGGGTGGATACAATACCAGGGACGAAATATGCCTACTCGAACGCAGCGGTGAAGCTCCTGACGCTGATTGTAGAGCGAATTTATCAACGGCCTTATGCTGTTTTGCTGGAGGATTACATTCAGAAAGAGATGGGCTTACAGGATACCAAACTGTATTTAAATGCGTTGGACTGGACCCGGTTTGCCAGTGGAAGGCAGGATAAAGCGGTGCTGATCCGAACCAAAGATAGTGATGATTTTACGAGCGGGCCGGGCTTGAATTCAACGCTAAGTGATATGCTCCGGTACGTAGCGTTCCAGATGGCTGAAAAAAATAAGGCGACGACACTCACTCACCAGCAAACCTGGGAGGGTTCAAACGACATTCGAATTGGACTAATCTGGCGGATGGGCAGGCTTCCCAATCAGGAAACCTACTTTTATCACAGTGGACAAGGTTGGGGCTGCATGAGCTTCAGTATCTTTTCGGTCCAAAGCAAGCGGGGAGTCGTCATCCTGGTGAATGATACAATGGATCAAAAAAGCCTGATTGATTTAGGGGAACGTATTTTTCAGGAGTTGGCCGCAGTCAAATGAATCAAAGAAGAGTAATGGAAAAGCCTCATTTCCTGTGTAGAATGAACAGGTTAGCACCTTGAGGTTTGTTATTTGACAGCATGACTAATTCGTTGGTTTGTCCGGAACAGGGGCCGACGCGTGGTATTCCTGGTAAATCCGGTGCATGTAATCGTCAAGTAATTGCAAAACCCGTTCCCGCTCAGCGGCCTTAACAATAAAACCGACGTGGTACTCCTTGTGCATTCGCCACGCAATTTCGGCATCCGAAAAACCGTCGGTATTGGGCCACTGCTGGCGGGCCAGCGAGATGATCAGGCCCGCGTAATGGTTCTGGACAGCGGGCAACTGGTAGGTTTCCTGACGGGCCAGAGCATTTTCCAGCCGCGCCCACTCGCGCCAGAGATTAATGCCCGACGATACCTCAACCAGTTCGGCAATATTGGCCCCGCCCACGCGCGACGAGGTTTCCAGAAAATAATAGGCGCCGTCGTGATCACTCCGAATGTATTCGGCATGCGAAGCGCTGGATTGCATTCGGAACGCTTTCAAAACTGCATCATTCAATTCGTACAAATGCCGGGCTTCGTCGGAATCGAATGGTAAAACCGCCGTTCGGAAAACACCCCCGCCGTGGGCAACCTCCATCGGCGTCGCCAGGTATTGGCTTGCTCGGGTGAACAGCACTTTACCATCCTGTGAAAGTGAATCGACGTGAAAAACCCGGCCGGGCTTGAACTGCTCAATCAGAAACTGGTGTCGGCTGTTGCCCAGCGAATGAATAACCTGCCAGGCTTCGTCCAGCGAATAAACCTTTTTGATGCCGGTAGCCGAAGCCTCGGATCGGGGTTTGATGAGCCAGGGGGCTTCGGTGTTGCGCAAAAATGCGGTAACGGTTTCGTCGTGAAAGAGGCTGCTGAACGCCGGAACGCGGATGCCTTCGGCGGCTGCCCGCATCCGCATGGCCAGCTTGTCGCGGAAAAACCGGGCGGTGGTTTGTCCCATGCCCGGAATCCGGAACGTTTCGCGCACCAGAGCCGCTTTTTCCACGTCAAAATCATCCATCGCCACCACCCGATCGATCTTCCGCGACCGCATTGTGTGGGCCAGCCCGGTGATCATGAGGTCCAGGTTCTGCGACGAATTATCCTGCGACGGCAAATAAAAAAACTCATCAATGGCTTCGCGGGGCCACGGATGGTTGGCCAGTTTCTCGTACGTCAGCAGGTAAACGGTATTTCCGGCTTCTTTACAGGCTTTCAGGAAAGCTTCTCCTTTGAAATACGTTGAGATGCAGAGAAACGACAGCTGGCTCATGAATGGGGTGTTTGTTGAAGAGGTTGGAACGCCAGCAAATTAACCATTTCAACCCTTGAACGTTACAGATTTCGTAGAAAATCGATCAACAACCGAATGCCAAATCCCGTGGCGTTTTTCTGGCTCCCAAACTCGGTATCTGTAAAGGCCATTCCGGCGATGTCCAGGTGCGCCCAGGCCGGATGCGATTCCGTAAATACTTCCAGAAACTTGGCGGCACTGATGGCGCCCGCCATCGGTTTTCCGCTGAAATTTCGCAGATCGGCTACGTCCGATTGAATGTCTTCGTTGTACACGTCCCAGAGCGGCAATGGCCAAACCTGCTCGCCCGTTTGCCGAGCCGATTGCTGGAGTTGCGCCGTTAGTTCGTCGTTGTTGCTAAACAAACCGGCGGCATGGTAGCCCAGCGTGGAAATAACACTGCCGGTGAGCGTCGCCAGATCAATTAAAACGTCGGTTTGGAAATTACGCACCAGATAGCCCAGGCCGTCGGCCAGTATAATGCGGCCTTCGGCATCGGTATCAATTACTTCAATGGTTTTGCCCAGGTAGGAACCAATAACATCGCCGGGTTTGGTCGCCTGCCCATCGACCATGTTTTCGGTAGAAGGAACAATACCAATCAGGTGAACCGGCAGCCGGAGTTTGGCGGCCACTTCCAGCGTACCCAATACCGCAGCGGCTCCGCCCATGTCGCTTTTCATCAGGTGCATGTTGGTCGACGGTTTGATGGAAATTCCACCCGTATCAAACGTAATGCCTTTGCCAACCAGCCCGACGGTTTTGGCATCCGGCTGATCGGCGGGTTTGTACTCGGCAATGATGAAAACCGGCGGATGGGCGCTGCCTTTGTTCACGCTCAAGAGCGCCTGAAGCCCCTGACGCTCGATTTCGGCCTGGTCGAAAACCGTTACGGAATAGCCGTACCGTTGTCCGGAAGCCGTAGCCCAATCGGCCAGCGTCTGCGGGATTTTGTAATTTGAAGGCGAATTCATCAGATCCAGCATCTGGCGGTGCGTATCTGCTATGGCTTCGGCGCGCTGGAGGGCCTCGGCGGCACCGTCCCGCTGCTCATCGGCAACGATAATAAATAATTCTCCTTCGCCACCATAAAAACCGTCGGGTTGCGACTTCTCCGAACCGTGGAGCTTTAGGTCGTACCCTCCCCAGCGAATACCGATCACCACGCTTTCAACCACTTCCGGATCAAAACCGCTCAAGTCGACGGCCACTATGGAGGTAAACCGTTTTTTGTGGCGAAAAAACAAGTCGCGGAAAGCCCGCAGCCAGCCGATGGCCGTCGTCTCTTTTCCCAGACCCAGGAAGTAGGTTTTCCGCCCGTCGGGTTGGTAAAAGGGCAGGATTTCCCGGAAGTCGGCTTTGAAATCGTGCTGTAAAACCGCTGCGTTCAAACCGAGACGGTTGGCTAGTGTATGAAGCGTATCCGCTACTGTATCCGTCTGTTGAACGGGAATCACCAGCGTTTCGGCTGTTGATGAGGGGCTGGTAGTCAGTTGAATTTGCATAACAGGAAATAAGATCCTACAAAGGTAGCGAATCAAACCTGGCAGGTCTTCAAGACATTTCAGGTTTAAAAGCTATATATTGGAAATAGGTAGGATTTAATGGGATAATAATTATGTTTTCACGTTTCCCCAGTCGTAAATAGTATCAAGGTAAATCCGTATTATTGCTCCTGACGGGCGCTGAATTAGCAGCGGCTGGATTCATAGATGAAATAGAATGATCATGAAAACTCTTTTATCCTTGCTCGTATCAACTGTTTTAACCACCCAGATTGCGGATGCGCAGTCGACGAAGACTCCGCAAGCCAAAACCGTCAATGGGGTGGTAGAGGGCGTTACCGAATCCAGCGGTATCCGGGCCTTCAAAGGTATTCCGTTTGCCCAGCCACCTGTGGGAGAATTGCGGTGGAAAGAACCGCAACCCGTCAAGAACTGGCAGGGCGTTCGGAAAACCGTCAAATTTGGTCCGCGGGCGATGCAACGTCCTATTTTTGGCGACATGGGTTTTCGATCGGATGGTATGAGTGAAGATTGCCTTTACCTGAATGTCTGGACCCCCGCCAAATCGGCGAAGGAAAAACTACCGGTGCTGGTGTATTTCTACGGGGGCGGTTTTATGGCGGGCGACGGCTCAGAAGGGCGTTACGATGGCGAAAGCATGGCCACGAAAGGGATGGTGGCCCTAACAGTTAACTATCGTCTTGGTGTGTTTGGCTTTATGGCGCACCCGGAGCTGACGAAAGAATCATCCCATCGCTCGTCGGGCAACTATGCATACCTGGATATGGCGGCTGCGTTGCGCTGGGTGCAGCAAAACATTGCCGCTTTTGGCGGAGATCCCAAACGGGTGACCATTGCCGGAGAGTCGGCGGGGTCAATTGCGGTGAGCGGTTTGATGGCGTCACCGTTATCGAAAGGACTCATTGCCGGAGCGATTGGTGAAAGTGGATCGTTGTTGGGCGGGTTGCCCCCGGTGCCGCTCAATACCGGCGAAGAAGCCGGTCTGGCGTTTGCCAAAGCCGTTGGCGCGAATTCATTGGCGGAGTTGCGGGCAATGCCAGCTGAGCAGTTGCTCGAAGCCACCGGAAAGCCCAATATACCCCGTTTCAGTGCGACGGTCGATGGGTATTTCTTTCCAAAAGCCCCGTTGGAAATTTACAAAGCGGGCGAACAGGCGCAGATACCTTTGCTGGCTGGCTGGAACTCAGAGGAGATGAACGCCCGCGCTATTCTGGGGCAGGAAAAACCGACACCCGAAAATTACGCCAATGCGGTAAAAAAACTGTATAACGACAAGGCCGACGAAGTGTTGAAGCTGTATCCGGGTTCGACGGAAGAGGAAGTGCTGGAATCGGCGACGGCGTTGGCCGGCGACCGTTTTCTGGCTTACAGTACCTGGAAGTGGGCGGATTTACAAAGCAAGACTGGCGGTAACAAACCCGTGTACCGGTACTATTATTCCCGTCCGCGTCCGGCGATGGTGCCCGAAATGGGCAACGCAGCTCCCGGCCTGGCCGGAGGTGTGGTCAAATCGACGGATGCCAATGCGGTGAAGATTCCGCCCGCGCGGGGTGCGGTCCACTCCGCCGAAATTGAATACGCCATGGGCAATCTCTCGAAAAACAAAGTGTATGCCTGGACGCCCGAAGACCATAAGGTTTCGGAAGTGATGCAGAATTTTTTCGCCAACTTTATCAAAAACGGCAACCCAAACGGGGCCGGTTTGCCCAACTGGCCCGCCATCAACAGCGGTAACAGCGTGCAGTATATGCAAATCGACGTGAACACGCGGTTGGAAACGGAAAAAGACCGGGCGCGTTATCTGTTTCTCGACCCTTATTATACGAAGCAGTAATAACCGTATTGGAAGACAAAAAGGACCAAATTTTTGGTCCTTTTTTAATAAATGTTTTGTCTGATAAATAAGGTGTCTATTCTGCGAGATTAGCAATGAGTAAATTTTGTCACAACCAGCCCTTTACGTATCAAGTCGATTGATAAGTTACTTACTTGCAGTTTCTTACGTTAACAGACAAAGCTTTTTACTCCCTGCCTCAAGACAGCATGAATTATGTTAAGATTCTCGCATCTACCCTTCTGTTTCTCCTAGGATCGTTTGGGCACTGGTACATCATGTACTGGCAATTCAAGTCGGAACGATGGATAAAGTCACCGATTCCATATTTGTTGGCGGTTGGTTGCGCGTGGGTTTGGATAAAAGCGTCTGAATACGGTGTTGCAGGGTTTAACGGATCCATGTGGTCGAATCGGTTTCTATTTTTTGTCACGGGTGTCATTGCCGGTAGTATTCTGTATCCAATTCATTACGGCCAGCCTTTTACATTAAAAGTATTGGTCCAGTTGATCCTGGCGATTTCTATTATTGCGGTTTCGGTTTTGTGGAAATAGTGATCGTAAAAAATACCCTATTCATTGGCGATCAGTCCAACAAATAGGGTATTCTTTACGCTAAACTGGTTTGTTCGTTACAGATTCTTCTTCTTCAGCTCACTCACCGCATGGTTGGCCGCGCGTGCCGTGATGGCCATAAACGTCAGTGACGGGTTCTGAGTGGATGTGGACGTCATGCAGGCACCGTCGGTAACGAAGACGTTCTTGCAGTTATGGAACTGATTCCACTTGTTCAGCAGCGACGTTTTCGGGTCTTTGCCCATCCGAACACCACCCATCTCGTGAATGTCGAGGCCGGGCGCTTTATCGGGTTTGTCGTGGGTCTGAATGTTGGTGAAACCGGCCAGCGTCAGCATTTCGGTCATCTGCTCGTGGAAGTCCCGGATCATTTTTTCGTCGTTGTCGTCGTAACCAACCGACACCCGCAGGAGTGGAATGCCCCAGGCGTCTTTCTGCTCTGAGTCGAGCGCCAGATAGCTTTCTTCTTTGGGAATGGTTTCGCCCATCATGTGTGAGCCGACCCGCCAGTTGCCGTATTTGCGATTGAAAAGACTGTTTTTTAAGTCTTCTCCAACGCCGGACGTATCGGCGGAGTTGATCCGGCTGCCGCTGAATCCGGCGGCATAACCCCGCAAAAAGTCGGTTTCCTGCTTGAAAACGTTGCGGAATCGGGGAATATAACTACCATTGGGGCGGATACCGGCGGTCGTTTTATCGAGTAATCCTTCGTATTCAGCCGAAATGGTTGTCCGGAAGTTGTGGAAGGCCATGTACTTGCCCAGCAAGCCGTTGTCGTTGCCCAAACCGTTCGGGAAGCGGTTTGATTTGGAATTGAGCAGGATCAGGTTCGAGTTCAGGCAAGCGGCATTAACAAAAATGATGCGGGCGTAGTATTCCGTCGCTTCTTTTGTGTGCGCATCGATTACCCGCACACCGGACGCCTTATTTTTCTTCTCGTCAAAAATGATGGAGTGAACCACCGAATCCGGCCGGAGGGTCAATTTGCCGGTTCTGGCCGCCCAGGGGAGCGTCGAAGAGTTGCTGCTGAAATAGCCTCCATACGGGCAGCCGCGCTGGCAGAGGCTGCGGTTCTGGCACTGGCCACGTCCTTGTTTGAAGTGAATTTCTTTCGGTTGGGTCAGGTGCGCACAACGACCGATAATAATAGGACGGGCACCTTTGTAATGCGTCGCCATCTGGTCGGAGAAGTGTTTTTCGACGCAGGATTGTTCGTGGGGAGGCAGGAATTCGCCATCGGGCAATTGTGCCAAACCATCTTTGTTACCAGCCACACCGATAAACCGTTCTACATGGCTGTACCAGGGGGCCAGATCGGCATAACTCATGGGCCATTCAACCGCAAAACCGTCACGGGCCGGGCCGTCAAAATCGTACTGTGACCAACGCTGGGTACCGCGCGCCCACATCAGTGATTTACCCCCTACTTGGTAGCCCCGAATCCAGTCAAACGGTTTTTCCTGGATGTAAGGGTGCTCAGCGTCTTTTACAAAAAAATGAGCGGCATCTTCATTGAAAGCATAACACCGGCTGGCAATCGGGTTGGCATCTTTCAGGGCCTTCGGGATTTGTCCATAATGTTCAAATTCCCAGGGTGGGGTCATGGTTGTGGGGTAATCGGTGACGTGTTTGACATCGCGCCCCCGTTCCAGTACGAGCGTGCGCAACCCTTTGTCACAAAGTTCCTTAGCGGCCCAGCCGCCACTGATACCCGAGCCAATGACAATGGCATCGAAGGTGCGGTCTTTGACCGAATCAATATTGAAGTATGACATGGAAAGAGGAAGGATCAGTTGTTAACAATATCCACGCAACCGTGGTAAAAAGCGGGTGCCATGACGTATTTCTGCACGTTCGTCATGTAATATTCCGACCCGGTGTAACCCCGGATGGTCAGCCCTTTGACCAGATCCGCAAATTGTTTGGTGGTGGGTTCCGCTGCTGCTCCCAGCTGGCGCAGTAGGTCGGTGCGTTGGGGCGTATCGCAGGCGGTGAATGATTTGCTGTAGGTTTGCTGGGCCAGTTCGTCGGTTTTGACGAGTCCCTGTTTCAGTAAATCCTGGACTGAAGGATCATAGCAGTCGTTAATCATCCGTAAAACGAACTGATGCACCTTCAGGGTTTTGGCGCCGGGCGTAGTGGTTTCGGGGATAAAGGTTTCAACCACTTCGGCCAGCATCATTTCTTCACTGGGCGAAACAAAAGCGGTCTGACCAACGGTTTCGGGTGTCCAGCCAGTAGCCCAAGCAGGCAGGGCGACCAGACTACCGGTTGCGGCAATCAGGTTTTTAAGTACAGTACGGCGTTTCATTGGCTATAGTTTTACTAGAACAAAAATATCAAAGCTTTTCGCTAATCAGAAGATTATTTTGTTATAAACGCATAAAGATGCTGAAACCGTGTGTAGGAGTAAGGCTTACGAAAGGGCCGCTGTAATTGTAAAAAAAGGTGATTGCCTGTCGGTTTGGCCAGGGAAGCAGCAAAATGGGTCGGCTTACGCAAGAAGACGCTGGGCGGTTTTTCGAAAAACTTTCAAATCTTTTCTTTGCGCCGGAAGAGACCTTGCGTTTATTTGCCCTTATCTTGTTGCCAACAAAACACCGAAGCGCCATGTTGTACCAAAATAAAAAAGCAGTTACAACTTTCGCCGTAACTGCTTCGCTTTGAGGTGGTGATGGACGGAATCGAACCGCCGACACAAGGATTTTCAGTCCTTTGCTCTACCAACTGAGCTACATCACCGGATAGCACAAGTGGTGTTTTTTGTGGGTGCAAAGGTAGTAGTTTTTTTCATTACACCAAATACAATGACAATTCTTCAACAAATTTTATTTGTAGCCGCCCTGGCCACCGCGGCCTGGTTCCTGATTCGACGCGTCAATCTCATTCGGCGTGCTATTCAACTCGGGCAGCCCGAAAACCGTACCGACCAGCCCAATGAGCGACTGAACATTATGCTGCGTGTGGCCTTCGGGCAGAAAAAGATGATGACCAACCTGACCGTCGGGTTAATGCATTTTGTGATTTATGTCGGCTTCATCATCGTCAATATCGAAGTGCTGGAAATCATACTTGATGGTATGTTGGGGACGCATCGGCTTTTTGCCCCTTTTCTTGGAACGGTTTACCCCTTCCTGATCAACACCTTTGAGATTCTGGCCCTGGGTGTTTGGATCGTTTGCGCGGTTTTTCTGATTCGACGGTTTGTCACGAAGGTGCCCCGTTTTCAACAGGAGCGCCACCGCGAAATGGCTCGCTGGCCCCGGACCGATGCGGCTTTGATTCTGGTCTTCGAAATTCTGTTGATGACGGCATTCCTGCTCTGGAATGCGTCGGATAGCGTCCTGCGCGAACGGGCAGTGGGGCATTATGCCGACCTGAAAGGCATCGAACCGTTTGTGATCAGTCAATTTCTAATGCCGTTGTTTACCAACTGGGGTGATTCGGCCCTGATCATTTGCGAGCGGCTGACGTGGTGGTTCCACATTCTGGGCATTCTGTTCTTTGCGGTTTATCTGACCTATTCAAAACACCTTCACATCGTGCTGGCCTTCCCCAATACGTATTTTTCCGACCTGAAACCCAAGGGGGAGATGAAAAACATGCCGGTGATCACGAAGGAAGTTCAACTGGCGCTGGGTATTGCGCAGGCCGATCCGGAAGAAACACCCGCCGATCCGGGACGATTTGGGGCCAAAGACGTTCAGGATCTGACGTGGAAAAACCTGATGGATGCCTACAGCTGTACCGAATGCGGGCGCTGTACGGCGGCTTGTCCGGCCAATATCACGGGTAAAAAGCTGTCTCCGCGCAAGATCATGATGGATACCCGCGACCGGTTGGAAGATATTCAGCGCGGCTGGCAGCAGCACGGTGCCGATTACGACGATGGGAAAACGTTGCTGGGCGACTACATTCTGGCCGAAGAGATAAACGCCTGCACTACCTGCCAGGCGTGTGTGCAGGAATGTCCCGTCAATATCAATCCGCTGGAGATTATTCTGCAACTGCGTCGGTATAAAATCATGGAAGAAGCGCAGGCACCAGCCTCCTGGAATGCCATGTTCAGCAACGTCGAAAACAACATGGCACCGTGGAAGTTTTCGCCGGGCGATCGTTTTAACTGGGCTGATCAGGTCAACCAATAGCGGCTTTATTGTGGTAAAAAGCAAAGAAAATACCGGTATTGCCCGGAAGAGGGCTGATTTTTAGGGCGTACGGTGACTCCCTGATTTGTCTTGGAAAAATTTATCGGTCTTGCGGGCGTTATCTTACTTATATGTCAGTACTGATTTTCAAGATAGCAATTGCACTGTTGGCGTCAGCGGTCACCATTGGACTGTTGCGTTTTCGGGATCTTTTTGACCGGATAACGGGTCCTCAGCAAAAAAACTTTTTGGCCCTGTTTTTTGTGCTATTCCGCGTCGTGCCCTTTGTGACCGTCTATGTACTGCTGCAACTGGAATCAAAGTCCGACGTGCCGGTCTTTTACGATGCGGCCCTGAAAGCCATGCAGGGGCAGGTCGTTTACCGCGATTTCTGGACGCCCTACAGCCCGTTATTTCCGTATGCAACCACGTTGCTGCTCTGGCTCTGGAAGAGCGCCGACGCCGTGATTCTTCAGATGATTCTGATGGAAGGGCTGGCACTCTGGCTGACCTGGCGCATCTACCGCTCAAATGTTCGGGATATTTTTGTGCGGATGCTGGCGTATTTGACATTGCCCGGCCCGTTGGTCCTTTGTGTGCTGGGCGGTCAGGAAGACATCTGGATGTGGCTGTTCGGCGTCGTTTCCATTCTGGTCTGGCAGCGCACCTGCGATAGTTTCTGGATTGGGGTGGTGATGGCACTGGCGCTGATGACTACCAAAGCCCTGGCGTTGTTGATCATCATTCCCATGTCGTTTCTGGTCAACAAACCCATTCGTTATGTGATGGGATTGGCATTGACAGGCTTGCCGGTGCTGGCGGTTCTGATCGTGCTGGTCGGCGACAAGTTTCTGACACCATTGGCGTTTGCCGATATACCGTTTGCACCTAATGTATGGACGCTGATTAGCCCTATAATCGGCGATTTCCGGCCATATGCCACGGCCCTGAGTTGGATCGGGGTTGGGTTAACCATTGGGGTGGCGTCGTTAGGCGCTATGGTGCTGAAACAGCGGATGAGTTATTCAAAAGCGTTGCCGGTTTTATGGTGCCTATGTTTTTGTTTCATGATGTTTATTCATAAGAGCTCATTCAGTAATTATGCTTTCATTTTTCTGATGCCGATGCTGGTCAGTGTCATTGATTTAAAAAACTTTCGACATATCGCCGTATTACTGGTATTTAATGCCTTAATTGTTGTGCATCCAACGTATTGGTGGCGGCTGAACATGCCCATTTACACCCGTTGGAACCATTTACATTCGTTGAATCATTTGATTGAATACGCAATGGAGATCGGCCTCGTCGGCTGTTTGGTGTATTTTATGGGGGTTCTGTACCAAGTTGTTGGTCACGGGCAACACCGGCATACAAACGTTCCCGTTAGCTATCTCTGAATTTTATAAGTTATGGCCGCAGATAGAACATACCAGGTGCCGACAATGGCGGACTGGGCCGCGAAAGGCGAAGCACCGGAAATCCTTTTCTGGGTGGGATGTGCCGGATCATTCGATGATCGGTATAAAAAAGTAACCATCGCTTTTGTCAAAATCCTGAACCACATCGGCGTCAAATTCGCGGTTTTGGGAACGGAAGAAACCTGTACGGGTGATCCGGCCCGGCGGGCAGGCAATGAATTCCTGTTCCAAATGCAGGCGATGGCCAACATTCAGGTGCTGGACGGCTACGGTATTAAAAAAATTGTGACGGCCTGCCCACACTGCTTCAATACCCTGAAGAACGAATATCCGGAACTGGGTGGAAATTATGAAGTCATTCACCATTCGCAGTTTTTGCAGCAACTGATCAATGAAGGCAAAGTAACCCTGAAAGGCGGGGGCGATTTCAAGGGCCGACGGATTACGTTTCATGATTCGTGTTATTTGGGAAGGGCCAATAAAGTGTATGAAGCACCCCGCGAGGTGTTACAGGCGCTGGATGCAGATCTGGTCGAAATGAAGCGTTCCCGCACCAAAGGATTGTGTTGTGGAGCAGGTGGGGCGCAGTACTTTAAAGAACCCGAGCCGGGCCGAAAAGATGTTAATGTCGAGCGCACGGAAGAAGCCCTGGCAACCGGGGCCGATACCATTGCCGTTGCCTGCCCATTCTGCATGACGATGATGTCCGACGGAATTAAGAACAAAGACCGCGAAGATTCTGTCAAAGTCTACGACCTGGCGGAACTCGTTGCCAAAGCGCAGAGTTTGTAAAAGCGTAGGCAGAAGGGTGAGGGTATGGGGCGAAAAAGATCCCGGATTTACTCTTCTCCAAACTAAGTAAGCTCATGTGGACTTCATTTAACCAACTTCCTGATACTGCGCGCGTCTGGGTTTACCAGGCCGCCCGCCCATTGACCAACGCCGAAGTAGCGGCTATAGAGACTGATTTGCAACCCGCTGTGGAGAGTTGGGCTGCTCACGGGA
Organism: Larkinella harenae; assembly: GCF_054780515.1. Classification (NCBI taxonomy): domain Bacteria; kingdom Pseudomonadati; phylum Bacteroidota; class Cytophagia; order Cytophagales; family Spirosomataceae; genus Larkinella; species Larkinella harenae. The sequence continues at coordinate 523,066 of NZ_BAAGWE010000003.1, read as the reverse complement.
CGCCTTTGCTGGGATCGGCACAATTGCTGCACAACCGGTTTCTGATTGTAGCCGTTGATGAAGGGCATCATTTGCCGAGTGGGTGCTCTATCGATTCTTCAGTACGCTGGGTGCGGGAGATCGGTCAGAAATTGAATACTGACTTCTTCGACCGTTCGGCAGCTTATGTAACAGCCGATGGCAGTATTGAAACCGTTGCCTTGCCCCAGATCAAAGCCGCCGTGGCCGAAGGACGTCTCGCGCCCGAAACCACGGTTTTCAACAATCTGGTAGCAACGAAACGTGAATTGGAGAACAACTGGCAGATTCCGGCTGGTGACTCGTGGCTGAAGCGGTATTTTAAAAAAGTTACCGCCTGATTATGGCTGAAACGCTGACGCTTCCGAAAACTACCCAACGCTCGGAGCTTTACGAAAGCCTGCTGCCGCAGTTGCGGGCGCTGACTGAGCAGGAACCCGATTTGATCGCCAATCTGGCGAACATTGCCGCAGCTTTGAAAGAAGCCTTCGGTTTTTTCTGGGTCGGTTTTTACCTCAAAAAAGAAAATCAACTCGTGCTGGGACCGTTTCAGGGTCCCATTGCCTGCACTCGCATTCAATTCGGTAAAGGCGTTTGCGGAGCCAGTTATGCACGCAAAGAAACCATTCTGGTGCCGGATGTCGAGCAGTTTCCGGGGCATATTGCCTGTAGTTCGCTGTCGAAGTCCGAAATTGTCGTACCGGTTTTTGATCAGCACGGCGAAGTTGCGATGGTGCTGGATGTCGACAGTGACCAGCTCAATGATTTCAGCGAAGTTGACCAGCGGGCGCTGGAACATATAGCTGCTCTGATCACCTCATTCTTACCGGATTGATTCCGCAAAATCGTGCGCCTAAAGGGCTTTAATGGCCCGGAGAACTTCCCGTTTCCGGGCAGGGCCCGGGTGTTTTTCAACCAAAAAACCGGCGGCTTTCAGGTTCCGCTTCACGTAGCCTTTCGAACAATACGTCGTCAGTATACCACCCGGTTGTAGCATGGCCGCAATCTGCGCAAAAATTTCGGACGTCCAGAGTTCCGGCTGGGCCTCCGGCGCAAAGGCATCAAAATACACGAGATTAAACCGTTCTTCCGTCTGGAAATCCTGCAAACGACCTTCGTATTTGAATAAATCGAAGTACGGCGTGATGGCAACTTGGCGGTTCCAGGGTGCTTCGTGCAAGGCGATGACGCGGTTGGTGTGCAGCAATTCATCGAAATTAAGCTGGCGGGCTTCTTCCGGCGGCAACGGAAAGGCTTCTACGGCCGTATAGCTTACCATTCGCTGCTTCTTTTCGGCTTCCAAAGCCGTTAAAATCGCATTCAGGCCGGTGCCCAAACCCATCTCAAAAACACGGATTGTGTCAAATCGCTCGAAAGCGGTTTCCAGCCCCAATTCGATAAAAACCCGTTGTGACTCCTGCAAAGCACCGAAAATCGAGTGGTAATGCTGGTTGAATTCGGAATTATAAACCGAACTAGAACCATCTGCGGTTAAAACGACGCGCGATTCTGTTTTCTTTTCAGTATTCCTCATTGTATCTTCGCAAGCTCAAAAATTTTATATTATGCTTCAACGCATTCAAACCATATTTCTGTTCCTGATTGTCGCGTGTATGGGCGTAGTGCTGGCTTTTCCGATTTGGGAGAAAGCCGGCCTGGCACCGAACGAAACGGTTAGTCTGACCGCTCTCCGATTGGTTTACACCAAAGGAGTTAGCTCCGAAATCACTCCCGTGTATTATCTGGCTGTTATGGCCCTTGCTGTCGCCGGGGTTTCGCTGTTTACCATTTTCAAATACCGCAACCGGTTGCTGCAAATGGGAATGTGTGCCGTCAACGCGATTTTGCTGACGGCGATCATGGGTTTTGTCCTATATCTGACACTTTATAAAGGCAAAGATTTTTTTAATCCGGACGATCAGGGCAATTTCGGCATCGGCTTTTTTGCCATCGTTGCCGCGCTGATTTTAAATATGCTGGCTAATCGGTTCATTCGCCGGGACGAAAAACTGGTCCAGGAGTCGAACCGACTGCGCTAAGCGAATGAAGGGTTAAAAGAATAAAGTCGAGCGGAAGGCGTCAGACAACTCATAACTTTTAACGCTTAATTTTGAATTAAATAAGTCCTTCCTTCAGCAAATCGTGTAGATGAACGAAGCCTTTGATTTGGTTATCAACGGCGACGATCAATTGCGTGATGCTACGGTTTTGCATGATTTCGAGGGCATGGGTGGCGTATTCGTCGGGATGAATGCAGAGGGGAGAGGGCGTCATGATGTCAGAAGCGCAAAGCCGTTCAAGCTGTAACGCACTGAAACGATTGAGCATCCGGCGTAAATCACCGTCGGTGATAATTCCCACCAGCTGGCCATTTTCATCGGCAACAGCCGTTGCGCCCAATCGCTTGGAGGTCATTTCCAGAATGACTTCCTGAATGGACGCCCGCAGAGAAACCGTTGGAATTTCGTGGTGTGGATAAATATCACTAACTTTTAAATACAGTTTTTTGCCCAGGGAACCGCCGGGGTGAAAACGGGCGAAATCCTGACTGGTAAATCCCCGGGCGTTGAGCAGGCTAACCGCCAGCGCATCGCCCAATGCCAGCGCAACGGTTGTGCTGGTGGTTGGGACCAGATTGAGCGGGTCGGCTTCGGTTTCGGCGGAGGCCTTCAGAACAAAATCGGCCTGCCGACAGAGGTACGAATTGGTTTGGGAAGCCAGCGCGATGAGGGTTACGCCGGTTCGTTTCAAAAGAGGAACGAGTACTTTAATTTCGGGTGTGTTGCCGCTTTTGGAGATGCAGAGTACCACATCGTTGGCCTGTATCATGCCCAAATCGCCGTGAATGGCATCGGCCGCGTGCATAAACAACGCGGGGGTTCCGGTGGAGTTGAGCGTAGCAACAATTTTTTGTCCGATTAAGGCGCTTTTTCCAATACCGGTAACCACGACCCGGCCCGAACTTTGCAGGATGGTATGAACGATCTGTTCAAACTGCTCGTCAATAGCGTCAACCGCCTGCCGGATCGCATCGGATTCAGCAAGCAAAACCTGTCGGGCTGTCAACTGAATATTTTTTTTTACTAATTTCAATGTTGCTTTTGTCAATCGGTTTTTAACTAATTTTATAAAGGCAAAGATACAACCTAAAAACGTGCAGTAACTTCCGTAATTTTTTGAGATGACAACGCAGATAGACTCCTCGGTACAGCTATCTTTAAAAGAGAAACTGAAAGAAATATTTGGATTTAGCCAATTCCGGGGCGACCAGGAAGCCATTATCCATAATATTCTGGCGGGTATCAATTCCTTTGTAATTATGCCCACAGGTGCCGGCAAATCCCTGTGCTACCAACTTCCGGCTATTTCCTCGGATGGAACGGCCATTGTCATTTCTCCCCTGATCGCCCTGATGAAAAACCAGGTGGATCAAATGAATGCCTTTGGTATCAATGCTCAGTTCCTGAATTCGACCCTGAGCAAGGCCGAAATGAGCAAAGTAAAAAAAGATACCCTGAACGGAACGCTTAAACTGCTCTACATTGCCCCTGAGTCTTTGACGAAAGAAGAAAATTTGGATTTTCTGAAGAAAGCCAATATATCGTTTGTGGCCATTGACGAAGCGCACTGTATTTCGGAATGGGGACACGATTTTCGGCCCGAATACCGTAAAATCCGGGGCATAATTGATAATATCGGCAATTTGCCAGTGATTGCGCTGACGGCTACAGCCACGCCCAAAGTACAGCAGGATATCCAGAAAAACCTCCAGATGGAGGATGCTCACATTTATAAAACTTCATTCAATCGAAAGAATCTTTACTACGAAATCCGGGCAAAAGCAGATGCGAAAAGGCAATTGATCCGGTACATTAAAAACAACAAAGGCAAGTCCGGAATCGTCTATTGCCTGAGCCGAAAAACCGTCGAAGAAATCTCGGAGTTGCTGAACGTCAACGATATCAAGGCGTTGCCGTACCATGCCGGACTGGATGCACAGACACGGATGTCCAATCAGGATGCGTTTCTGAATGAAGACGTTGATGTAGTTGTCGCTACGATTGCGTTCGGGATGGGGATCGACAAACCGGATGTACGGTTTGTGATTCACTACGATGCGCCCAAGTCACTCGAAGGGTATTACCAGGAAACCGGGCGCGCGGGTCGCGACGGACTGGAAGGAAACTGTCTGATGTTCTACAGCTACGATGACATTGTCAAGCTGGAAAAATTCAACAAAGATAAGTCCGTAACGGAACGCGACAACGCCAAGCACCTGCTCATGGAAATGGTGTCGTACGCCAACCTCGGTGTTTGCCGTCGTCGACAGCTGCTGAGTTATTTTGGTGAGTACCAGGAAAAAGACTGCGGTTTTTGCGACAATTGCATGAAGCCGACCGATAAGTTCAAAGCCCAGGAGGAGGTTGTACTGGCTCTACAAACCGTATTGCAAACGGACCAACGATTTGACGCTCCTCACCTGGCCGATGTCTTGACTGGTACGGAAAACCAGTACATTACTAGTTACGAGCACCACACTTTGCCGGTTTACGGAAAAGGCAAAGAGTTTAACGAAACCGTGGCGTATTGGTGCTCGCTGATTCGGCAAATCACCATTTACGGGTATTTGGATAAGGATGTTGATAATTACGGGGTTTTGAAGCTTTCGCAAAAAGGGCAGAGCTACATGGAAGATCCGTATCCCATCACCTTATCGAAAGACCATAATTACGAGGAGGGCGAGGAAAAAAGCGAGGACGAAGACAAGGATACCAATACCTCGTCGGGTGGTGCGTATGACGAAGCGCTGCTGGGCCTGCTAAAGGCGATGCGTAAGAAGGTCGCTAAAGAAAAAAACCTGCCGCCGTATGTGATCTTCCAGGATCCGTCGATCGAGGAAATGGCGACCACCTACCCAACTACCCGGGAGGAAATGGCTCAGATCAACGGTGTTGGAATGGGCAAGGTGGTTAAGTTTGGAAAACCGTTCATTGACTTAATTGCCAAGTATGTAGAGGAGAATGATATCGAGACGGCCAAAGATGTAGTGGTCAAATCGATGGTCAATAAATCGAAGGTCAAAATCTTCATCATTCAGCAGATTGACCGGAAAGTAGATCTGGAAGAAATTTCGGAATCGAAAGGGCTGACGATGGAAGATTTAATCGAAGAGATTGAACACATCTGTTATTCCGGCACCCGGCTGAACCTGGATTACTACATCAACCAGGTTATGGACAGCGACCGGCAGGACGACATTTACGACTACTTCATGCGGGCCGAAACCGACAACATTGGTGTGGCGATGCGGGAGTTTGCGGGCGAAGATTATACAGAAGAAGAAGTGCGGTTAATGCGAATTAAGTTTTTATCAGAAGTTGCTAATTAAAATGATGCCCGCTGACCAGTCAGCGGGCATCATGCATCATTTAGAATGAATATACTCATACTTGGTTCGGGCGGAAGAGAACATGCATTTGCCTGGAAAATAGCCCAGAGCCCCTTGTGTCATAAGCTGTTTGTTGCACCGGGTAATGCCGGAACAGCGTTCGTGGCAACGAATCTGCCGATTGCTTTCAATGATCAGGAAGCCATTGCCCAGGCCATTCAGGAAAAAGAGATTGATTTGCTGATTGTAGGCCCCGAAGAGCCGTTGGTAAAGGGGCTGGTCGACTATTTACGCTCTAAAAAAGCGCTGGAAAAACTGCGCATTGTCGGGCCGGATCAACGCGGAGCACAGCTTGAAGGAAGTAAGGACTTTTCCAAGCAATTCATGCAGCGGTATGGCATTCCAACGGCATCGTCGCGTACGTTCACGACCGAAACACTCGAGGAAGGACTGGCTTACCTGGAAACTCATTCGTTGCCGGTGGTGCTTAAGGCAGATGGGCTGGCGGCCGGTAAAGGTGTGATCATCTCCGAAAACGTCGCCGAAGCAAAATCTGTACTGACTGACATGCTGGCCGGTGGACGCTTCGGCGAAGCCGGGCATAAAGTAGTGGTGGAGCAGTTTCTGCGGGGCATCGAGTTATCGGTTTTTGTATTGACGGATGGCGTCAATTACAAGATTTTACCTGAAGCCAAGGATTACAAACGCATTGGCGAGGGAGATACAGGACCCAACACCGGTGGCATGGGGGCCGTGTCACCGGTAAAATTTGCGACGGCGAAGTTTCTGAACAAGGTGGAGGAGAAGATCGTAAAGCCAACGTTAGCCGGTTTGCAAAGTGAAAATATTCGGTATCAGGGCTTCATTTTTATTGGCCTGATCAACGTAAAAGAAGAGCCATACGTCATTGAATACAATGCCCGCATGGGTGATCCGGAGACGGAAGTCGTGCTACCGCGGATTCAAAACGATTTTGCGGAGCTAATGATTGCGACGGCGAAGGGAGAACTCGACAAAATCCAGTTACAGGTATCACCCCAAACGGCCGTAACCACCGTCGTGGTATCGGGTGGTTATCCGGATGCTTACGAAAAAGGTAAATCCATTACCGAGTTGGCTGGTTTGGACGACGTAACGGCTTTTCATGCTGGAACAAAGCCGGGCTTCAACGGGCATATTTTGACGGACGGGGGGCGTGTACTGGCGCTGACGGCCGTGGCTAATTCCCTCGAAAATGCCGTTATGAAGTCGCAGAAAGCAGCCCGTTCGGTACAATTTGAGGGCAAATATTACCGAAAAGATATTGGTCTCGACTTGATCCGCTACCAGGATTAAGCAAGCAAGGCTGAAAAATTATTTGTTTGAAAAAACCGCTCTGAAGCAGAGCGGTTTTTTTGTGCCTTCTGATCATAAGGTGGGCGGAGGGGTATCCAGCGCCACGGTGGAGTTGTGAGTCAAGTCATTACCTATCGGTTGTTGACTGACCGGACGGATCGTTTTGTGATTGTTCACCTGACGCCTGATGGGTTGGTTACGGATTGAGATGTAGTGAATAAGTAACCAAATGCAGCATCGGCTCAGCGAGATGGTTAGTTTAATTCCCAGAGCTTTACGGAACTAAGCTGGAATGGAAGCCCTGTATATCAGAATGGATTTCGTAATATGTTGATTATTAAGTAATAATAAGTGTTTGATTTATTAATCTACAAATAATATAGAATTAGTTTGCATTATAAAATATCACCTTCTATATTTGCATCATCATCTCACCTACTCGCAGGAGTAGTTCCGGGAATCCGGTTCGAGATTTATACCGAAAGGGGGAGAGACAGGCTCAATGAACCCTTAGCAACTTTCTGAAGGCTTCGGAAGAATAAGTGCTAACCTGCCTAAAATTATTAGGAACTATAAATTAAAAACCATCATGAAAAAGCAAACTTCGTATCAGCGTTGTGACCCCGACCAGGATTGGCACTTGGCCCCGATTCGGTAAGGTAGATCTCCAAAAGGAATCGCCAGCGATAGTCAGCGCTGGCGATTCTGTTTTTAGTGGCTTTTCGGTTCAATAGGCCAACAATCGCCCGCAACCGATCGTCGCCAGCCAGGCTACAATCGAAACGATAGCCGCAGTTTTGGCTCCAATCGGTATATTGCCATCGTTCCAACTAGCGGTCGACCGGAATGTAATGCGGTGAAAAATCAATACATTAACGCCAGCCACGGCGATCAGCAGCAGTTTCAGCCAAAACATTGGATCGTTGCCTAATGCTTCAGCGTTCGTACAAAAAAGCAATAACCCAGACGGAACAACTAGCAGCAAACCTCGCTGCGACCAGGGCAAAACGTGTGTTGCCAGATTCGTGACCGGAATGAAGGGCGAAAGCCCCAGCAACCGGAAATCGAAGACAAACGCACCCCCTACGAGCAGGACAATGCCAATAATGTGCACGATTTCAAGCCCGGGATAAAGCCAGGTTGATTGCCGAATGGCGACCGCCAGCGTGGTGTTTTCAATGGCCTGCAACCACCCGGCAGCACGATCCGGGCTCATCGGCGTAATTCGTATTTCTTACCGTCGATAAAAATGCGTTCGGCGCGCATTTCATTTTTGACTTTTTTATGCGGGTAGCCAACCACCCGAACGGTTGCGCCTTTTTCCAGCATAGCCGCGCTAACGCCCCGTTCCTGCATCCGGCTCGTAGGAGCCAGCACAACCAGCCACGTTTTATCGTTGTCTTTCACCCGGGCAGTCGCGTGCGGGTTCTCATATTTTGCCTCTTCAATTGTACCGGAATAATCCAGCGCTTTAGTCTGATCGTAGTCTGCCCAGCCGTGGTGCAGCGGTGCAAAAGCCGCTCCCAGCCAGACGAGCAGCAGCAAGAAAGAATTTTTTAAAAAGGCCATGTTGGTTTGGATTTAGCGTTGATACTGAAAAAATTAACTCACAATTTTCTCCGGGCGAAGGGGCAAATGCCGGATCCGTTTACCACAGGCCCGGTACACCGCATTGACTACTGCGGCTGCGGTCGGTCCCTGAGCGGCTTCGCCTGCGCCTAGCGGTTTTTCGGTAGGTTGGTTGATCACAACCACCTCTGTTTCGGGCACATCACTGAATCGGAAAATGGGATACGACACCCAATCCCGACTACTCACGTGCTGTCGGTCGAACTGTACTTCTTCTTTTACTGTCCAGCTAGCGGCCTGAATCATACCGCCTTCAGTCTGGTTTTTAATTCCGTCGAGGTTGATCACCTCGCCCGCGTCGATGACTGACCACAATTTCTGCACCTGTACGTTTCCGGTTTTTACATCCACCGCTACCCGAGCGGCAACGGCGCAGTACGTTGCTACATTTTTATACCGGGAAAACGCAAAACCAATTCCCTCGCCGGGTTTTAGGTTCTCGGAACGGGTTATTTCCTGGAGTTTCTTGATTACTGCTATGGCCCGGTCGTCTTCCAGGTGCATCAGCCGAAATTCAAGCGGATCTTTTCCGGCCTTTTCGGCCAGCTCATCCATGAACGACTCAATGGCAAACACGTTTGCATAAGCCCCCAGGCTGCGCAAAGCCGACACCCGCAGTGGCCCTTCAAAAGTGTGAGCCTCAATTTTCTGGTTTGGAAGAACGTAATAAGGTTCCGAATTGCGGTATCCGCCCCCGCTGTACCCCGACGACGGTTGTTTGAACGGTTTTTCAAGAAGTTGGGCGGCCAGTAAATTACCCGGTTCTCCGCCCGGGCGGGTGCTGTGTGAATCGGTCCAGACACCGTACCGCCAGTGCGTTATTTTTCCGGATGGATCCAGCCGGGCTTCCACGTTCATTTGCATGGCGCTGCCGTATGGTTCCCAGCCGTGTTCGTCATCCCGCGACCATTGCAAGCGAACGGGTTTGCCGGGATAGGCCATGGCCAGGAGGGCCGCGTCTGCCGCTACATCATCGGCGCCGTTATGCCCGTAACAACCTGAACCCGGGACACCCACAACGTGAATGGCGTCCGCCGGCAGATTTAGCATTTTTTTCAGTGCTTCCTGCAACGGATAAACTCCCTGGCTGTGCGTCCAGATATGTAGTTTATTTGACTGATACAATGCCAGGGCACAGGATGGGCCAATCGAGCCGTGCATGTGGTACGGCTTGAAGTAGCTGGCCTTTAGGGTATTAGTATCTGATTGGTCGAGCGCTTTTACGTTGCCCGTTTCCTTAACCGTTCGGCTTTTGACCGGTAACGTTTTGATGTAATCGGATAACTTCTGATCGTTGGGCAACGGTTTGGCATTTTCCCAACGCACTTGTTCACGAGCTACCAGCTGGGCCTGAACAGCTTCGTATTCCTCTACGGTAATAATGCCAAGGAAATTTCCGTTTCGAACGGTTTTTAGAATTCCCGGAACCGCTTTTTTCAGAGCGGCTTCATTGACCGAACGGAGTTGAGCACCGTAGGCCAGAGGGCGCACCACGCGCGCGTGTACCATGCCGGGCATTCGCATATCCTGCACGTATACAGCTTCGGCGCGTACCATTTTTTCAATATCCTGGCGTGGAATGGCTTTGCCGACCCAGCGGTATTCCGATTTGGGCTTGAGCGTCACCGGCAGACGAACCTCGTCGGTGAGTTGGTTACCATTCAGCAACTGCGCAAAAGTCAGTTGATCGTTGCCGGTTTTGGTCGTTACTTTTCCATCCGCAAGCCGGAGTTGATCCACCGGTTTGTTCCAGCGTTGAGCGGCCAGTTCGAGGAGTTTTTGTCGGGCCGCAGCCGCGGCATACCGGACGGCCATTGCGCTGTTCTCGATGGAGCCGCTTCCGGCGGTATAGCCCTCGTGCGGAGTGCGACCGGTCTCGGCCAGATGTACCTCTATTTTAGTCGGTTCCAGGTCCAGTTCCTCTGCCGCAACCTGTGCAATGGCCGTTCGGACTCCCTGACCTAATTCCATTTTGCCGGTCAGTACCCGAACGCGCCCGTCTTCCAGTATTTTCAGCCAGGCGTTGATCTGGGGTTGTTGCCGCAATGAACCTGGTAGCGAGTCCTGCAACGGCGGTTTAGAAGCAGCCCACAGGGGCTGGCAGGCGAAAGAAAAGCCGATGGATAGGCACCCGGTTGTTTTCAGAAAATTCCGTCGCGACAGGGATGAAGTGGTTTTGAGTTCGTTCATGTCGGATCACGGTTTTGATTCGTCAGCCGCCTGACGGATTGCCCGAAGAATACGGGATTGGGTACCGCACCGGCACAAGACACGTTCCATTCCTTTCCGAATTGTAGCGTCGTCGGGTTGTTTGTGTTCCGACAGCAGGGCCGTTGCCGAGATCACCATCCCGTTCAGGCAATACCCGCATTGAGCGGCTTGCTGCTCCACAAAAGCGCGTTGCACCGGATGTAACTTACCGTCGGCCTGGGTTAGTCCCTCCAGCGTGACGACAGACTGATTTTTGATGGTACTAACGGGCAGCAGGCAACTGGGCGTGGCTTTTCCGTCCAGCAAAACCATGCAGGCTCCGCATTGTTCCAGTCCGCAGCCGTATTTAGGGCCGTTGAGTTGCAGGTTATTCCGTAAAACATACAGCAGCGGAGTGGCCGGGTCGACCTCAACGGTATGCCGCTTCCGGTTTACATCAATTGTAAGTCGGGCTTTCATCGTCTTGCTTTTGTCCACGGTAAATAATCTAACAACCTGTAAAAAAGCAATTTGTTGAGTTTAATTCGGGTCTGATGAGCTAGGTTTTATCTTTATTATTAAACCATTTAGCTCCAAGAAAGCTTTAGCGCATTCCTGACAAAGCCTAACACGGCGGTTCAGGCGGTAATGGCCCAATTGTTTCTAAACGTCGAATGCCCGACGGCAAGGCGCGGGCAAAGGGGAGGGTTCGAGACGGTTTGTTAGCCTTTTTCCGTTTTTTCCTGAACCAGAAAGTCTTTCAGGCAGCCTCGAATGGCCACAATCAGATCGTATTCGGTGGCTTCGAGGACAAATTTTTCGGGAAGTTTACAAAATGCCAGGAAAGCGGTCAATCGCTCTTCTTTCAAATCCGTGATGCGCGAAACCCAGACGGGGTCCAGGCGTGAATGGTAGCGTTGTTTGTTGACTTCGGCCTGGTTCAGCTGCAAAAGTTTGCGCTCGTTTTTAGCCTCTTTGCTAAATTTGCCGTAGAGCGCCGAAACCGGACCTTTCATCGTTAGTTTGGGCGCAAGTGTGGTGTAATCGTACCCCATTCGTCCCACATTACCCAGCGACTTACCGACCAGGTCCGGGGCGGTTTTTATATCGATTACCCGTTTGTCGGCAATGTCTAGTTTCAAAAATTCTTCTTTGAATCGGCTTTCAGTCCACCCTTTGATCACTACTTCGTTCAGCAACTTTACCTCCTGCACCATTTCGACAGATAGTTCCTGATCTTGAGCCGGAACGATCAGCTGGACGGGTTTGTAACCGATGCAGGAAATTAAGAGGGTGTCGCTGGGGGCTGCGGTTATCCGGAACTGTCCGGCTTCGGTGCTCATTGTGGCCCGGCGCAGGGTGGTATTCTGAACCGTTGCTGAAGCAATCGGTTTTCGGGTCACTTGATCAATCACCGAGCCGCTGCGGATGTGCTGAGCCATTCCGGGCAGGGTCATCAGAACTGATAGCAGCAGTGAAAGTAATGCTTTTTTCATGCGAGTCCGGAGGCCGGTCTATTCAGAACGCAAGCTAACCGTTTTGCGGATAGTCCCTCCGGATTTAACATTTTTTAGCTTTCCCGATTCCGCTTCATCATTTTGACTGCCCTCAGCTCAGGATTCGTCGGCGGTTTGAATAAAAGCCCGGGCTTTGCGAATATTGGCGTTGGCGCGATCGGTTTCAATCAACCCGTCGCGCAGCCGGACAATTCGGTGGGCATATTCGGCAATATCTTCTTCGTGCGTCACCATAATCACGGTATTGCCCTTGCTGTGGATCTGATCGAATAAATCCATGATTTCGTACGACGTTTTGGTATCGAGGTTTCCCGTGGGTTCGTCGGCCAGCAAAATACTCGGATCGTTTACGAGCGCCCGTGCCACGGCCACCCGCTGGCGTTGCCCACCGGATAACTCGTTGGGCCGGTGGCCCGCCCGGTGGTCCAGCCCCACATTTTTGAGGGCCAGCATGGCTTTTTCGGTTCGGTCGGCTTTGCTGTAGCCCGCGTAGATAAGCGGTAATGCCACATTTTCCAGCGACGTCTGGCGGGGCAGCAGGTTAAAGGTCTGAAACACAAAACCAATCTCCTTATTTCGCACTTCCGCCAGGGCGTTTTCGCTCATGTTGCTAACATCCTGTCCGTTCAGGATGTAGGTACCGGAGGTGGGCGTATCCAGGCAGCCAACGATGTTCATCAGCGTTGATTTGCCCGAACCCGACGGCCCCATAAACGCAACATATTCGCCCTTTTTAACGGTAATTGTCACCGATTTTAGGGCGTCAATAATTTCACTACCCATCACGTAACGTTTGGAGATATCCCGGGTTTCAATAATAGTTTTGTTCATGATCAGTTGGGAACACAGACTAGGTCGTGGCAATTTTTCGCTTCCGCAGAAAATAATTTCGAACAAACAAGCCCGTCAGAATCAGCATCTCCGCATTGGGCATGTCAGTGACCAGCTCAATGGTACCTTCGTCGGCTAAAAACTTTCGGGTGCGGTCGTAATGGACAATTTCCTGCCCGACATCCGCCCCCGGTTTATCCATCAGCAGGCTCCATTGGTGCATTGTGAAGTTTTCCCGGCACCAGGTGTATTTTTCTCCAGTTTCCAGGTAAACCGATGCGCCGTTAAATCCTTCAAAATCAATCCGGCCGATAATCTTGTTGTCGGCATTTTTGTCGTGAATATTGACTGAATGCACCAGAAAACCCTGAACATCGAAAAAAATGTGAATACCGTTCAGGTGTGCATCGACATCCCGAACCAGCAGATCCCGGTGCATCCCACCCACCACCTGTTCGCCATCCATAATAACAACCTGACGGCTGAACGCTTCTTTAACCCAATGAAGTTGCTTTTCCATAGGCGATTAGCGTAGCTAACAACTTGTTAAACTTACTCAAATTATTGAAATGCTTCCCGCTGTTTTTCAATCAACGCACGTTTCGCCTGATAGCTTGCCAGAAATGCCTGATAATCGGTGGGAGAGGTGGCAACCCGCAGCCGGGTCAGGCTTTCTTCGGCGTAGTCGGTCAGGCCCAGATCGAGACACAGCAGCACGTATATTTTTAACAAATCCGGATGTCGTTCGTTCAGCGGTAAGGCCTCCAGCACCCGATTGTAGGCTAGTTCAGTTTTACCATTCTGCCGTTCAAAAGCCGCTGATGTCGCCACAAGTTCGGCATCGAAAGGTGCCCTTCGAAGCGCTTCGGCATAAAACTGGCGTGCTTGAGCCAGTTGGCGTTTGGCCTGATACGCCTGCGCCACCAGGAAGTCCTTTTCCGCCTGGAAAGCCGGTAAAACCGCTTGTCGGGCATCCGCAATGGTCTGGTCATATTGCCCTTTTGCGTTCCGCAGGCGGAGGTACGTCACCGTCATGGCCGAACCTGCATAAGCATTCAACCTGACTTCCTGCGGAATCTGTTCGTACCAGCTTTCAGCTACTGCCAACTGGCGAGCGGCCAAATAGCGTTTGACCAGAGCCGTCACGACGACGGTTTTCAGGTTGTCATCACGCATGGATGCGTGTAAAGCCCGTTGCGCTTCAGACTGATCGAGTTCCGGGTCGTACAGCAGCACAAAGGCTTTCTCAAGGTCCGTGGCTGGTTGTCTTTGGTGATACAATACCGCGGCCAGCGCCCGTACGCCAGGATCATTCTGACCGGCGGCCTCCCAGAGCGAACGTGCCACGAGTGGATCCCCGGATTTGGTCAGGGCCAGTGCCTGATAATACATGGAAAGCGTATCGGTGTTCTGAGCCAGGATGTCGGCGGCTTTGCGGTTAAGACCCTGCTCCAGCAGCCACATCCCCGTAATCGAATTGTAAAAAGCGCCTTTTTGCTGGTTATCCCGTGCTAGTTGCTCGGTTAGTTCAAACGCCGTCCGTTTGTTGCCAGTATTGTAATTGGCGACAGCCCGGGCAAATAACAAATCATCCGTGAAATCCTGATTAGCGGGGTTCTCGCCCAGGCGGTTCAATACACTGAGCAGGGTGGTGTCGGCGGTTCGGTTCCGAATGGCGTAATTATACAACCGGGCAAACCGGCCTACGCTCAAACCATCGTTGTCCAGAGGTTCGCTGATCCAGTCGGGCTGCTGAATGGCCGAACTGTCGACAACGGTCTGAAAGAACGTCAGGGCCGACCGGTTGGCTTCATACGATTCGTAGGCGATGGGTTTAGACGCACTTGCCAGCGAGTCGATGGAAATCAGTTGCGGATTTCGGGCCCAGAACGCCAGCAGGTTTGTCTCCGGAACTTCCTCGCGGGCGGTATGGCCACTGGCTGCGGCCAGATAATAATACGCTGAGTCGGCTACGCTGGTTTTGGCGTACAAATAGCCCAGGTTATTCTGCAACTCGCCGTTGTTTGGAAAAGCCCGGATGCCGCGTTGCAACATCTTTACAGCTTCAAAAAACAGATTGTCATCCCGTAAAACCGCGGCAAGTCCCGCATAAGCCTGCGGTGACGGTTGTTTCAGCAGCGCCTGTTTGAAATAATAGGCCGCCGTGGCCTGATCGCCCTGCACCAGCGCCAGCGAAGCCATGCCATAGTTGGATTTATGATTCTGAAATTCGGCATTCAGCGCCAGGCCGTAATATTGCTCGGCAATCCGAACTTCACCCGTTGCCGCATGATAGTCACCCACGGTGTTGAAATAACCGGCAGTAGCCTGGTTCAGGGGAAAGAAATTTTCGATCCCGATGATGACTCCCGCCAGAACTGCGGCAATCAGGCGGGTTTGCAAGAGCGAAAACCGGGTGGGTTTGTACAGAACTTTGTAAACTGGTAATGCCTGTCGGTAGAGGGGCAGAAAATTGAAGACCACGTACAACACAAACACCAGCCCCGTAGCCAGGTGGGTGTAGACGATGACATCTTCCAGGGCTTCCACCAGCGGATCGTTGGCCGAGGCAAACGCGTAAGTGATGGTCAGGGTAGTAATGAGGGCCAACCCAAGGTATAGAAATGCACCGCCATCGTGAAAGGGCATAAAATTATCGCTCTGACGAATTTGCTGCCGGAATCCCCAAAGTCCTAATACCAGCGAAATCATAAACAGAATAAACGGACTGATGACCACCGGGTTCCAGCTAATCGTCTTGGTATTGCTTAGCCAGATGAGTACCAGGTTGGCCAGGTATAGTGCGCTTATGATCAGAAAATTGTTCATTCCAAGGGGCCGGCCAGAACCGTCGCTGCGGTTATTCCGCGTGACGGAGGTGATGTACACCAGAGCCGCGATGATTTCCGCCGAAATCCAGAAGATGAAGCCCAGGGAGATGATCAGTAAGCCGGGGAGCGCGTAGCCGACAAAAGCCAGCGCGGGCAGCGGCTGTCCGGCCAGTTGGTCAATGACCAGCCAGCCCGGCAGGATCAGACCCGCAAAAATCAGCAAGCGGATGGGCAGCGAAACCTCAATCCGAAACGCGTGGAAGTAGTAACTGACCAGGCCCAGAATCAATACGATGGCGACGAAGGGCAGTCGTCCGCCAAGAGCCGTGCCTAAAAAACCAGGTAGTTGCAGGATTTCCAGCCGGAACGTGGCCAGCAGGACAATCAACGCTCCCATACCGATCAGATAATACCAGCGCGGAAGCCGGGTGATGCTTGCTAGTACAAAAGCTAGCCCGAGGCAGATGCCCAGCGTTACCAGCCGGGCCGCCAGCTCGTTGGCCTGCATGGTTGAGGCTACAAACTGCTCTGTAACGAGGTACGACTTACCCGTTATGGAATAGTCGAACAACCCGTCCGTAAAAGCACCAATAGGGGTAGAAAGGTCGGTTAGTTCACTCAGCACATCCCAGCGAACCACGTTTTGTACACCCTGTATCCAGGCCCGGATCATGCCGGCAATGGCTAGCACAAACAGCGCCAGACCCGTCCAGTAGGCCGTTTGGTGGCCCGTTCTCCAATTCTTCCAGAAAAAAAACATAGGATCAAAAACAAACCGGCAAGTGTTTTGAAGCTTGCCGGTTGAGACTATTCTAGCAACGTTGGAAAGCGGCAGTTAGTGCCTGTTGCCGGGATAAGAAAGGCCGTTCAGAGCGCAGTTTGAGATAAAGCCGCCGAACGATTGTAAGCTATGCCTTAAAAATAGCGTCCATTTTTTCCCGAATGGTGAGCAGACGGTTTCGGTCGCCCCCATTAACCTCGGCGGAGGCCCAGCCCGAGTAACCGATTTTCCGGAGTGCGTTGTTCACTTCCGGCCAGTTGCAATCTCCCTCCAGAAATTCGACGTTGAAACCTTTCCAAAGGCCTTCATCCTGTTGTTTTTTCAGGCTGAACTCCTTGATGTCCAGCTTCAGAATTCGCTTGCCGAGTGTTTCAATCCAATGGGCGGGCCAGCCGTACCGCAGGATATTGCCTACGTCGAAGTACCAACCCACCATCGGGTGCTTGAATTCGTCGACAAACCGGGCGGCTTCCATCGGGCTAATCAGGAAGCTATTCCAGACATTTTCGAACGCAATTTTGACGCCGGTTTTTTCAGCCACTGGCAGGAGTTTTTTGATTTCTTCGCGGCAGCGTTTGTAAGCGTCTTCGTAGCTAACGTCGGCTTTCACGACGCCCGGAACGAGCAAAACTGTGGTGCCGCCGTACTGTTTCGTATCCTGCAATGACTTTTTCATCGCGTCGACGCAGGCAGCCCGCACCTTCGGGTCGGGGTCCGACAGCGGTGACTTCCAGTGGAACGAGTTGACGGTGCCCGGCAGCTCCAGCCCGGTTTTATCGCGGGCTTCCAGCACCTCCTTCATATTGAGGTCGTTGGGCGTGTCCAGTTCGACACCGTCGTACCCCAGGTCTTTCAGTAACTTGAACTTGTCGAGAATCGATAACTCTTCTTTCACCATACCCCACTTCAGGCTTTTTTTAACCATCGGCTGGGCCGCAATGGGTTGAAGGATAGGGTTTACAAACGGTTCAAGGGTTTTAGGAACAGTCTCGAGGGCGGCAAAACCGCCAACAGCTGCCAGTGAGCTGTTTTTTAGAAATTCTCTACGGTGCATGGTGGTTTAGGAGAACGTGGTAATACCTGGTTTGGCTATTTCCGCAAGGGGGGGAATCATATCAAAACTATAGGTGTCTGGCCCCAGCTTTTCGGTGGAGTTCATGGCTTCGTCCCACGTAATCCGACGACCGGTGTAGGCCGCCATCCGCCCCATAATACCCAGCAGTGTACTGTTGGCCATGTATTCGCCCTGATTGATCACGTCACCCTTCCGGATAGCGGCAAACAGTTCGTCGTGTTCCGTCTGGTACATATCGTTGGCTACGCCGTTGTATTTCCATTTCTTCCGGCCGGTAATTTCGTGCACATTCCGCGAAACGTTGGCCATCGCCCGGCCTTTGGTACCGAGGGCTTCGCACAAGTAACTTCCTTCACAATTGACCTGCTGGCGGCTGAAATGGAAACCTTTCGCGCCGTCTTCGTATTCGTACGTGATGGCAAAGTGATCGTAAATATTCCCGTACATCGGATCGACGCGCACCTGTCGGCCACCGGTTCCGGATGCCGATAGCGGCAGCTTGTCACCAAATGCCCACGACATCATGTCGACGCTGTGAATGGCCTGCTCAACCAGGTGGTCGCCCGACAGCCAGGTGTAATAATACCAGTTCCGGAAAACGTATTCCGCATCGGACCATTCCGGTTTGCGAGCGTGCGACCAGACCGTACCCGTATTGTAGGTGTTATAAACCGTCAGAACGTCGCCGATGGCGCCATCCTGAATTTTCTTGAACGTGGCCCGCTTCGGCTCGTGAAAACGCCAGCAGAAGCCCGACATGAGTGAAATTTTCTTCTCTTTTGCAATTCGGGCAGCATCCAGAATCTTACGGACGCCGGGCGCATCGACCGCCATCGGTTTTTCGCAGAAAACGTGCTTCCCGGCCTGGACGGTGGCCATCAGGTGTTCCGGACGGAAGTGGGGGGGGGTGGCCAGAATAACCACGTCTACGCCCGAGTCCAATACTTTTTTGTAGGCGTCGAACCCTAAAAATTTATGCTCTTCGTCAACTTTAACCTTGTCGCCGTGGACTTTTCTCAGGTTATCCAGGGAGCTTTCCATCTTATCTTTGAAGATGTCACCGACGGCGTGCAGAACGACGTTCGGATCGGCTTTCAGGGCTTGAGCCGCAGCTCCGGACCCCCGGCCCCCGCAGCCGATTAGCCCCACTTTTAACGTGTCGCTGTTGGTTCCGGCAAACGCACGCTGGGGATGTAAAATGGTAACGGAAGGCAATACACTACTGGCCAAAGCCATGCCGGTCATTTTTAAGACGTCTCGACGGGAAGTGTTCATACAAATGAAGGGTTAGTTTACGGGAGGAAAATCAATAGGATTGAGGCTGAAAGATAGATAGTATCGGCGGGAAAGTCAAAATTCGGCAAGAATCCCTAATTCGGCGCTGAAAACGATTGGGTACGCAAACACCAATCAAAAATGGCACTCTTATTGTTGACCTGAAATGTACTAGAATCCGATAAAAACCGTTTTAATAACGTAAAAATCTGTTCGGGCCTTGTAGCCTGTTTTTACTACCGCATGAAGCGAATTACCGTATTTGGATTGTTGTTGGGAAGCTGGCAACTGGTGATGGCACAAACCACTACCTCACCGGTTCAGAACTCGTTTACAACGGCGCAGGCACCCGTTACGACGAAGTCGGCGAAAGGTGAAAAAAACGGGCCGTCGCTGGTTCCGTCTGGCGTTGAGACGTTGGTTGGTGAAACCCTACCGGATCTGGGGTTGAAAGTAAAACAATTCAAGAAAGATCAGAAGGATAAGGCCGAGCGTCGGAAAAAACAGAAAATGCTCCGCACCGAGTACGAGGGCATCCCGATCGTGGAACAATATACCAAGTTTGGGAGCGGTGACCGGACTATCATCGAGAAGTTTACCGTATTGCGGCAATACCGTCAGCCAAATCCCTACGTTCGCGAAACGTATTGGTTTGATCCGAAAGCCCAGCGGGTTTCGTCGGCGTTGATCAAAGACAAAGATAAAGTGATGATTCTGCACGGGCCCTACAAACGGTATCAGAACGGTATTCTGCTCGAAGAAGGCTTTTACTACCTTGGTGCTAAAGACGGCCGTTGGGAGAAGTACGACGCCAATTACATGCTTCTCGATAAGCAGAAATGGAATCGTGGCTTTCCCTCCGAATCCGAGATTACCTACTATGACTCGGCGCACACAAAAATAAAGGAAGTGCTACCGAAGGAGTTTGGGCGTGTGCACGGGCAATACATGGCTTTTTACGAAGGTGGCCAGCTGGCTGCTGAAGGAAAGTACGATCAGGGCGTGAAAGTGGGCCGCTGGACGGAGTATTACCAATACCGTCGGCAACGCAAGAAGATCACCCAGTACGGCCGTGACCGCTGGACCGAAGAGTTTGAACCTTATGTCATCAGCGAGTGGGACGACAAGGGGAAAATTACCTACCAGCGTCCGAAAGAAAAAGAAGTGGCCGAAGAGGATCAATAGATTCACAGGAGTTGCTGGACAACTGGCAGCGCTTTTTCGGCCCATTGCCGGTACTGATTGCCCGAATAATGCAAACCATCATCCGCTAGTTGCGACGGATCAGTGGCCGTTCTGGATATCGGCGTAATATCCACGTAGACAATTCCCGCTTTCCGGCATTCATCCTGCGCTACAGCATTGAAGGCGTTGATTTCGTCCGCAATTTTCCCCCGGTTCTGCCCCGCGTTGGCGGCATATGGTGTAACGCCCCAGTCGGGAATGGACAGCACAAAAACCCGCCCCGGTTTATCGGCCGCCAAGCGAACGGCGGTTTGTAGCAATTCCCGAAATTCGTTGCGGTAGCGACCTATATCCTGCCCACGGTATTGGTTATTGACCCCAATCAGTACTGACACCAGTCCGTACGTTTTCTGATTTCTGCTTTGTCTGATAGCGTCGCTTAATTCACCCGTGGTCCAGCCGGTGCGGGCAATAATGTCCGGATTTGCGACATCAGCCCCATTTTGCCGAAGTAAGCCCGCCAATTGAACGCTCCAGCGATCGGTAGCCGGAACATTTTCGCCAATCGTATACGAATCACCGAGCGCCAGATAGGTGTATTGATGCGCCGTTCCATCGGGATTCGTAAGCACACTATCGTCACCGGCGTCGGGTTGAGCGCAGGCGCAGAAAAGCAGCAGAGCCAGGAAGATCACAGTGCGTGGCAAAAGAAACCGTTTAGGGACAGCGAAAAAACGTTGGACGCAAGCGCCATTCACCTAACGAGCAACGACGGTTGTATGTTGGCGGAAGACTTAAAAATCGCCGGAATAGAAGGGACTAAAAACGTAGTAACTGCTATCGCGGACGGCCCGTTTAGGCGAGGTTTCAATGTACAGCAAATACCGGCTCTGGCGCCCGCTTTTGCGCATCCATTTCGAGTAAGGGCGCTCGTGGGTATACAGCCGGTTGATTTCGCGTACGTGAACGGTTTCAACCTCTTTAGGATCAACCGCAAGGCCGTTGATGAATACATCGATATCCCGGGCAAACTCATCCTGTAACTTCAAATGCTGGTTTTTGGTGCGTTTGACGAACACATCCCGGTATTCGAAAAAGGTCGCTTCAAGCACTTTGTTCATTGAATACGAGTGCGAAACACCCAGCGGATGAGCCGATAGGGCCGCGGCTTCCAGCAACGATAGCAACTGTTCCCGACCGGGTAATGCGGCAATCGGCTGGTCACTAATCTGCATCAATATCCGGTACGGTTTTGGGTCTTCGTTATCCAGTCCTTCGAACTGATGAAGTACAAACACCTCCTCGATGTACGCTGTTTTCAGATCTGTTAACAAATCCAGTGAAGCTTCTTTGCCGTTTAGGTAAAGAATCGTTTGGGTGCGGTACGGCTCCGCCAGCGTGAGTACGCCGTTTTGTAGATTTAGAATGAAGGGCTCACCAAAAGTCAGCACGGATTCTGATTTTCCTACGACTTTTTTTTGATGATACGTCATTAACCGGCCCCAGGCAACGCTGGATTCAAGCTGATCCACCAGCAGGCGGGTGGGATTAGTTAGCGGAAACGAAGAGCGGTTGACCACTGGCGACTCGTCTTTCTGCCAGTTCTGGCACGCCATTACCAGCAAAACCGTCAGGCTCCACAGCAGAACATACCGCCACCAGCCCGCATCGGAACGGCCCTGGTTCATCATCCGAATCCGGCCTTTCAGCCCCGTGTATTCAAATTGATTCGTGAAAGAGTAACGATAAGGCGCTTTTTTCATAGCAATGACGTAGCAAATACTGCTTTGATTTAGAGCTACTCCTGAAGAAAAAGCTGAACGTACCGTTTTTCCTGCTTTGATGACCCTTCCCGCAGATCGGAGACAATAACGGTATGGAGAAATTTGGGAATGAGGTGCGTAACTTCTTCCGCTTTTATCTCTTTCCCGTTGATCAGAACTTTCGCCAGTTCCGGTTGGTAGAGCTGAACACGGTTTTCGGTATCGATAAAAACGCCCAGATTTTCGTTCCGTCGGCCCGGGTTGGCACGTAGCCATTCGCCGGTAGTGGTTGTAGTGCTACCCAAACCCCTTTTCTGCACTTTCTGGATCAGGTATCCGATTCGTTTTTCTTCCACCAGTTGACCAATAGCAGCTTCATCTTCTTTGGCAAGTTGCTTCAACGCAGCAGGCATTCCGATGCTGTCATCATCCTTCATTTCCCCGATACCCAGCGAGCCTTTGGCGGCCAGATAGCCCCCCACCGATTTAATGGGCTTGTCGCTGCCTTCTCCCTGCATTCCTGAACCGGCACTGCCTTTGTCTTTGCTAATAGTAAAGCCAAGCACATTGATGTAGACTTGAAAAGGATCAAATTTGATTTGGGTAAAATCAAAGGTGAAGGCAGTCTTGGCTTCAACGGTTTGCTTCAGCTCGCTAAGATCGTTAAACGACATTTTCGGCGTGATGATCCAATAAAGCATGTCGCCTTGTTCAACCACATAACGGCTTTGACTTTTGACTTCCGCAACTGCCGGTTCAACAGTGACTTGTGTTGAATCCGGAGCTGTTAACGGTTTTTCAGGGGTTGGCTCATCAACTTTTCGGACGCCTTTCGAACTCAAAACCGTTGGCTTTTTGTGGGCAGCGACGGATGGTTCCGATTTCGAAACGGTTTTATTCGGCCCCTTAATCCATTCTGCTTTTTTCTTTTTTTCCACAGCAGCCATCGAGGATACCAGCCCCATGACAGCAACCAGAAAAACATAGACGGGCCAGGAACGCCGGTATTTTTCCCGCTGATTCATCATCCGAATCCGGTTTTTAAGAAACCGGCCACCAAAGCGATTGACAAAACGGAACTCTTCCGGTTGCTTTGACAAGAAACGTTTCATGTTCGTGATCGCGTTGTTACGACAATTAAAGCAATTGACTTTTCGTAGTTACCACCACCAGCCCCTTGGTGGTGAAGGGCGGGTTTACGGTCCCGGCCGTCCGCTGATCGAAAACCGCAATGGATAGCTTATCATCAATTGGCACTCCCAGAAATTGCTGGTAAGAGCCTACTTTGCCATCGATCAGGTACGTAAAAAGATGCTGCTGATTCAGGGGAAGCGTTTTTTTGTGCAGCAACTGGCGCCCCATCGCCATGACGTCTGGATTGGCCGAAAAAACCGCATCCAGAATTTTGCCATCAATCGTGGTGGCACCAAACCGTCCGGTGGTACCAAATCGTTTTACGGCTTCCTGCGCCGTCAGCACCTGCCGCTTGTGATCGGCCACCGAACCAAACCCAAACGGTTGGCCCGGGCGCAGGTTCAGCACGCGGCCATTGAGTACGATCATCGGTTTTTCGCGCTCCCAGATTGAGAACAGCGTATCGGGCAATTGCATGATCCGGCGGGTTGTCTGCACCACGTACGGCATCGACCGTTTCGGTTGCACGGCTGTCACCACAAACGGCGGAATTTGTCGAAGCGATTTGGCTACCACTTTCTGTCCGGCGGTTACTTCAACGGAAATATAATCGATCTGACCGGCCGGATTAATGTCGGCTTGGTAGTGCAGCGTCATACCTTTTTCGGCAAAAGCGGCCCGCATCACTTCCAGATCCTGACCAGTTGTCACGGCGGTGACGAGTCCGAAAACCCCGGATTCAGTGGAAACAACGTATTTGGACACCGTTTTGGGGGCGATGAAAGCCGTACTGAAAAGCAAAATCCACAGGCTGAAAAGCAGGTAGCGCTGCCAGCCGGACGTCAGGCTTGAGCGATTCATCATCTGAATCCGGCTTTTCAATTGTTGCTGGTTAAATGAATTGGTGGTGGGCCGAACCGGAATGGGGGCGGCACCGGACAGGCTGGCTTTCAACAGGTAATATTGATACGCTTTGCGTTCAACCCCTTCTTCCAGAACTTCCCGATCCACCAGGTATTCCAGGTTTTCCTGGACCAGTTGCTGATGCCACCAGGCAAACGGGTTGAACCAGAAAACAATTCGCAGAAGTTCCGCCAGCAGCATATCCAGGCTATGCCACTGGCGGCAGTGAACGCGTTCGTGTAGTAGAATCTGGCTGAATTCATCCGGTTCATACAAATCCGGATTCAGAACCACCCAGTGAAAGAACGAAAAAGGAGCTTGAATTTTTGAGTTGACCACCAGCCGGATACCATCCTCCTGCGAGCGCTCCGACCGTAGTATCAGCCGGGCCAGCGACAAGAGTTGTACCAGCAGGCGGCCTGCCAGAAAGATCACCCCTGCCAGGTAAAGCCACAACACCAGCTTTTGCCACTGGAATAGTATTTCTTCCGATGGGGACGGCACCAGCTCATCGGGTACACGGGCTTGTAGTTTGGGACCTGCTGACACCTCCGGGGCCGGATTCAGCCTCGACCAATCCATTGCCCGCAGGTTAGGAACGGTTTGCTGAACCAGATTGCGAACGGGTGCGGGCCGGAAGTCGGGCAGTTCGACCAGCGGCAGCGCCAGCGACAGGCCAACGTTCAGCGCCAGCAAATACCGGTTGAGGCCAAACCAGGTGGCCCGACGGAGCAGTACCCGATAGCAGAGCGTTAGCACTGCCAGAATCAGACCCGCTTGCAGGAGGTAAATCAACAGGTTCATGGCTACTGCCCTTTCTCGATCATCGTAATGATTTCTTTCAGCTCATCCACCGAAATCTTGTCCTTCTTGGCGAAATAGCTCACCAGATTCTTGTAAGAATCATCAAAATAGTCGGATACGACTTTTTTCAGGACAAAGCGGTTCTGGTAGTCTTCCTTGCTGATGATCGGGTAGTATTCGTGGGTGTTGCCGTACGCCCGGTGGCCAACGTAACCTTTTTCTTCCAGATTACGGATGATGGTCGATACGGTGTTATAATGGAGCGGGGGATCGGTAAAGTAGGGCAGCATATCTTTTACAAACGACTGCTCGACTTTCCACAAAACCTGCATGATTTCTTCTTCTTTAGCGGTTAGCTTTTCCATTGTGCTTTACGTATAGGTTAACATTTTTTCAGGTTGCCGGACAAAATCCAGGCTACTTGAACACAAGATAAAACGATCCGGATAGTTTGCAAACTATTTTCGTAGTTTTTTATCGTAATGAATCCGGATTTCGTTTCATTGGAAACTTATCCTGACGGTCGTAGTTTTGCAGAAAGACCGTTTACGCCCGATGAAGAAATTAACACTAGGAGTACTGGCCGTATTGGGGTGGCTGCTCGTCAGCTGCGACGAAAAAGCCGTCTATAAGGGCATCGACGATATCAAAGATGGAACCTGGTACATCAACAATGCGCCGGAATTTACGTTTGAGATTGAAGATACAACCATCACATATTCCATTTATTATAACATCCGAAACAGTGTTTCGTACCCGTACTACAACCTTTACATTCGTCGTTATTTGCTCGATGATGGGGATAAAACGCTGGAATCGAAACTGGATGAGCTGACGCTGCTTGATCCTAAAACCGGAAAACCGTACGGCGACGGCCTGGGCGACCTGTTTGATCACCGCATCAGCATGTTGAAAAACTACCGTTTCCCCCGCAGGGGAAAATACACGATCCGGCTGCGACAGTACATGCGCCAGAATCCCCTGCCAGCCATTCACAGTGTGGGCGTAACGGTGGAAAAAGATCTGTAGTATGGAACATTACTTGCCCCTCTTCCCGCTGAATCTGGTTGTTTATCCGAATGAAGAGTTAAATCTGCACATTTTTGAGGAACGATACCGGCAATTGATTGGCGAATGCCTGGAAACCGGCGAACCGTTTGGAATTCCGGCTTTTATCAACAACAAAATGCCCGGTTACGGAACCGAGGTTCGCATCACCAGCTTGTCGAAGCGCTACGAGGACGGTCGGCTGGACATCCAATCAAAAGGTATCCGAATTTTCCAGATCGCGAGCTTTGAAAATCCGGTGCCGGGTAAGTTGTATGCGGGTGGGCGGGTCAAGATACAGGAAACCATACCCGAAATGGGCCAGCATCTGGACGAATTAACCCAGAAATTAAGGCAGCTTTATAAATTGCTTCAAATCAAATCAGAGGTTGATTTTGCTACCCCTTTGTTATCGTTCCGGATTGCGCACAAAATGGGTCTGTCGGTTGATGAAGAGTACGAGCTGCTGACCTTGGCGGACGAAAATGAACGCCAGCAATTCCTGGTCCGACACCTCGACCGGATTCTGCCCGTAGTTTCCGAAATCGAACGGACCAAGGAACGCATCAAAATGAACGGGCATTTCAAAAACCTGGACCCGCTAAAGTTTTAGTGATTGCGTTTGGCCAGTTTCTCAATCCACCAGATTCTTCACCTTTTTGGGGAGTTTATCGGTCAACTCTTTTACATTCAGTGGTTTGGTTTTTTGTCGCTCGGCTTCGCCCAACAGGAAACCGTATGGTTTGAGCGGATCAACGGCGTCGAAAATGACCTTGAGGATGGCTGTCATGGGTAGTGCAAGAATCAAGCCCGTGACGCCCCAGAGCTGGCCCCAAAGCAATAAAACAACAATAGCAGCCAATGGATTGATGCTAACTTTTGAGCCGACGATATAGGGCGTAATAAAATTACCTTCCAGAATCTGGACAAACGAAAAAACGCCAATTACGCCCAGCGCAATCAGCGGATTGTCATTGGTCAGCAGCGTGAACAACGCGGGCAGCAGTGATCCGATCAGAATGCCGATGTATGGGATCAGAATCATAAATGCACCCAGAAAACCGAAGAAAACGGCGTAGTCGATGCCCAGAATAAGCAGCCCGACGGTATTGAGCACCCCCACAATAACGATAACCAGCACCAGGCCAACCAGATAATCTTTCACTACGGTATAGATACGGCCAAATACCACATCAATTTTTGCCCGTTTGGTGCTGCTGAATACCTTGTAAAAAAATGACCGGAAAAAATCGCGGTACAGCATCAGAAAGAAAATATACAGCGGCACAATCGAAATTGTCGACAGCGTGTTGGTCGTTGCCAGCAGCGTGGAGGTCAGGAACGATCCGCTTTCCCGAATCAGGTCATTGAAATAGGTTTTGGCCCGTTCGGCCAGTTCGGTGCGCTCAATATGAAACCGGTCTTCGCCGAAGGTCTGAAGCCGATCCAGAATCTGATTTCCTTTTTGCAGTAATTTGGGGGCTTCCTGCGTAAAGCTGGTAATTTGCAGCGAGACCAGGTAAAATAGTAGGTACAAAAAACCGATTACGATGACTAGGCATACCAGAATTGCCGGAACCCGTGGTACTCCCAAGCGCTCCAACCGATGATCGATGGGATACAGAATCATGGCAAACAGCACGGAAAAGATCAGGGGAACCAGCAACTCCTGAATCGCGGACAACCAATAAACCAGAATTGTTGTGATGATCAGGATACAGGCCAGCCGGACGTACGACGGTAGATTGACTTCGGGAAATTTGTTTTCCATATTTTTGAAAATAAGACGATAGATGAGCGAAAAAGCTTTTCCCGAGTCTATCGTTCAAACGTAGTGGGCTTATGACCTCTTTCTTACTCTTTTTATTCTCGATAAAAGTTGCATTCTGCTCCTGCCACGTCGAAAACAAACGCAGCGGTTTTCGGAGCGGTCGTTCGCAGTATACCGTTTCGCGGATGGGGCAGTTGGCGGCTGTGGTCAACGAAAGTTCCGGACTCGTTTACCAACCGCACCGCCGGACGTTCTGGACCCATAACGACAGCGGAGGCCGCCCCACGCTTTACGAAATTGACCACGCGGGTTCCCTCGTTGATTCGCTTCCGTTGCCCATGCTTCAAAACCGGGATTGGGAAGCGCTGACCCGCTCGGATTCGACGGTTTTTTTCATTGGCGATATCGGTAATAATGCCAATGCCCGGCCCCAACTCCAGATTTACCGGGTTGATACCAAACTACCTAACCAATTTCGGCAAATAACGTTTCGTTACGCCAACCAGGAAAGTTTCCCCGCTTCGAAAGATACGCGTAATTTCGACAGTGAGGCCCTGTTTTTCGCCAAAGACAGCTTGTTTTTAGTGTCAAAAAATCGTTCATACCCCCGGCGGTTTGTCAACCTGTACGGCCTGCCCGCCCAGGCTGGCGAATACGCCGTATCACCGTTGGATAGTGTATTCCTGAAAAGCATGGTGACGGATGCGGCCCTTAGTCCCGACGGGCAGACACTGGCGGTGCTGACTTACGGAAAGATTTTTCTGTTCGAACAGAAAAATAACCGAAT
Source organism: Larkinella harenae (assembly GCF_054780515.1). Lineage (NCBI taxonomy): Bacteria > Pseudomonadati > Bacteroidota > Cytophagia > Cytophagales > Spirosomataceae > Larkinella > Larkinella harenae. Next base: position 494,801 of record NZ_BAAGWE010000003.1, on the reverse strand, counting down.
CAACTTCCGGCATCCAACCCGTTGCCTACGGATTCCGCGCGGCCAAACCGAGGGTCTTACGTTTGTGAACAACACCGATCTGGTGATGACAAACGAGCGGGGAAAGATGTATCTGATTCAGAAGAAATAAATAGGTTTCCCCAGCGGTTAAAACCGGAGAATGTAATACTGGCAGCGAAACGCCCGTCCAAATTCGTGAATAGTTTTCTGGTACGTGGGCACAAAACCGTTTCGTTCATAAAACCGCATCAGCGAAGGCCGGGTAGCATCGGTTTCGAGCTGAATTTCCCGGAGTCCGCGTTGTAGACACGCCTGGCGGCAAAAGGCGAGGATGGGGGCAAAGAAATTCTGTCCGGCAAAAGAGCGCCGAATCGCCAGTTTGTGAATAAAACCGGCGGTGTTGTCGGGCACATCCCCAAAGTAGAGTGGATCTTTCCATTGCAGAATGAACGTGGCTGCGGGTTCGTCATCGGCGTACATTACGTAGCAGTTGCCCCGCGTATAATCATCAAAGAGATTCTCCGCTACGAGGGTATCCGGCTGCCATAATTCCTGCTGGGAGTCGGTGAGCCATTGGCCCACTTCGCGTACAATGGCCAGAAAATCGTCGGGTCGGTCGTTCCGAAACGTAAACATGCAGCCTGTACCGAACGGTTTTGAGAAGGTGGCCCGGCGGTATCATAGCAAACTTATAGCTACTACAGTTCCAGCGAGAGCGGCAAAATTTCAGTTACGAGCGGTTTTCAGGTTGCAGGCGACTTCGCGGCAGGCGTATCTGTTTTAGTAACTCAGATTTTGTCCTTTCGAATACCCTTTTTGACTACGCAAACGAGTCTTTTGTCCCGGCAAGTGGTGACGGTCAACTGGCGGGCTATGGCGTGCTTACATTTGATGATCACGATCAAATTATTCACACCATGAAAAAGATTTTATTGGCCGTAAGCCTGGTTTGGGCGGTCACGGCCTGTCAATTGCAACAGGGGACCGAGCTGGTCAATCCGTTGAAAAATCCCGCCACTACCCCGGGTGGCCCCGTTTTGAACATCCCCGATGACTTGCCTTTGGTGCCGGTTGTGCATGGGCAGGGCGAGATCCAATACCGGTACATCCCATCTGCCACCGCTGGCGTGTTTATTTTTTATACGACCAGATCCTTTACCGCGTCGCAGTATATGGAAATCAGGGTCGATGGGAAGGCAATGGGACGAATAACCAAAAGCTGGAAAAACTCAGAACCGCCGGGTTCCAATGCTCCGCTCGACGGCTCCGTCGTTTTTGTGCGGGCGACGGCGGGTAAACACAGCGTTGGCTATTTTTTCAACGCGGGGGGCGGTTCTACCTCGGAGTATTATGTTGCGAACGTTCCAATCGATGCCTGGTCGTATCAACCTTACCGGTTTTAGCAAATACCCGGAAACCGGACAAGTCTAGCTTTTAGTCAGTAACGGGCAGCACCTGTGGATGCAGCGACACACCCTGATCAACCCGAATGATGTACGGTTTTCCTCCCGCGCGCTCGATGGCTTCGGCAACGGCTTCCGGGTTTTCGGGGGCATAGGCAAACATGCAGCCACCCCCTCCGGAACCGTTGATTTTTCCACCGTAGGCACCCGCTTTCATTGCTTCTTCAATCATTCGGTCAATCTTGGGCGTCGAAACCCGTTTGGCCTCCCGAAGACTATTCTGGTGAGTGGTCAGCAAATCGCCCAGCCGTTGATGATCAACAGCGCCGGTTTTGAACATGGTGAGCGCTTCCCACAGCACATCGCGGTCGGAGAGGTTGCCTTTTAGCAGAACGATCTCGTCCGGCGTCAGCAAATGGCGGTATTCTTCCGCTTTCTCCCGGGGGCAATCGGGGAGCGAAAACGTTGGGTCATACTGACGGATTTTTTCCATTGCACCGAGCATACCGAATTTGACGTGCCTCAACACGCCGATGGTGTCTTTGGGTTGGCGGGAGTCGCCCAGAACAAACGTGCCAAGTTGGGGGCGAAACGATTCCAGATGAATGGTCGGTTGGGATTCCAGGTAGATAACGCCCCCGACCGCCGTGGCGTAGTGGTCCATCATGCCGCCGGGTTCGCCAAATTCCAGCACTTCGGCCGTGTAGGCCAGTTCGGCCAGGCGTTTGGCGGAAAGCGTTTGGGGAACATCGGCCAACTGGCTCAGAACAGCAAGCCAGGTGACCAGCAGTGCGGATGAACTCGACGTTCCGGAATTGATCGGAATATTTCCCCGAACCTCGCCCCGGATACCATTCGAAAACCGAAACCCTTCCCGGATGAGAATATTGATGGCCGAGCGGAAATAATCCCGGTCGTGTTGGTAGGGCAGCGGAAGCGTGGCCAGCGAAAATCGTTCTTCAGCCTCTATATCGGGCAGGGCCAACCTCACTTCTAGCTGCGAAAAAGGTTCGGCGGTGATCTGGATGCGTTGGGAAATGGCTGCGGCAATGACGGGCAATCCCAGGTAATCCTGGTGCTCTCCAAACAAACAAATACGGCCAGGGGTAGAGATGGTAAGTGGTACGATTAAAGACATGAGCAAGGGGTATTACGAAAACAGAAAATGGGTTTACTACGCCGACACGACCATCAACACAAACCGACAAGCAGTTTGCTTGGGGCAAACTACTTGTCGGGAAAAGAACGCGGTATTTACGAAAGAAAAGGGTTGGGTTAGGAGAGTCATTAAAGTGATTCGGACGGAGGTTGTTTCTGGTTGAAAGCGTTGATTCCCAGCAACAGGCGTTCCGTTGATCAAGTGTATGGTGGAACCGGCTACCTACGTAGCAACTTGAATTAATAAATCTCGTTCAGTCCGAAAATCGGTTTGTTGGTTTTCCACTTGCCGCGCGTAAAATCCGGAATTTCAATTGGTTTGCTGCCTTTGGCAATGGACTCTTCCGAAAGCGGGCTGATGGCGCTCCAAACGGCGGCATCATACACATCAATCGGTGGGGCAACCTGTGCTTTAACGGATTCGATGAAAGCCCGCATCACGAAGAAATCAATACCGCCGTGGCCTCCGCTTTGGGCTGTCTGGCCGTGTTGTTTCCAGAGCGGGTGATCATATTTTTCCTGGTAGGCACTGAACGGTTCCCACTCGTGTGGTTTAGGGCTGGTTCCTTCCAGGTAAATCGTTTTGCCGTCGTCCATCCAGATGCCCTTTGTGCCCTGCGCCCGAAAACCGAGCGAATAGGGGCGGGGCGAGTTGGTGTCGTGCATGATGACGATGTTTTCGCCGTTGGCACACTGCACCATCGTGGTCACCACATCACCGAGTTTGAAATTAACCTTCGCATTGGGGTGATTCGGCCCGCCCTTGTCAACAATGTAGTTGTGCAAGCCACGCGATTTGGTGGCCATTGAGGTCAGGTAGGTAAACCGGTTTCCACGGTTGATGTCCAGCCAGTGGGCCACGGGTCCCAATCCGTGCGTTGGGTACAGATCACCGTTGCGGTCCACCGAGTGCTGGGTACGCCAGCGGGCTTCAGAATAGCCTTTTTCGCCAAACTCGGCCCCAACGCCCCCTTTGCCATCGTTGAATTTGATGTTGCGCAGATCGTGCTGGTAGCCACAATGAGCGTAGAGCATCTCCCCAAACATTCCCTGCCGGATCATGTTCAGCACCGCCAGCACATCCCGGCGGTAGCAGACGTTCTCCAGAATCATGCAATGGGAACCGGTTTTCTCGAACGTATTAACCAGGTCCCAGGATTCTTTCAGCGTTACCGTGGCCGACACTTCAACTGCGGCATACTTTTTGGCTTTCATGGTAGCCACGGCCATCGGCACGTGCCATTCCCAGGGAGTGGCAATCACCACGCCGTCGATGTCGTCGCGCTTCAGCATGTTCAGGAAATCCTCATCGCCTTTGGTATACGCCACGGGCTTTTTCTTGCCCGCTTTTTCAATCATGGCGTTGGTGCGGCTGATGGCCTCCGGATCGGGATCGCAAATGGCCGTAATCACCACATCATCGCGCAGCGTGGCCTGACGAACGTGGCTGCGGCCCCGTGACCCCACGCCAATGAAAGCCAGACGAACCTGCGACAGAGCTGCCGGTTTCTGAGCCGCCGTAGCGGTTTCGAACAGCGAAGGAATCAAAGGAACAGCCGCCGTGCTGAGGGCTGCCGTGCGCAGGAAGTTTCGGCGTGAAGAGATGGACATGCAAGGGTCGCTGGAATGAAATACGGTTATTCTGGGTACAATGAAATTCTAATCAGTGCTGAAAATTGGCGAAAATCAGACTGCCAATCAATCAAAATCGTCGCATCATCGGGCTGGTTTAGGCCATTTTCGGTTGCGCAAACGTTTGTTCTAAGCTGCGCAAACGTTTGTGCAAACCACAGGAAATTTTGGAGTCGTTGACGAATGAAGTAAATTGTAAGGCGATTAGACGACACACAATGAAAGAGGCCGTTACGATTAAAGAGATTGCCCGGCAATTGAATGTGTCGCCATCCACCGTATCCCGGGCGTTGCAAAACCATCCGCGCATCAGTACGCATACCCGCGACGCGGTTCACGCGCTGGCCGATCAGTTGAAGTACTTGCCCAGTACAACGGCCCGCAACCTGCAACGGGGCCGCACGGGGGTTATCGGGATGGTTTTGCCCGAAATTCGGGAGGATTTTTTCTCGGAAGTAATCAACGGCGTGGAGGAGCTGGCGTTTGAACACCATGTGACGGTGGCTTTGTACCAATCCCGTAACCGGTTCGACCGCGAAAAGCAGATTCTGACGATGCTGGCGTCCAACCGGGTCGACGGGGTGTTGTTGTCCGTTGCCAAGGAAACCCAGCAGGTGCATCATATTCAGGAACTGGTAGACCGCCAGATTCCGCTGGTGCTTTTTGATCGTATTCCGCCCCACATTGCGGCCCATCAGGTAGAATGCAACATTGAGCAGGGCGCTTACGAAGCCACCAAATGGCTGGCCCGGCGCGGCCACCAACGCATTGCGCTTCTGAATGGCCCCCACACGCTACTGGCGAGCGAGGAACGGTATCGCGGCTACATTACGGCGCTGGTGGAAGAAGGCCTTCCCGTCGAAAATACGCTGATCAAGCGAAGCGATCTGACCACGCCGGAAACGGTTCTAAAAATGAACCAGCTCCTGTCGTCAGCTACGCCACCAGATGCTGTGCTGGCGTTCAATGATTACGTGGCGCTGGATGCCATGCAGGTTTGCCGGACGCATGGATTGGTGGTCAACCGCGATATTGCGTTCGTAAGTTTTGCGAACCTGCCACTTAATACCTACCTGGAGCACCCACCCCTGGCGTCGGTTGAGCAGCATCCGTACCAGATCGGGTTTATGGCGGCTGAAATTCTGCTGAACGTGATCAACGGGAAAATCGCGCCGAACGATTTGCAAAAAATAACCCTCGCGCCCGAATTGGTAATCCGGGGAGCCAATGAACTGATTTAGTAGGTGCCGCCTAGCCGTTGAGCGTGTCTAACCATTTTTCGTACGCATTCCGGTAGGCTTCCTGCGCCCGCATGTCGGGTTCGATAACGCGGGTGACCTTCAAGCCCGTAAACGCTTCCTGACGGTTTTTGTACAGGCCAAGCCCCAACCCCGCACCCCGGGCGGCTCCCTGCGCGCCATCGGTATTAAAGAGCTGAATTTCGGCACCAGTCAGGTTTGCGAGGGTATCGCGGAAGAGCGGACTGAGGAACATGTTGGCCTCGCCGGCGCGGATTGTTTTGAGGCCAACGCCCACTTGTTCCATCACCTGAATACCGTAGTAAAACGAGAACACGATACCTTCCTGAGCGGCCCGAATCCAGTGGGGTAAACCGTGGCGAGTCAATTGCAAACCGTGGAATGATGCGCCGTGATCCTGATTTTCCAGCACCCGCTCGGCGCCGTTGCCGAAAGGCAGACATACCAGACCGTCGGCCCCGACGGGTGCCTGAATCGCCAGATCGTTCATTTCGGCGTAACTAACCGAACCGCGTAGTAGTTGATTGCGCAGCCAGCTGTTCAGAATTCCCGTGCCGTTGATGCAAAGCAGAACGCCGTAGCGCGGGGCTTCGGGTGTGTGGCTGACGTGCAGAAACGTATTGACGCGGGATTGCGGATCGTATTTGGCCTGATCACTGACTCCGTAAACGACGCCCGAGGTTCCGGCGGTGGCCGCAATTTCGTTGGGTTCCAGGACGTTCAGCGAAAACGCGTTGTTGGGCTGGTCGCCCGCCCGGTAGGTAACCGGCGTGCCGGGAGCCAGGCCAAGTTCGCTGGCGGCCCGGGAGGTCAGTTCCCCCTGAACGGAGAAAGTTGGTTTTAAACTGGAAACAAGGGCCGGGTCGAACCCAAAATAATCGAGCAGGAAATCCGCCGGTTGTTCGTTCTGAAAGTCCCAGAGAATGCCTTCCGACAGGCCCGAAGACGTGGTGACAACTTCGCCGGTCATGCGGGCTGCCAGGTAATCGCCCGGTAGCATGAATTTATGGATTTTGTCGTATACGGTGGGTTCGTTTTCTTTCACCCACGCCAGTTTTGCCGCCGTAAAATTGCCCGGTGAATTGAGCAGGTGTTGCAGACTTTTGGTACGTCCAACCTGTTCAAACGCTTTTTCGCCGTACGGAACCGCCCGGCTGTCGCACCAGATGATGGATGGGCGTAAAGCATTTAGTTCCTTGTCAACCACCACCAAACCGTGCATTTGGTACGAAATACCGATGGCTTTCACATCCTGCGGTTTTACACTGGCTTTTGACAAAACGGTTTTGGAAGCCAGACAGGCGTTTTTCCACCAGGCATCGGGATTCTGTTCGGCAAAACCGGGCTGGGGCGCGTCAATCGCCATTTCTGATTCAGGGAAAAATGCCGTAGCGGCAACCGCGCCGGTTTCCGCTTCCAGTAGACACGCTTTTACGGAAGAACTGCCAAGATCAAATCCAAGAAGATACATGCTGCGCAAGGTTCAGGGTTGAGTTGCAAAGTAACGCATGAGCGCCAAGTTCGCCAAATGAATGCGGAGCAACACGGTTTTACCGATAGAACGGCATTCTCTTATTTCGTCAATGTTCGTTTGGTAACTACCCGGAATCTCTATTTCTTCGCTGGAATTTGTAACGCGCTGATTCATATGCGAACGCTGTACGGTTTTTTTCGGGTGCTGGCCTTTTGGCTGATGGGAACTTGGGCGATGGCCCAAACCGACAGCATTCCGCTGTTTACGTTTGGCATCATGACCGATGTGCAGTATTGCGACTGCGACAATGCCGGAACACGGCATTACCGTTCTTCGCTCCGGAAACTTCGGGAGGCTGTGAAGGTGTTCAACCAGAATAACGTAGACTTTGTGATGCACCTGGGCGATTTTATCGATCACGACTTTCAAAGTTACGACACACTGAACGCGCTGGTCAGCCAGCTGGAAAGCCCGCTTTTTCAGGTGCTGGGCAACCATGATTTTTCGGTTCGGCCCGAAGAACTAAAAAAAGTGCCAAAGACGTTGCGGATGAAAGGGCGGTATTATTCGATGGTTCGGGCTCGCTGGCGGTTTATCGTGCTGGATGGGAATGATCGCAGCGTATACGGTCAGGAAAAAACGAGTGAAGAATATGAACTGGCTGTCCGGCAATTAGAAGCACTGAAGGCAAAGAAAGCGCCCAATGCCCAGACCTGGAACGGCGGGCTGGGCGAAAAGCAGCTCGGCTGGCTGCGAAAAGAATTGGCCAGGGCGGCCAAAAAGAAAGAAAACGTGCTGGTGTTCTGCCATTTTCCGCTCGTACCCGAAAACGATCCGCATCTGTTGTGGAATGCACAGAACGTGCGGTCGTTGCTGGAAGAGTATCCGAATGTGGTCGCATATCTGAATGGTCATGTGCACGTGAGCAGTCATCTTACTCAAAAAGGCATTCAGTACGTGACGCTTCGAGGAATGGTGGAGCTGGAAGAAAATGGCTTTGGTATCGTGAATGTGTACCGCGATTCCGTAAAAATCAACGGTTTTGGTTCCGAAAAAGACCGGCTGTTGCGCAAGGAGAATTAGGATTCGGTCGACCAATGGATTGAGCGGCACTCCTGGTTGATGGTTTTGCGAAACAACGGTTTTTGTCGAAAAACCGTTGTTTCTTTTCTCAAAAACCGTGTATAACTTCGTTCAAAAATAATACTTGTGGAAAAAGACGCAAAAATATACGTAGCGGGTCACCGAGGCATGGTGGGATCGGCCATTGTCCGGAAATTGCAGGCTGAAGGGTTTGAAAATTTGCTGGTTCGTACCTCGTCGGAGCTGGATTTGCGGAACCAGGCGGCTGTGGAGGAGTTTTTTGAAACCGAAAAACCGGATTATGTTTTTCTGGCGGCTGCCAAAGTGGGCGGCATCGTGGCCAACAATACGTACCGTGCCGAGTTTTTGTACGATAACCTGCTCATCGAGGCCAATATTATTCACCAGGCTTATCGGACAGGCGTTAAAAAACTGCTGTTCCTGGGCTCTTCGTGTATTTACCCCAAACTGGCTCCGCAGCCGTTGCAAGAGGACTATTTGCTGAGTGGCTTTCTGGAAGAAACCAACGAACCGTACGCCATCGCGAAAATTGCTGGTATCAAATTGTGCGAATCGTACCGGCGGCAATACGGCTGCAATTTTATTTCGGCCATGCCTACCAACCTGTATGGTCCGAACGACAACTACGATTTGCAGAATTCGCACGTTTTGCCCGCCTTGATCCGCAAATTCCACGAAGCGAAAGTGAACGGGCAGCCTTCCGTCGAAGTCTGGGGCACTGGCTCACCGCGTCGGGAATTTCTGCACGCTGATGACCTGGCCGATGCCTGCTTCTTCCTGATGGAGAATTACAATGACGAGCTGTTTGTCAACATCGGCACGGGCGAGGACGAAACCATTCGCGAACTGGTGGATCAGGTGCGGCAGGTGGTGGGCTATGAGGGCGAGGTTCACTGGAATACCGACAAACCCGATGGAACCCCCCGCAAACTCATGGACGTATCGCGGCTGCACGCGCTGGGCTGGAAACACACCACTTCACTGAAAGACGGTCTGGTAATTACCTACCAGGATTTCCTGGCGAATGAAGAACTCTATGTGTAATCATTAACGATCACCCAGCACTAATCAGAGACTCTCACGCTTATTCAAATGTTCTCTGATTAGTGCTGGGTAGCCACTCAAATCGCTTACCCCACTTTCTGCGCCGGATTCCCAAATACCGTAGTATTGGCGGCTACATTTTCAATAACAACGGAACCCGCTCCGATCCGGGCGTTTTTGCCAATCGTGACGCCCGCAACAATCGTAACGCCCGTGCCAATAAACGCGCCTTCTTCAATTGTGACGGCCGGATTGATGAGACTTCCCGTTCCGATGTGTACGAAATCTCCCAGCTTGGCCTGTGCGTCAATCACCGAGCCGGATTGAATGATGCAATGCTGCCCGATTTCGGCAAACGGGTTGACAACTACCCGGGCGGCAATCAGGTTGCCGTGGCCGATACTAGCCAGCGTCGAAACCGTGGCCGTGTCGTGAATGGCATTGACGGGTTGCACATGCCGCCGATCATTGAGCATTTTGACGAGCTTTTTTCGGACACGCGTATCGCCCAGCGCCACAAATGCTTCGCACTTCTGGCCGATCAGTTTCAGAAAACCGTCATCGTCGGTTTCGCCCAGCACCGACACATCGCCGAATTCCCGACCATGTAAGCTTTTATTGTCATCCAGCAAACCGTAGACGACCACGCCGTTGCGCTGGAAAATATCCAGGGCCGTGACGCCCAGACTGCCTGCTCCGAAGATGAGTACCGGATTCTCCATTATGTATTGATTCCTGTTATGGTATTGTTAAGAAACCCCGCAACCACCCCAAAAAGTTTGCAATCCGGTAAAATTGCGGCAATAGCGCCTTCATAATCGAATCGTATTTTCGGACATGAAACACACTACTCATTTCCGGACGATCGTCGTTTCGGATGTGCATTTGGGAACGAGCGGTTCGAAGGCAAAAGAAGTAACGGATTTCTTGAAGTACTACAGTTGCCAGAAATTAATTCTCAACGGCGACATCATTGACGGCTGGCAGTTGCGCCGGGGGAGCGAGTGGAAGAAAAAACACACGGCGTTCTGGCGGGCCGTGCTGAAGGCGATGGACAAACATGATACGAAAGTAATTTACCTGCGCGGCAACCACGATGATTTTCTGGACCAGATCATGCCCCTGCGGCTCGGGAAATTCTTCTCCATCCGGAAAGATTACGTGTTGAGCTCCGGCGAAAAACGGTTTTACATCACCCACGGCGACGTTTTCGATACCATTACGACCCAGATGAAGTGGTTGGCGTACCTGGGCGATATGGGCTACACCTTTCTGTTGTGGATCAATAAATGTTATAATAATTACCGGGCCTGGCGCGGGCTGTCGTATTACTCACTGTCGCAACGCGTCAAAAATCGGGTCAAGCAGGCCGTTAATTACATCTCGGACTTCGAAGAGAAACTGACCGAACTGGCCAAAGCCCGCAACTGCGACGGCGTTATCTGCGGCCATATTCACCACCCGGCGATCCGGCAGTTTGGCGATCTGATTTACATGAATTCCGGTGATTGGGTCGAATCGCTCAGTGCCCTGGTCGAAGATCACGAGGGCAACTGGAACTTGCTGTATTATAGCGCCGAACTCGAAAAAGCCGAGTTGCTGCCCGCTCTTTACCAGTCCTGATTCCAGTTTTTCGTCATCTACGAAATTGGCCGCTTCCAGTATTTTTCGCTAACTTCCGGTTGAGAAGTACTGGCAACTATGAAAATCCTGCATACCGCAGACTGGCATCTGGGGAAACGGCTGTATAAACACGATTTGCGCGACGACCATGTCCGGTTTCTGGACTGGCTGGCCGAAACGATGGAAAACCGTGAAATCGATGTCCTGCTTATTTCGGGGGATGTATTCGATACCACCAACCCCAACGACGGGTCGATGCAGCTGTACTACCAGTTTCTGACCCGAATGCTGCCACTGGAACGGAAAATCATCATTACCGGCGGCAACCACGACTCCCCCAGCAAACTCAACGCCCCCCGCGAACTGCTCCGCCATCTGAACATGCACGTGGTTGGCTGCACGACGGGCGACTGCACGGACGAAATCATTCGGCTGGCCACCGGCTCGACGGATCTGCTTGTGGCTGCCGTACCGTACCTCCGGGATAGTGATTTGCGACAGTCGATTTCCGGGCAAACGTACGAAGACCGCATTGAGGCTGTGCGGATGGGCATTCGTAATCATTACGAACGCCTTGTTGACCACTGCCAGACCGACTACCGTGATGTGCCGGTGTTGGCAATGGGGCATTTGTACGTCAACGGTGCTACGGTTTCGCCGGAAAGCGAGCGGGAGATTCACGCTGTGGGCGGGCAGGCGGCCTTTTCGTCGGAGCATTTTCCGCCGGGTTTTGATTATGTCGCTCTGGGGCACATTCACGTTCCACAAGTCATTGGTGCGGTCGAAACCGTGCGGTACAGCGGTTCGCCGTTGCCACTGAGTTTTGGCGAACGCGACAACCGGCATCAGGTGCTGGAACTGACGGTGGAGAATGGCAAAATCAAAACCGTAGAAACCGTGCCAGTGCCGCGTTTTCGATCGTTGCGGCAGGTGGCAGGCCCCCTGGATGCGGTGCGGGAAACGCTGGATCAGTTAGAAACTACCGAAGAGTTGACCACCCTGGTGGAAGTGCTGGTGGAAGAAGAAAGTGAAAGCCTGTTGGTGCGCCAGCATTTTGAAAAACTGCAACGGGATTATGCCAACGCCCCGTTCCAGATTGCCAAATCCCGGCTGACGTTTCGCAATAAATTGAAAGGGCTGGATGCCCTGTACGTAGCGGATACCAATCTACAAGATTTGTCGTACCTCGATGTGTTCGACCGTCGGCTGGATGCGTCGCAGGTCGAGGGGCAAGAGCGCGAGGTGCTTCTGGAAACTTATAAAGAATTGTATCGTTTGGTTACGGAACAGGCGGCCCATCCCGTACAACTGCATGAAAATCCGACAAATACGCTTTCGTAATATCAATTCCTTTTACGGCGAACACCCGCCAATTCAGTTCAACGACGGTTTGTTGAAAAGTACCGGTCTGTTTGTCATTGCCGGACCCACCGGTGCGGGCAAATCGACCTTGCTGGATGTGATTACACTGGCGCTGTTCAACCGCGTTCCGCGAATTTCGGGGGCTATTTCGAACAGCAATATCGTTGAAGAGGGAATTCTGGTCAATCAGCAGGCGGCCTTGGAACCCGGTACGGCGGCTTATGCGGAGGTGGAATACGAAGTGAGCGGCAAGGCATATCGGTCGCGCTGGTCGATCAAGAAAAACCGAAACGGCAACTGGAACAACTACGAAATGGAAATTGCCTTTCTGCCCGAAGGGGAAACAGAAGGCCAGTTGTTGCCAATCAAAGGCCTGAGTGAATTTCCGAAGAAAAACGAAGAACTAATCGGACTGACCTACGACCAGTTTATCCGGTCGATCGTGCTGGCGCAGGGCGCGTTTGATCAGTTTCTGAAAGCCCGGGCGGCCGAGCGGAGCAAAATGCTCGAACGCATTACCGGCACCGAAATTTACCGCCAACTGAGTCAGCGGGCCCACCAGGTCAATCGAGAGTACGAATTGAAAATTGCGGATAAACGCAAAGGGGTTGATCTGATTAATCTGCTCAGTGATGAACAGATCGAAGCGCTCAACGCACGCCAGAACGTGGTGGGTAGGCGCCTGGACGAACTGGCCAAAGAACTTGTTTTTTATACGCATGAAGAACAATACCGGCGCCAAATTACGGCGTCCGACCGGCAGCTTACTGATCTGGCAAAGCACCGCGAACGATTGGCCGAACAACGCCAGGCGTTTGTACCGGATGCCTTGCGCCTGCAGCGTCACGAACAGGTGGCCGATCTGGCCGCTCAGTTCTCCGACATTGCCAACGCTGAGCGCAACCGGAAAACCGCCGAGGAAGAACAGCAAGCCGCCCGCGCCAACCTGAGCGAGTTGGCCAAACAGCAGACTGTTTTGCTGGAGAAAGCCCAAAAGCTGACGCAGAACGCGCAACTGACCGACCAGGCGTTTGAGAAAGAAATCAACGATTTTCGGGAAAAGGTGCTGGCGTTGGTCAATCAGTACAATGCCGAGCGAGAAAAGGCCAAACCGGCCTTCAATTCCATCAGGAAGGAGTTGGAAAGTACCAAACTGGAATGGTTCCGGGCGCTGGATGTGCGGGATGTTGACGATATGAGTCGGTTGGTGAACGGACGGTTACAAGAGGTCAACATTCAACTGGTTCAGATTGAACAGGATTACCCCGCGCTGACGTCGGCTTCGATCCAGAACGAATTAAACCGGCTGCTGGACCAGGACCGTAATCTAGCCGAGTTGCGCACTATGTTGATTCAGCAGCAGGAACGATTGTTGGACGGCACGACCTTGAACGGCAAAATCAATGATCATACGGCTTTCCTGAATGAGTATCAAAAACCGTTGGGTAAGCTGGCGGCTGACGTAGAAGCGCTTCAGAACAGGATTGAACAGCTTCAAAACGCAAAACGGCGCCTGGCCGAAGAGGCCGATCTGGAGGAACTCCGGAAAGCATTGCAAGATAATGAGCCCTGCCCGTTGTGCGGCTCGCTGGATCATCCGTATGCGCAGCATTACATCAACCAGACCGGCAAACTTGAAGTAGAATTGCAGTTGGTGACGAAAGACTGGCAGATCCAAAAAGAAAAATACGAGGCATTACGGGCCAAGCTGCTGAAAATGCAGTCGGAGCTGGATACGTACCTCGACCAGCGAAACACCCTGCGGAAAGCGTATTCCGAAAAACGGAGTTTTATTTCCAATCGGCTGACCACCCTGGCTCTTGACCCTGAGCTTTCGCCGGAGCAGATTAACGATGCGCAGCAACTGAACCAGATTCAGCGGCAAGAACTAAACGAAATTCAAACGCTCTGGGAGCACGAGACTTTGCTTCGGCGGCTTTCGGACGATCTGGAAATCGTTCAGCAAAGCAAAAAGCAGGCCGAGGAGTTAAAAGCCCAGAAGGAACGGTTATTTGTGGGCGATGATGTACGGTTTTCGTGCGAGCAGCTGATCAATCAGTTCAATACCGTTCAGGCAAAAATCAGCACCCAGCAAACGTTGCTGGAAAAAGCCGGGCTGGCGGACGAAAGCGCGGACCAAAATTACCAGGCGCTGACTGCACACTTGCTGCCCATTTTGTCGGAACGCGGTTTTGACAGCCTGAGCGATGCCCGGGCGTGTCTGCTCGAAATCTCGACCGTCCGGCAGTTGCAGGACCGGAAAACCGCACTGGAAAAAGAAGCCGCCGAGCTGGATCGCAGGCAAAAGGAGGAAACACTAAAGCGGCAGGAGGCCGTAACCGCCTGTCAGACAGAATTGTCGTTGGAGGAGATCACGACCCAACTGCTGGAAGCCAAAAAAGAAGAAGCTCGCGAGCGGGAGAATATCGGCTACTACAAACGGCAATTGGAAGAAGACAAGGAAAAACGCCGGAATCATAAGCAATTGGCTAAAGACCTCCACAAGCTCGAAAACGAAGCGCGGCCCTGGCATGAGCTGGATCGGTTGATTGGCAGCGCAAAAGGCGATGACTACAGCAAATTTGCGCAGGGGCTGACACTGGCGCAGTTAATCGGCCTGGCCAACCGGCGTTTGAAAGACCTGTCGGATCGTTATCTGCTGTTGAAACCGCGCGATGGTCAGGATGAACTCTACGTGGTCGATCTGTACCAGGGGAGCACCGAACGGACGGTTTCCAGCTTGTCCGGTGGAGAGACGTTTACGCTCAGTCTGGCGCTGGCGCTGGGGCTGTCTGACCTGGCGTCTCAAAACGTGCAGATCAACAGCCTGTTTATTGACGAAGGTTTCGGAACCCTCGACCCCGATGCACTCGATACCGCCATTGTCATGCTCGAAAAGTTACAGCACGACAGCCAGAAAACGATTGGAATTATTTCTCACCGGCACGAAATCAAGGAGCGAATCAGCGTGCAGATCCAGGTGGAAAAAGGAATGGAGGGAAAGAGTAAGATTAAAATTCTTGAACTCTGATTACACGGATCGAAGGATACGAAAAAAGAATTTCAATGCATTCTTAGTAATCCTTCAATCCGTGTAATCACTGTCGCTTCGGCGGTCTAATCAAGACTACTGCTGTTGTTGTTGCATCTGGATCATTTTGTTCGCCATGTCTTCCGAAATACCGACGCTGGAGAAACCGCCATCGTGCAGCAGGTTCTGCATCGTTACTTTGCGGGTCAGGTCGCTAAACAGGGTGACCACATAATTGGCACAATCTTCAGCCGTTGCATTACCCAGCGGAGACATTACATCGGCATATTCGAAGAAAACATCAAAACCACCAACACCAGAACCGGCGGTGGTCATGGTTGGTGATTGAGAAATCGTGTTGACCCGAACATTTTTGGCTTTACCATACCGATAACCATAGCCACGGGCGATGGATTCGAGCACGGCTTTGGCGTCGGCCATATCCGTATAAAACGGAAAGGTACGCTGGGCCGCAATGTAGCTAAGGGCTACCACCGAACCCCATTCGTTGATGGCATCCAATTTTTCGGCAACATGCATCATTTTATGAAATGACAGGGCCGATACATCAATACTTTTCTGGTACCAATCGTAATTCAAATCGCCGTACGGACGGTTTTTGCGGATGTTCGGGCTCATGCCGATGGAGTGCAGCACAAAGTCGATTTTGCCCCCTAAAACGTCAATAGACTTGATATAAAGGTTTTCGATGTCTTCCAGAGAGGTGGCATCGGCCGAGATAATTTCGGCTTCGCACTGGTCTGCCAGTTGTTTAATGGCACCCATTCGCATCGCAATTGGTGCGTTCGACAGCGTAAAGGTGGCACCTTCTTCTTTCGCTTTCAGTGCTACCTGCCAGGCAATGGATTTCTCGTCCAATGCTCCGGTAATGATTCCTCGCTTGCCTTTCAATAATCCGTAAGCCATGAATTCAGTTACTTTTTTGGGTGATCGAGTCGATTCAGAAGGGGGCAAAGTAACTACTTTTTTTGCTGGAATACCAATTCAGTGATTCAGGGTTTAGTACTCCTTGATATCCATCCGGATGCGCCATTCTTTGGGCAAATAATTGTTAACCCGATTACCAACGCCTTTCAGCCAGCCCAGGTTCAAGCCCTCGTATCGCGCCAGTAACCAGCCTTTTACGGTTTCGTTCAGAATCAGGTTTTCCTTCTTGAAATACCGAATGGCTTCTTCTTTGATCAGATCAATAGCCGGGAGGTTGTCGGCCAGCGCGGTGCTTAATGCAAGCGCGTGCGACGGGATGAAGTCATCCCCTTTAAAGGTTCCCATCTCCAGGCCAAATCCTTTGTTGTGTAAAGCCGTGTCCAGCATTCGCAGATCGGAAGATAACGCTTCCGGGATGGCAAAAACCGTTTCGTTTGGCTTAACGTAAAACGAGAAACCGTCGGGCTGTTTCAGATACGACTGCAAGATCTTGATCTGCCAGTTGCGCACGGGTTTCAGCGAGCGAAAGGCACGCGGAACCGCCATAACCGGGCTGGACCGCTGTTTCTTTTTGAAAACGCTCAGGAAAAAACCTTCACCTTTAACCCGGTGCGGATAACATTGATAGCCGATTGTCGGGCCCCTCTGTTTTTCAACAACACCCCACGACTCCGGTAGGCTTAGCTTTAGGCTTTCAAAACCTTGTTCGGCCAGCCAGGCCGCATTGTCCAGGTTTTCCTGATCGTTGTACGTACAGGTGCTGTAGAGCAGCAAACCGTCATCGCACAGCAGGGGAGCCGCAGCCGTCAGAATCCGTTGCTGCCGGGCCGCACAGATCCGAACGTTTTCTTCCGACCATTCACGCATGGCTTCCGGGTCTTTCCGAAACAGACCTTCGCCCGAGCAGGGAGCGTCGACCAGAACGAGATCGAAAAAACCGTTCAGGCTTCTGAAATCCTCCGGATCGTGATTACTGATCGCAACGTTAGGGTTGCCCCATTTTTCGAGATTTTCTCTCAGAATAGGGACCCGGCTACGGATTACTTCATTGCACACCAGAAGGCTGTCGGTGTTGAGGAGGGACGCGAGCAGGGTGCTTTTTCCGCCGGGGGCGGCACACAGATCGAGCATCCGCAACGGACGTTGCAAACGGACGGTTTGTTGCAGGGCTTCGGCCAACAGCATCGAGGAAGCTTCCTGGACATAATAGGCACCGGCCTGAAACCGGGGATCCAGCGTAAAAATGGGCCGTTCCGGCAAATAATGACCCTCCGCGCACCAGGGTATCAATTCTGACGGCGTCTCTAACCGAACATTCTTCTGTGGATTTATTCGAATACTTACTGGAGGTTGCTGCTGTAATGCGTCGCTAAAGGGCAAATAGTCCGTGCCCAACTGCTGTTGCATCCGTTGACGAAATGAGTCAGGTAGTTGGCTTTCAATCATTTGGTAAATATAATTTAACTAAGGCAATAAACTCTTTTAATCAGATTTTAATGTGTATAATTTTATCATAGTGTTAACCTGTTGCTTAGAAATTAACACTGTGATTAACAAAAAGTTACCCATTTTTTTTGCGCTTTTTTGAAGCGTAAAAAATAGGATTTGCCTAATGTGGGGCCGTGGATTACTGCTTTTTTGATTATTGACAAAAGAAAATTTTGTAGTAACTTCACTTTTCAAAATAGAGTACATAGTTTCATTAACCTAAGCTAAAAACATGTTTAAACGTTTACTAGTTGCATCATTGTGCCTATTGGGTGCAGTGAGCATCTCGTTTGCCCAAACACGTACGATTTCGGGCAAAGTGACTTCTGCCGAAGACAGCTCCCCCCTTCCCGGTGTTAACATTGTGGTAAAAGGGACCTCCCGCGGGACAACTTCGAACACCAACGGCGAATACTCGCTCAGTGTTACTGACAACGCCACAACGCTAACGTTCTCCTTCATTGGGTTCAAAACGACCGATGTTTCAATCGGAAACCGTTCTACCGTCGATCTCGTTCTGGAACCGGATGCTTCTACCTTGCAGGAAATCGTGGTAACTGCGCTTGGTATTGCGCGGGACAAAAAAGCCCTCAACTACGCTGTTCAGGACCTGAAGCAGGAAAAACTGAACATTGCCCGCGATCAGAACGTGGCCAATGCCCTGGCTGGTAAAATCGCTGGGGTGCAGGTTTTGGGTCAATCGGGAGCTAAATTTGGTAGCCCGAGCATTCGGATCCGCGGGGTGAACTCGCTGACCGGTGGAGATCCGCTGTACGTGGTAGACGGAACCCCGACCGATGTTAGCCAGGTAAACATGGATGATGTCGAAAACCTTTCCGTGCTGAAAGGCCCTTCGGCAACGGCACTGTACGGTAACCGGGCTTCGGCCGGGGTTATCGTCATCACGACCAAGCGCGCCAAAGCGGGTGAGACCCGGTTGGATATCAATCATAGCACGACGCTCGACATGGTAGGTATGTTACCAAACTACCAGAATGAGTACGGAGGAGGTTATTCACAGGATTGGGATACGTTTCAATATGATCCTGCACTGCACCCAGCCGCCTGGGCTTCGTTCAACGGTCAGCGTATTCTGGATTACTCGGCCGATGAAAGCTGGGGACCCCGGATCGATAATCAACCGCACCGCTCGGCGTTTTCGTGGCAGCAAGGCCCACAGTTTGGTCAGTTGACGCCTTATTCAGCGAATCCAAACAACGTGCGTGATTTCTTCGCTAAGCCGATCAGCAACAACACGAACATTGCCTTCTCGCGCGGTACGGATGCTTTCCAGAGCCGGATTTCGTATACGCACATCATCAACAACGGTATCGTACCGAATTCCTCGCAAACCCGGGATTACGTCAGTGCCAAAAACACGATTAAGTTTGCGGACAAGTTGTCAGCAAATTTGAACATCAATTATACGGCATTCAAAACGAACAACCTGCCAGCGGATAACTACGGATCAAGCGGAGGGAGAACACCTTCAAACAGCCCACTTGGTATTTCGAACGCAACGTTGAATGGTTACAACCAAACGGCCGGGATGTTTAACCAGTGGTTCCAACGGCAGCTCAGCATTGACGACCTGCGGAATTACAGAAACCCGGATGGCACATTCCGGAGCTGGAACATTGGTAGCCCTACCGACCCTCGCCCGAAATACTGGGATAGCCCGTACACACAAATTTACGAAAACACCAACACCAACCGGAGCGACAGGCTGTTTGGGGATATCGGTTTGACGTATGAGTTTACGCCCTTCCTGAAAGCTTCCGCTACGGTTCGTCGGGATCAGAACTATTTCAGCCAGGAGTCGCGCGTTGCGCAGGGAACCCTGAACGCGGGTGGTTTGGGTGCTTACGCCATGCTGGGTGCCAACGCCCGGGAGAACAACTATGAAGTATTGGTTAACTACAACCAGGACTTCAATGATCTTTCGATCGTTGCTAACGCCGGTGGAAACATTCGTTACAACCGGACGGAAGCCCTGTTTCAGGCTACGGTGGGTGGCCTCTCGGCTCCGAACTTCTATAACATTGCCGCTTCGATCGACCGGCCAATTGCCAACAACTACCTCTATGAGCGTCAGGTTAACAGCTTGTTTGGTAACGTGAGCGTTGGTTACAAAGATTTTGTCTTCGTTGAAGCTTCCATCCGGAATGACTGGGCATCGACGCTGCCCAAAGCCAACAACTCGTATCTGTATCCTTCGGTATCGGCCGGTCTGGTATTCTCGGAGCTGATCCCGCAAAACAACATCCTGTCGTACGGTAAAATCCGCGCTGGTTACGCGCAAGTTGGTACAGACGTAGGCCCTTATCAAACGGCCCTGGCTTATGGTGCTGGCACGCCCTACGGTAACAGCGCAACACTGACATTGCCGACGACGCTTCCCAACGCCGGATTGCAGCCTGGTCTGTCGTCATCGTATGAAGGAGGAATTGACCTGCGCTTCCTGAACAACCGCTTGGGTCTTGAATTTACGGCGTACCGCAACGACAACAAAAACCAGATTATTCCGGTCCCGGTAACACCAACCAGCGGTTACACCAACGCCGTTATCAATGCCGGTTTGATTCAAACCAGCGGTCTGGAACTGCACATTAATGCCGTACCGGTTCGTTCGGCTTCCGGTTTTACCTGGGAATTCGACATCAACCTGGATCGCAACCGTACAAAAGTAGTTAGCCTGCGTGAAGGGTTGACGAACTATCAGATTCCGGAAGGAGCACAGTGGCGGACGCTGACGTTGAATGCTCGCGAAGGCGAAGATTGGGGCTTGCTGGTTGGTCAGGGTATCAAAAAAGACGCTAACGGTAACCGATTGGTTTACCCCAAAGGACACGTAAACGAAGGGTTGTATATCAAGGAAGAAAACGTACCGTTGGGTTCGGTTCTGCCGAAATTTAAAGGGGGCTGGTTGAACACCTTTACGTACAAAGGCCTGTCGCTGCGGGTGAACGCCGACTTCATTGCAGGCGGTAAATTCTTCTCGACCACCAAAATGTTTAACAACTACTCTGGTTTGGGTGCCGAAACCGCTGGCCTGAACGAATTGGGTAAACCCCTGCGTGATGACCCGGCAACGGGTGGTGGTGTCCTGCTGGAGGGTGTAACCGAAGATGGTCAGCCGAACACTACGCGGGTTGATGCACAAAACCTGTATTCTAACTGGTTGTTTGCGCTGAACGAGTACTGGATCTACGACAAGTCGTATATCAAAATGCGGGAAATCGCGCTGGGTTATAACCTGCCTAAAAACGTGCTGGGTAAATTTATCAAATCGGCTAACATCTCGCTGATCGCTCGTAACCCATTCCTGATTTATAGCGCCATTGGTGGCGGTATCGATATCTCGGAATCAGAGACGCTTTGGTATGAAGGTGGTCAGTTGCCGCCGGTTCGTTCGTTTGGTGTAAACCTGCGTCTTGGCCTCTAATTAAGGAGAAAGCATGATAGAAAAAGCGCCTGTTTTCGTTATAAAAAGGGGGCTTTCTATCCTGAATTTCAATCACAAAAAACATTTCAAAAGCAGACACTATGAAATTGTATAAATCCCTTCTTGCGGCAGGGTTGATGTTGACTACAGTGGCTTGTAGCAACTTCGAAGAAATGAACGTCAACCCGAATAGCCCATTGGCTCCTAATACGGCCAGTCTTTTTACCGCGGCCATTCGGACGGGTGTTGGAGCAACGAACAGTCAGGTTGGACCGTCTGGTTTTAACATCACTCCAGCGTTGTACGTTCAGCAATTTGGCGATGTGATTTACATCGAGGATTCGCGGTACAAAACCATCAACTTTAGCTACAACGGTTTGTATGCGGGGCCGCTGGTGAACCTTCAGGCCATCATCGACCAGAATACCAACGAAGCCACCCGGGCTGGGGTAGCGGTTTACGGTTCTAACAATAACCAGATTGCGATTGCCCGGATTTTGAAAGCGTATATCTATCAGTGGATAACCGACCGCTGGGGTGATATCCCTTATTCGCAAGCGTTGAAAGGTGATCAAAATTTCTCGCCCGCTTTCGATAAACAGCAGGCTATTTACAATGATCTGTTCAAAGAATACAAAGAAGCCGCTGCTCAGTTTGACGCTGGAACGGCGGTAAGAGGTGATATCCTGCTGAGTGGTAACGCGACCCGCTGGAAGAAATTTGCAGCAACCCAACGCCTGCTGGCCGCTTTACAACTTTCCAAAGTAGATCCAACGAAAGGCAAAGCTGAATTTACGGCGGCCCTGGCTGATGGGGTACTGGCTTCAAATGCCGATAATGTTCGCTATACTTTCCTGGCGGATGCCAACAACGAAAACCCGTTGTATAACAACTACGTTCGGAGCAACCGGAAGGACTTTGCCGTAAGTGATGTGTTTGTTAACTACCTGAAAAAGGTGAGCGATCCTCGTTTGCCCTACATGGCTGCTCCTAATCAACGGGGTGAGTTCGTCGGCGTTCCGTATGCTGTTTTCCCGGCAACTGGCCCGGCGCAGAACTTCTCACTGGCTGCTTCAACGGTGTCTGCTCAGAATGCACCAGCGAACGTCGTAACTTATGCAGAAGTATTGTTCGCCCAGGCAGAAGCGGCCAAACTGGGCTGGATCACCGGCGATGCGAAAGCACTTTACGAATCGGCGGTTAAAGCATCGTTGCAGCAATGGATGGGTACGGCTTACACAGATGCTGCGTACACCGCTTACATTGCTCAACCGGATGTTGCTTACGCGGATGCAAAAGCAATTGAATTAATTGCTACCCAACGCTGGATTGCGCTATTCTTCCAGGGAACTTCAGCCTGGAACTCATGGCGTCGGACGGGATTCCCGGTGCTGAAGCCGGCCGCTGCCCCGCTAAATGGTGGTACGGCAATTCCTCGTCGGTTGGCTTACCCCGTCACGACGGAAGGAACGCTGAACACGACTAATTACAATGCCGTTATTGCCAGCCAGGGCGCGGATACGCCGTATACGCGCGTATGGTGGGATAAACAATAAGTGTAATGCCCAAAAAAGCCGCCTGAGTTCTCAGGCGGCTTTTTTGTTTTATGGGTCGTTCCGAAAACAACTCCGTAAGGGCCGTATTACAAAACCGTTACTTTCTCAGGAGTCGATTCGGGCTCTTTATCTTTGTCTTTCGGAAAAACAAACTTCATCGGTTTGGATACTTGCTGGGGCAAAAGAGCGGTTTCCAGCACCTGATCCACGGTATCAACGTAGTGAATAGTCAGGTCCTTGATGTATTGTGGATTGATTTCTTCTACATCTTTCCTGTTTTTCGAGCAGAGTAGAATTTCTTTAACGCCCGCCCGGTTGGCGGCCAGAATCTTTTCTTTGATACCACCCACCGGCAGCACTTTGCCACGCAGGGTAATTTCACCTGTCATGGCCAGAAACGGCCGCACCTTCCGCTGGGTAAAAATAGACGCCATCGATGTTAGCATCGTGATACCTGCCGAGGGGCCGTCTTTCGGGACCGCGCCGGCCGGAATGTGTACGTGCAGATCATAATGGTTGAAGATACTGTAATCAATGCCCAACGGATCGTAATGGGCTTTGAGGTACGACAAAGCCGTAATGGCCGATTCTTTCATGACGTCGCCCAACTGGCCGGAAAGGGTAAGATTACCTTTCCCCCGGCTGAGACTCGATTCAATGAACAAAATCTCCCCGCCAACCTGTGTCCAGGCCAGCCCGGTTACGATGCCGGCAATATCGTCGTCGGAATAGAGATCCCGGTCGAAGATTTCGGCACCCAGTGATTTCAGCACATCGGCGGGTTTGATGTGTTTGGGATAATCTTCTTCCAACGCAATGGATTTGGCGATCTTCCGAATAAGCGCGCCGATTTTCTGCTCCAACGTCCGAACGCCGGATTCGCGGGTATAACCTTCGACAATCCGCTGAATGGCTTTATCATCCACCATCAGGTCTTTCGGCTTCAACCCGTGTTCTTTGCGTTGCTTCGGAATCAGGTATTTCTTGGCAATCTGGATTTTTTCTTCTACGGTATAACCAGACAACTCAATGATTTCCATCCGGTCACGCAGGGCCGGGTGAATGGTGTCAAGGGAGTTGGCGGTGGCGATAAATAACACCTTCGACAAGTCGTATTCGACTTCCAGATAATTATCGATAAACGTTGAATTCTGTTCCGGGTCGAGTACTTCGAGTAGTGCCGATGACGGATCTCCGCGAAAATCAGAACTTACTTTGTCGATTTCGTCCAGAATAAAAACCGGGTTGGAAGAGTCCGACTTTTTTATGTTCTGAATGATTTTGCCCGGCATAGCGCCGATGTACGTTTTACGGTGTCCGCGAATTTCGGCTTCATCATGAACCCCGCCCAGAGCCATCCGGATGTATTTCCGGCCCAGTGCCTTGGCAATCGATCGACCCAGTGACGTTTTACCCACGCCCGGAGGGCCATACAAACACAGAATTGGCGCTTTCATTCCCTCGAAAGCCCGGTCATTTTTCAGCTTCAGGACGGCCAGGTATTCAATAATCCGTTCCTTGACCTTCTCCAGACCAAAATGGTCACTGTCCAGTATTTTCTGAGCCCGTTTGAGGTCAAAGTTATCTTTTGAGTACTCGTTCCAGGGAAGGTCAACCATCAATTCGATGTAATTCATCGTTACCGGATATTCCGGAGCCATCGGATTGATGCGTTGCAGTTTGCTGAGTTCCTTTTCAAAATGGGCGTGTACGCTCACTGGCCACTTTTTGCGGGCTGCGCGCAGCCGGATTTCCTCCAGATCCCGATCGGGGCTGTCCATTCCGAGCTCGTCCTGCAACACCTTGATCTGCTGCCGCAGAAAATAATCCCGTTGCTGCTGATCGATGTCCGAGCTGGCTTTAGTCTGAATTTCGCGTTTCAATTCCAGCAACTGAATCTGCCGCAGCATATATTCGAGCAGCAGCGTGGCTTGCTGGGCCCCTTCGGTTGTTTCCAGCAGTTTTTGTTTGTCGGATACCTCGGCGTCAAGATTCGACGACAGAAAGTGCATCAAGAACATGGGACTTTCAATGTTGTCCAATGCAATGCGGGCTTCCTGCGGAATTTCCGGATTCAGGCGCAGAATTTTGTAGGCCGCTTCTTTCAGTGACTGAATCAGCGCTTTTGATTCTTTGCGGTTTGGATTCGGAAAGTGGTCGTCAATCTGACGGACATTTGCCGTCAGGTACGGATCTTCCTGCAGGAAGCTGACAATTTCGAAGCGTTTTTTACCCTGGATGATGATGGTGATATTGCCATCGGGGAGCGTAATCATCTTAATGATGTAGGCCACCGTACCCAGACGATACAGATCATCAGCCGTGGGCTCGTCTTTCTGTTGATTCGACTGGGCCACTACACCAATGATGCGGTTTCCCTTGTATGCTTTTTTTACCAGCTTAATCGATTTCTGCCGTCCAACTGTTACCGGAATGACCATGCCCGGAAAAAGCACGGTATTTCGTACGGGAAGGATCGACAGATCATTGGGTACAATATAGTCGTCGTCGGCATCATCCGTTGATCCCAGCGGAACAATTTCTAGATTGTCCAGGTCCGACTCGGCCAACCATAATTGGGTATCGTATTTATTGGTTACACTCATAGTAAAGTGCCTGCCAAATTGACAGTCTTAACGTCGTATGCAGGCTTATATGGGTATTGAAAAACAAAGAATTATATCTAACGCAAGGGGTATGCCAAACGGGCTGAGTACGGAAAATACTGTTAAAATAGCTGTACCGCTTACAAGTAACGAAAAAGGTAATGAAAGTCAAAACGAACGGTAAAGCAATGCGCGAGCGGCCATAAGGCTACCAACTCAGTACCTGTTGGGTATTGTTCTTTCGAAACAGTACGGTTTTTCGCTCGGACAGGTATGACACATTGACCAAATTGACCTGATCATCAAACAGATCCAGCAAGACCGACTGGTGCAATATACTTCCCTGAACGGGTTCGCCGAAAGGTACTTCTACATAAATCCAGGTCGCATCCATCTCCTGTTCTTTTCCAAGGTAACGAAATGGTTTGCGCTGACGGTTTGTAATGAGTCCGAAATGTTTACGAATGTAACGCTCTACCAGCGGATCGTTGTTGTCTTTGTCGCTCAGCCGTACCCGCTGGTTGTTGTTCTCTTTCGCCAGCGCTTCTTCCAGGTCATCGGTAAAGATTCGCAGACTTACTTCAAAGGTCTTGTCTTTGGCATTATACTGCATCTGCGTCACACTCGTATGCACCGGATGTGCAGAACGGCTGGCTGTTAGGACAAAGACAGTGAGAAGGCAGCCGGTTAGGGCACGAACGGTGACGCCCGGCGGTTGAGCGAAACCAACTACAGGCAGGCCGAAAAATGCTCCGCTAAACCTCGTTGAACTCGACTCAATTGCCCGGCGGCACCGTCCGCGAACTAATTTCAACTTTCTTTTAAAAAACCGCTTTAAAGACATCATTGAAGATTGCAAACGCCATCAATCCGAGCAGAATGACCATTCCAACCCGCTGAGCGCCTTCCAGGAATCGGTCAGACGGTTTACGACCTGACACGATTTCGTAGAGCAAAAGGGCCGAATGGCCACCATCCAGCGCCGGGATGGGGAGGGCATTCATGAAAGCCAGCGCCATCGAAAGAAGCCCCGTTACAAACCAGAAACGTTCCCACATCCAGATGCCGCCAAAGAGATTCTGGGCAATACCAATAGGCCCACTAAGAGCTTTGGAGGCCGAAACATCGCCCTGGAAGATCTTCCGGAAGCCCTTGATGTTATCGTAAACCACGCTGAAAGCCTGCTCCGTACCTTTTGCTACGGATTCTCCGAATGTGTAATCAATGTGCGTTTTCTTCAGCAGGGTTTCGGCACCAAATCCAATCTGGCCTTTGTCCGTCACCGTTGTGCGCAGCGTTACCGGTTGTGCGCTGCTTGGGCGTTGAACGGTCAGGGTAATGGGCTTATTGACGTTGGCTTTCAGTACTTCCTGGAATTCATGATAGAAGCGGGTTGGCTGACCGTTAACCGCCGTAATCACGTCACCTTTCTGCAATCCTGACTTTTCGGCAGGCATACCCGGCACCAGCTCTCCAACCCGGAAAGGCTGAATGGGTTCGATAAACAGACCCGCGTTCTTTTTGTCGGATAGTTTATCTATAAAATCGTTCGGTATATCAATGATGACTTCTTCCGTTTTGCCGTCGACACCCGTGCGTTCGACCGTATAGAAGCTATCGGAGCCCAGAAAAACTTCACCGCTGCGGATATCGCTGAAGTCTTCAAACGGTTTGCCATTGATTTTTACAATCCTATCACCGGTTTTGAGGCCAATTTGCTTTGCCAGGTCGTAGGCAACAATACCGTATTTCGCATCGCGGACCGAAGTGTAAGTTTCGCCGTTTTTATACGTAAGCGCCACAAAAATGACAATGCCGGTAATGACGTTGACGATAATTCCGCCCAGCATTACAATCAGCCGCTGTCCGGCCGGTTTGGCGCGGAACTCCCAGGGCTGCGGTTCTTTCTGCATTGACTTGGTATCGAGCGATTCATCAATCATGCCGGAAATTTTGACAAAACCACCGAGCGGAATCGCCCCCAAACCGTACTCCGTTTCTCCGCGCTTAATGCTCCAGATTTTCGGCGGAAAACCGATGAAATACTGCTCAACCCGCATTCCGAATGCTTTGGCGGCTAATAAGTGTCCCAACTCGTGCAAGCCCACTAAAATTGACAGGCCCAGAATGAGCTGTCCTGCCATGATTGCTATTTCCATTCGTCTAAACTGAGTGCATCGGCGAGCCGACGGCTTTTTTATTAGTGTATGATTGGTTGTGTTGCTGGTATAATGGCTTGAGCCGAATAGAAAAGGGCTACGTTTTTCGTTTTAAAACTTTTAGCAGCAGGAAGCCAATCAGTAGCCCGATGATAAACCAAATCCAAAAGTCCATACGTCAATAACGTCGTACGCGTGAAAAACTTCCGCTTCCCGACGGATTTATTTGTGGTTTGTGGGGAAACAATTAAACGAAACTTTTAATTCGAGCGGCCGCAATTCGTCGGGTTTCTTCGTCAGTTTGGACATAATCCTCATACGTTGGCTGAGCTACGAAGGCCACTTTCTGCATCCCTTCCGCAATGATGTCAGAAATTTCCAGAAAGCCGATTTCATCGTGCAAAAAAGCATCTACCGCTACTTCATTTGCCGCATTGACGATGCAGGGCACATTACCACCGCGCCCCAGGGCGTCAAAAGCAAGTTGCAAGTTACGAAATGTTTCAAGATCAGCCTGTTCGAATGTGAGGGACGGATAATTCAGGAAGTCGAAGCGCGGAAATTCGGACGACAGGCGGTTGGGATAGGCCAACGCGTACTGAATCGGCAATCGCATATCGGGCAGTCCCATCTGAGCTTTCATGCTGCCGTCGCGGAATTGAACCATTGAGTGAATGATACTCTGGGGGTGGACTACGACCTCTATTTGCGCGGGTTCCAGACCAAACAACCATTTCGCTTCGATGACCTCCAGGCCTTTGTTCATCAGCGTTGCCGAGTCGATGGTAATTTTTGCGCCCATTGTCCAGTTGGGGTGTTTCAGGGCTTGCGCTTTCGTCACAGTTTTCAGAAACTCCCGCGACTTGCCGCGAAACGGGCCACCCGAAGCTGTCAGAATGATTTTTTCAATTGGATTATGAAATTCACCCGCCAGGCATTGAAAAATGGCCGAATGTTCCGAATCGACGGGTAGAATGCTCACGCCTTTTTCCTGCGCCAGCTTCGTGATCAGTTCGCCCGCTACCACGAGGGTTTCTTTGTTGGCCAGCGCAATATGTTTTCCGGCTTCAATGGCTTTAATGGTTGGTAGCAAACCGGCGTAACCTACCATCGCCGTCAGAACGATGTCGATGCTATCCATCTGAACGACGGATGCCACGGCTTTGGCCCCCGCGTACACCTTAATTCCGAGTGGGTCGAGGGCAGAAAAAACCGCATCATACCGATCTTCGTTGCAGATCACCACAACGTTGGGCCGGACCTGAGCGGCTTGTTCAATCAATAGGTCGGCATTGGTGTTGGCCACCAGAACCTCCACTTCAAAAGCTTCCGGATGGGCCAGAATAACATCGATGGCCTGGGTGCCGATGGAACCCGTCGAGCCCAGAATGGCGATATGGCGTTTGGGATTAGTCATTTAATTCACTGTATATAAAAATAGAGTCGGTGTAGCTGGCCGGATTTCTTTGCCAGTAAGTAGTTCAATTCCCCGATTCGTCAACACGGTTGGAGGCAGAATATAGTTACACCGTTTGCAATAATCCTTCACCAATTGTCCGGTCGTTGGCCAGGCGCGGCACTTTGTTCTGCCCACCAAGTTTGCCCTGTGTCTTCATATAATTCCGGAAGGTATCACGGGGCAAAACCGTCAGCTTCAAAGGCTGTAGGATGCTGCCCGAAATCAGGTCGTCATAATAAACATTGAGTTTGGTCAACCGTTGGTCAATGTCGCGGGCAAAAGTGGCCAGATCGTTGGGTGGGGTTGCAAACTCGATGAACCATTCGTGGTAGGGGAGGCCTTCCGTGGGCGTTACCATCGGAGCCACCGTAAACTCCACCACTTCCGTTTCCGGGTGTTGGGTCATCGCATAGTGCAGTGCTTTTTCGACTTCCTCGCCAATGACGTGCTCACCGAATGCCGAGATAAAATGTTTGATGCGCCCGGTCACCACCAGTCGATACGGATTATCCGAAACAAATTTGACGGTATCGCCCAGAGAATAGCCCCACAGACCGGCGTTGTTGTTGATCACGACCGCATAGTTCTTGCCCAATTCAACCTGATCAATGGTCAACCGGCGCGGATTTTTTGAAAAATAATCTTCCGGCGGAATGAATTCAAAGAAGATACCGCTGTTCAGCATCATCAGCAACCCTTCTTCCGTCTGCGTATCCTGATAAGCAATAAAGCCCTCCGAAGCCGGGTAGGTCTCAATGCTGTCAATTTTCTTACCGATGGATTCGTACAGTTTGGCGCGGTAGGGTTCAAAATTGACACCCCCGTACACAAACAGCGAAAAGTCCGGGAAGACGTCCTTGATTTTCTTACCGGTTCGCGCCTGAATCCGGTCGAAATACATCTGTACCCAGGGCGGTATGCCCGAGATCAGCGACATCGGCTGGGACAGCGTCTCGTCAATAATTTTTTCCAGCTTGGTTTCCCAGTCGTCGATGATATTGGTTTCGAAGGACGGGAGCTGATTGGTGCGCAGATACTCCGGCACGTGGTGGTTTGAGATGCCCGAAAGCCGGCCGATGTTGATGCCATTTTTAACCACCAGCTCCGGACTACCGGACAGAAAAATGAGCTTTTTATCCAGAAAAGCCGATTTGCCAGTTTCGTGAATGTAATTCAGCAGGGCATCGCGGGCGGAGTTGATGTGGTTGGGAATCGATTCTTTCGTAATGGGAATGTATTTGGTTCCGGAAGTGGTTCCGGAGGTTTTGGCAAAATAAACCGGTTTGCCTTTCCAGAGCACATCCGATTCGCCTTCCCGGATTCGTTCAACATACGGTTTGAGATCTTCGTAGTCGCGGACGGGAACGGCTTGCCGGAATTCGGGATAGGTGCGAATATCTTTAAACCGATGATCACGGCCAAAGGCGGTATGCTGTGCCCCATCGAGCAAGGCTCGAAACCACCGTTGCTGCGTTTCGCCGGGGCGGTGCATCCACTCCTGCTGTCGTTGTACGACAAACTGGGCCAGTGGCTTGCTCAAAACAGATCGGATTCCCATATCCTGCAAAGTTAAATGTTTTACGCGAATGTATCCTGAATGGGGCAATATGCGCACAAGTTCGCCTAAGCTGCTACGTTTTAACGAACTAACCGGTAGCCCTCATCAGGTTTATGAAAAAAAGAGCATCTGTAAAAAGTAATAAAAAGGTACTTACTGCGCGGAAGTTATCTCAAATTATCTATATTTTTGCACCTCCAAAACAGATGCTACCCCGTGCTTGCACAAAATTAACGAATGGCACTATTTAACTTTCTCTCCAGCGATATTGCGATTGACCTCGGTACAGCCAATACGCTGATTATTCACAAGGATCGGATTGTGGTGGATGAGCCTTCCATCATTGCTATGGACAAAATCAATGGAAAAGTCCTGGCAATTGGTCATAAGGCGATGCAGATGCATGAAAAGACAAATGAGAATATCAAAACAATCCGCCCGCTGAAAGACGGAGTGATCGCTGATTTTACGGCGGCCGAGTTGATGATTCGCGGGTTGATTAAGATGATCGATACAGGCAGCCGGTTATTTTCACCCTCTCACCGAATGGTGATTTGTATTCCGTCAGGGATCACGGAGGTAGAAAAGCGGGCTGTCAAGGACTCCGCTGAACACGCTGGAGCCAAAGAAGTATACATGGTACACGAACCCATTGCTGCGGCAATCGGGATTGGGATCGACATTACGCAGCCAAACGGGACAATGATTGTTGATATCGGTGGAGGAACCACGGAGATTGCCGTCATTGCGCTGTCCGGGATCGTCTGCGAACAATCCATCCGGATTGCCGGTGATGTCTTCACGCGGGATATCGTCGATTACATGCGCCGGGAGCACAACCTGCTGATTGGCGAACGTTCGGCCGAACAGATTAAGATGGAAGTAGGTTCGGCTTTGCCCGAGCTGGATAATCCGCCTGCCGATTACGAAATTCGGGGTCGTGACCTGATGACCGGGATTCCGAAAGAAATCAAGGTGACCTACAGCGAAATTGCCTACGCGCTTGACAAATCGATCTCCAAGATTGAAGAAGCCGTGATGAAGGCGCTGGAAATTTCACCGCCGGAATTGTCGGCCGATATTTATACCAACGGTATTCATCTGACGGGCGGGGGCGCGTTGCTGCACGGTCTGGACAAACGGATTGGTGCCAAAACCAAACTGCCAATCCACGTTGCCGACGATCCGCTGAAAGCCGTCGTAAAAGGAACCGGCGAGGTAATCAAAAACCTCGATATGTATAAATCCGTCCTAATCAGTTAAGAATTAAGAGTTAGGAGTTAAGAGTTGGCGGACGCCTTAAACCCTTAACTCCTAACTCTTAACTCATCATTCTTAACTTCCTATGCTTGAGTTATTCCAGTTCATCATCCGAAGCCGGAACTTCATTTTGTTTGTTCTGCTGGAGGTGCTGAGCTTTTATTTTATTATCAATACCAATAACTACTGGAGCGTACGGTTTTTCAATACATCGAATTATTACGCGGCCAAAGTACTGGATTGGTCGAATAAGGCGAAGGAATATGCGCAACTGCGACAGGTCAACACTGATCTGGCCGAAGAAAACCGCCGACTCAATACCTTGGTGACGCAGCTTCAGCAACAGAAACCGCCTGCCTTGACGAGTTACAAGACGGATTCCATCTTCGCAACCCGTTTTCAGTACCGGGTTGCGCGCGTAATCAACAACACGACCCAACACCCCAATAACTATATTACGTTAGACAAAGGAACCGCCGACGGTATTCAGCCGGGCATGGGTGTTATTTCGCCAACCGGCGTGGTGGGAAAAGTCAAAAGTTGTTCGGAGCACCTTTCGATTGTCACTTCCGTTTTACATTCCGATTTCATGGTATCGTCGAGACTGGTAAAAGCGGGTGAAATGGGATCTGTCAAATGGGATGGAATCAGTCCGCAACGGATGAAAATGCTGTACATTTCCCGCAATACAAAGATGTACCGGGGCGACTCGGTCGTTACATCGGAATATAACTCTATTTTTCCGTCCGGAATTCTCGTGGGGCGCGTCATTGGCGTTCGGGAAACTCCGGCCCAGACTTTTCATGACGTAACGCTCTCGGTGGGTACGGATTTCAGCAACCTGTCGTTTGTGTATGTTGTCGAAAATAAGCTACAGGGTGAGCAGGAAAAGCTGGAGAAAAGTATTGAGCCAGAGCGAAAATAGCCTTGGCAGGTACACAATAATTAATCAATAAACCGTCCGAAATTTCGAGTTCACACCAATGACGTTACGGGAAATACTGAATGTTGTCTTTCTTTTTTTGCTGTATCTGTCGTTACAGATTCTGATTGTCCGGAATCTGGTGTTGTTCGATGTGGCGTTTTGTTTTGTCTACGTGGCCTGTATTCTTTTATTGCCCACCGAGATGAGTTTGTCAGCTACCTTGCTGACGGCTTTCGGGGTGGGCATTGTAGTTGATACGTTCTATAATACACTGGGAATGCACGCTGCTGCCACGGTTATGATGGCCTATGTTCGGCCAGTTGTAGTGCGGGTGCAGGCTGCTCAGCGCGGATTCGACAGCCGAACGGCTTTTTCCATTCGGGAAATGGGCTCGCGCAATTTCTTCTATTATGTGTTGGTCTTGACATTTATTCATCACTTCGCCCTCTTTCTGATCGAAGCCAACAACATCCTTCTTTTTTTGCCAGCCATGGTGAAAATACTGGCCAGTACGCTTTTTACGTCCGTAACGATTATGCTGGTTCAGTATTTTTCGCGGAATTAATAAAACGTTTTCGTGCTAATCAATGATATTTGGGTGCAAAATGCCCTTATCCATTAAAAGCCACGAATATGCCTCCCTACATTGCTGCCATTGACCAGGGCACCACCAGTACCCGCTGCATCGTTTTCGATCGGCAGGGGTCGATTGTGTCTGTTGGCCAAAAAGAACACGAACAGATTTATCCCCAACCCGGCTGGGTCGAGCACAATCCGGAAGAAATCTGGCGTAATACGCAGGAGGTTATTGCGTTAGCCCGGATCAAGGCACAACTCCAGGCCAGCGACATTGCTGCAGTTGGAATCACGAATCAGCGCGAGACTACGGTTGTCTGGAACCGGAAAACGGGAAAGCCCTATTATAATGCGCTCGTCTGGCAGGATACCCGGACCGGCGATCTGGTGGCCCGGTTTGCCGCCGAGGGTGGACAGGACCGCTTTCGATCGCTGACTGGTTTGCCCCTGGCAACCTATTTCAGCGGTCTGAAAATCAAGTGGATTCTAGACAATGTACCCGACGTCCGGGATGATGCCGAGCGGGGGTTGGCTTTGTTTGGTAATATGGACACTTTTCTGATCTGGCACTTGACGGGCGGAACGTATAACGGCCTGCACATTACTGATGTGACCAACGCCAGCCGGACCCAGTTGATGAACCTGGAAACCCTCGACTGGGACGATCAACTCTTGCAGGCCTTTGACATTCCGAGGGCCATTTTGCCGCAAATCCGTTCCAGCAGTGAAATTTACGGTCATGTTGTTTCGGAAGTGCTGCCAGGCGTTCCTATCGCTGGTATTCTGGGCGATCAGCAGGCGGCCTTAGTGGGGCAGACGTGTTTTGAACCTGGGCAGGCCAAAAATACGTACGGAACCGGTTGTTTCCTTCTCATGAATACGGGTACCGAGCTACGGCACTCGACCTGCGGATTGCTAACGACCGTTGCCTACCGGTTTGGCAATCAGCCCGCCCATTACGCGCTGGAAGGAAGTATCGCCATTGCGGGCGCCCTGGTGCAGTGGCTGCGCGACAACCTGGGTATCATTGCCACCAGTGCCGATGTGGATGCGTTGGCCCGAACCGTGGCTGACAACGGCGGGGCTTATTTCGTACCAGCTTTTTCGGGTTTGTACGCGCCCTATTGGAAGGCTGATGCGCGGGGTGTGATCGCGGGGCTAACACGATTTGTAAATAAAGGGCATTTGGCGCGCGCGGTGTTGGAAGCAACGGCTTACCAGACACTGGATGTGGTGCAGGCGATGGAAAAAGATGCCGACATTCAAATGAGTTCATTGCGGGTGGACGGCGGAATGACCGTTAACGAATTGCTGATGCAGTTTCAGGCCGATATGCTGAGTGTGCCCGTAATCCGGCCTATCATGACCGAAACAACGGCCCTGGGAGCGGCCTACGCGGCTGGTCTGGCGGTGGGCTACTGGAGTAGTTTTGACGACCTGCGGCAGAACTGGGGCATCGACCGGACATTTGAGCCGCAGATGTCCGAAGCCGATCGGAAACGGTTGTACGGCGGTTGGCAAAAAGCTGTTGAACGCTCGTTTGGCTGGGAAAATTGAGCCATCTATTTTTGCCGTTGCGGAATAATTAGGGGCCTACAGGAAGGTGGAGACCGTACTCCTGTGTATTTTTGTAGCCTTATTCACGTACGCCGTACGTAACTTGCTATGAAGCACACGCTTTTTCTGAAAAAACCGCTGGCTTTCTTCGATCTGGAAACAACGGGTATTGACCCAATGAAAGATCGGATTGTTGAAATCAGCATTGCCAAGGCATTGCCCAACGGTGAGGTAGTGGTGAAAACCCAGCGCATCAATCCCACCATTCCGATCCCGATTGAAACCAGCCTTATTCACGGTATTTACGACGAGGATATCAAGGAGGAGCCTACGTTTAAATCCGTTGCCCGCACGATGGCGCAGTTTCTGGACGGCTGCGATCTGGGCGGTTATAACTGCAACCGATTCGATATTCCTCTGTTGGTAGAAGAGTTTTTACGGGCTAATGTCGATTTTGATCTGAAAAACCGCCGGTTAATTGACGTTCAGCGGATTTTTCACGTCATGGAACCGCGAACGCTGAAAGCAGCCTATAAATTCTATTGTGGCAAAGAATTGATCAACGCACACAGCGCCGAAGCCGATACGCTGGCGACGTTTGAAGTGCTGGAGTCGATGGTAGTGCGCTACGACGGTGCCATTGCGGCCGATGAAAAAGGGAATGAGGTAATCATCGGGAATGATATTGAAATCCTTAACAAGTTGATGCTCAATAATAACGTCGATTTGCGGGGGCACATGGTGTATAATAAAGACGGGAAAGAAGTGGTCAATTTTGGGAAACACAAAGGCACGTTGGTGGTCGATGTGTTGCAAAAAGAGCCTTCTTTTTACGACTGGATTCTAAAAAGCGAGTTTCCGCTCGACACCAAGCGGAAACTCACAGAGATTAAACTGCGGATGTTTAACAAACGGTAACCGGAGAACCGGGTCGTTAAACAACCTGTACTGATTCCAAATTCCCAAACCATTTGAGTAAGCGGGAATAATACTTAACTTTGTCGGGTCTTTTTCGGCATCGGGGTAAGAACCCTGATGAGACCGTAACGAATAGTAATCGAACCTCAGAGTAGTATGCAGCCAACCCAAGTGCCGCTTCAAGTTCCCGAAGTCATCCAACTGATCGACTTGAAATATTACCTAATCATCAGCACGGCGCTGTTCGTAATCGGCATCATCGGCGTCCTGACCCGTCGCAACGCCATCATCATTTTCATGTCGATTGAATTGATGCTCAACGCGGTTAACCTGATGCTCATTGCTTTCTCATCCTACCGGGCCGATCCTTCTGGTCAGGTTTTTGTATTTTTCATCATGGCCGTAGCCGCGGCTGAAGTTGCCGTCGGATTGGCTATTATCGTGATGATTTACCGCAATACCCGTTCGATTGACGTCGGATTGCTCAATAAACTGAAGTGGTAGGTACCGCATGATGCAATATGGCTTATGAAGGATGAACATCCGTTCATCACCGCAAAGCGTTTTTGTTGAAATTCATGATCCATCGTTCATCATTCATCATTACAAAATAATCGCTATAGCTTAACTATGCAGACGGATTTACTGATATTATTGATTCCGCTGTTGCCCTTAATCGGATTCATCATTAATGGAGTTGGTTTCCGGAAAGTACCGAATAGCCTGGTCGGTATTCTGGCAACCGCAGGGCCGCTGGCCGCTTTTGTTTGTGTCCTGCTTTTATTCAACAACTTTACCGAGCCCGTCCGAACGGTTGTTTTCGATTGGATTACGATTGGGCACTTTAACATTCCATTTGCCTTCCAGATCGACCAGCTCTCGCTGATCATGCTGCTGATCGTAACGGGCGTCGGTTCGCTGATTCACATTTATTCTATCGGGTACATGCACCACGACGACGGGTACGGAAAATTTATGGCTTTCCTGAACCTGTTTTTGTTCTTCATGCTCCTGCTGGTGATGGGATCCAACTACGTCATCATGTTCATTGGCTGGGAGGGCGTTGGGCTTTGCTCGTACCTGCTGATCGGTTTCTGGAATAAAAACACCAGCTACAACAACGCAGCCCGGAAAGCCTTTGTCATGAACCGGATTGGGGACCTCGGTTTTCTGCTCGGCATTTTTATGATCATGGGCGCGTTTGGCTCCGTCGAATACAGCGAAGTGTTTGAGCAGGCGGCTGGCTTCCCAATCAGCGACCCTACCGTGGTGGCTATTACGCTGCTGCTGTTCGTTGGCGCGATGGGTAAATCGGCACAAATTCCGCTGTATACCTGGCTGCCCGACGCGATGGCAGGCCCGACTCCGGTTTCGGCCCTGATTCACGCAGCAACGATGGTGACGGCCGGCATCTACATGGTGGTTCGTTCGAACGTTCTTTACACCTTATCACCCATCACCCTGGAAATCATGGGCGGTATCGCCATTGCAACGGCTTTGCTGGCAGCTTCCATTGGCCTCGTGCAGAACGATATCAAGAAAGTACTGGCCTACTCAACGGTCAGTCAGCTGGGGTATATGTTTCTGGGGCTGAGCGTGATGGGCTATACCTCGGGGATGTTTCACGTGATGACACACGCGTTCTTCAAGGCGCTGTTGTTTCTCGGAGCCGGTAGCGTCATTCACGCGATGGCCGATGAGCAGGATATTCGTAAAATGGGCGGTTTGCGTAAATACCTACCCGTCACGTACTGGACCTTCCTGATTGCCACCATTGCCATTTCCGGTATTCCGCCGTTTGCCGGTTTCTTTTCGAAAGATGAAATTCTGATGCACGTCTACGAACACAATAAAGTGCTGTGGGCGCTCGGTGTGCTCGGATCGGCGATGACTTCTTTTTACATGTTCCGCTTGCTGTTTCTGACATTCTTTGGCCGTTTCCGCGGTTCAGAACACACGCGCGAACACCTGCACGAATCGCCCGCAACCATGACTATTCCGTTGCTGGTACTGGCGGTTTTGTCGGTCATCGGCGGTTTCTTCAACGTACCGGAAGTATTGGGGGGGAGCGCTAAACTGGGCGAATTCCTAAACCCGATTTTTGAATTATCCCACAAAGTGAACCCGCAGGCGTTTGGTGAGACCATGCTGACGCACAGCGAAGAATACGTCCTGATGGGTGTTTCATCGGGCGTTGCTATTCTGGCGTTGATTGTGGCTTACGTTCTTTACATCCAGCGTGTTACCATTCCGGATGCCGATACCGTCGAGCGGCCGGTAGTTGAAAAGGTGCTCTACAACAAATACTATATCGACGAATTCTACGAAACCGTTTTTGTGAAGCCAATCCGGGGCTTGTCGGATGCCTTCTACAGTTTCGGTGAATTCATCGTTGACGGTATTGTGGGCGTAACGGCCTGGGCCGTCAAAGAAACATCGGGCCAGCTACGGAAGCTCCAAACCGGTTCGATTGGTTTCTACGTGTTTGCCATGGTGGTCAGTATTGTTGCCATTCTGTGGCTACGGTTTTTTGTGAAGTTTTAGTCTATTGGCACGGGTTGACCAATTGCCATCCTTAACTTACTATAGCTTGTAGATGCTTACACTTTCTATTCTGCTCTTCCCGATCCTGGCCGCCTTACTCGTGCTGGCTGTGGGGGGGAAACAGGCTAAACAAATCGCTTTTTTCGGTGCTTTAATCGAATTAGGTTTATCAGGTTACGCATTTTTCAATTTTGTTCCTGATGCGACCTCGCAGTTCGGTTTCGATTATTCGTGGCTGGCTGCGGGCACCATTCGTTTTAGCGCCGGTATTGATGGCGTCAGTCTGCTGCTGGTCTTCCTGACCGGTTTACTGACTCCCTTTATTATTCTATCGACGTTCCAGCGCAACTACGACCGGCCAGCGGTATTTTATGCGTTGATTCTTTTCATGCAGGCCGCTCTGATGGGCGTTTTCACCGCGCGGGATGCCTTTTTGTTCTACCTATACTTCGAAGCTGCGCTGATTCCTATTTATTTCCTGGCGGCTTCCTGGGGCGGAGAAAACCGTATTCCCGTTACGTTTAAGTTCTTCCTGTATACCATTTTTGGTAGTCTGTTCATGCTGGTGGCGCTGGTTTATCTTTATTTTCAAACCTCGTCTGCAACCGGTCTGCACTCAGCGGCCATTGTTGATCTGTATAATCTGAAACTCAGCGCAACGGAGCAAACCTGGATTTTCTGGGCGTTTTTTATCGCCTTTGCCATCAAAATGCCGGTTTTCCCATTCCATACCTGGCAACCCGACACATACGTTGAATCGCCGACACCAGCCACCATGCTGCTGGCCGGTATTATGCTGAAAATGGGCGTCTACGGTGTTATTCGCCTGCTGCTACCCGTGGTTCCGGAAGGCGTCGGTATGTGGGGTACAACCGCCATTGTGCTGTCGGTGATTGGAATTGTTTACGGAGCAATTATTGCGATTCGGCAGCGTGATATCAAGCGCCTGATTGCGTATTCGTCGTTCTCACATGTCGGTCTGATGGCCGCTGGTGTTTTCTCGCAAACAACCTATGGCATTCAGGGCGCGCTGGTGCAAATGCTGGCGCACGGTATCAATGTCGTCGGAATGTTCTTTGTGGCGGATATTATTGCGTCCCGCACGAATACGCGGCTGTTGGATCAGTTGGGCGGCATCACCCGCTATACACCAAAGCTGACGGTTTATTTTATGATTTTGCTGCTGGGCAGTGTGGCTCTGCCGTTGACCAACGGGTTTGTCGGAGAGTTTCTGCTGCTGGCGGGTGTGTTCGAACGACACAACATTCTTGGCGCCGTAGCGGGGCTAACCATCATTTTCGGGGCGGTGTACATGCTCCGGATGTTCCAGAAGGCAATGTTTGGGAAAACCAGTGACTTGACGACCGGCTTTAATGACGTGTCGGGCAGCGAGAGCTGGGTTTTTATTCCGCTTTGTTTCATGGTTTTCTGGATTGGCCTGGTGCCCAACTCGTTCCTGAAGCTGACCGAGCCCGCCGTTACCAATCTGTTACAGTTTATAAAATAGTTTGATGTTGACGACCTGACCAGCAGCGTCAGCCCGAAACCTGATTTTCAAACGACAAAAAATATGCTTTCGATTATACTCCTGTCTGTATTTGGAATCGTGCTCCTGTATCTGGGCTTTCTGAAATCCCGGGCGGTTCTGTTACCGGCTGCGCTTTTGTTTATCCTGATTGCCTTGGGAGCCAGCCTTACGGAGTGGAATAAATCATATCTGTACTTCGGCGATATGCTGCTGGTCAGCAACGTGGCTATTCTTTTTACAGCCATTGTACTAATTTCAGCCTTTATGGTTGTGGCGCTTTCCGGCGACTTCCTGGAAGATGAATCCGCGCAACCAGCCGAATATTACGCTATTCTGCTCTTTTCAATTGTGGGCGCTATCATGATGATCGGTTACGAAAACCTGATCATGCTTTTTATCGGTGTCGAGATTCTATCGGTTTCCATGTACGTACTGACCGGTAGCGAAAAACGCAATCTGCGGTCGAACGAAGCGGCTCTGAAGTATTTTCTGATGGGTGCCTTTGCCACGGGTATTATGCTCTTCGGGATGGCCTTGCTCTACGGAGCAGCTGGCTCCTTTACGCTGACCGATATCAAAGGATACATTGCTCTATCGCAGGGGCGTCCTTCGCTGCTCTTGTATGCAGGCGTGTTGATGGTGTTGATCGGCATGTTATTCAAAGTGTCGGCGGCTCCTTTCCACTTCTGGACTCCCGATGTTTATGAAGGTGCACCAACCCTATTTACGGCCTTCATGTCAACCGTAGTAAAAACGGCTGGCTTTGCCGCTTTGCTCCAGCTGTTGTCCGTTGCTTTCGGCGCTATATACGGTTTTTGGTGGATCATGCTGGCCGGCATTACGGTTCTAACGTTGTTGATCGGCAACCTCACAGCTGCGTATCAAAACAGCTTTAAACGAATGATGGCTTATTCCAGTATTTCGCACGCGGGGTATCTGCTGATCGGCCTGACTGCACTGGGGCAACAG
This sequence comes from Larkinella harenae, assembly GCF_054780515.1. Lineage (NCBI taxonomy): Bacteria > Pseudomonadati > Bacteroidota > Cytophagia > Cytophagales > Spirosomataceae > Larkinella > Larkinella harenae. Next base: position 454,215 of record NZ_BAAGWE010000003.1, on the reverse strand, counting down.
TCAAAACCGGCGTTGGTGTTCTATTCCATGGCGTATTCTATTGCGACCATTGCGGCCTTTGGCATCCTGCTGCTGGTTGCAAAACAGCGGACGATTGATGGTCGTCCTGACGATACCTATTCGGCTTTTAACGGATTGTCCCGCCAGAATCCGTTACTTGCTTTCATTTTATCAGTCTCAATGTTATCACTGGCCGGCATTCCGCTGACAGCTGGGTTCTGGGGTAAATTCATGGTCTTCTCGGCAGCGGTTGACAAAGGTATGGTATGGGTTTTGATACTGGCCGTGCTGATGTCGGCAGTAGGGATTTATTATTATTTCCGGGTCGTTATTGCGATGTACTTCCGGGAAGGAACGGCCTCCCGAATTCAGGTGGCGCCCTTCTACCGGTTTGTATTAATTGCGGCTACCGTTATTACCATCGTTTTGGGGCTCGTTCCCGGCTTATTTCAGGATTTAGTATAAGCTTTGGACCATTCGCTCATAAACATCTGGTGAATAAGGCTAAGTTTCTACCTTTGAATTTTCAAACAACAATAGCTCCTACGCCAGTGATTAGTGTGAAGAACAGCGAACTAAAAACAGCAGAGGTAAAAAGCCTCTTTACGTTCTTTTTGACTGCGCTTTTAGGAGCATCGGTAAATTTTGTGTCCCAGATTTTTTATCGAAAAGCCTTTAATTTTGACACTAGTGTGTTGCTGGGTTACCTGACGGCAACGGTGGTTAGTTTTGTGCCAACCAAAAATTACGCGTTTGCGGCCAAGGCAACCGGAAATACCGCCCGTGAAATGGTGAAGTTTTTGGTTATCGCCCTCATTGCCTGGGGCGTACAGGTCGGCGTGGCGGTAGCAACCTTGCAATGGGTTGCCAATCCTTATTTTCCGACGGCATCGCTTTTTCTTCGTGAAAAAACTTCGCACGTTGTAGGAATGGGCTTCAGTTTTTTAGCCAATTATTTTGGCCACAAATTATTAACATTTCGCAGCACCGGAATGTACGACAAATTCAGGGCCCGATCGAACCGGAATACTGAATAAGTACCAGAAGGAATGGTAAAATTATAAGCCTTTATCATATTTTTTCGGTTGAGAGCTAGGAGTTTATTGTATTTTTTGATTTTATGTTAAATTTGCGGCTCAAACCTTAAACGCCCCTGAACGGATGAAAAAAGTATTAGCTCTTTTATTCGTAGGTAGCATGATCACGTTCGCTGCCTGCCAAAGCAAACCAAAGACAGAAGAAACAACGTCGACGGATAGCACGTCTGTTATCTCAACGGACAGCAGCACGATGGCAGCAGACAGCGCAACGGCTGCTCCGGCTGACAGCGCTGCCGCTGACACGACGAAGTAATCAGTCAATCTAACAAAAGAACTGGTGGAAAAGCTCTATCTTTAGATAGGGCTTTTTATTTTTGATGGATTGCATGGATGTACGTCAAATTTTTGAAAAACACCTACCGGTAAATGCTGTATCGTACTGTTATGATTTATGGCAGACCCATTTATTTACTTTTCATGTTTCACGACCCCGACAGACCAAACTAGGCGATTTTCGGGCTGAACCGGGAAAGGGGTTTACCATTACAGTCAACAGCGATTTAAACCCGTATGCTTTTCTGATTACGTACCTGCATGAAGTATCACATTTAGTGGTGTATCAGCAAAACCGCTGGTTTGGCCGACCGCACGGACCGACCTGGAAAAAAGCTTTTCGGGCTATTATGCAGCCTGTTCTGCACGATGCGGTTTTTCCCGTCGAGGTGCTGGCCCCTCTGAAAGACTATCTGAAAAATCCGGCGGCCTCGACCGGAGCGCATCCGTATCTGACCCGTGCCTTGCGTGAGCAGGATCATCAACCTTCCGGAAAGCAATTGTTAATTGAAATGCCGGAAGGTGAAACGTTTCGATTTTTGCAGAAAGAATACATCCGGGGCATGAAACGACGGACCCGTGTCGTTTGTACGGAGAAGATGACTGGTTTGAAAGTGTCGATTTGGGCGCATGTTTGGGTGGAAAAATCGGAATAACTACCGTTTACTAATCTGGCTGATTATGATCAGCTGGAGTTTGAACGTGCAGGCGCAACCGTCAGCCTCGGTGCTGGCAGAGGGCCGCTGGCTGAAAATCGGAATCACCCAAACCGGCGTTTATAAGATCGATGCGGCTTTTCTGAACCGGGCTGGCGTCGTCACTGCTTCGCTTGATCCGCGTACGATTCGATTGTATGGTAACGGTGGAGCGCCTTTGCCCCAGGCCAACCAAAAAGCGCGTCCTCGTGATCTGACTGAAAACGCCATTTGGGTACCTGGTGAAACCGATGGCCGTTTTGATGCCGCTGATGCCGTTTATTTTTTTGCCGAAAGCCCACATCCGATTGCATATGATTCAACGGCGCGCCGATTGACGCACCAGATTAATCCCTATACCGATACAACGTATTACTTTCTGACGTTTGGTGCTGGCCCCGGAAAACGAATTACCACGCAGGCAGCCCTCCCGCCATCAGGAACGGTCATCACCGAATTTGACGATTACGCATTTTACAAACCGTCCGGCGAGATGACTAACCCCGTTCGGTCGGGCCGCGACTGGTTGGAATACCTGGGCATTGGTACCGAGAAAACCGTATCGTTTGACCTGCCAGGTATTGTTGCTAATTCGACAGCTTTAGTTACATCGGCCGTCGTGGGCCGGGCGCTGGTTGCTACGCAATTTCAGTTGAAGTGGGGAGCACAAGTGGTTGGAACGCAGGAAATTGAAAGTGTGACGGACTATACGTATGATCGAAAAGGCCGTCTAAACTATCGGACGTTTACCGTTACACCTGCATCAACCGAAAGCCCCGCCCGGCTATCCCTAGTGTATGATCGGACCGGCCAGGGGTATTTACAAACGCTGGGACTCCAGACCCGGCGCGAACTTCGCCGGTACGATGAAGCCTTTCTCTTCCGTTCCCTGGAATCGGTTCGTTCAGCTACGGTTCGGTATGTGATTCGGCAAGCCAATTCCAGCATGCAGGTTTGGGAAGTGACAAACCGGCAAACACCCGTTCAGCTACCGATAACGATCAATGATCGACAGGAGGGAAGTGTTGTAACCGCAGGTAGTCAATTGCGTGAATACCTGGTTTTCGCACCGGAGCAGGCACGAGCGCCGGAGGTGGTTTCGGCGGTAAACAACCAGAACTTGCAGGCAAACCGCACACCTGATTTGCTTATTGTGACACCGGCGACCTGGCGAGCCGAAGCCGACCGGCTGGCGGACTTTCGCCGGACGAATGATAAGCTAGAGGTGCTGGTGGTGAATTCGCAGGAGGTTTACCATGAGTTTGCTTCTGGCCAGCCTGATCCAACCGCTATCCGGGATTTTGCCCGGGCATTGAATAACCAGACGCCCCACAAGCTGAAATACCTGCTGCTTTTTGGTGATGCCACCTTCGATTACAAAAACTATACGAAGCTACTGACACCGGCGCAACAGGCCGCTACGATTCCGACGTACGAAAGCCGGGAATCGCTGCACCCGGTTTTGAGCTACAGTTCCGACGACTATTTTGGGTTTCTAGAAACGGCTGAAGGCGAATGGGAGGAGGATTTTTCGGGTGATCACACGCTCGACATTGGCGTTGGACGCCTGCCCGTTAAGTCGGTAGAAGAGGCTAGAGCTATGGTTGATAAATTGATTCGGTACGCAACAACAGAAAGTCTACCGGGCGATTGGCAGACAAAAATCGCCTTTGTTGCCGACGATGGTGACCGTGATTTTCCAAACATTCACCAGAATGATGCGGATCGACTGGCGCAGCTGATTGCCGGACAACGTCCTTCGTTGCGAATCGAAAAACTTTATCTGGATAGCTTCGTGCAGGAGTCCGGTCCCAGTGGTCAACGGGCGCCTGCTATGAATCAGGCGATTACCAAAGCGTTGAATGATGGCCGGTTGATTGTGAACTACACCGGTCACGGTGGGGAGTCGGGCTGGGCGGAAGAGCAAATCGTTACGTTGCAGGATATTCTGGGCTGGAAGAACCAACGTCTTCCGGTTTTTGTAACGGCAACCTGTCAGTTTGGGCGTTACGACGATCCGGGTCTGACTTCGGGGGCCGAAATTGCACTGCTCAGCCCGCGGGGAGGGGGAATTGCCTTGCTGACCACGGCACGTCCGGTTTATGCCAGCACGAATTACCTGCTGAACCGCGCATTCTATGACGCTTTGGCCGCGCAGACAGCCGAAGAAGCACCCCGATTGGGCGATCTGATTCGGATGACCAAAAACAACAGCCTGAGCGGAAGCCTGAACCGTAATTTCACCTTGCTGGGCGATCCGTCCATGCAGCTGGCTTTTCCGTCGGCTAAAGCTACATTGACGCGTATCAACGGCAAAACCGTCGGGAGCGAGCTGGATACGCTCCGGGCGCTGCAAACCGTTCGGCTGGAGGGCGAAATTCGACAGAATGGGCAGATAGTAAACGCATTTACCGGATTGGTCAAAGTAACGCTCTTTGATAAGGCCGACACGATGACAACCTACGGAACGGAATTCAGCCCACCTATGGTTTATACCGATTATCGCAATCCATTGTATGTCGGACTGGCTCGGGTTCAAAATGGGAAATTTGTATCTGAGTTTGTGATGCCCAAAGACCTTGACTACCGGCTTGGACTAGGCAAGGTTTTTCTCTACGCTGTTCGGTCGGACAGTTTGATGGAAGCAGCCGGAAACTACGATAAGTTATTAATCGGTAAAAGCGTGCCGAATCCGGTAGCAGACACTAAACCGCCGGTGATTCAGCTTTTTATCAACGATACAACGTTTGTGGACGGGGGAACGGTTTTGGGACCAATTACTACATTAATCGCCAAATTAAATGACGAAAATGGCATCAATATTGCGCGAAACGGTATTGGTCACGAAATAATGATCCAGTTAAACGATGAACCGCCCAGGGTGGTAAATGATTACTTTACGACCGATCTGGATGATTACCGACGCGGAACAGTCGAATACATCTGGGAGCATTTACGACCTGGAGTTTATACCGTTCGGTTAAAAGCTTGGGATGTTTACAATAATCCGGCTGAAACTACGTTGAAATTTGTAGTTTCCGAACAGCCGGCCCTCGTAATTCAGTCGGTTGATGTAACACCCAACCCATTCCAAGAACAGGCCAACTTCCGGGTTCAGCATAATCGCCCGGGTGACGAGTTGGAAGCCACACTGATAATTGCCGACTTGAGCGGACGAATTGTGAACGAACGAGTATATTCATGTTCCAGCTGTGATCCATCCATGACGGGTATAACCTGGAATGGCAATATGGCCAGCGGGATGCCCATCATACGCGGAATGTATGTGTACCGGCTTGTATTACGTTCGAAGACCGATGGATCTGTAGCAAGCCAAGGAGGCAAGTTGCTCTACATTAGGTAGTTATGAAAATATATTCCAGGTGGCCTTTTACATTCTGTCTTAAACATTGTACATTTGGCGTTCTTACGGTGGTTACCCCAACGAACGCGCTATTCGGGAGTTAATTAACCTCTTCTATGACACGTACCTTATCGTCAATTTGTTTACTTGGTTGCCTTACACTTCCTTTCTTTTCAAAAGCCCAGGGGGTTGGCGGGGCTATATTAGGGCAGGATACGGTTGCTTTGCGGATTCCGCAAACGGCAGTACCCTTCCTGAACTTTACGCCCGATGCCCGGAGTGCTGGATTAGGAGATGCCGGTGCTGCGTTGAGTGCTGATGCCAATGCCATCTTCTGGAATCCTGCAAAGCTGGTTTTTGCCGAGAAGGATCAGGGAGTAGCGTTGTCGTATACGCCTTGGTTGCGGAGTGTTGGTGTAGACGATATGTTTTTTACTTACTTGTCGGGGTATAAAAAAGTAAGCAAGAACGACGTAATCGGTCTTTCCCTGTTGTATTTCGATATGGGAACCATCGATTTTACGACGATTCTGGGACAGCCTGCCGGTTCGTTCAACTCCCGTGAGTATGCCGCAACGGCTTCGTATTCGCGCCGGTTGTTTCAAAACTTCTCCATGGGTGTCAACCTGCGGTATATCAACTCCAACTTATCCGGAAACTATTCCGTCAACGGAATGTCGCTGAAACCCGCTTCGACGGCGGCATTCGACATCAGCGCTTTTTACCAAAATGAAGTGCGGGACGACATCACTGGAAAAGGGGTGAAATGGGCTTTCGGCGGTATCATCTCCAACATTGGTGGAAAAGTAAGCTACGGCACCCGAGAATTGTCGCCCATTCCGACCAACCTGAGATTAGGAACGGCGTTGACGCTGTATACTGATAAGTTCAATAAATTCAACTTCGCGCTTGATCTGAACAAACTGATGGTGCCGACTCCGCCGATTTACAAAACCATCAATGGCGTGGTACAGTATAACGGGAGTGATCCTATCATTGAGCAGGGACGCAATCCGAACCGGCCTACATTGAGCTCCATCTTTGGTTCATTCTCCGATGCCCCCGGCGGTTTTTCGGAAGAAATGAAAGAAATCAATATTTCGACGGGAATTGAGTACTGGTACAACGAGCAATTTGCGGCCCGCTTGGGGTATTACCACGAGCCCCGTGTGAAAGGTGATCGGAAATTCGTTACGACCGGTTTGGGAATCCGGCTGCAACAAAAATACGGGATTGATTTTGCGTACTTGATTCCGGTGACGCAGGGAAGCCCGCTGGCGCAAACTTTCCGAATCTCCTTAATTATCGATATTGACAAAAAGGCGCGTTCGGCTGAAACGGATGAGGATCTAGAATAGTCAGAACCAACATTGAATGAATAATGGCATTTCTTCGGAGGTGCCATTGTTTTTTTATAGCTTCAGGATTGCATATTGACTGTACAATGGAATTGGTAAATCGAACAGAAGTACCCGAATACAAGCAGATTGAAGACGTAAAAGTCCCGGCGGTTTCTACGCTGACGATGGACAACGGGCAGCCGGTTTACTGGATCAATGCCGGGCAGCAACCCGTTATCCGACTGGAAATCATTTTTGACGCCGGAGCCTGGTACGAGCCGCTGGTTGGCGTATCGTCGCTGGCTATGAAAATGCTGACCGAAGGAACGCACTCGCACACATCGGCCCAGATCAGCGAATATTTTGACCGCTACGGAGCCTTTCTGGAACAACATAGTGGTACCAATCGCGCCAGTCTGATGGTATACGGTTTGACAAAGCACCTGCCCGTCATTTTGCCGATGATTCAGGAAATGCTGACGGATTCGATTATTCCGGAAAAAGAACTGAACCACCAGAAGAATATAACGGGTCAGAATCTGCGGGTTAATCTGGAGAAAAACAATTTCGTAGCCGGGCGATTGATCCGTGAAAAGGTTTTTGGCAAACAACACCCATACGGGTATAACCAATACCCGGAGACGCTGGAAGCAATTCAGCGCGATACAGTTGAAGCGTTCTATCATCAACGGATTCGGCACCGGCCGTTCCGAGTGGTGGCCGCCGGGCAGGTTACAGAAATGGAAGTGGCTTTGATCAATCAGTATCTGGGTCAATTGGTGGTTGAACCCATTTTACCGGAAAGTGGAACGGACAAAAGTGTCGTGAGCGATTTCTCTCCCGCGTTGGTTGAGAAGACGGATAGCCTGCAATCGTCCATCCGGTTGGGGCGGTTGCTGTTTACCCGTCAGCATCCAGACTACTTTCCAATGATGGTATTCAATGAAGTGCTGGGTGGCTATTTCGGTTCGCGGCTGATGAAAAACATTCGGGAAGAAAAGGGATTCACCTACGGCATCTGGTCTAATCTGTCGCTATTTCCCAAAGAAGGCTATTTCCTGGTTGGTACCGACGTTAAACGTGAGAATACGCAGCAAACGCTGGATGAGGTCTGGAAGGAAATTCGTCGGCTGCGCGACGAACCCGTTCCTGAAGATGAACTGGAAACCGTTCGGAACTACATGGCGGGTTCGTACGTCGGGTCGCTGAATACCCCGTTTGAACTGGCCGACCGGTACAAAATGGTGCTGTTTGATGGCTTACCCGCTGATTATATCAATACGTATATCCACCGCATTCAGGCCGTCACGGCCGAGCAGGTTCAGGAAATGGCAAACCGCTATTTGCCGGATGGCTCGCTGATTGAAGTCGTGGTGGGCGGGAAATAAACGGTCGGACGTCTTGAACTAAGATTCCACGGATTAAGCGATAAACAGGGTATAAAATCGTTTAATCCGAGGAATCCCGGTTCAGACGATTTAAGCAATCTCGAACGCCGACAGTTGCACAAACTTGGCAACGCGTTCGTTCAGTTCTTCCGTTGTAAGGTTGAAAAGCCGTTCGGCGCCGAACTTTTCTACGCAGAACGAAGCCATTGCCGAACCGTAAATAATACCACGTTTCATGTTGTTGAACGACACATCGCCGGTGCTGGCCAAATAGCCAATAAAACCGCCCGCGAACGTGTCGCCCGCGCCAGTCGGGTCGAAGACTTCTTCCAGCGGCAAGGCCGGAGCAAAGAAGATGCTGGGACCGTGGAAGAGCAACGCACCGTGCTCCCCTTTTTTGATGATAACGGTTTCGGGGCCCATTGCCTGAATTTTAGCAGCCGCTTTGACCAGCGCATATTCGCCGGACAACTGGCGCGCTTCTTCATCGTTGACCGTCAGCACATCCACCAGCTTGATAACTTCCATCAGGTCGTCCCAAGCCGTATCCATCCAGAAGTTCATGGTATCAAGCATAATCAGTTTTGGGCGTTTCGAAAGCCGTTCGATCACCAGTTTTTGAATGGCCGGTGCGGTATTTCCCAGCATCAGAAACTCACAATCCTGATACTGTTCCGGAATGGCCGGGTTGAAGTTTCCCATCACATTGAGCTGAACATCCACGGTATCGCGTGTATTCATGTCATTATGATATTTCCCCGACCAGAAAAACGTTTTTTCGCCCTGCCGGATTTCCAGCCCCGCGGTATCGACGCCGTGATCTTTCAGAATGTCGATCATCTCCTGCGGAAAATCGTCGCCGACTACCGCTACCAGATTGTTTTTATTGGTAAAGTAGGAGGCTGATAGCGTAATATACGTAGCGGCTCCGCCAATGATCTTATCGGTTTTTCCGAAAGGAGTTTCCAGCGCGTCAAAGGCAACTGAACCAACGGTTAATAAACTCATGCTGAATGGATAAATTCGGTTTTCAATAAATAGATTTCGGTAACTATAGAACACATTACCGGCTCAAAAGTCTGCCAAAATATTGGCTTTTTCAAATAGAAGGATGCCGTTTGAATTCTTTGGTCCGGTCAAAAAGATAACGGTAGGTAACGTGTTCTTTGTGGACAACCCCGCCCAGCATTTTGGCAAAACGGATCATCTTGGGGTTAAAATCGCCCACCCAGTTCAATTCAAGCTCTTCGTATTGGTAATTCGGTCGCCAGGCTACCCGGGTAAACGCCAGTGCAATGGCCGATTCGATGCCTCTGCCCTGATACTCCGGAATGATACCGAAAATCACGCCAAATGCCTTTTTGTTGGTTTTCATCAGCTTGTGATACAGAAACTTCAGCTTTCCAATCAGGTCGAGTTTGCCGTTGACGTGCTTGAAAATCTGGTTCAGTTCGGGGAGCATGATAAAAAAAGAAATAGGTTCTTCTTTGTGATACCCGAACCAGATCAGCTCTTCTTCAAGCACGGGTTTCATGCGTAACATGAGCCGCCGGGACTGTTCCGCCGACATTTCGCCAACGCTCAAATGCCGGGCCCAGGCTTTGTTATAAATGTACCGAAAATCGTCCGCGTATTTGTCCAGTTCGGCTTTGGTAATGTGCCGAAAATCATACGTTGGATCGTTCAGAGCACGCATGGATCGCTCAAAAACCGACGGGTGGAGCAAATGGCGCACCTTGTCTTCGCGCATGGGCAGCAAATAGGTGAACTGCCGGAAGTAATTCTGAAAACCGTAGTTCTCGAAAAAAGGAACATAATAGGAGTGGGTGTACGGCATTCCATAGGTCGGCTCCTTGTCAAACCCGCTGACGAGCAATCCCCACCAACGATCGCGTTCGCCAAAGTTGATCGGACCGTCCATCGCTTCCATTCCTTTACTTTTCAGCCAGGCTTTGGCCGTATCGAACAACGTAAAGGCGGCCTGCTGGTTGTCAATGCACTCAAAAAATCCCAGACCGCCGGTGGGCTGATCGTTGTTGCGATTGGCGGTATCGGCGTTGATGAAAGCCGCTATTCGCCCAATGGTCTGCTTCTGATCGTCGAACAGGAGCCACCGAATGCATTCACCATGCTGAAAGAGCTTGTTTTTGGCCGGATTGAATACGTCTTCAATGTCTTTGTCGAGCGGACGAATCCAGTATGGATTATTCCGGTATAACCGAACCGGTAGTTTTATAAATTCTTTCTGATAAGCGGGATTTGCACCAACTTCAATAAGTTGCATACCGTAGGGAGTAAGTAAAAAACAAGGCGGAACTGCGCCCAGATTGCAGCGTAGTCTGTTGCGAAGATAGGAAAAGTACCGCATTTGCCGCTGATCATAATACGCTGACTTCCGCCGAACATTGTGTAGATTTGCTGCTGCAAATTACCGCGTTGACGGATCGACAGATTGAAGGATGACAACACCGACACAACCGCTGAAGTTATACAATACGCTTACCCGCCGAAAAGAGCTGTTCGTACCCCTGAGTTCGCCCTACGTTGGGCTGTATGTGTGTGGACCAACGGTTTATAACTATGTGCATCTGGGAAACATCCGGACATTTCTGACGTTTGATACGTTATTCCGTTACCTGACTCATATCGGTTACAAAGTGCGCTACGTCCGCAATATCACGGATGTGGGCCATTTGGTGGGTGATGGCGACGATGGTGAAGATAAAATTGGCCGGATGGCAAAGCTGGAGAAAATAGAGCCAATGGAGGTGGTGCAGCGTTATACCAATGATTTTCATTCGGTAACTGCCCTGTTCAACCTTTTGTCTCCCAGTATTGAACCAACGGCCACCGGTCACATGGTCGAACAGGTTGAAGCGGTTCGGTTGCTGATTGAGAAGGGACTGGCGTATGAGTCGAATGGTTCGGTTTATTTCGACATTCTGAAATACAACCAGGAAGGGGGCGATTACGGCAAGCTGTCTGGGCGCGTACTGGAGGATTTGCTGAACGAAACCCGCGACCTGGACGGACAATCCGAAAAGCGGAATCCGCTGGATTTTGCACTGTGGAAACGAGCCGCTCCCGAGCACCTGATGCGCTGGCCGTCGCCCTGGAGCAACGGTTTTCCGGGCTGGCACCTGGAGTGTACGTGCATGAGTACCAAGTACCTGGGCAAGCAGTTCGATATTCACGGCGGAGGAATGGATTTGAAGTTCCCGCACCATGAATGCGAAGTAGCGCAGGGCAAAAGTATCTACGGTGAAGAACCGGCGCGCTACTGGATGCATTCCAATATGTTGACGGTCAACGGTCAGAAAATGTCGAAGTCGCTGGGCAACTCGTTTTTGCCATCGGAGCTGATTGCGGGATCACACCATCTGCTCGAACAGCCCTATAGTCCGATGACAGTACGGTTTTTCATGCTGCAATCGCACTACCGAAGCACGCTCGACTTTTCGAACGAAGCACTGAAAGCGGCCCAGAAAGGGTATAAGCGGCTCGCCAACGGGCTGCGGATTGCTAAATCCTTGCAGTATACGTTTGTTGGTGACGCGCCGATTGACGCGAAAAAGCAGCAGGAAATTCGTAAGGCCGTCGACGATTTTTACGGCGCTCTGAACGATGATTTGAATACGGCTGTTGGTATTGCGCAGTTATTTACGCTGCTTAAATACGTTAATATGCTGTATCTTAACCAAATCCAGGCGTCAGCTTTGGGTGAGGAGGTATTCAATCTACTGAAGGATTCCTTCCTGCAATTTATGGAAGGTGTGCTGGGGCTGATTGAGGAGAAAACGGAAAGCAACGCCGTGTTGGACGGTATGCTGATCCTATACCGCGAATACAAGGAGCAGAAGCAATACGATAAAGTCGATCAGGTCCGTTCCTATTTCAAGGCGCAGGGATTGGTCATCAAGGACATGAAGCACCGCATCGACTGGGCTTACGAAGAATAATACAGAACTATGCACTTGAACAGAAAACTAATATTTTTCTTTTTCGGGCTGGCAGTCGTTATAGCTGTCAGCTCCTGTAAAAGTAAAAAGCAGGATCAGCAGGAGGAAAGTCAGGCTACCGAGGTCAAAATGGTAACGGCTCCGTCTTTCAACGCGGATTCGGCCTATGCGTACATTGAAAAGCAAGTTTCTTTTGGACCACGGGTGCCCAATACCGACGCTCACCGCCGTTGTGGGGATTACCTCATTGCCACGCTAAAAGCATTGGGGTGTGAGGTAACCGTGCAGGAGTTTAGCGCAACGACGTACGACAACCTCAAGTTGAATGCCCGGAATATTATCGGTAGCATCAATCCGCAGGCGACCAAACGGATTTTGCTGGCGTCGCACTGGGATTCACGGCCGTTTGCCGATCAGGATAGCGTGGCCCGCAACAAGCCCGTGATGGGTGCCAATGATGGCGCTAGTGGGGTTGGCGTACTGCTCGAAATGGCCCGGACGATTCAGCAGGCAGCAGCTAAACCGGACGTGGGCATTGACCTTATTTTCTTCGATGCTGAAGATTGGGGGAACTCGGAATTGGCCCGTAACGACGAATACAGCGGTTTTTGTTTAGGATCGCGGCATTGGGCGGCCAACAAGCACAAGCCCGGCTATACAGCCTATTATGGGGTTTTGCTGGATATGGTTGGGGCAAAAGGGGCTACATTCCTGAAAGAAGGCTATTCCATGCAATATGCGCCCACGGTTGTGAATACGATTTGGGAAACTGCCAGCCGGATGGGATATAACCAGTTTTTTGTGGATACCGGTCAGTCGGGGCCAGCCATTACCGACGATCATTTGCCAGTGAATCGGGTTGCCAAAATCCCGATGATTGACATTATTCACCTGAATGTCGGTTCGGGCAGTTTTTTCGAAGACTGGCACACCACTGGCGACGGAATGGATAACATCGACCGTGGCACACTGAAAGCCGTTGGACAGGTTTTGTTGCAAACCTTATACAACGAACAATGAATCAGGAACAATCCATAAGACGATTGCTACCAAACCGTCTCGTTGTTCTTTCATTGCTCATTTATCCCGGTTTAATGGCTTTCTTGATGGGTTGTTCGGCTCCGCCGGACCAGCTCGGGAAGCTGGATCTGGCGAAATGGCGCACCGATCGTGGGGGATGTCAGGGCGTTAGAGCGCTGCTGGTGGATGATTTTAAAGCCGTTCGGCAGGAACTGAAAGGAAAGTCGGCCAACGAAATTGGAAAGCTGCTGGGCCGTCCGGATAACGAACAGCTTGACGACCGAAATCAAAAATTTTATATTTATTTCCTCGAATCCGGCCCGCACTGCCAGGACCCTAAAGTTAAATCAGAAAGCCGTTCGGTAGCCCTGCGCCTGAGTGCCATCGGTTTGGTAACCGAAATTACGTTCCAGCGGGGCAGACCGTAACGCAGTTCTTGAGTATGATAAGCAAAGACCGTACTCGCTTGACTCGGTCTTTTGATCGCAAGTAAAAGGGCTGCCATTGCTTCTTGAGCAATGGCAGCCCTTTTACTTTATTGTATGGTGGTCAGGGGGGCGACATTCCGGTTTGCTCCGTCATAGCCTGCATTCTGGTTGATCACCCCTTTAGTATTGGCGGTGATGACCACCGACGGAATGGGCCATAACGCATGAAAAGGTGCCATGTTTGCCGTATTTCCCAGAAGCTGGATTTTCTTCTCGTAGGTATTGTTGTACCGCATCACCCGGTCAAAATAGTAGTTCTTTTCGCTAAAATTGTTCAGATTGTAGCCATTCAGCCCTGATTTTGCCATGATGTAGGAAATGCGTATCAGCTCAGAGTGACGCGGTTCTTCGGCGAAAAGCTCCCGGGCTCGTTCATGCAGAATGAAGTCAATGGTAACCTCACTGGCGGAAATCGGGATTGCCTTTGCGCGTTGCCGGACTTTATTGAGATCGTCGGCTGCTAATGCCAGCTGATTTTTCCAAAAATAGGCTTCTGCCCGGAGCAGATAGGTCTCGGCCAGCCGGAAGATATACCAGTCGCCGTTACCACCCATTGGCACGGCTTTCGGGTCGTCCTGTGGATTGTACATAATGTAATGCGGCATGGCATAAACGTGTTTGAACGTATCCACCTGAGCCGCCAGGTACTTGATGTTGATGGGCTTACCGAAGTCGACCGAAGCCGGATTGTTGTATTTCAGCTCGTGAATATCCACCCAGTTGATATCCGCCCGGCGCAAATCGGTTGTTGTGCGCCAGTTGTCGCCCTTGTACGACCAGAGGTTGTATTGGTAATACCCCGTCAGTCGGACGTTTGCATTCCCTCGGCCCAGCGAATCATACATTGCCCCGCTTGCGACCATCCCCGGCTTGCCCTGGCTGTCGAGAACCTGGGGCTGAAACCATTGGCAATTGTATAAGCGCATAGTATAGAGCCCTTGCGAACGGGCAGCGGGAGGGGCTTCAAAACGATCGATGGCTGCCAGGATCGTCTCGGTATTCTGGGCAATACTAAAGTTCTTCGAGCGGTGCAGATCCCAGATGACGTTACGATTGGCCTTGCTCATATCAATGCCAAAACGCTGTGTCATAAGGGCATAAGGACCATTGATTACTTTGCTGGCCGCTTCAATGGCTTTGTCGTATTCCAGGTTAGCGAGGTAAATTTTGGTCAGCAGATGGTTCGCAGCGCCTTTGGTGATAGCGCCCGGTCTGGTGCTTACCGGCAGCCATTCGGCCGCAAATTCAGTGTCTGCCTGGATCTTGCTTAAGATAGCCCAGCGGCTGTGCGTCTGGAAGTCCAGCTTGGCGTTCTGGATTTCCTGCCCGAGGAACGGCACATCGCCGTAAGAATTTACCAGACGGTAATACCAGTACGCCCGGTGCCACAATGCTTCAGCCAGGATCGCGTTTCGCTCCTGATCGGATTTCCACTGGATGTCGTCGATTCTGGAAATAAGCACATTGGAATTTTTTATGGAGCCATAAATCTGGGTAAACATCGCCAGGAAACGGTAGTACTGGTCGGTGTTGGGCGTCAGGTTGTAGAAATCCAGCTGCGACCAGGGCGAAGCCAGGTCGGATGCGGCAAACTCCATCGTGAGGTTCGGCATGGTGCCGGTGCTTTCATTCTTCAGATCCTTGCGCATCGTAATGAGCAGGGCTTCCATCCCGGCTTTATCGACGAATACATTTTCCGGACTGAAAAACGACAGCGGTTCCGGTTTGAGCCATTCTTTGTCACAAGCCGTTAGGGTAGATAGTACCACGAACAGGGCCAGGTATATTTTGCTGATTCTTTTCATCGTCAGTGAGTTTTGAATTACAGGGAAAGGTTCAGACCCAACGTGAAGTTTTTTGGCATAGGTAGGTTGTTGCCATTGGCATCCCAGGCTTCAGGATCCCATCCCGGCCATTTGGTAAAGGTGAGCAGGTTGCGCGCGGATGCAAAAAAACGCACATTGTTCATTTTTAGCTTCTTAGCCGTAGCCGCTGGCAGCGAGTAGCCAAGATTAACATCCTGAACCCGTACAAAGGACAGTTCTTTATAAACCTTGATCCCACCGCCAAATACATTGGTATTGTTGTTTAACCGCGCGTAGTCGTTGATGGAATTCTCAGGTGTCCAGTAGGGAAAATCGTTGGTATTCCGGCGGTCGTACGTGTCCGAACCTCCCGTTCGTAAACCTTCCGCAAACGGTGCGATGTGTCCGAGTTCGCTACGGATAAAAACCGAAGCCGTAAAGTTTTTCAGGAAGGCAAATTCGTTACGCAGACCGATGCGAAACCGGGGTTGGCGGTATCCAATAAACTGTTTATCCGTCAAGGCTTCGTATTTACCGTTGCCATCGACATCTACGGCTTTGAAATCACCGGGCTGCAATTTGTATACGGCCGCTGCGTCTTTTTCGCCCGTCTGCCAGATACCGGTCACATTGTAATTCCAGACGCGGTCGATAGGCTGACCCGGAAACCATTCGTTGGAATAATCGGGCAATTCGGTACTGACGGTTTTCCCATCGACGGTTTTTTCCTGGTAATCACCAAATAGGTGTTTGATCTTATTCCGGTTCAGGGAGAATACCAGCCCGGATCGCCAGGAAAAATTCGCCTTTTCCAGGTTCACCGTATTGACCGTCAATTCAAATCCCTTGTTTCCCAGTAATCCCAGGTTGGTTGTGATATCTTTGAAGCCAGTGATTTCGGGCAACAGACGCTTCATGAGCAGGTCAGTAGTCGTCATGTCGTAATATTCCAGCGTCATATCAATCCGGTTTCTTAGCATACTCATGTCCAGTCCGATGTTGATCGATTTTGTTTTTTCCCAGACCAGATTGGGGTTTGCGAGCGTGGTATTGTAAACGCCCACCTGCACGTTGGTACCATCGTAATACATGGCCGAGAGCAATTGGGCCAGAGCGGAATAGGCGCCGATGTCACGGTTGCCGTTGACCCCCCACGACAACCGAAGTTTCATCTGGCTGATGAAATCCAGGCTAAAAAACTTCTCTTCCGAGATTTTCCAGGCCAGGGCGGCCGCCGGGAATACCGCCCGCGGTTGCTTGGTGCCAAATGCGGAGAATCCATCCCGGCGAACCGATGCCGTAAGCAGGTATTTATTCAGTAACGTATAATTGATGCGGGCCATAGCCGCATCGCCGGTAATCTGGGTGTCGTTGGTAGACACCGTCGGGTTGGTGCCGTACTGTAATCCGTGAAAACCGAGATTCTGGTTCGGCACAAAAGTCTGGTTGGAGATGGCCGACGACCAGCCCCGGTTGCGCTCGGCACTGTAAAGCATGGTGAGATCGAACTGGTGAATGCCGAATTGCTTGTTCCAGTGCAGGAGGTTATCCAGGATGTATTCGTAAGTAGATGCATCGTTACGCACGCCATACCCGCCGGACCGCGTGGAGCCTCCTTCCATTGTTTTGGATGACCAGAAGCTGTAGTCCTTGATCGTCTCATACCGGGGCTGGAAAGAAATTTTGTAATCAAATCCAAAAGGCAGCTTGATTTTTCCGTACAGTGAAGCGAAAAGCGTATTGATTTTCCGAAGTCTGTCCTGCCCGTAATAATTGATCATCGGGTTTGCAACCGCAAAACTGTTGGGAAACCAGGAAACATCTCCGTTTTGATCGAACATCGAACCGTAAGGGCTCATTATGAACATCTGGGCGAAATTCGCCTGAACGGCGCTTTCATCGCGGTCGGCAAACTGGCTATTGACGCCCACATTCAGCCAGTCGGTCACCCGGAAATCAACATTAAGACGGGAACGAATAGTCGAAAATTTATCGCCCCGGATAATCCCTTCGTTATTCTGATACCCAAGTGACCAGTAGTACGTCACATCTTTGGAACCGCCACCGATGCTGACATCGTAATTTTGCCGCAGGCCCGTTCGGATCACTTCCTTGTACCAATCAACTGTTTTGCCAGCCAGGTAATTCTCCACTTCGATTGGGAAAAACCGTAGCCGGCTTAGCCATTCCTGGGTATTATCGGTTTGGGGATTGTTGCTTGCGTTGCGCCATTGATCCAGCGAAACACCCGCCGGTAACGTACCCGGATTGTCATAATAAAAAACAGGGCGGTCCGGATTGGTCGCACGAAGCACGTCACGCCGGAAGGTCAGGTAGCCCTGTGCATCGAATGGCTTGAAATCGTGGGTGGTGGAGGCTGTTCCTACATTCGCTGATACGTTGATTATGGGCTTGCCCTGATTTCCTTTTTTGGTTGTAACCAGGATCACTCCCCCGGCGGCTCTGGCTCCGAACACGGCTGCCGAACTCGCATCTTTCAGGATATCGATGCTTTCGATGTCTACGGGGTTGATATCGGCCACGCTGCCGTTGAAGATCACGCCGTCCACCACGACCATCGGGCTTGAGGTGGCATTCAACGATTTTGGGCCCCGGATCTGAAGGGAGCTTCCCCCCGCAGCGGAGGTAGCCTGATTGGCGTTAAAACCGGCCACCGTACCAGTAAGCATATCCGTGAGCTGGGTCATTGGTTGGTTCTTGAAGGTTTTGGAATCAATCCGGATCACCGCGCCGGTCAGGTCGCTTTTCTTCATAGTACCATAGCCCACCACGACCAACTCATCCAGGGTGTTGGTACTGGGCTGTAACGTTATTGTAACGGATGTCTGATTGCCTACGGGCTTTTCCTGTATCAAATAACCTACATAGCTAAAAGAAAGAATATCCTTGGGGGCGGCCTGAATGCTGTATCGTCCGTCGGCATTGGTAGTCGTGCCGCGCTGGGTTCCTTTGATAACCACGGTTACGCCGGGCAGACCCTGGTTGGAGAGGCTGTCAATGACAGTACCTGTAATTTCTCTGTTCTGCCCGTAGAGGCCCAGCGGTAGGGCTAAAAGAAAGAGCAAAAGGCACCATACGATGGCTGGTAGTTGTATTCGCATAGTAATTATGGTTAAGGGTGATTTTGCTGTATTCTTTTAGCGAGACGCTTTTCTTCTATTTTCTCGCACGAAAGAGGATATTATAGTGCGGTAGTCGTTTTATTGTATATTTAATTCTGTTGTATAGCAATATTATAATTAAATAGATCGCTTTATACGGTAATAGCCAAAAATAATACCGGTAACGTTCTCGGAGCTGATAATTGCTTCAAATAGAGCCATTTCAACCAGAATGCTTTTGCACATCCAGTGAATCGGATTGTTATTGAGGGAAAAACAGTCGGGGCAACTGATCTGTTGGCAGTAGTCATCTGATGGTTAGGCATTGTAAAAATTACCACAGCCAAAATAACGATACGGTTTTTACGTGACTATCTCCTCCAGCTGCTTCCAAGAAACAGACTGACCACCAATGCAGCAAAGTGTTAGTGCCAATGCGCTAGTTGCTTTTGTGGGAATTGCGGCCTCTGGTGCAGAGCCAGCGGTTGATCAACGTTGCCCCTTGATCGATAGGCTGGAGCAGTGCGGCAGTCTGGAAAAATCTTCGGACGGTGTTCGGTGTAGTAGCAGGAATACTGCTCGTTTATTGAAGCTGAGTGGATAGATATTGCGGGTTGCCATTTTGCATTTTTCGTCGCCATTTTCTGCCATTACGACACCCACCAAAAAGAAAAACGCTGTAAATCAATTGATTTACAGCGTTTTGACTTAGTGCCGAAGGCGAGACTCGAACTCGCATGAACTCACGTTCACACGCCCCTGAAACGTGCGTGTCTACCAGTTTCACCACTTCGGCATTTGTTCCCAGCGATTGGGAATGCAAAGATGTACGCTTTTGCAGATTTATGCAAGCAATAGAAGGATATTTTTTGTGGTAAGCGCTTTTTTGTTTATCAATCCCGTTATAATTCGACTGATTCGTACAAGGATGGAATTGATACGTTTTGAAAACCAGCGCTGTGGAGCTTTTGCCGAAAAAGAACCTGCCGGTCGTACTCACCGTGGACCAAAAACACCTGTTTCACCAGGGACGGATTTTGGCAGGCCAGAAAATCGAGCATTTCCTGGTAATCGCCGTGGGCACTGAACGAATCCATGACTTCAACATCCGCACGCACCTGATACGTTTCACCAAAAATCTTTACCTGCGAATCGCCCCGCTTCAGGGCACCGCCGAGCGTTTCGGGCCCACAGTAGCCTACAATCAAAATGGTGCAGCGCGGATCTTCGACGTTGTTCCGGATGTGATGCTTGATACGGCCGGCTTCAGCCATGCCCGACGATGAAATAATGATACACGGTTCGTCGCGGTTGTTGATGGCTTTGGAATCTTCCACGTCCGAAATGTAATGCAGATTCGGAAAGGCAAATGCGTCGCCATCTTTTTCAATGTACGCCAGAATTTCCGGATTGAAACATTCTTCGTGTTCCTTCATTAGTTGCGTCGCTTTAACGGCCATCGGACTGTCAATGTACACATTTAGCCGGGGCAACTCACCGCGATTGGCAAGTTGGTCGAGGGCGTACACCAACTCCTGTGTTCGGTCAACGGCAAAAGCCGGGATGATGAGCTTTCCACCGCGCACTACGCAGGTTTCGTGCACGATCCGGAGCAGGTGCGCCCGCATATCCGGTTCTGGTTCGTGAAGCCGGTCACCGTAGGTCGACTCGCAGAGAATGTAATCCGCCTGCGGAAACGGCTCGGGCATTTTGAGTATCTTGTCGTGCGGGCGGCCAATGTCGCCACTGAAAAACAGGCGCTTTTCGACGGTTTGGCCCTGCGCGTCGGTTTCCCGAACGGTTAGACTAATGGCGGCACTACCCAGCAGATGAGCAGTATCAGTGAACAAAACCTGCACTTCGTCGCGGCTGAGCCAGAAAGTTTCTCCGTAAGCGATAGGTTGCATCAGCTGGAGTGCGCGTGTCACATCGGCGGCTTCGTACAGAATATCGAGTAGCGGTCGTCCCTGTCGTTCCCGGCGGTCGTTCACCCGTTTCAGGTCTTTTTCCTGGATGTGAGCGCTGTCGAGCAGCATAATACGGCAGAGATCAGCCGTTGCGGGTGTGCAGTAAATAGGGCCATTGAATCCCTGACGAACCAGGCGCGGAATCAGGCCGGAGTGATCGATGTGAGCATGGGACAGAATCAGGTAATCGATTTCCGACGCATTAAAGCGAAAATGCTGGTTCAGGTCATCGGTATTGAGACCCTGAAACAACCCGCAATCGAGCAGGATGCGGGTTCCGCGTTGGGTCGTAATCAGGTGTTTACTTCCGGTAACGGTTCGGGCTGCGCCAAAAAACTGAAGTTTCATCGAAAAAAGGAGTAAAGGACGAAGAAATAAAAGGGTTGCCACTACTTTGGTTGCCTCAATGGATCAACAAAGACCTGGCGGGCACATCATCGTAGTTTTCAACAGAGTGAGTTAAAGCGTTTGCATATTGGAAAAATTACGCCACATCACCAAAAAACGCTGGCAACTAGGCTGGATCAAAGCACTGCTGGCGCTGGCAGTTTTGTTTTTCGGCTTGAATCTGGTGTTTCCGTTAAAGGTCCGGCCCCGGTATTCAACCATCATTACCGCTGGCGATGGCACCATTCTGAATGCGTTTCTGAGTGATGACGATAAATGGCGGTTGGCCACGGAGCTAGAGGAGATAACGCCCCTTTTACGAAAAACGATTGTATACAAGGAGGATAAATATTTCTATTATCACCCCGGTTTTAATCCGGCGGCTATGCTGCGGGCGGCTTTTCGCAACCTGACAACCGGCCGCCGAACCTCCGGAGCTTCGACCATTACCATGCAGGTTGTCAGGTTGCTGGAACCGCGTGAACGAACGTATTGCAGTAAAATTATTGAGTTGTTTCGGGCGGTGCAGCTCGAAGTCTTTTATACCAAAGACGAAATCCTGCAATTTTATGTAAACCTGATTCCGTATGGCAGTAACATTGAAGGAATCAAATCGGCCTCGATGCTGTATTTTGGCAAACCACCCCAATTGTTGAGTCTGGCCGAAATTACAACCTTGACGATCATTCCAAACCGTCCGTCGAGCTTGCGGTTGGGGCGGAATAACAAGCTGATCGTGCAGGAACGAAATCGCTGGCTGAATCGCTTTCGAAAAACTGATCTGTTCTCGTCCGATGCCATTGCGGATGCTCTGGCCGAACCGCTGGATGCCCACCGCCGGGCGTTGCCCAAACAGGCTCCTCACCTGGCGTGGCGACTCAAGCAGCAGTATGCTGATCATCCCGTCATTCATACAACACTTCGATCAAACCGTCAGAATCAGGCGGAGCAGCTGGTTGCCAATTATGTCGCACGGATGCGGTCCATGAATATTCACAATGCGGCTGTGCTGATTGTAAACAACCAGACAATGGCGGTGGAAGCCTACGTGGGTTCGGCAGGTTTTGGAAATAACGACGATGGGGGGCAGGTGGATGGCATTCGGGCGGTGCGCTCACCAGGTAGTACGTTGAAACCGCTGTTGTACGCGCTGGCGTTCGACAAAGGGCTGATGACACCCAAAACCGTTCTGAACGACGTGCCGACAAGCTTTTCCGGTTACGAGCCGGAAAATTACGACCGTCAGTTTTACGGTCCCATTACCGTGGAATCGGCGCTGGCGAATTCGCTGAACGTTCCGGCGGTAAAAACATTGCAGCAGGTTAGCACACCGGTCTTTGTCGATCAGTTGAAAAAAGCCGGTTTTGAAACCATCAAAAAACAGGCGGGTAATCTGGGCCTATCGCTTATTCTGGGCGGTTGTGGGGTATCGCTGGAGGAGCTGACGCGCCTGTTTGCGGCTTTTGCCAACCAGGGGCAACTAAGCAGCCTCCGGTTCATTGCAGCGGAGGAAGCGGAAAATAAAACGAAAAAAAGCCAACTGATTTCGCCAAGTGCAGCTTTTCTCATTACAAACACGCTGACGCAAATTACCCGCCCGGATTTGCCCAACAACTTCGACAACAGTTACCACCTGCCACGTATCGCCTGGAAAACGGGCACGTCCTACGGTCGGCGGGATGCCTGGAGTATTGGATACAACAAACGTTATACGGTGGGCGTCTGGGTGGGTAATTTTTCGGGTGAAAGCGTTCCGGAACTAAGCGGTGCCAACATCGCCACGCCGTTGCTGTTCAGTCTTTTCAACGCGATTGATTACAACTCGGGCCGCGGGTGGTTCAGGATGCCGATAAGTCTGTCGATGCGGCAGGTCTGCGCCGAAACGGGCGAGATTCCGGGCGAATTCTGCGACCATAAAATTGTGGACTATGCCATCATGGGCGTTTCACCCTATCGCCGTTGTCAGCATCAGAAAGCTGTCTGGACCAATGCACCCGGAACGGTTTCGTACTGCGCGCACTGTTTACCCGAAGACAACGAATCCGAGCAGGCTGTTCGGCGACGCTATCCCAACCTGGCTCCGGAACTGATCGCGTTTTACGAAAGTCGCCGGATTCCGTATGCCAAAATACCGCCCCATAATCCAGCCTGTACGCGGATTTTCGCCCAGCAGGGACCGCAGATTGTCAGTCCGACCGAGGGCAGCGAGTATTTCATCAATTCGAAACAACCGCAGCAATTGCAGCTAAGTTGCCAGGCCGATAACGAGGTGAAGCAGGTTTACTGGTATTTGAATGACAAGCTGTACCAAAAAGCATCGCCGAGCGAAGGCGTTTTCTTTATTCCGCAGCCCGGTGCGCTCAAAATTTCCTGTGCTGATGACAAAGGCCGGAATACGGACATCCAGATCGTAATTCGCGCGGAATAAGGCTATAAACTTACCAATAGGTCTTTCAAAATAGCTATACTTCATTAGATTTGTGCAATTGCTTCTCGAGACAAGTGAGGGAGACAAAAGCGGATAGGCTTTTATCTTCTGGCTCCTGTCTTTATTCTTTTGCCTTTAATTATTATCTCTTTACGTTAAATTCAATGGCTACTAACCGACGTGATTTTCTACAAAAACTTTCGAAAGGAATCGGCGCTTCGGCGCTCTCGTTACCGTTGGCGGGTTATGCCGCGACACTAAACCAGCAAGATCAATTTGCCCGGATCAACACCCTCGTTTCGCACCTAGGCGAGCCCTTGCAGCAGGGACGTAAACTGGGTATGGCGCTGGTTGGTCTGGGCGGTTACAGCAAAAACCAGCTGGCTCCGGCCTTGCAGCAAACGCAGCACGTCCGGTTGGCCGGGATTGTAACCGGAACGCCCTCCAAAGCCGAGGAATGGATGGGGAAATACAACATTCCAAAGGCAAACGTCTACGATTACAAAACGTTTGACCGGATCATTGATAACAAAGACATCGACATCGTTTACGTGGTTTTGCCGAATTCGATGCACGCCGAGTACGTGATTCGGGCCGCCAAGGCGGGCAAGCACGTGATCTGCGAAAAGCCGATGGCTATTACGGTGAAAGAGTGCCAGGAGATGATTGATGCCTGTAAAAAAGCCAATCGACAACTGGCCATCGGTTACCGGTTGCATTATGAACCGTTTACGCAGGAAATGATGCGGCTGGGCCGGGAAAAAGTATTCGGTAACCTGAAGTTTCTGGAAGCCAGCGATGGTTTTAAAGCCGGAGATCCGAACCAGTGGCGGCTTAAGAAGTCGATGGCGGGCGGTGGCCCGATGATGGACGTAGGAATCTATGCCATTCAGGGCGTTCGGTTGGTGACGGGCCTGGAACCGCTTTCAGTAACGGCCCAGTTTGCACCCAAAACCGATCCGCAGAAGTTCAAAGATGTGGAAGAAACGATGTACTGGCAGTTTGAATTTCCGAACGGCATCACCTCCATGTCAACCACCAGTTACGCTGCGGGCGTTGAGCGCTTATATGCTTCCGCCGAAAATGGCTGGTTCGAACTGCGCCCGGCGTTTGGTTACGGACCGTTGAAGGGAATGACCAGCAAAGGGCCCATCGAAAAACCGATCGTTAACCATCAGGCAATGCACATGGATGGTATTTGTAAGGACCTGATCGATGGCAAGCAACTGCCGAAACACATCACAGGTGAAGAAGGATTGCAGGATGTGAAAATCATTCAGGCCACGTATCAGGCCGCCGAAACTGGTCGAAAGATTAAGATTAGCTAAGCGTTGAAAAGGGTATATTTCGCAGAGTTAAACAGGCGCTCTGCTTAACTCTGCGAAATAACTCTTTAATTTACTTCTTTTTACCCATCGCGTACTTGATGCCACCCAGCACGTGCGCCATAAACTGCGGGTCGCTGTAAGACTCATCAGTGTGGCCCCCGCCCGTGTAGAACGACCGGCCCCCGTCGAACTCGCGGTACCAGATGAACGGGTGGTTATCGCCGTTTTTGCCGCCCTCGTACGTTTTTTCGTCCAGGTTTCCCAGCACCTTAATTCCCGGTACAATGCTTTTGTAATTGTACCATTCATCGTACCGTTTCCAGCGGTCGGGCAGCATCTTGGTCGACAGGTGCTTTTTATCGACAATGACGATTTCAGCGTTTTGTTGCTTCGGATGGCTCAGGAAGTAAGCGCCAACCAGTTGGTTGTACCACGGCCATTCGTACTCCGTATCGGCAGCTGCATGAATACCGACAAAACCGCCCCCTTTTTTGATGTATTGTTCAAAGGCCGTCTGTTGTTCGGCATTCAGGATGTCGCCGGTTGTGCTCAGAAAAACAACGGCCTTGTATTTTTTCAAATTTTCGTGGGTGAAAAGGGCTGCGTTTTCGGTCGTGTCGACGCTGAAACCGTTTTCCCGCCCCAATTTGATGAGCCCCAGTTTGCCGGGTTCAATGGACTTGTGCCGGAAGCCCTTGGTCTTTGAGAAAACCAGGATCGCATCCTTGGTTTTCAGGCCATCGGCGGAGACACAGGTGATCAGGCTAAGAAGGCTAAAAAGCGTTAAAATCGTTTTCATGGACCATGATTTAGAAGTATAGTGCCAAAAGTATCGGTTTTGTTGTACTTTACTGCTCAAGTTTCATCAATTTCTTTCCCATTATGAAAGTACGGCCTGCGTTGCTGTTAGTCGAAAATAATCATTTGTTGTTGATGCATTATCGCTACGGCGAAACCGATGTGTATGGACTGCCCGGCGGCAACACTGACAAAGGCGAAACGTTGGATCAAACGGTTGGGCGTGAATTGCAGGAAGAGCTCGGAATTGAAGTGGAAGTAGGTCCGGTCGCCTTTTTTGGGGAAGTCATCATGCCCGATACCGCCAAAGAGGATGTACTGCATGTGGTGTTTCTGGGGCAACTCATTGGCGGCATTCCCCAGATCAATCCGCAGGAAACCACCGCGCTGGCCGTGGCCTGGAAACCAGTTAGCGAACTGGATACCCTGAACCTCTACCCAAACGTCGGAAAGCAAATTCAACAGCTTTTCGATTCACAAAATAGTCCGGGTTACATCGGGAAAATCGATCAAACGTTTTTCTGACGCTTGTTACGGTTTTTCGGTGGTTTTCGTTGGGAGCAGCGCGCCAAGAAGCATTCCCATTGTGCTGGCCAGCAAACCGTAAACCAGTGGCGGGTACTCGGTTTCAATTCCCAGGCAGAGTAGCCAGACAATGATACCGCTGAGCATCGACAGCAGGCAACCCAGCGTATTGGCCCGTTTCCAATATAAACCAGCCGTCAGCGGTACAAACAGACAAACCAGACTGAATGCCGACGATTCACCGACGAGTTCAAATATGTTGACATCGCGAGCAGCCGTCATCCAGACGCAGATCAGCGTGATGGCCATGACCGCCAGTCGAATTGTGAGTAGCAAGGTTTTATCGCTGGTATCGGGGCGAAAAAACCGGAAAATGTTCTCGCCAAAAACCGTGGCCGGGGCCAAAATGGCGCCACTCGATACGCTTAGGATGGCCGACAGCAACGCTCCGAAAAACAGAATTTGCAGTGGCATACCTCCCTGTTGCAAGACCATGTTCGGAATCAGCATCTGGTTGTCCTGTTTCAGGTCCGGATACAGTTGTTTCCCCATCAGGCCAATAAAAAGGGGCAACATGGCGATGGTAATGTAGAAGAAAGACGCCAGGTACGATGCCTGCACCGTTGTTCGCTCGCTTTTGGCCGACATCACCCGCTGAAAAACATCCTGCTGCGGAATGGAACCCAAACCGATGGTGATCCAGGCTGCCACCCAGCTCACACTGTCTTTGAACGTTGGGGCAGGCAGCGGGTTGAAGAAACCCGGTTTGGTGTTTTTTACAATGCTTTCAAAACCGCCCGTCTGGTTGTAGAGAATAACCGCAATGATAATCAGGGCAATGACGATGATGATGTTGTGAAAGAAGTCCGTGATCGACAGTGACCACATGCCACCCAGCATCGTGTAGATCATCACAATTGTTGCGCTGGACGCGATACACCAGAAAATTGGCAACCCGGTCACTAGGTTCAAGACAATCCCGATGGCGATAAACTGGGCCGAAATCCAGCTGAAGTAGGAGGGAATAACCAAAACCGCCGACAAAAATTCCGCCGAGCGGCCAAACCGCAGGCTGAAATAATCCGAAAAGGTGGTGATGCCCAGACGATACAGTGGCCGCGCGTAGAAAGCGCCCACCAGAAATAAGCATAGCGCCGATCCAAACGGTTCTTCGATGATGCCCAACAAACCCTCCTCCACAAAAATAGCCGGAGCGCCCATAATCGTTTCCGACCCAAACCAGGTGGCAAACGTGGCCGAAGCCGCCAGTGCCAATGGAAGCTGCCGACCCGCTAGCACAAAATCCTGACTACTGCTGACTTTTCGGGCGGCCCAGGCACCCACGGCGAGATTGGAAAGAAGGTAAAGAGCGATAAACGTGAGGAGCATCTGCGAATCAGCTTGTATTCACTCAAAACTAACAAAAAAGCCGATGTCGAAACACCGGCTTTGGATATAGCTAAAAAGGTTTTTTACAGCCGAATGGTTGCGGGCAAATATTTCGCAATCAGGTCTTCGTAATACGGTTTCAGTTCCGAAACCACGGGCGTCACCGGACTTTTCGAATACAGATCGTACGGATTAAATTTATTCACCCACTTGAACATCTCATGGTCGTGCGCGTCCATCAGGTGATCATAGGCATTCTCGCGGTGTTGCGCGTAGAATGAGTGATACCGGATCATATACAACGCCGGTTCGGGCAGGTGATCCTTCGTGATGTGGTACAGGTACTCGTCATGGCCCCACGACATCGTAACGTTTTTCAGGCCGCAATTGGGTTCGTAAATACCGTATTTGGTATTATACCGTTCGTCTTTCGAATCCGGGTTGTTCTGAAAAAACTCGGGATACACAATCCGGTCGGAATGCGCGCAACCCACCGGGAAGGTGTCGCCCACCACGGCCCACTGCGGTTCGCCGAACAGACACAGCACTTTGCCCATGTCGTGCAGAAAGCCGGTCAGCACAAACCAGTCGGGGTGACCGTCGGCGCGGATGGCTTCGGCAGTTTGCAGCAGGTGTTGCAGCTGATCCAGTTCAATATCCGGATCAGAATCGTCGACGAGCGTATTCAGAAACTCCATCGCGCCCCAAACCGGGATTTCTTTCTTGTCGAATTTCAGAAACTCCGCCCGCTTTTCCTGCACAAAATCGTACGTCTGGTACGTGTGATTGAGCCGGTAAAACTCGCGAACCGTATCACGGCCGGGATTTTCGTAATTGCGGTAATCTTCTTTTGCTTTATGCCCTGTCAGGGCCGAGTCCGGTTCGGGATAGCGGACCAGCAGATCATCTTCCCATTGTTCCAGGCTGTTGAGCGGATTCCGCTCTGTTTCGGTAAATGCCATAGTAAGGTAACTATTTGTAAGCCAGTTATCGGGTTGTAAAGTTAAGAATTCCCCGGACTATTTCAAGAGCGCCGGTATTCGAAATAGTCACTCAATTCGTCAGATTGTGCAACGTCCAGACATCTCCCAAAAGTTCAACTTCCGGTTTCAAAGTGTTCAGTATGTCTGCAAACGGCCGGTGATTATCAGCCAGATTGGCGAACAGCACAAGTAAGGTTTTTGTTGCTGGCAGCCAGACCACGCAATTACTGAAGCCGCAGGTGCTGCCCGAATGAAACAACTCTGGCGTCCCATCCTTTGTTTGGGTCAAAAACCAGCCCAGGCCGTAAAAACCGTTTGGTGCCCCGGTGAGCGGATACTTGATGCGGCTGAGCTGTTTCGGCAAATCGACCAGTTGGTTGGTAACCAGCGCATCGTTCCATTTTTTATAATCCGTCAGGGAGGTATAAACGCAGCCGTCGCCCTGGGTGCCGCTCGTCACGCTCTGATCCGAAAATCGAATGGTTTGGTCCTGATTTCGCGCGTAACCCATCGCCCGGTTCGGAATTGTTCGGTTGGGCTCGTACAACGTTGTCTGGCTCATGCCTAGCGGTTTGAAAAGGTTTTCGGTGATAAACGCCCGATACGGTTTTTTCGTGACCCGTTCCACCACCTGCGTCAGCAAACAAAAGGCCGAATTGCTGTAGCGAAACCGGCTGCCCGGTTCAAAATACGTTGAATCCTGTGGTTTCAGCAATGCCAGTACTTCGGCGTCAAAAATCTGGTCTTTTCGATCATCGGGTAGGAGCGATTCGTAGTCCAGAAGGCCAGAAGTATGCGTAAGCAAGTGCCTCAGCTTGATTTTCTGGCCGACGCGCGGATTGAAGTCCGGAAAAAACCGGAGCAGGTTATCATCGAAAGAAATTTTCTTCTGTTTTTCCAGCAGCAGAATGCACATGGCCGTGAACTGCTTGGAAACCGATGCCATCCGGAAGTTAGTCTCGGGCGTAATCGGCGCTTTCGTTTCCTGATTAGCCAGCCCAACACCCCGGTTGTAGATGGTTTTTCCGTTGATCACCACCAGCAATGCTCCGCCGGGCTGATCGGCCGGAAAGTTTTGGTGCATTACCGCGTCGAGCGCGGCCACGGTTTTTTGGGCCCAAATGGGTTGAATTGCCAGTAACATACAACACCCGAATGCAAGGATTTTCATTGCGGTAATCTACAAAAGATGTGGTAGAAATCTCAGGAGAACGTCCAGAACCGTTCGGGGGTAAAGCAGCCATTCAAAGGAACGTCACCTTCAAACACATCGTCAATTCGTTCAACCGGATCGAACAGCGATAAGCCAATCTTGAGGCAGTCTGGGCGGCACTCGGGCAAAAAACGGTCGTAGAAACCGCCCCCGTACCCTACGCGATTGCCAGACCGGTCGAAGGCCAGGAGGGGCACCAAGACCAGATCGATGGATGAATCAGGAATGATGAACGATGAATTGGGTTCGGGAATACCGTAGCGGCTTGTTGTAAACTCGGTTGTGGGGGTAATGGAGTAATGGGTCAGGGTTCCGGCTGCCAGATCCGTCACCGGTGCGGCTACCCGGATTTGTGGGAAATCCCGCCAGAGCCGTCGGACAATCAACCAGGTGTCGACCTCCTGCTGATGAACGATGGGCAAAAACGAGCTGACGACCGAAACCGTCCGTTGCCAACGGTTGCTTTGAAGCAAGGCCATAAACAACTCCGAAAGCGCCAGACAGCGGTTTTGCCAGTCGGCTGCCGGTAATGACCGGCGCTTCTGGCGAAACTCAGTGCGGAGTTCGGCTTTGGTCATGCGGTCAGTCTTTCAGGATCTGCATCTGGTATTCCAGCGGATCAAAAACCGTCAGCAATTTCTGGATAAACTGCGGATCGTTGAGCTGGAAATTGAGGTAGTTTTCGGAGCGTTCCTGAATGCCGCCGTTTGGAAAGAGTTTGTTTTTGAGGGTCATCAACTGGGTCAAAACCGTCTCGTGATTCTTTTCTTCCGTTTTCTTGAGCCGTTTTTCCAGATGGTCAATTGTATGCATCAGCCGGGCTTTTTCGGCCAGAACGGCCCCTTCCAGGGACTTGTCAACCTTAACGGATTTATCAAGAATTTCGGCAAAACACTGTTCCAGGCACGCTTTCTGGTCGGATAGATCCAGGGAATATTCGCTGATCCGTTGCGTATACGTCCGGCGCAGCTTCACTTCATCCCAGAACAATTCTTCGGGCAGTACGCCAAGCTTATCCATTTTTTTTGCGCTGGCCGGGTTGACGTACAGGGCAAAGTTGCGGGGCATGAGCAGCGGGAACGGTAGCTGGAAGTGATCGAAAATACCTTTTAGTTGGAGCCAGTAGGGCACTTCGGAGGGACCACCGATGTAGGCCAGATTGGGCAGAATTACTTCCTGATAAACCGGGCGAAGGACCACATTCGGGCTAAACCGCTCGGGATGTTCGTCCACGAGTTTCAACAGGTCCTCCTGCGAAAATCGCAGATCGGTGTTCAGGACCTGGTACGAAACCGTTTCGTCCTCCGCCGTTTCGCGGACAATCCGCTCGCGCAGTTGCTCGTCCAGGTAAAAAAGGTTGATTTCGCGGGGCGTTATCTGCGTTTTGTAACCGAGGGCTTCCAGTTGTTCACTGGTTTCGGTAACAATACCGCTGGTTGGTTGGTGAAGCAGTTCTTCTTTGATGATTGGCGCAAAAAGCCGCTTCAGATCGGCGTCGTCGGGGTCCAGACAAATCAGCCCCTCGCTGCCCAGTAGTTCGTTAACGTACCAGCGCACGGCATCAGAAAGCGTGTCGTGTTTCAGGTACGCTTCTTCAAACAGAAACAGCTTTTCCGGCATCTGCTCGAAGATAGTCTGTAACTCTTTCGGATTCATGCGACCAACGGCCCCGCGCTGTTCCGTTTCCCAGGTATAGCTTTTGCCAAAGAGTGTAAAATGATTGATTTCGGCAAAGTCGTGGTCTTCGGCGGCCAGCCAGTAGATCGGGACAAACCGGTATTCGGGGAACGTTTCGTTCAGCTTTTTGGCCAGGTTGACCGTCGTAATCCACTTGTAAAGCACGTAGAGCGGCCCCGTGAAAATATTGAGCTGATGCCCCGTGGTAACTGTAAACGTGTTGGGTTGGGTGAGGACGGAAAAGTCTGGTTTGTTCGGAATGTTGCGGTACTGTCGCTCCAGAACTTCCACCAGCGTCCGGCGTTTTGCTTCATCGAATGACCGGCTTTTTGCCTGCTCGGCGAAGGCTTCCAGCGTCGGAAAGCGGTTGTAATAAGGCTGAATTGCTTCTTTTTGAGAGATATAATCGAGGAAGAGCGATGAAAACTGGCCGGTAGCGGTTAGCGGAAGGTACTGACAGTCCATGAAAATGGGATTTTTGTCTGTCAACACAAAATCGGGTGGCAAGGTTCGGACGTGCGGACAGGATTACACAAATGGCCAATAAACTTTGCGTGAAAAGATCAGCAAATGGTGTGCCACATGGCTAGTAGTCAGGTTAAACGGCTTTGGGAATCAGGTTCCAGAGCTGGTTGCGAGTTGTATGAATTTCCTGCAAAGCCCGGGTTCCGCCCACGGTCACGGTAAAAAAACGTTTTCGCCGTCCACCGCGCTCGGCCGTTGCTCCGCCCATTTCGGAATTTAGATAGCCTTTTTCTTCCAGCCGTTGCAGCGTCGCGTGAATCGCACTCAAACTCACCGTTCGGCCCGTTTGCTTCTCAATGGCATCGAGAATGGCTACGCCGTACGCCTGACCGTTGAGCATGGCAACAGCCAGCAGCACCAGTTCTTCAAATTCTCCCAGGTACGGACGATTCATATTTGTTTAGGTTTTGCAAAACAAATATAATCCGTTTCGTTTGACACCCAAGAGCCGTTTGGTAAATCACCGACATGATGCGGTCAAACTGGGTAAGCAATTTTCAAAGCGGGCGAATTTTGATATTTCGGTACCAAACCGTACTGCCCCAGTCCTGCAAACCGATTCGCCCGGCGTATTGCCCTTTACTGAGCGGGGCGGTTTTCAGGTTACTGGCGGCCACGCGTTTTTTCCAGTCGTCGCTATCAATGTTGTGCTCCTGAATCAAATACCCGTTCATGTACACCGATAACATCTTGCCTTTCAGTTTGAAATGGAGCTGGTTCCACTCGCCAACTGGCTTCGGTTCGCGGATGCGGGCGTTGGCAACGCTGAAAAAATCACCCGACCGGTGGGTGTTTTCCGGCGCACCCTCGTAAATGGCATTGTCGAGCACCTGAAGCTCCAGACCGGTATGGTAAATTTGCTTGTATTCCGGCGATTCGGTCACAAAGAAGAAAATTCCGCTGTTGGTAAACCGTTCGACCTTAAAATCCGCCTTGAATTCAAAATCGCCTTTGAAAGATAAATCCGTGGCTAAATCGCCCCCATTTTTGGCTTTGTTTCCGGCTCGTTCGGGTACATTTAGTTTCAGTGCCTGGTCTTCAATGATCCAGGCCGACCCAACTCCGGTTTTGCCGTAAGTATGCCAGCCGGAAACATCTTTGCCGTTGAAGAGCAATTTCCAGCCTTCTTTCTTTTCCTGCGCGGTTAGGGTATTGGGTGCCTGCGCCAGCAGTTGCAGCGTCGACAGGACAAAGGCCACGAACAATAATTGTTTTTTCATTTGAAAAATGCGAGAGAAGAGCAGTGATACAAGCGATTTTATGGCTTGTATCACTACCTACATATAATTTCTACACCCACTACATCGCCCAGCCCTGGCGGTAATCGCGTTTCAGGTACTGGTTCAGTTCGGGAGCATTGGTAAACTGCATGTTTTTGGTGTCCCAATTCAGTTTTGTTCCTTGTTTGTAGAGGGCCACAATACCGAGCAGCATACTTTCGCACAACGGCCCCGCATATTCAAAGGGTGAAACCGCCTTACCGTTGCCTTTGCAGGCTTCGGCCCAGTTGCGTTCGTGGCTCATGCCCACGCGAGGAATGGTCTGTGCCGGTTTTTTG
The DNA here is from genome assembly GCF_054780515.1 of Larkinella harenae. Taxonomy (NCBI): domain Bacteria; kingdom Pseudomonadati; phylum Bacteroidota; class Cytophagia; order Cytophagales; family Spirosomataceae; genus Larkinella; species Larkinella harenae. Next base: position 420,883 of record NZ_BAAGWE010000003.1, on the reverse strand, counting down.
TACGAATCCATCTTTTCCTGGGGGAGCAGCCGGGGTTTGGAGCCGTAGGTTTCGTGGAAGAGTTTTCCTTTTGTACCAACGTAGAGTACTCCGCCACTTTTCGGTACAGGACCATCGCCAAACTCCATCGGTTTGGGCGGCAGAATGCCACCGTCGTACCAGGTCATGATCAGCGGATTCTTCTTGTCTTTGGTTTCAAATTCGTAAGTTACCATCGACGCCATCGGGTAGCTCTGCTTGTTGAAGGGTGTTGAGGAAGCTTCGACGCTGATCGGCGGATTGAGGCCCAGGGCCCAATAGGGGTGGTCAACCAGGTGAGCGCCCATGTCGCCGAGCGCACCAGCGCCGTAATCGACCCAGCCACGCCACTTAAACGGCGTATAAGCCGGATTGTAAGGCCGGTGCGGAGCCGGACCCAGAAATAACTCCCAGTCCAGGGTTGAGGGCGCATCGACGGCTTCTTTCGGCACGTCCATGCCCTGCGGCCAGATGGGGCGGTTGGTCCAGACGTGTACTTCCTGTACCTTTCCGATGGCACCGTCTGCAATCCATTCGTTGATCAGCCGGGCGTCGTCGTTCGAGTGCCCCTGGTTACCCATTTGCGTGACCACTTTCGGATATTCCTTCGCCAGCCGGGCCAGTTCGCGGGATTCCCAAACCGTAACGGTGAGCGGTTTTTGCACATAAACGTGTTTGCCGAGTTTCATGGCCGCTGAAGCAATGACGCCGTGCAGGTGATCGGGCGTTGCTACTACCACACCGTCGATGTCTTTTTGGGCTTCCAGCATCTTCCGGTAATCCTTATACCGCTTGGCGTTCGGGTACTTTTCAAAGACCGGCCCGGCGTATTTTTCATCGACATCGCAGAGGGCAACGATGTTTTCGGTCGGAGCCAGGGCGTTCAGGTTGCTTTTGCCCATACCACCAATGCCGACGCCTGCCACGTTGAGTTTATCCGACGGGGCAATGTAACCCGACCCGTCGGGCCGCTTCCCACCTAATACATGTCGGGGTAGAATGGTAACGCCAGCCAACGCCAGCGACGAAGCTTTGACAAAACCGCGACGGCTAACCGACTGATCTGCTTTGTTGTTCAGATTGCTCATGCGTGAAATCCTGCGTTTGTTAAGGGATGGAACTTGATGGTTTTCAAAAGTACAAAATAGCTATTTGGATCGTGCTATTTGGTCGCTTTTTTGTACAAATTCGGGCAGGGTATGGCAATCTGTAGCTGTTGCTTGTTATTGTAGTTTCTTCGGATTGATGCGCCGGATGATTTCCCGCTTTTTGAAAATGATGCGCCAGGTTACAAACGGCAGGGCTGCATTGTCCGCGCAGGTTTTACAAATAACGTCAGTAACCGGAACCGGCGAGTTGTAGACAAAAAGGGAGTCGTTCAGTTTTTGAATATTGTCGCTCTGCTCAAGTTTGTTCTCGGCATTGTAGGTGTAAGCGGCCAATAATTCCCGCTCTTTGGCGTCCAGGGTTGCATTTGCGGTATCCCTGGCACTCAGCAGATCGATGTTGACGGCGTACTGTTTTTCCAGCTTCTGTATGGTTGGGATATCGTTTAGCGAGCAGGGGGGGGCTACGGTTTTTTTATCCAGCGCACTCGTCAGCGCTTTGCGAGAGGTTTCCACGAGCTTTTTACCCCAGTCGTCGATGGCAGCGGTCAGTTGCGCATCCGTTACGCGTTTGATTTTTCGGTCGTTCATTTCCTGCGCCAGTTCCTTCGTATTCTGGTTGCGGTCGGGGCTGCAGGAACAAAAAAAGCCTACGCCAAGAAAGAAGACGCAAAGCGAAAAGATGCGGTTCATTGCGAGGAACTTAGTGCGATAAATTCTTGTCATCTATCTGGATAACGATGAAGTGTGTTGTTTCGTTGACAAATGTAATACGGAACGGTTGACTGACCGAATTTTCGTAGATTTGTACTGACGAATACGAATGGATACCATCGTTTTGACACTATTCTAACAATGATTGACCAATTAGAAGCCATAAAGGAACGGTTTGACGAGGTTTCGCAGCAGATCATGATGCCGGAAATCGTTTCTGATCAGAAGAAATACACGAAGCTGAGCAAGGAATACAAGGACCTCGACAAGATCGTCAAGCAATATCAGCAGTATAAAAGACTATTGCAGGACATTGATGGGGCGAAGGAAATTCTGGCGACGGAGCGTGATGAAGACCTGCGGGAACTCGCCAAAGCTGAGCTGGAAGAGTTGCAGCCGCAGCGGGAACCGATGGAAGAAGTATTGAAAGAAATGCTCATTCCGAAAGATCCGAACGACAGCAAAAACGTCATTCTCGAAGTTCGGGCCGGAACCGGGGGCGACGAAGCTTCTATTTTTGCCGGAGATATGTTCCGGATGTACCAGCGCCTGTGCGACCGCATGGGCTGGCGGATGTCGCTGATGGACTATACCGAAGGGACTTCGGGCGGTTACAAAGAGATTATTGTTCAGATTGAGGGCGAAGACGTTTACGGTAAATTGAAGTTCGAGTCCGGCGTACACCGTGTCCAGCGCGTTCCGGCAACCGAATCGCAGGGGCGGATTCACACTTCGGCGGCCAGTGTGGCGGTGTTGCCCGAAGCCGAAGAAGTGGACGTGCAGATCAACATGAACGACATTCGGAAAGATACATTCTGTTCGTCGGGTGCGGGTGGCCAGTCGGTTAACACCACGTATTCAGCGGTTCGGCTGACGCACATTCCCTCAGGGCTGGTTGTGCAGTGTCAGGATGAACGGTCGCAGTTGAAGAATACTGAAAAAGCCCTGACGGTTTTACGGTCCCGATTGTACGAAATCGAATTACAGAAACACAACGACGAAATCAGTTCGCAGCGCAAATCAATGGTGGGCAGTGGAGACCGTTCGGATAAAATCCGGACGTATAACTATCCGCAAAGCCGCGTGACTGATCACCGCATCGGTCTGACGGTTTATAACCTGCCGTCAGTGATGGATGGTAACATTGATGATTTCATTGATCAACTTCGCATTGCTGAAAACGCCGAGCGCATGAAAGAAGCGGCAACGGTATAAGGACGGACTTTAGTTCGTGTGATTTTGGTGTAATAAACGCGTAAGAATCACACGAACTAAAGCGGCCGCGCCCGACCGTCCGCCGGTCCATCAGACCTGGGCTGTTTTTAAGCGATCGCGCAACTGAAACAGTTCATCCCGCAATCGAGCCGCTTCGAGGAAATCCAGTTCCTTGGCGGCTTTTTCCATTTTAGCCTGGGTATCTTTGATAACCTGTTCCAGGTCATTTTTACCCATATACTGCACCACCGGGTCGGCAGCAATCCGGATTTCCTCGGGTTCGATGTAAAACTGTTTGGCCGCCGGGCGCGAATCAGCCACTTTGGTTTGTTCCATGATGGCTTCGCGGGATTTCAAAACCGTGGTGGGCGTAATACCGTGTTCCAGGTTATAGGCCATCTGAATTTCCCGCCGTCGGTTGGTTTCACTGATCGCCTTTTCCATCGAGCCCGTGATGCGGTCGGCATACATCAATACTTTACCGTTGGCGTTCCGGGCGGCCCGGCCGATGGTTTGGATCAGCGAACGGATGTCACGCAGGAAACCCTCTTTGTCGGCGTCCATGATAGCCACCAGCGACACTTCCGGTAAGTCGAGTCCTTCCCGCAGGAGGTTAACGCCTACCAGCACGTCAAACACGCCCAAGCGTAGTTCCCGCAGGATCTCTACCCGGTCCAGTGCTTTGACTTCCGAGTGGATGTAGCGGCCTTTGATCCCCACCCGCTCCAGGTATTTGCTCAATTCTTCGGCCATCCGCTTGGTGAGCGTTGTTACCAGAACCCGTTCCCCTTTTTTGATGCGGCTGTCGATTTCTTCAAGCAAATCGTCAATCTGGTTGAGACTGGGGCGTACCTGAATTTCCGGATCGAGCAGACCCGTCGGGCGAATCAGCTGTTCGACTACCACCCCCTCACTCCGGCGCAGCTCGTAATCGGCGGGCGTGGCACTCACGTAGATCGTTTGCGAGGTCAATTCCTCAAATTCCTGAAACGTAAGCGGGCGGTTATCCAGCGCCGACGGCAACCGAAAACCATAGTCCACAAGAGCCTCCTTGCGGGAGCGGTCACCGCCCCACATCGCCCGGATTTGCGGCATCGTTACGTGGCTTTCATCAACCACCGTCAGAAAATCATCCGGAAAATAATCGAGCAGACAGAACGGGCGTTGCCCCGGCATCCGGCGGTCAAAATACCGCGAGTAGTTTTCAATCCCGGAGCAATAACCCAATTCGCGCATCATCTCGATGTCGAACTCGGTGCGCTCCTTGATCCGTTCCGCTTCCAGATTACGAAATTCCGATTCAAAATACCGTATCTGCGAAACCAGATCATTTTGAATTTCTCCAATGGCCATATTCAGCGTATCACGCCCCGTAACGAACAGATTGGCCGGGAAGATGGCAATCATCCGATCGTCGGCAATTTTTTTGCCCGAAGCCGGATCAATGCGCTGAATGCTTTCCACTTCGTCGCCGAAAAAGATAACCCGGTACGCGAAATCCGCATAACCCGGGAAAATATCGACGGTATCGCCTTTCACCCGGAACGTGCCCCGCGTAAATTCCACTTCGGTTCGGCTGTAGAGAATTTCGACCAGTTTGAACAGAAACTGGTTGCGGCTCATGATCTCGCCAACACCCAGCCTTACAATGCTTTTTTTGTATTCATTGGGGTTTCCGGCACCGTAAATGCAGGAAACGGAAGCAATCACCACAATATCTCGCCGACCACTCATGAGTGCCGAAACCGCAGCCAGTCGCAGTTTGTCGATCTCCTCATTGATGGCCAGGTCTTTCTCAATATATGTGTTGGTCGTTGCGATGAACGCTTCCGGCTGGTAGTAATCGTAATACGAGATAAAATAGTGAACAGCATTGTCGGGAAAAAACTGCTTGAACTCGCCGTAAAGCTGGGCTGCCAGGGTCTTGTTGTGGCTCAGAACGAGCGTTGGGCGGTTGAGCTGGGCAATGACGTTGGCTACGGTATACGTTTTTCCTGATCCGGTAACCCCAAGTAATACCTGCGATGGTTCGCCTTCCTGAAGGCCTTTTACCAGCTTTTCAATGGCCTTTGGCTGGTCGCCAGTTGGTTTAAATTCTGAAGTCAGCTTGAAATTCATAACAAGCTAAGATACGAAAAAATGAGATCGAAAACAAGGACGGTTCTGATCATAACAACGCTTTGTTCGGGTTGTTTACCAAGGATCATTCCGTCATTTTCCTGAACAACTCCCGGGGTGTTCTGTTAAATAAGTGTTCTATTCACCCAACGTTTTGATAATCATGAAAAACAACCTGAAAAATGGAAGTCGAAGCCTGCCCGTCGGGTTGGGGATTCTGCTGACCGCTTTTTGTTTAAGCTGCGGTTCCAAGACCGAAAGTACGAATGCAACAACCGACTCGTCGGAGATGGCAACGGATACCACCATTATGGGCTTGCAGGGCGATACAACCAGCCACAGCCTGGATGGACCTCAGACCCGGCCACGCGACACTACGGAGGGTCAGACGTTGCCCGAAATGCGGGCTAAAGTGAAAAAATAAGCCGAATGGGTAAGTAATCCTGGTCAGCTCAATCGATCTGTCAGCGGTTACTTACCCAACCAGCGGTGGCGGTTTTTGAGCCCTTCCGGGTTGTCGATTGAAACGAGCAGAACCGAAGGCGTACTGACCGGATCGGTCGCGTCGGATTCAAGTTGAAGCCCGATGAAAGCCAGGTAATCGTTCAAAAGGTCTTCCAGTGGTTCGTTACCGAAAATGCAGCGCTCGTAATACCAGTCGAGCGGTTCACCCGCTACTTCTTCCGTAATGGCGCGGTAATCTTCAATTGAATAACCGACAAACGGTTTTCCAAACCGTTCCCACATGAGCCGCATCACATCGTCCAGTGACCGTTCGTGCTGCCACTTCCGGCGAATGTGCAAATCCAGAATCAGAGCGACTGTTGCTCCCTTATGATACACCGACACTTTGCGGTTTGGGACGCCTTTGTCGTAACCGTCAAGCCACAAATCCCAGGAGGATTCGGTCAGCGACTGAAAGGCCCGCCCGCTAGGTTCGAAGTGGCGCTTCAGCAACACCTGAAGTTCCTTAAAATAGGCAAGATCGTTGAAAACGCCCGACCGCCGGAGCATTAGGTCACCGTAATAGGTCGTAACACCCTCAGCCACAAAGCAGGTCGTAAAGTAGTTCTCCCGCGTAAAATCGTACGGTAGCAGTTCCGTAGGACGAATACGAATGACATTCCAGGCATGAAACAACTCGTGCGACGAAACACCCAGCAAATCCGTGTACAAGCCCTCGCCCTCGTCATTAGGGCCTAGTACCAGCATCGTGGAGTTCCGGTGTTCGACGCCGTGGTAAAAGGCGGTCGTCAGGATTAAGGTCAGAAAGTGGTATTCTTTTTCCGGAAACTCGCCAAAAAGCCGCACTTGTTCTTCCGAAAAAAGCCGGAAATCGTGCCGGATGCGCTCCCAGTCGGGGGTGATGGCACCGTTAATCCAAACGTGAAAAACCGTCTCGTCTACTTCATAAGCCGCATGTTGCAAATCGGGTGAAGCGATCAGCGGGCAATCTACCAGTTCGTAATAGTCCGACGCGCTCAGAAGACCCGGCGCGGTTTGCTGTAAGCCACAGGCAATCTGCCACTCAGCAGGAATGGCCAGTTTCAACGTACAGGCTTCCTGCAAATGGGAATCGGCATACAGGCAGAGGTTCACCGGGTTGATGTAGAAAAGCCGTTCATCGGCAAAGCTGGTTCCGGCATTCACGGTATTGCTGTAATACGTATACCGGGCAACCAGTTCTGACACTCCTTCGGTTTGGACCCGCCAGCGGTCTTTGGTAATTTTATGAAAGACCAGCGGTTTTCCGGTTTGGTCGAAGATTTCAAACCGTTGAATGTTTTTGGCAAAGTTCTGCAATTCATACCGCCCGGGCCGCCAGGCCGGAAGCTGGAGCTCGACGGTTGAATCAGAAATTGCTGTGAGAAAAAATTCAACCTCGATCAGGCGGGACGCGGGATTGCTGGACGAAATACGGTAGTGCATAAGTGCGAAGATAAGCCTTGTTTGATTGTAACATTCGGCTGCCGGTAATAAAGAGCAATATAAAATAGGGTTATCGTATACAGGATCACCCAAAAACCCTGATAGCAGCCTTTCCAATTTGTCTAGAATTGTAACGGTAGGCTACCGGTCTTTCAAAGCGGCTCTGGCCGACCCGGTCAGGTCCTTGCGATCAGAATGAGTTGGCAGAAACGGTAACGTGTTTGATCATTAGCGGTTTAGAAAATGCTAAATCTGCGAACCAAACTTGCGCTGTTCCAAAACATTCCCTACCTTTGCAGACTCATTTGAAAAACAGGCATACAATATATAATAAGTCATGAAAAGAACGTTTCAACCTTCGAACCGTAAGCGCCGGAACAAGCACGGTTTCCGCGAGCGCATGGCCTCTGCCAATGGCCGCCGAGTATTGGCCGCCCGTCGCGCGAAAGGACGTCATAAACTGACGGTTTCGGACGAGAAAAAAGGCGATCGGTTTAAGATCTAATTCGTTTATAGTTTAAGGTTTATTGTTTATGGTTCCGTTAATCGGGCCAGACTATGAACTATAAACACTAAACTATGAACCGATAATGAAGCAAACGTTCAAGAAATCCGAACGGCTTTGCAGTAAAAAAACCATCGGAGAGTTATTCCAGAAAGGTAGTGCGACCACGCGGACGTTCTACCTTTTTCCGTTTCGGCTCCTTTATCGGAATGAGCCCGATCGGGAGCGTGCTACCGAGAGCAGTCCAGCCGGGGCCGCTCCACTACCCGCTATTCTTATTTCCGTTTCGAGCCGAAATTTCAAAAAAGCCGTCGACCGCAACCTCATCCGCCGTCGCGCCCGCGAAGCCTACCGTAAAAACAAATCGCTTTTATTGGGTACAGCCGAAAAACCGAAGCAGCCCCCGGCTTATATTGTCTTTTTATATACCGCCCGCGAGAAAATTTCGTTTGAAGAGATAGAAAAAAGTATGAAATTAGCTTTGGCTCGTATGTAGATTATAGAGATTCAACGGGAGACAAGAGAAATTTGCCTCTCGCGCAAGTCCTTTATCTCTTGTCTTGCCTCTCAAATCTATAAAAACATGTTTACGCGCAAACGTCTGACTGTCGCCCTGGGCGCGACCCTCCTGGCAGGAAGCCTTGGTTTTTATTCGTTCCGCAACGACGACCGTTTCTTCGAAATCGCGCGTAACCTGGATATTTACGCGACGCTCTTCAAAGAGCTAAACCTGTATTACGTAGACGAACTGAATCCGAACCGGATGGTGAAATCCAGCATCGACGCCATGCTGAAATCGCTCGATCCATACACCAACTTTTTCGCCGAAGACGAGATCGAAGATTACATGACCATGACCACCGGCCGTTACAACGGCATCGGGGCCTTGATCGGTTCGCGGCAGGGAAAGAGTATCGTCATGATGATTTACGAAGGCACACCCGCTGAAAAATCCGGTTTGCAGATTGGGGACGAAATTGTCAAAATAGATGGCGTGGATATCAAAACCCGGCGTGAGATGGACTCGGATAAACTGTTGCGCGGGCAAACCAATACCGCTGTCAAACTGACTGTTAAACGGTTTGGAAACACATCGCCCATCGACCTGAATGTGACGCGCGACGTTGTCAAAATGACCAACGTGCCCTATTATGGCATGATTACCAATGAGGTAGGCTATATTGATCTGAAGGATTTTACGGGAACGGCTTCGCGGGAAGTTCGTAACGCGTTTACCGAGCTGAAAGGCAAAGGCATGAAAAAGCTGGTGCTGGACGTGCGCGAAAATCCGGGTGGTTTACTGAACATGGCCATTGATATTGCCAACATCTGGTTGCCGCGCGAGTCGGAGATTGTGACGACAAAGGGCAAAGTGACCGAATGGAATAAAACATACACAGCTCTGAATCCGCCCCTGGATCTCGAAATTCCGATTGTGGTGCTGACCAACAGCCGGAGTGCATCGGCCGCCGAAATTGTTTCGGGCGTTATTCAGGATTATGACCGGGGCGTTCTGGTGGGCCAGCTGACGTACGGCAAAGGGCTCGTGCAAACCACGCGCGAACTTTCGTACAATACCAAACTGAAAATCACAACGGCCAAATACTACATTCCGAGCGGGCGGTGTATTCAGGCCATCGACTATAGTCACCGGAATCCGGATGGTAGCGTAGGGAAGATTCCGGATTCACTGAAAACCGCATTCAAAACCAAGGCGGGGCGCCCGGTGTACGACGGGGGCGGTGTTACGCCGGATGTGGCAATTGAGCCGAGCATTCCCGCGCCGATTGCGCTTAGCCTGACCAACAAGGGCCTGATCTTCGATTACGCCGTGAAATACCGCCACGATCACCCGACGATCAAACCGGCCCGCGAGTTTCACCTGACTGACGCGGAGTACCAGGAGTTTGTAACGTGGCTGAAAGACAAGGAATACGATTACACCACGCAGGTCGAAAAAGATCTGGGGACGCTGGAAGCATCGGCTAAAAAAGAAAAGTCGTTCAATCAGATTCAGGATCAGCTGAAAGCGCTCAAAACCAAACTGTCGCACAGCAAGGATGTGGATCTGGCAACGTTCAAGGGTGAACTGAAAGCGCTGCTGGAGCAGGAGATTGTGGGGCATTACTACCTGCAAAAAGGGATGAAAGAGGCCTCGTTCGCAACTGATCCCGAAATAAAAGCCGCCCTGGGTCTGTTCGGCGACATGAACCGCTATCAGTCTATTTTAAAAGGAAAACAGTAGTTTTATTAATGATAAATTATGAAGGATGAACGAGTTGACGCGACTCTATTAGTTTATCGTTCATAACGCATCATTCCGTTAAATGTCGCTCATTCTCTCCATCGATACCTCTACGACCGTTTGTTCGGTGGCGCTGCACCGCGACGGGGTTGTAGCCGCCAGTTACGAATTATTTACGGAAAAATCCTCCTCAGGAATGCTGACAACGCTGGTTCAGCATACGGTACTGCACAGTGGGCATCAGCTTGCTGACTTGGATGCTATTGCGGTGGCCAAAGGGCCGGGTTCCTATACGGGTTTACGGATTGGCGTTTCGACGGCGAAAGGATTGTGTTTTGCACTTGAGAAACCGCTGCTGGCCATCGATACCCTCGCGGCAATGGTACATCAGGTGAACGGCTTTTATCCGCAGTCCTACGCCCTTTGTCCCATGCTCGACGCCCGGCGAATGGAAGTCTATTGTGCGGTTTTCGACACGGAAGGACGGGAAATGATGGCTACTTCAGCGCAGATTATCGACGAACATTCCTTTACTGATCTGCTGGCCCAGCAGCCTGTGGTATTCTTCGGCAACGGGGCGGCCAAATGCCAGAAAGTGCTCGATCACCACGTTAATGCGGTTTTTCCGCAGCAATCCATTCATCCCTCCGCAAAAACCGTTGGACAGCTGGCTGCTATTGCCTACGATCAGGGGCAGTTTGAAGACGTAGCCAATTTTGAGCCGTATTACCTCAAGGATTTTGTGGGAACCAAGCCGAAGAAGTTGGTTGTTTAGCGGGTATGGAAACCGAATTGATTGTAAACCGTGTGGCCAAAAGCGGCCTGGTGACGCTGGATCTGGAAGATTATTATCATTCTGGCGAACGGCTTGTCTACGACTTGAAAGACAACCTTTTCATGGGCATGATTCTTAAGGAAAAAGATTTTCGTGAGTTTCTGAAAGCCCACGACTGGAGCCAGTACGCCGGTAAAAATGTGGCCGTGACCTGTTCGGAGGATGCCATCATTCCAACCTGGGCTTACATGTTGCTGACGATCTACCTGGAGCCGTACGCCCATACGGTTGTTTTTGGATCGTTGCAGGATCTGGAGGAAAAACTATATTTCGACGCTATCAACCGGATTACTATTGAAGATTACCGCGATAGCCGGGTGGTAGTGAAAGGGTGCAGCAAAGTGCCGGTGCCAACAGCCGCTTATGTTGAAGTGACGCGTCGATTGCGGCCCGTTGCCCAAAGTATTATGTTTGGCGAACCGTGCAGCACCGTACCCTTGTATAAACGTCCAAAGCAGGGTTAGAGTTTGCGCGTTTCAGTTGCTCCTTTTTCGCGATGAAATGCGTCAGCAACCGGGAACTATACTCCTATCGGCTATAAATAAACTCCTCTTTCCGCCCATCTTCATAAATCATCCGGGCCGGATAACCGTCTGGGCGGTATTCGTAGCGCCATTGCTCATCGGAATTAATGCCCGAAGCCAGATTAGCGGACTTCTGTCGGATGATGTTATTACGACTCATATACCAGCTGATAGTAGTTCTCATTTGGGTGGTATGGTGCGGGTTAGGTGCGTTGTCGTATTCGTACGTAGTAACGATATTCGGTTGGGCTGTGTTGGAAACGTTGGAGTAAAGTGTTTCCCTGATCACATTATCCCGTGTGTCGTATTCAAAAACCGTGTAAGAGCCGAGCTTTCCGTCAAGTGAATAATTGTTTAAGCGCGTGAGTCGTTTTTGGGGATCGTATTCGTACTTTGTAGAAGAGCGGTATTGTGGCTGGTTGTTATCCAGCATATACTGTTTTTGTTCAAGAACCGTCGTATCTGGATTGAATACAACTTCATTATAGGTGTGCATTTTCAACGGCAATCCTGGTTGAATGCTGCTCGACCAAGGAGGATTCGTAAAATAATGCTCGATACGCAGGATGTTGCTTTTCACCCAGTTATGAACTAATTTGCTGTAAACAGGGCCATCTGCGTTTTCGGACGTTACTACTTCGCGCAAAAGATTGTTCGCATCATATTCGTAACGAGTTGACTGAGACAACGACGCATTAGCCGGAACACCGTAATAATCGGTGCGAATCAGCCGGAATGATTGTCCCCGCGCCAGGATAGCGTCCTCATTCTTGCGGTTGCAGGCCGTAACCAGTAGCAGGAGTGACAGAAGTAAAAAAACTCTCATAAAAATCCCCGGGAAAGCGTATATGGTCAAGACTCCAGGACGTCGTAAAGCGTTGGAATAGACCGTGAATTTGCGAGCGCCCAAAGAAATCGGGCCGGTTCGATGGCTTATACGAATTTACAGCAACCGAAAGCTCCGTCGGTGCCATTGACACGGCCCATGTTCCAAAATAGCCCGGCGGTGAAACGGAGTTGGATAGCCAACGTTTTGCGCCCAGCCGTAGTGCGGAAATTCCAGCGATAACTTTTCCATCAGCTCATCCCGGTGGGTTTTGGCCAGTACGGATGCGGCTGCAATCGACAGAAATTTGCTGTCGCCCTTCACAATACACGTATGCGGAATCATCGGGTAATTGACAAACCGGTTGCCATCCACCAGCAAGTGATCGGGTTTGATTCCATCGAGCTCACTCATGATGGAATCCAGCGCCCGGTGCATAGCCAGAAAACTGGCTTTCAGAATATTAATCTGATCGATTTCTTCATTGGAAACTTCGGCAACGGCCCAGGCCAGCGCATCGCGCTGCAATTCGCCCCGCAGCTGTTCGCGTTGAAACCGGCTTAATTGCTTGGAATCCGTCAAAATCGGGTGCGTATAGTTTTTGGGGAGAATCACCGCAGCCGCCACTACCGGGCCGGCCAGGCATCCCCGCCCGACTTCGTCCAGCCCCGCTTCAATGGCGGTTTCGTTGTAACAAGATAAGAGCATAGTAGACAGGAGAGTAAAGGCTACGCACTGGTTTTTGGCTTCTCTATTTTCTTCACTCTTCGTTTTTTAATCCTCTAAAATATTTCCAAAAATTGTATTTTTCAACAACAGAGTCAGAAGCAGGAAGACAATAGCCCAATACAGATAAACCCGGTAGAAATCCTTCACATCCTTATAAATAACGGTTTTGACGGGGGCCTTCTCCAGTCGGTCGATCTCGTTGAAAACCGCCTGCAAACGGGGGGCGTCACCCGCCCGAAAAAACGTTCCGCTACCAATGTTGGCAATGGTGGTCAGAATACCTTCGTCGACCGTAACCGTTGCAATGTTGTTGGGAACACTCAGACGGGGAGGGCGCCCGATAGCGACGGTGTAAATCCGGATGTTGAAGGCTTTGGCCAGCCGTGCTACCGTCACCGGGTCGAGATTGCCAGCGGTATTATCGCCGTCGCTGAGCAAAATAGTCACCTTGCTTTTGACTTTCGATTCGCGCATCCGGTTGATGCAAACCGCCAGCGCGCTACCAATGGCGGTGCCGGATGTTTTGATCATGCTATTGTCAAGTTCGTTCAAATAACTGTTGAGCAAATCGTGATCGGTGGTAAGCGGGCATAGCGAATAGGCTTCGCCGGCAAATACCACCAGGCCAATCCGGTCATTCTGCCGACTCTTCACGAAGGCACGGGCTACGCGCTTGGCTGCTTCCAACCGATTGGGTTTCAGGTCGGTTTCGGCCATAGATGACGAAATGTCGATTGCCAACATCAAATCAATCCCTTCGGCTACGCGCTCGGGCTCCTCCCGAATAAGTTGAGGACGCGCCAGTGTAACCAGAATAAGAGCAAGGCTGATGAATAAGCTAACAGGTACCAAATACCGTAAACTACCCACCAACGTCGGTTGAAGTTCCGTGCGGTTGAGGGCAATGTTCAGGCGTTGCTGAGACCGGCTTGATAGTAACGTTCGCAAGCCAAAAATGAGGAAAATGGCCGGAATAACGTACAAATAGATCGGGTGCGCCCAGGAAAACTGGCGTAATTGCGAGATAGCAAACCATTTGTACGAAAACCACTCCATTCTATTTAATTCAAGTCGTCAATTCCTGACTCATTTCCTGCAAATGAGCACTGCTCCGGCGGAAGGCGCTGTCGGCTACTTCGTTCAGAATGCGCAGCGACTGCTGCGTACGATCGGAATAAAAACTGCCATAAATAACGCCGTCGATTTCTTTCAGCGCGTCAGCCAGCCGGTCGTCCTGCACCAGCTCTACAATTTCGCGGGTGGTTAGCGACGTAAACGGTTTGCGTTCCAGCCGTTCCATGTATTTTTTCCAGATGATAACGGCCCGCCCGGCATCTTCGTGGGCCGTTTCAGGGCCGATACCGCGCGTCAGGCGGTTGAACGACCGTTGAAACTCCTGATACTGCCGGTATAATTGATAACGTCGGATTCGCGTTCGGATGCTATTGCCAAAAAACAAAAATAAGACGCCCGCCAACCCGCATAAAATCAGCAGAATGACCAACAGGAGCGGATAGTTCATTTGCTGCCGCAGCGAAACCACCTTCGTTTCGGTCGATAGCCGGAGCGTGTCGGGCCGCATCGTTTGAATTCGCTCCCGGAGCTGAACGGTATCAATGTTGGATAGTACCTGGGTGCAGTCGGTGGGGGAGCGCAGCAGAACAATCGGGACCTGCAGCGTTTGGGAAGGTCTGGTTTCAAACGAAATCAGAGTATAAACCGAACTGTCCAGGCTACCGCTGGCATCGGTTTGGGTTGAAAAAATAGTGATGTCACGCACCAGAAACGGACTGAAATGCCGGGCCGTGTCTGGGAACAGGACATCTACGCTGGCTCGGTGGCGAACACTCAGTGAATACTGAAACGGTTTTCCGATTTCGATGGTATCAGTCAGAAATACACCTTTGGGCAACTGCGCTTTGGCCGGAACGAACAACAAACAGACAAGGAACAGTGAACAGCCAGCCTGGAGCCTACGGAAAAGATGCAGGAAGGGAAACAAGCTGATCAACGGTTTTTCCTTTCTATTCATTGGTTAATTTTCCAGGGCTTTATCGGGTTTTTCGGACACGGAAGAGCTCGATCAGCTGCGGTACATAATCCGCTTGTGAATCGAGAGCCACGTAATCGGCGTTGTACTGTTTGCACAACCGTTCCAGTTGTTGCTGACTTTGCCGAAACGTTTGCTTGATAGTATTCCGAAAGCGGGGCGATGACGTATTAACCCAGACGGTTCGACGGCTTTCGGTGTCGTAAACCGGGATAATGCCCAGCCGGGGCAAGTTGGTTTCCCGTTGGTCGTACATATGAATAACAACCAGATCGTGCTTGCGGGCAAGTGCTTTCAGGTTATGCTCGTAGCCAGAATCGATGAAGTCGGAAACCAGAAAGACCACACTCCGGCGCTTTAAGACATTGAGCGTGAAAAGCAGCGCGTCGGCCAGGTTGGTACGGACGGATTCAGGCTTTAATTTGAAAAGGTTGACAACCAGTTGATAACCGTGCTTCATACTGTTCGACGGTTTCAGGTATTTCTCTTTCTGATCCGAAAAACAATACATCCCAACGTGGCTGGCTTCCTTGATGGCTGACAAGGCCAGAACGCCACATACTTCGCGGGTTGTATCGAGTTTCGAGCGTGTTGTTGTCCCGATCTCCTGAGAAGCACTGACGTCGATCAGGAAAAAAACCGTTTGGTCCTTCTCTTCCCGAAAAATTTTCACAAAGGTTCCGTGCCCTTTTGACGACACGTTCCAGTCAATAGTACGAACGTCATCGCCGTATTGGTACGTGCGCAAGTCACTAAATTCAAGGCCCGATCCTTTAAAAATGGAGCGGAAGTTACCGCGCATCTGCGAGTTGACGGCTTTCCGTATCCGGATTTCGAACTGATAGAGTCTTTTCAAAAACTCGTGTACCGTATTATTCTGTCCTAACACCGTCCAAAACCAGGTTAAATTTGTTCCATGAAGAATAGCAGCCGTCAGCAGCGTGTTATACGAACAGGATTCCCGACATTTGTACTGAAATGCCAGTTTTGACAAAAATAACGAAAATGAAGGCGCAACCGTGCAACCCTTTCCGACTATTGGGCCTGTTGCTACTGACAGGCTGGGTGCTGGCTTGTCAAAATTCGGTGGTAGAAGCTCCCAAAAACCTCATTCCGGAGGAGAAGATGGTGCAGGTGTTGACCGAGATTCATCTGGCCGAGGCTCGGGTTACCAAGATGAATCGCGTGTCGCAGGATAGCAATACGCTGATTTACAAGCGGCTCGAGATGAGGGTTTTTAAAAAATACCAGGTTGACACGGCGGCTTATTCAAAGAGTTATACGTATTATTCGTCAAATCCTGAGCAGTTGGCCGATATTTACAAACAGGTGACGGAGGAATTGGAGCGACGCAAAAAATTGACCGACAGTACGGAAACCGGCAAAAAGACGAGCACGGACCTGAGCCCCAGCAAACTTCCGGCCCGACTTAAAAATTTAAAGAAATGATTGCCATTATTGGAGCAGGGATATCGGGCCTGACGCTGGCCTACGAACTTCAGCAACGCAACATTGCGTGCCGGGTATTCGATAAAGGAAATGAACCGGGTGGGCTGATGCGTTCCCGACGCGAAGGTGACTACCTGATTGAACTGGGTCCCAATTCTTTACTGGGCGACGCCAATTTGCTGTCCTGGCTCGACCGGCTGGGGCTGACGTCGGAAATCCGCTTTGCCAATCCCGTCAGCAAAGCGCGCTACATTTATCGCAATGGTGACTACCAGCAACTGCCTTCTGGACCACTGGCCATCTTGTTTAGTTCTTTCTTCGGTTGGGGAACCAAGAAGGCAATCTGGAAGGAACGGTCCAACCATTCGGTTTCGCCCCCGGGTGAGACGTTGAGTGCTTTCTTTCGCCGACGGTTTTCGCAGGAAGTGGTCGAATACGCACTGGCGCCGTTTGTGGCCGGTATCTACGCCGGTGATCCCGATCAATTGCTGGTTTCCGAAACCTTCCCGATGCTGCTGGATTACGAAAGAAAGTACGGTTCGGTGCTGCGCGGTTTTATTAAAAATGTGGAGTCCATGGGTCGGCGGCAGTCGTTTACCTTCCTCAATGGCCTGCAAACGTTGCCCAACCTATTGTCGAAAGAACTGACGAATCTGCATCTGAATGATGCTGTAAATCGTTTGGAGAAAACGGAAACCGGCTGGCTGCTGGAAACCCAAAGCGGCTCGTACCCGGCTGATGCGGTGGTGCTGGCCTGTGATACCCTGGCTGCGGCCAGTTTGCTTCAGGCTGATCGGCCTGCAACGGCTGACTTATTGCGTCAAATTAATTATCCCCCCATGATTGCCGTTCATTCAGTTTATAAACGGGCTGATATAAAACACCCGCTGAACGGTTTTGGTGGATTGAATCCTCGAATTGAAGGTCGTTTTGCATCCGGGCATATCTGGAATAGCTCGGTTTTCCCCGAACGTTGCCCGGCTGATGAAGTGCTGTTCACCAGCCTGGTGGGTGGCATCCAGGGACGCGAAAACACCCGTCAATCCGACAATATAGTCCGGCAACGGGTCCACCAGGAATTGAGTCAGTCCTTTGGTATTGGCACCGAAAATCCGGTCCGACAGTGGGTGACGCGCTGGGAACGCGCAATTCCGCAGTATGATGCCCGGATTGTGCCGGTGAAACGGGGCATTCCGAAACTAGAAGCCGATGGCCTGTATGTGTGTGCAAACTGGTACCAGGGCACGAGCTTATCCGACTGCATTCAGAAGGGCCGGGAGTTGGGCGGGCGGCTGTCAATGTTGAAAACGGCTGACTCTTAGCTGGTTTTAACAATTTTTAAGGATTAAATTGCATAGAAACGGCTTCTTTTATGTTATTTAATCAATAGCGTAATTTAATCAATCATATTTTGAAAGAGTGCTTAGTGGTCATTCCGACCTATAACGAAATCGAAAACATCGAAGCCATCATTCGCAAGGTGTTGAGTTTGCCCGCGCCCTTTGATGTGTTGATTGTCGATGACGGATCGCCGGACGGGACAGCCCAGCGGGTAAAAGTCCTGCAACGCGAGTTTGAGGCTGGTGAGGGGGGGCAACGGCTTCATCTCATGGAGCGTCGGGGAAAACTCGGTCTCGGTACGGCTTATATCGCCAGCTTTCACTGGGCGTTGAACGAAGGGTACCAGTATGTCTGCGAAATGGATGCGGATTTTTCCCATAATCCCGACGATCTGGTTCGGCTGTACGAAGCCTGTGTCATTGGCGGGAATGATGTGGCTATTGGCTCTCGGTACATCACGGGGGTGAACGTGGTCAACTGGCCGATGGGCCGCGTGCTGATGTCGTATTTTGCCGGCGTTTACGTTCGTTTCATCACCGGAATGTCGGTAATGGATCCAACGGCCGGTTTTATCTGCTACAACCAGGCGGTTTTAAAAGCGGTGCTTCAGAATAACATTCGGTTTGTTGGCTACGCTTTTCAGATTGAAATGAAATTTTTGACCTGGAAGTACGGTTTCCGGATAACGGAAGTGCCGATTATTTTCACAGATCGTACCAAGGGTGTTTCCAAAATGTCGACCGGTATTTTCAAGGAAGCGGTTTTTGGCGTCCTGCAAATGAAAGTGGGCAGCTTTTTCCGGCATTATATTCCGCCCAAAAACGATCCGGTACCGGTGCCGGTTCAACAAAAAGCAACTGAAACGGTGTAGGCAAGCCTGCACCGTTTTTTTGTGAAATAGGAGTTGAGCGCGACGCGCGGATGGATGCTGGAATTTTTCTAAAAAAATTGTCACCGTTGTCCAATTCTGAGAATCCAGTTGTCATGAATAAAAATTCAGATACCAATGGAACAACGATTGAACATTCATGAAAAAGGGCAGGGGGCCCTGAAACCTCTTTTTGGTATTGGCGGCTATCTAAAGAAATCGCCGGTTGATACAAATCTGCTGGAACTGGTTTATTTCCGGGTATCCCAGATCAACCAATGTGCTTATTGCCTCGACATGCATTCAAAAGATTTGCGGGCGAGAGGAGAAACCGAGCAGCGCCTGTATGGACTAAGTGCCTGGCGAGAAGCCCCGTATTACACCGAGCGGGAAAGAGCCGCCCTGGCCTGGGCAGAAGCGGTGACGCAATGCCACGTAACAGATAAGGTATACAATTGGGCGAATAATCAGTTTTCGGACGAAGAACTAATCGATCTCACACTGGCTATTACGACCATCAATACCTGGAACCGCATCAACTTGGCTTTTCCGGCAGCCATCGGAACGTATCAAGTGGGCCAGTTCGCTTAAATCAAACCATTTTCTTGTAAACAAAAAAACGCTATGAACGAATTTCTCTTGGCCATCCACCGGGATCTGACCAGCAAAGACGCCAGCCCATCGCCCGAGCAAATGCAGGCCGCAATTAAGCCGTTTCAGGATTGGATCGGTAGCATAGCCGCCCAAAACAAACTGGTTAGCCCACCCCGGCGCTGGGATGCTGGCGGCCGGGTGATCCGTTCCAACCACACGGTAACCAACGGGCCTTATGCCGAAATTAAGGAATCGCTGGGCGGTTTGATCATGATTCGGGCGGTCGATTATGACGAAGCCGTAGAAATTGCGAAAGGTTGCCCAATCATTCAGTGGGGGGCCGTCGTTGAAGTGCGAATGGCCATGCCAGCACCGACGGTATAAACGACCAAAAACCGCCTTCTGACAACGAAGGCGGTTTTCCTGGCTATATGGAAGAACGAGAGCTGTTACCCCATTTGTTCCGGACGGAGTACCGAAAAATTGTTTCAGTACTTTGCTATTGGTTTGGTATTGAGCATATTGAGGTCGCCGAGGATATTGTTAGCGATACGTTCCTGTCGGCTACAGAATTGTGGAGTTTAAAAGGTATTCCCGATAACCCGACGGGTTGGCTGTATACCGTTGCCAAGAACAAAACCAAAAATCACCTAAAACGGAATTCGCTTTTTGAGCAGAAGCTTTTGGCTGAAATAAAGTATACGGCTCCAAAAAACGAAGAAATTGATCTTGATTTATCCCATAAAAATATTGCCGACAGTCAGTTAGCGATGATTTTTGCGGTTTGTAATCCCTGTATTTCCAGTGAAGCGCAGGTTGCACTCGCCCTGAATTTGCTGTGCGGTTTTGGGATTCAGGAAATAGCCGATGCCTTCATCACGAACAAGGAGGTTATCTATAAGCGAATCCAGCGGGCGAAAGAAAAGCTGAAAGAAGCCCGGATTAAAATTGAACAGCCTAATCTGTCGGAGATCAACAGCCGGTTGGAAACCGTTCTGCAAACCCTGTACCTGTTGTTTTCCGAGGGATATTATTCTACCTCACAAAATATTCCACTGCGCAAGGATCTCTGTGCCGAAGCTATGCGCCTGAATTACCTGCTGATCGAAAACGAAATTACCAACAAGCCCGCCGTTCATGCGCTGTTTGCGCTGATGTGCTTTCACGCTTCCCGCTTTGAGGCCCGGAGCAATTCAGAAGGCGAAATTATTTTGTACGAAGATCAGGACGAAACCCGCTGGGACCGGGGACTGATCGAAAAAGGTACCTACCATTTAATTCAGGCATCGCACGGAAATCAGCTCTCCAGTTATCATCTGGAAGCCGGAATAGCTTATTGGCATACCCACAAAGAAGATACTTCCGAAAAGTGGGAACAGATCTTGCAGCTTTACAACCACCTGCTTATACTGGAATATTCACCCATAGCTGCCCTGAACCGTACATTTGCCCTGGCAAAAACCAATGGAAAAGAAGCCGCCATTCGAGAAGCTGAAAAGCTACAGCTAACCGACAATCATTTTTATTTTTCATTATTAGGTCATCTCTACACCGGTCTTGATAATGTCAAAGCGCTAAGCCATTTTGAATCCGCTCTTGCTATAGCTAGTTCGGCTGCGGACAGAGCTGTTATTGCCAAATACATCGCTCGATTGGCGCTTGTTCTTCCTTCATAAAGCGGCACAAAGCATCCATTGCGCGAATAGTATTCTGTTCATTGGCTCATTTAAGTTAATTATTTATTGGACTATTCGGCTGTACGCACTTTACGACCTTTCGTGCTGCCAGGTGCTCATTGTTACCACGAATTCCTTAATTCGCTCCATTATCGGTGCTACAAATGTTCGGAAAAATTCAGAAAATTAGGTTTTTTACCTCTATAAATAAAAATAAAAATTGTATTATATAAAGAATATTTGAATTTTTTCATTATTCTCAATTCTTGAGTAAATGGCTTAAATAGAAATATGATGAAGACTGATTGTAGTTAAGCCAAATATTATTTGGTTTTATAAAATGCAATTTTAATAATATGCTTAAATTTAAATTGTACTGTAAATCAGTTGATTAATTGTGGTGAACCAAATGTTATCTTTATATAGTTACTTTGTTGAAACAGATTCAAAAAAGGTTTTCCACTGTAAACAAATAAAAAGATGAACACCACACTGAAAGCTTCGTTGATTGCCCTCGGAATGGGCTTTATTATGATTTGTGTCGTTGACGCCGTTGTTCCTCAGTCTTTACTGGGCTCGCTGCTGGGTCAATCCGCACCGAAAGCGAATGTAACTGTCGTTGTCAACCGGGTCGATGATCAACCTGTAACGGTTCAACTGTCGAAACTGAACGGCGAAGTAATCGCCAGTGAGCAACTGATCGAAGGAAATACCATTCACTTTGGCTTGAATGATGCTGTCAACGGAACATACCGGGTTGAAGTATCCAATAGCACCACTAAAAAGGTAAAAGACGTAACCTTGTCGGCTCAAAAGGCGGTTTAATACGAAACGGACGAAAAATCCGTTCAGTAAATGTGCTAACTATAACAGTTTTGGTAAACTTGTTGTAGTTAGCATTTTTTATGTCATTACTTCTTCGATACCTGTGGGTTTGCTTGTGGCTGATGCTGGCGTTCAGTGCGCGGGCGCAAAAACCGTTGTACACCCCAAAACAACGGACGGCCCTCGAACGGCTTAGTCAGGATTTGCAACAAACCCGTCGTCCGTCTTACCGCCGAGCCCTCGAAATTGCCCAAAAACGCGCTATCCCCTTACGGGAAGTCCGTTCTGACGGAACCGTGGTGATCCTGCACGACGTGGACGAACGTGGAAACCTACTGTTCAACGCAACGAACAGTGCAACCCGGGCCGGAAATACAACGCGCACTTCTGCCCTTTACGAAGGGGGAGGGCTCGGTCTGGCATTGTCGGGAAGTAGCCCGTCGGTGCGGGACAAGCTGGGCGTGTGGGATGGCGGTAAACCGCGAACGAGCCACGTTGAACTGACGGGTCGCGTGACTCAAGTGGACAATGTAACGGCGATTTCAAACCATCCTACGCACGTCGCTGGCATCATGATTGGAACGGGTTTGAACGAGCGTACCCGCGGAATGGCGTATGCGGCCAACCTGAAAGCCTACGATTTCGCGAACGATAATGCCGAAGTGGCGGCTGCTGCTCCTAATTTGCTGGTCTCCAACCACTCGTACAACATCCAGGCCGGCTGGATTTTCAACGCCGACCGCGCGGGTGATATCAAATGGGAATGGTGGGGCGATACGACCATTAGTGCCACGGAAGATTATAAATTCGGCATTTATAACAACGGCTCCCGCAACTGGGACCGGATTGCCGTGGCCGCACCGTACTACCTGCTCGTTAAATCGGCGGGCAACACGCACGGACAAAATGGCCCCGGAGCCGGCGTGGCTTACTGGCTGGGCAGCAGTAACACGCAAAGCAGAACCCCCCGCAACAATCAGAACGGTTACGACCAGATTTCAACGGATGGCAACGCCAAAAATATTCTGTCGATTGGCGCCGTCAGCAGCATTTCTCCGGTCTATACGCAACCGTCGGATGTGCGGCTGGCAAGCTTCAGTTCCTGGGGGCCTACCGACGATGGGCGTATCAAACCGGATTTAGTCGGAGTTGGGGTCAGTGTTTTATCAAGCGGTTCGGCCGGGGATAATGCTTATACAACGCTTTCCGGGACATCAATGGCGGCTCCGAATGTGTCGGCTTCGCTTCTTTTGTTGCAGGAATATTTTGCGCAGTTGCACGAAGGACAGGTAATGCGCTCGTCGACGTTGAAAGGTCTGGTCCTGCATACGGCTGATGAATCAGGTGATGCGCCCGGGCCGGATTATCGGTTTGGCTGGGGCTTATTGAACATGGAGCGAGCGGCCCGCGTCATCGGGAATACGGATAAAAGTCATTGGCTGGAAGAACGAACGCTGAGTCAGGGCGAGCGGCAAACCGTTCAACTGGTGGCATCGGGCCGCGGGCCACTGGTAGTCACGATTTGCTGGACGGACCCGGAGGCTACGGCGCTGACGGCGGCAGCATCCAACCTGAACAACCGCAGTCCGCGCTTGGTCAATGATCTGGACATTCGGGTGGCCGACGGTTCGCAGGTTATTCTGCCCTGGGTGCTAGACCCTGAAAATCCGGTAAATCCAGCCACGCGGGGCGATAACATCCGGGACAACGTGGAGCAGATTCTGATTGCCAACGCCATCCCCGGCAAAACGTACACATTGACGGTTTCGCACAAAAATGCCCTTCAGACCGGAAAGCAGGATTTCGCGCTGATTGCCAGCGGAGTTGGAGGAAAGGCATACTGTGCGTCAGCTGCTGCGGCTGCGGGGCCGGCGAACGTAGACCGGGTGCGATTTGGCACAATCAATCAGGTTGGAAACAGCGGTTGCCAGGCGTATTCGGACTTCACCAGCATAAGTTCGAACGTGTCGATTGGACAACAGATTCCGTTGGAAGTTACCATGGGAAGTTGTGGTGAAAACCGTTCGACGATCACTAAAACGTTCATCGACTGGAATTTAGACGGCGATTTTGACGATGAAAACGAACTGGTTGCTACTTCCACTCCCCTGACCACGCCAGCTACTTTTTCAGCGAATGTAACAGTTCCGGGCGGTTTGGCGGAGGGCCAGTTGACTCGGATGCGCATTGTAACGGTCGAAACCACGGATGCGGGAGCGGTGTCGGCCTGTGGGAATTATGCGAACGGTGAAACGCAGGATTATGGCGTTCGGTTTGTACGTCCTCAAACCGATGTTGGAATTAGCGCGCTGGTAACGCCCCAGAACGGTTTTTGCAACCAAAATGAGCTGCAAGTGGCTGTCATGGTTCGCAATTACGGTTCTACAGACCAACGGAACATTCCGGTGATCGTTCAGGTGCTGGCCCCTTTCGGCAGCACGGTGGCTAGTTTTCAGGACACACTTCGGACGGTTTTGGGGCCCTCCAAGGAGGCCCAGTTGCTGCTGCATGGCCCGGCAACAATTTTAGCTGCAACGGCTTATCGGTTTACGGTGCGCACCCGCTTACCAGATGACCAGAATACGGCCAATGACCAGCTGGTAAGCATTTTGACCACGGCTGCCGCGGCCACCGAGCAGGGCGAATTCTCGGTGTCGGCCTGTGATACGAATGGAATTTCATTGCGCAATACTGGCGTGGGAACGGCTTTTTGGTACGATGCTCCCACGGGCGGAAATCTGGTTGGGGCCGGAAATCAGGCCACGGCACTGCGGCAAGTGACTAATGGAACGTATTATGCTGCTTTGAACCAGTTTGCGGGAAGCGTCGGGCCGGCTGATAAACAACGTTTTGGTGGGGGAACGTATTCAGGTAATTTTGGACCCCAACCCCTCATTTCGACCCAGGTTCCGCTTGTGCTGGAAAGCGCCCGGCTGTATATCGGAAGTCCGGGACGGATTATTTTCACGGTTCAGCGGCTAAATGGCACCCCGGTTTCCAGTGTTATCCTCGATGTAACGCCCACCCGTAACCCGGATACGCCGGTTGGTACGCCACCCGCGGGGCAGCAATCCGACGATCCGGCAGACCCCGGAGCAGAGTATTTGCTCAATTTGTCAATTCCTGAAGCTGGTAATTATAAAATTGCGATTGAGTATGAAGACGGAGCAACCATTTTTCGGAGTAACATCGGCGTCGCGGGTTTTCCGTTCCAGCTTCCAGGCGTCATTAGCTTACGAGGGTCGGTTTTCAATAGTGACACCCTAACCAATGCCTATTATTATCTCTATAATTTGCGGGTAAAAGCGATAGGTTGTCCAGCCGCCCAGCGCGTAGCGGTCACTGCCAGGCCGGGCTCGGCTGTGGTGGCTACGATTACGCCGGATGGGGCAACGGATATTTGCCGGGGCAGCGAAGTGGTGTTGCGGGCGGGCGATGTGGCCGATTATACATACCAGTGGTTTCGGGATGGGCAAACGGTTTCGGGAGCAAGCTCGTCGACGCTGGCAGTTTCGGCTGCGGGCTCTTATAGCGTTCGGGTGGCCGGGGAGTGCCCGCCGGTTACATCGGCAGCTGTGGTAGTTACCGTTAAAGAGCCGCAGGCACCCATCATTTCCCGCGATGGGTATACGTTACGATCCAATGCCGCGTCGGGAAACCAGTGGCTCCTGAACGGTGTGCCGATTTCGGGCGCTACCCAACAAACCTATAACGCCCGCCAGTCCGGAAGGTATTCGGTGAGGGCTAATGTAAACGGCTGCGCTGAGCTGGTTTCGCAGGAAATCCAACTGGATGTCGTTACCTCGGTAAATCCACCGGTTGTTTCGGCGGCCCGATTACTGGTTTCGCCCAATCCGGCTTCACGCCTGGTTTCAATCATTTTCGTTCCCGAGTCGGGCAAACGTCACACGTACTCCGGTTTGCTGGTCGATGCCCGGGGGCGGGTAGTACGGTCAACGGTTTTGGCTCAAACCGCGACCGATTATGCGGGCGTATTGGATGTGTCAACTGTAGCGGCTGGTTTGTTTTTTGTCCTGATTCAGGATGAGCAGGGGCAAACGATTCAACGAAGCAAGGTGCTAAAACCGTAAAGGAGCAGAAGTAGTAATAGCGAGTTTAACCCGGGTTCATTCCCGAGCCAAAGCGATCAAAATAGCTCCGGCCGCCATCAGAACAGCTCCGGCAACCACTTGCCAGTTTATTTTTTCTTTCAGAAACACAACCGCCAGAATGATGGTAAACACCAGCGAGATTTTGTCCAATGGCGAAGCTCGGGCGGCATCCCCTAGTTTCAGGGCTCGAAACGAAAACAGCGACGATATACAGGTAATGATGCCCGCCGAGATCAGATAAATCCAGACACGGCGTTCAATGCGGCTGACATCGGCCAAACTTCCCTGACTAATAACAACACCCCACGACACAATTAAAATGCAAATGGATTGAATGGCGAAGGCCAGACTGGAGTCGACATCTTTGATGCCTGCTTTGGAGAGCGTTACAACCAGGGCGGAGGCCAGAGCCGCCAGCAGCGAAAAGAGAATCCACATCGTCTCAGTAAAAAGGTTCAATGGGGGTAATAGCCGAAAAGGTCAAAATGATTTAGAATCTGATTAACAGGTTTTGAATGGGTACTGACTTTTGACCAAACGGTCGTTTCAAAGAAAAGCGAATGGAATCAAAAACAGCCATCAACACCTATTAGAAGTGGTTTCACGTCTGCGAGCACGAATTCCAATCACCGCGGTCAGATTGCCTGGCTCAAAAGCCGTCTGCCGGGCGGCAAACCGGCGAAAGATTGAAACACCGGTCAGGGGTTGCAATCCCAACTAGCAAGGGCTATTCAAACGCATTCTTTGGTTACTTGGCCCGGCTCATTCCAGGGCAATCTTAGCCTGAATGACCGGGTGCTCGCTCTGGCCGACCCGTGAAAGAGGGGCATTGCGTCGCCAGGTGCCGCCATTGATCCGTTCCCAGTAAAGAGCAGGTCGTAATTCACGGTTAAATGCCAGGTATTGTCCGAAGCATTCGCGTACGTTCTTTTGTCCATCCGGCATTTTGAATGAAGTCGCAAACTTGTAGCGGTCCTCGTCCGTCGGTAGCCATTCCATCGCGATAAACAGGCCTTCCTTCGGAAACGAAATCTGGTAACGCGACAAATCAACTTCACACCAGGTGTTACCCCGCCGGGCGGCCACGACAAGACTCTGAGGCAACAGATCTTCGCCTGGTTCACCGCCTTCATTGGCATACACCCGCACCCGGAAGGGTGCCGTGGCCACACCTCCGCGAGCAATCAGGTACGAAACCCGTTGCAGGTACCCCCGGATGCCTTTTGGATTCCGGACGTGCAAGGCAAACTCAATGTTCCGTCCGGAGCAATTGCCCCACACTATGGGGGCTCGTTTGCGGGTAGCTCCCACAGTTGCCAGGCGAGGTTTGCGGCCTCGCACTACAATTTCGGCCAGCACATTTGATTTAGGACGAAGGCGAAAAACGGCCGTATCAGATTGGGAAAAACCGTTTAGGGGGAGCAGTAAGTTTTCAAAACCTACGCAGCTAATAAGCAGTGTATCAATTTTTTCGGGAATTCGAGCTGTAAAGCTCCCCTGTGCGTCGGCATACGTACCGAAACGGTGCTGTGGCTCACTGATTAAAGCGTAGGACACTGGTTGATGAGTAGCCTCGATAACGACCCGGCCTCTGACGGTCGTTTGAGCAAACACGAACAGGGGATAAAATACAAAGACAAATAGAGCCGGAAACCGGCGGCAAAAGTTCGTATACATGGAAAACCGTTAACAATTCGGTAGTTTTGTAATCCGGGTAGGCAAGGACGCTAGATTCGCTGCGTTGAACCAAAATCCGATTGTATTTTCAATTCATCAGCTGCATGGAATTAAAACACGTTCCCCTCGAAACGATTCATGAAAAACTAGGGGCAAAAATGGTGCCGTTTGCCGGATTTTTGATGCCCGTACGGTATTCGTCCGATATTGAAGAACACCAGACGGTCCGCAATGCTGTCGGGATCTTCGATGTATCGCACATGGGAGAATTCGTGTTGAAGGGTGAAAAAGCCATTGATCTGATTCAGAAAGTATCGGCCAATGATGCTTCACTCCTGTTTGATGGTAAAGTTCAATATAGCTACCTTCCTAATAATCAGGGTGGTGTGGTTGATGACCTATTGATTTACCAGATCAGCCCCATCGAATTCATGCTGGTGGTCAATGCGTCGAATATCGAAAAAGACTGGAATTGGATCGAAAGCCAGAATGATTTTGGTGACGGTGTGGAAATGGTCAATATCTCGGATGGAACCTGTCTGTTTGCTGTTCAGGGACCGCTGGCGGCTCAGGCGCTGCAACCGCTGACAAATGCCAAACTGGATTCGATGTCGTACTACACCTTTGAAAAAACGGATTTTGCCGGTTTTCCGAATGTTATTGTTTCTGCCACGGGTTACACGGGCGCGGGTGGTTTTGAGATTTACGTGGCCAACGAACAGGCCGAAGCCGTCTGGAATGCAATTATGAAAGCCGGAGAACCGTACGGAATCAAACCCATTGGGCTAGGAGCGCGTGATACATTGCGGTTGGAAATGGGCTTTTGCTTGTACGGCAATGATGTTGATGATACGGTTTCTCCGCTGGAAGCCGGCCTGGGTTGGGTGACCAAGTTTACCAAACCGTTTGTTAATTCCGAAAGCCTGCAAGCTCAGAAAAATGAGGGGTTGAAGCGCAAATTAGTAGGCTTTGAACTCATCGACCGGGGAATTCCGCGCAGCCATTACGAACTGTGCGACGCCGACGGCAACCGCATTGGTGAAGTCACTTCCGGCACGCAGTCGCCCACACTGGGCAAAGGCATTGGCATGGGCTACGTTCCGACCGACTACAGCAAACCGGGTTCCGAAATTTTTGTTAAAGTGCGCGACCGGCTGCTGAAAGCGCAGGTTGTGAAAGTACCGTTTGTGAAAAAATAAGAAACTACGTTTCGGTATTTGGTAGCCGGTTCGCGCAACGATGCGCTGCGTGAACCACTGAAAACCACAAGGCCACTACTGGAACTTTTACTAATCAGCTACCTCTAACGCCTGATGCCGCGTGTGGATCCTGCGTTCTGTTTCCAACTATGAAAACCATTGACGTCTGCCTGACTCCCGATTTACTCCACCTTCATACTGATTCGCTCGAAAATTCCATTGTTGTTGTTGCCGATGTATTCCGGGCTACCTCCTGCATGGTAACGGCTTTTGCATACGGTGTCAATAGTATCATTCCCGTGGCTACCGTTGAGGAGTGCAGCCAGTTGCAGAATCGGGGGTACCTGGCTGCAGCGGAGCGGAATGCTAAAATGGTCGACGGGTTCGATCTGGATAATTCGCCCTTCAGTTACATGGACGAGCGGCTCATTGGTGCCAACATTGCTATGACAACCACCAACGGTACGTACGCCATTACCCGATCGCGGAAGGCGGTAAAGGTGCTGGTGGGCTCTTTCCTGAATCTGGACGCCATTGTGCGGTATTTACGGGGAGAGCGTTATGACGTTATGGTGCTGTGTGCGGGTTGGAAGGGGCGCGTCAATCTGGAGGATACGTTGTTTGCCGGCGCCCTCATTGAACGGCTCAAAGATGAGTACATGGTTCCGGAAGACAGTGGCCTGATGGCCTGGCGGATGTACGTACAGGGTAAAAATGATTTGGCGGGCTTTCTGGCCAATTCATCGCACGTCCGGCGGCTGCATCGGCTGAGTATTCACAAAGACATTATTTACTGCCTTCAGCACGATCTCTACGACGTGATTCCGGTATTGCGCGGCAGTGCGCTGGTGAGCATGGAAGTATGACGGTTTTGTTTTACTGGTCAACCTGAGCCATCGTGTTCACGGTGGATGAGACAGGTTGAGGTAAGACATAAAAGAAAGTGGTTCCGCTGCCAGAAACGCTTTCGGCCCAGATTCGTCCGTTCAATTTGGTAATAAACTCTTTGCAAATGGTCAGGGCCACTCCAGCGCTTTGATCGACCTGGCTATACTTGGTAGTTGCAAATGAGAAAAGTTGATCAAGTTGTCGCTTGGTCATGCCGGTTCCTTCGTCCCGCACCGAGACAGTAAATTCTCCATTATCATACCTAGCGTCGATGGTAATGGAACCACCTTCTGGCGAAAACTTGATAGCGTTGTGAATCAGGTTTCGGTTGACAAACTGAATGACCTCTTTATCAGTCGTTATGGACAAATTCGTATCAATCCGGTTGAAAAGCGTTACTTTTTTGGACTGCATGAGCGAATGGTGAATCAAAGCCGCTTCTTCAATCAACGAATTAGCCATCAATGTCTCGGCTGTAGCGCTGTAACCGGCGTATTGTTTTTTTACCCACTGCAAAATATTGTCGAAAGTCCTTAATATCGTTTCCACCTCTGTTTGCAGTGAATTATGAAGCAGATCCATTTCTTCTTTTGTAAGGTGGAAATCCTCTTTCATAAAAGTCACCATGTTCAACGTGGAGTTAAGTGGTGACCGGAAGTCATGAGCCAGCATGGAAACGAGTTTGGCTTTGAATTCGTCAGACTGCGTCAACAATGCATTTTGCTCCGTAATTTTTTTGTTGAGTTCCAATTGTAAGCGCGCGTGTTCGCGTAGCTTTTTGTAACCGGAATACATAACCGCAATTGTACCAATTGATAGAACAGAAAATCCAATAAGGAGCCAGATAATTCGCTGTTTATCCGTAGACTCCTTTTCGATGAGATTAATTTCCTGCTGGGTATTGTAATAAGTAATATAATCGCCAATAAAATTCTTGTTGTTATTTTTTTCTTCTTCCAGCGCCTGTACCAGCCGGTTATTGGTACGAGCAAGTTCTTTTTCATCTTTAGTGAGTCGGTAGCAGTCCAGCAGCGATTTTAAAACTTCGATTTTGAAGGTAATAAAACCGTTCTTTGCGGCTAAGGCATAACTTCTGTCGTAGCACGCGATGGCGCTGTCAATTTTCTTCAATTTAAGAAAGTACGCTCCGTAATAACTCAGGCCGACAATCTCATGATATTCCCAGTGATGGCGTTGGGCAATTTGTAGCGATTGCTGGATGAGCTGTAAGGCGTCCTGGGTTCTACCGGCTTTCAGGAGCTTATCACTTTTGAGTTGTTTCACAAAAAGCAGGGCGCGATCATACTTGAAACGGCGGGCAATTTGCTCGGCTTTGTTCAGGTAATAATCCGCCGAGTCTGGATTGAGTTGCGGTCGGAGTAACTCGTAATTGGCGTACAACATGCTCCGGGTCGAATCCGGCGGAAGTGCGGCTGCCTTGTTTAAGGCGAGTTGGGAAAATTTTAACGAATTGGAAGAGTCGCCCAAAACGTCATAAACAACCGCCGAATTCATGAGCATATTGACGGTGCCAATACTGTTGGGAATGCTTTCGTACTCCCGCATGGCTTTTGCGTATAAATCCAGTGCCTGGCTGTAAGCTCCTTTCAAAAAAAGGGCCGTTGCAATGTTACAAATCGCATCTGCTTTGCCTTTCGGATAATTGTGCCGATCGGCCATCGACTTGGCCTTAATACCGTATGACAAACAGCTGTCGGCACTTTTCATGTGCATCATAAAACCGATCAGATTTAGCTTATCCAGGTAAACGGTACTATCTGTTATTTTTGGGAGCTGCGCTTGCAATGATCTCATTTCGGATAGCTGGGCTTGGGCCGAATGGCAAATCAGGAAGGATAGAAACAGTAAAAAATGAACAGTGAACTTTACTGTCTTTGAAGCTAGCATTTCACGTAGTTTGTAAGAAATAAATTATCTTTTTTGAAGGCTAAGGAGAGCGGGACAGAAGTAGTGTAAAATAATTTCTTCAGAGGAAGGCCGGGATAGGTTTTAGGATTCACTAAACCTGTTTGCTGATGGGGCTGCTAAAATAAGCAAAGTCAAAAGCCAAAAAAAGCCGGAATGAATTCATTCCGGCTCGGTCATGATCATTTTTGCGATTTAATCCTGATACGCAACATGCTGTTCGGTTTGCAGGTAATCGACAACTCCCTGAAAAGTCGTCAATTTAGAGTAGTCTTCATCCGGAATCCGAACCCCAAATTCCTGTTCCAGTTGCATAATCAAGTCAACCGTATCCAGGCTATCCAGACCCAGATCGCGCGTAAAGTGAACGTCCGGGTGAATGGCTGATTCTTTGACGCCAAAGTTTTTGAGGATGTTGGTTACGCGGTCTTTCATAGTCGTAGCTGTTTTCAGGTTGCTAAATGGTGCAGGTGTGACGTCTGCTTGTGTGATCTGTGTAAAGTGGCTGTGCTTAGAGAACCGCCGGTTTTCTTTTTTAGTTTGCCCGTTTATGAACTTTTCGTTACCATTTACAACAAATTCTCGCCCACGAGTCGTTTGTACTCCAATTGGTTCAGAACTAGCTGATATTGGTAATTCAATCGGGCCAGTTCCGCTTCTTCGACTCCGGTTTCGGCGCTTTGCAATTCAACGGGCGTAATGACACCGGACTGGAGCCGAACCTGAGCGATTTCCAGCGCTTTCCGGGCCTGGAGGACCTGCGTTTCGAGGTTTTGCAAGCGCAGTTGATTGCTCCGAATATCGGCATTCAACTGCTCCAGATTCTGCTGCAACTGCGCGTTGGCATTTTCCACGGCATACCGGCTGGCATCCAGATTCAGACGGGCCGCCTGGTTTTGCAGGCTATACCGTTTGCCGGAATAAATCGGAACGGTTAGGTTCACGCCGGCGGCTATGTTAAATTTCAGGGTGCCAATGTCCGGTAAATACCCGTTGCGGTATCCGGCCGAACCACTAAAACTTAGATTGGGCCGACCGCTCCGGCTGGAAGCCAGTATATCGGTCTGAGCCGCCCGAACCCGGTCCTGTGCTAGTTGTATTTCTTTGTTAGTGGATTGAGCCGTTTGCAGGCTACCTTCCAGTGTGAATGGCTGTCCTGTTGCTCCAAATTGAGCGGCAGCCGGGCTGATGGCCGGGTTTGGATTACCGGTCAGGTACGTCAATAACGCCCGTTGTCGCTCCAGATTGTTTTGCAGGTCAATTTTTCGATTTTGGGCGGTTTTCAGGCGCACCTGTTGCGTCAGCAAATCATACTGCAAAGCTTCTCCATTTTGCAGCCGGTTGGCAAAAATTTGAATATTCCGCTGCGCCACGCTAATCACCGAATCCTGTACAATGAGGCTTTTCTGCAAAAAACCGATACCGTAATAAGCCGCTGCAACCTGATAGCCTAGGTTCTGCTGTGTCAGCTCAAGAGCTCGTTTCAGGATCTGAACGTTGTCGGCGGCTTGCCGAATGCTGGCGTCGGTTCGCCCGAAGTCGTACAGCGTCTGTCCTAGGCCAATATTGGCGTTGATATTGTGGTTGGGCTGAAACTGAATAGTGGTTTCGTTGCCATTGACGGGCAAGGTGGCTTTGGCAACGGGGGTGACGTACTGGTAGGTGCCATTACCCGTAATATTCGGCTGGTAAGCCGACCGGGCAATATCTACCTGCACTTCGCCCGCCCGAAGCTGCTGTTGCTGCTCTTTCAACCGAGGGAAATTGGTATTGGCCTGGTTGATCAATCCTCGCAGGTCGTCGGGGATGGATTGCGCCCTGGCAACCGTGGTGGTCAGAACAATACTGATGAATAAGAACGGTTTCATTGTGTGTTTTTTGAAGAAGTTGTGGATCAACTATATCCGGAGATCGGAACGGTTTTTCGGGGATTAATGGGCTGCATCCGCTGCGGCTTTGGCTGCTGCCGGATCCATTTTCTTGTTTTTCATGAAAAACAGCAAGGGTAATGTCACCACGAAAAAAAGACCCGCCAGCCGGAACGTATCCAGGTACGAAATCATCAGCGCCTGTTTGGTAATGATGGCATCCAGGTTGCGGTAAGCGCCCGTAACGGCGTCGATGGCGTTGATACCCCGGGCTGCCAATCCCTGCGCCAGGGTATTTAGCCGGTCGCTGGTTAGCGGATCACCCGCTTGCAGATTCGATACCAGATCACTGCGATGAACGGCAGTACGCTGGGCGATGTACGTATTTGTGATGGCAACTCCGAAGGCTCCACCCAGTTGCCGAACCATGTTTGTGAAGGCAATTCCGGTCGGTAATTCCTGCGGTTTCAACGTCGAGATGGACTGGTTGATCAGCGGTGCGTTGATCATGGCCATGCCTGCTCCGCGCACCAGCAGCGCCCACGTAAAATCGCTTTCGCCCGCTTCGGCGTTCAGGTTCGACATCATGAAACAGAACAGAATGAATGACAGATAGCCGAGAACCGCGAAAAGTCGCGGTGAAACCCCCTTGGCCAGCGACCGCCCGACAATAGGAAACATCAACAGGGAAATCGCTCCGCCCGGAATCAGGATATTGCCGGTTTTGGTAGCTGTATACCCTACAATTCGCTGGGCAAACAGCGGGAATAACAGAATGGAGGTGAACAGACCGTAGCCGATGATAAATACCAGAATGGACCCAATGGCCAGGTTCTGATTTCTCACCACCCGCAAATCCATAACCGGGCTGTCGGTTTTCAATTCCCACCACAGGAAAAGTGGTATGGAAATGGCGGCTGCGATTGTCAAGTACAGAATGGTGTGGTCGTCGAACCAGTCGTCGGCTTCGCCCCGTTCCAGCACATACTGCAAGCTGCCGATGCCGACTGCCAGCAGCAGAATGCCAATCTGGTCGATTTTAATCTTACTACGGTCGATATTGAACTCGTAAGGCTGTTTTTCAATGAAGGCTGAACACAGAAAAATCGCCAGAATACCGATGGGAATGTTGATGAAAAACATCCAGCTCCAGTGGTAATTATCGATGATATAACCACCCAGCGTCGGGCCGAGCGTTGGTCCCATGACAATGCCCATCCCGAAAACCGCAGAAGCAATCGGCCGCTGACTTTGGGGAAACGCATCGTACATGATTCCTTGCGAAGTGGAGAGCAAAGCGCCCCCACCGATACCCTGCAAAAACCGGAAAGCCGTCAGCGTCCACAAATCGTCGGCAATGCCGCACAAATAAGACGCGATGGTAAAGAGGATGATGGAACCGATGTAATAGTTTTTCCGGCCAAAATAATTTTGCAGAAAACCAGTCATCGGAATGATGATCACGTTGGCAATGGCATACGCCGTAACGACCCACGAAATATCTTCGATCGTCACGCCCAGATTACCCGCCATTTGCGTCAGGCCGACGTTAACGATCGAGGTGTCGATCAGTTCCAGAATGGCCGCTGATACCGTCGTGATGACGACAATCCACCGTCTGAATCCCGTTGGTGCTGCCATATTTACTGTACTTTAACGGCGATGTCTGTGCTCAAACCGGCCCGCAACAGCCCTTTGTATTTTGCCGGATTGTCGATTTCAATCTTAACCGGAACGCGCTGCGTGACTTTAACGAAGTTGCCTGATGCGTTGTCTGGTGGCAGGAGGGCAAATTTGGCGCCGGTTGCTTCCGAAAGCGATACCACTTTCCCTTTGACTTCAAGATCGGGGTAGGCATCGATTTTTACGTCCACCGGCTGCCCCACGCGCATGTGCTCCAACTGCGTTTCCTTGAAGTTGGCCACCACCCAGAATGTTGAATCGTTCACGATGGTGAATAGCGTCTGGCCGGGCTGCACGTATTGGCCAACAACCACGTTTTTCTTCCCGATTTTGCCCGTAATCGGGGCGGTGATCTTAGCGTATCCCAGCCGGAGCTTTGCATTGTCGATTGCGGCCTGTTTCACTTTCAGCAGGGCTTCCGCTTTCTGAATGTTAGCCTGGGCTTTAGCAATGGCAGCTTTAGCTACGTTTTCCGAAGTTCTGGCTAAACCGATCTGTTGCACGTTTGCGTCATACTGACGCGCCTGCACTTCGGAGTTATTCCGCGAATCGTCCAGCTGTTTCTGGGTTAGTGACTGGCCTTTGTAAAGATTTTCATCGCGTTTAAGGTCGTTATTTGCTTTTGAAACCCGTGATGCCTGTACATCAGCGTTTGATTGGGCTACTTTCAGGTTCTGCCGAACGTTGGTCAAATTAGCCTGTGCATTCTGCAAATCTGCTTTGGCCGTTTGGACATCGGCCAGTGTTTGTTGATAATCCGCTTCCGCCTGTTGCAACGCTACTTCATATTCCTGCGGGTCAATGCTAATCAGGCTTTCTCCGCGTTTGACAGTGGCATAGTCCTCAATGCCAACTTGTTGCACGTAGCCAGCAACCCGCGCCAAAACCGGTGCGGTATTTCCTTCAATCTGCGCGTTGTCGGTCGTTTCGTAATGCTGGTTGTAACGATATGACTGAAAACCGTAAAAAGCAGCCGCACCCACCACAACCAGGATGAGCAGACGCGGAAGGTATTTTTTTACGGGTGTGGGCTGTTCAGAGGCCATTTTCTTAAAGCGTTTTTTTAGTAAACTAAGTTGACTATTTTTGTGCAAAATTATATTTTGAAACTCAAATCGTCAACCTGGTTTACTAAATGTTCGTTCACTTTAACAGAATTTTAATAAGCTGCCAAAGCACAGTCGTTTCGGTTTGAACAAGGCATTATTATTAATTTGTGAAAAAATTATAACTTGTTGAGCTGGTAAAGAACAACACCAATTGTTATGAATACCAATGAATTACTAACTGAAGAAGCGTTCAGCTTTCAGTCTTTCTATAAAATACGGGATCGAGCCCTGGGCCGAATTCTGTCCAAAGTAAAGCGGTACGTAGGGCGGTACATTGAGCAGCGGTTACCCGAATTGGGCTTCCCGGATTTCAAAGCGAGTTACTTAGCTTTTCTGGCTAATCTGGAAGAAGGCGGTATTACGAACAACGAACTGGCCCGCCGGGCGGGGGTCACCAAGCAGGCGATGAGCAAGGTGGTCAAACTGCTGGAAGACGACGGTTATATTTATACCGTTAAAAATGAACAAGATTCTCGTTCCAGCCGCATTTTCCTGAATGAACGCGGCAAACAGCTTCTGGTGGCGCTTTTGGTTTGTATGCAGGAAGTACGCGAAAAGTTTGATGCCATTGCGGGCCACGAGCGGGTTGAGGCAATGATTGATACAATGACCTTGCTGGTGCAGGAGCTTGACAAAGAAACCGATTACCTTCCGTTCCCCGGCTCAACCTGCGTGTAAACGGCCTTTTGTTAAAAACGCTCCAGACTGCTTAATCGGCTGGGGCGTTTTTTTGTTAGTAGTAAATAAACCGGAACCGTATGAAATTCACATCCATTAATCCCTATACGCAGAAGAAAGTCCAGTCGTATCCTGCTCTAAGCCAGCACGCACTTGCTAAAAAGTTGCAACAAGCCGACCGCGCTTTTCAGGATTGGTCGGCGATATCGCTGGAGGAGCGAAGCACGTATATTCAAAATGTAGCCAATCATTTACGGGCCGAAAAAAAGCATTATGCGGAGTTGATGACGGCCGAAATGGGTAAAACGCTGAAGGAAGCCAGCGCCGAAGTAGAAAAGTGTGCTACCGGCTGCGATTATTACCTCGAAAACGCTCCGGCATTTCTGGCTGATCTGAAGGTTTCGACGGAGGCCAAGAAGAGTTTTGTTGCTTACCAGCCGCTAGGCGCGGTGCTGGCCGTAATGCCGTGGAATTTTCCGTTCTGGCAGGTATTTCGCTTTGCCATCCCGTCGCTGCTGGCTGGTAATGTGGGGCTATTGAAACATGCCGCCAATGTTAGTGGGTGCTCGCTGGCTATTGAAGAAATTTTTCGGGCCAGCAACTTGCCAACTGGCGTTTTTCAATCGCTGCTGATCGAATCCAAAACCGTTGAAACCGTATTGAAAGACCCGCGTGTTAAAGCCGTTACGCTAACGGGAAGTGAAAAAGCCGGTGCGTCGGTTGCTGCCATTGCCGGAAGTCAGATCAAAAAATCGGTGCTCGAACTGGGTGGAAGCGATGCGCTGGTGGTGCTGGCGGATGCAAATCTGGAAAAAGCAGCTGAGGTGGCTGTTCAGTCCCGTATGCAGAATGCGGGGCAGAGTTGCATCGCGGCTAAACGGTTTATTGTCGAAAAGTCGGTCAAAAAGGAGTTTACAGATCGGGTGTTGCAGCACATTCGGGAGATCCAGCAAGGAGATCCGACGGATGAAAAAACTACGATGGGGCCGGTTGCGCGGCTTGATCTGGCCGAAGCCATTGAGCAGCAGTGCGCCCAAAGCGTTCGTGAGGGTGCCCGGGTTCTGCAAAGTGGGAAACGCGACGGTTGCAACGTTCCCCCGATTTTGCTGGATAAAGTGAAACCAGGCATAACGGCGTTCGATGAAGAAACCTTTGGCCCGCTGGCGGTTATCATTGAAGCAAAAGATGAACAGGACGCCGTGAAGCTGGCGAATCAATCCCAGTACGGTTTGGGGGCTGCGCTCTGGACGCGGGATCTCGACCGGGCCGACCGGCTGGCGCGCCAGATTCAGGCGGGTTCGGTGTTTGTCAATTCCCTGATGCGTTCTGACCCGCGGGTACCGTTTGGGGGTGTCAAACTATCCGGTTTTGGGCGCGAGCTTGCGGAAGTCGGTATGAAGGAATTTCTGAACGTTAAAACCGTCTGGATGGAGTAGCGTCCGTCAGACGGCTACTTCAACAACCGTTCCGTGGTCAGCGTAAATCCGGAACTGTCCGCCGAGTTCTTCGGCCCGTTTCTTCATATTCTGTAAACCGTAATGGTTATCAAACGACTCGCCGTCATTCCAGACAAAACCGTTGCCATTGTCACTAACACTCAACCGGAACGAACCGTCATCTTTGGCCCGAAGCAAAACCGTTACTTTCGTAGCCTGCGCGTGTTTGACTACGTTGTGCAGGGCTTCCTGCATAATCCGGAACATATTCAGCGCCTGCACGGAGGTCAACGGTTGGGTCAGATGGCCCTCCGTTTGAATCAGGACCTGAGGAGCTTCCATCTGCTGGAAATACCGGCTAACGTAATGGTTGATCCGTTCCTCAAACTCTTCCAGCGTAAAGCTTTCCTGATGGATAGCCCAGATCGTATCCCGAAGCATTTTGATGGCTTCGCGGGTATAATCGACGATGGAACGGAGCTGCAAGGTCAATTGAAAGGTATTTGGAATGGGTTGTTTCTCGGTCTGGCGGCCGATTTGTTGCAGGCTGGTGACAATAAACGACAGTTGCGCTCCAACGTTATCGTGAAGGTCGCGGGCGATCCGTTCCTTTTCCTGTAACGAATCATTTTTGAGCTGCAATGCCTGAACGTGGGCTTCGTAAGCCAGTCGTTGCTGTTGAGTGCGTTCGTCGCTGAGTTGCTCGTTATGGTCGCGGATGAGTTTGTAGCGATACGCCAAACCAAACGTCAGCACCATAACTTCAAACAAAGCCGCCAACGCATAATTTTCGTAGCTTTCCAGAAAGGTATAAGTCGGTAAAAGCCTGAAATTGCAGAGAATAACGAGAAAGTTGAGTGTATAAAACGGGGTGACTGCCACCAGATACAACCAGGCTTCCTGAACGCGATAGCGCCGAATCAAGTTGACCACAATGAAAGCCCAGATCAAGGGCATGGGTAGCCAGTAAAAAATGATGAATAACCGCATCAATACCAGTTCAACTGCGGGCGGAACGTAAAGCACCCATTCGGCCAGCAGGGAAATCAGACAGAAAAGGCCGCCCGCCAAAGCCACGGTTGCAATCCGGTGCCACAGGCGGCTGGGGGTGTTTTGGAGGGATAAAAACGAGCGGACAAACAGTAGTTGAAAGAAAAAGAGCAGTAGCGGAAATACAAAGTAAATATTCCGGTTGGGCATCCAAAACTGACTCCCGAAAAAGAATTGATACAAAAAACCGTCGTTGATAAAAAAGTAGCCCGCCAGGCTTACTACGCACAGGATGTATTTGCCATAAATCCGATCGAGCGTGGTCAGGTAAAAGAAAAAGCTAATGACAATAACAAAAGCAAAAATGGCAAAAATACCGCCCCAGAAAGCATAATCTTTCAGAATGAACGTAGCAAGGGTATGTTGCGGACGAATGCAAATTGGAAGGACCTGAACACCCCGGCTTTTGAACGCCTTAATATAGCAGACAACCTCTTTTTGGGCCGGTAGGCTGAACGGGAACCAGAAATTTCGGTGGTAAACCGTCTTCTGTGCGACGGGTGTTTTCCAGCCATAAACGGGCGATACCTCAAGGACCTGTTCACCGTCGGTAATAAAGAGTTGTAGCTCGTCAAACGCCCAGAAATCAATTTGGCAAAACAGGGCTTGCACCACTTCTGACGGGTTCCGAAGCCGGAAGCGTAGCCAGACGGGATAAGCGTGCTGGTTGCCGCTGGTGTACCCGAAATTTGGAACGGGCGAGAAACTGGGCTGGAATTGGGCCGCTATCGTTGGTTTCAGAACCTCATCAATGGTGAGCCGGTGGGTCGTATCCTGAATATACCACAAACCGTGATCAAGAACCAGGGCATCATTGCCGGACGGCATGGTGATAACCGGTTGCTCTGCCCGGGAAACTACCGGGAATAGGAGACCTAGCAAAGCAATAAACCGGTAAAGAAGAGCCATACCGCCGGTGGTTTAGCACCAAATATAGCGAAAAGTGGTCTTGGTAGCGAGGTAGTTAGCTATTTTCTGGCGAAACTACTTCTCCGTATAGATCGAACTCGTGGGCTTCCGTGATCCGCACGTTCGCAAAATCACCCTGACGCACATACTGACCCGCTGGAACCAGTACTTCGTTATCTACTTCCGGAGAATCGAATTCCGTGCGGCCAATGAAAAAACCGCCCTCTTTCCGGTCGAACAGCACTTTGTAAGTGTTGCCAAGCTTTTGCTGATTGAGCTCCGACGAAATACCCTGCTGCAATTCCATGATGGCGTCGACACGTTCCTGCTTAGT
Source organism: Larkinella harenae (assembly GCF_054780515.1). Taxonomy (NCBI): domain Bacteria; kingdom Pseudomonadati; phylum Bacteroidota; class Cytophagia; order Cytophagales; family Spirosomataceae; genus Larkinella; species Larkinella harenae. The sequence goes on along the minus strand of NZ_BAAGWE010000003.1, from coordinate 380,447 downwards.
ATCGGCCGGAATGTCGTCGGGAAGGGTATACGAGTGTGTATTGTCTTCGTGCGAATAGGTGAAGGCGCCCAAACGGTCAAACCGCATACGTTCTACAAACTCGTAAGTCTCGTCAAACATCGCTTCGGTTTCGCCGGGATGACCCACAATAAGTGTGGTGCGGAGGGCAATATTCGGTACTTTATCACGGATGCTGTGAATCAGGGCTTCGGTTTTTTCCCGCGTGATACCCCGGCGCATGATTTTCAGCAGTTCAGTGGAGCCGGTTTGCAGCGGCATGTCCAGGTAATTGCAGACGTTGGACCGGTCGCGCATCACGTCGAGCACATCCATCGGAAAGCCGGATGGATAAGCGTATTGCAAACGAATCCAGTCGATGCCTTCGACGTCGGCAAGTCGGTTGAGTAGGTCAGCCAGGGTCCGTTTTTTGTAAAGGTCCAACCCGTAATAGGTCAAATCCTGAGCAATCAGAATCAGTTCTTTGGTGCCGCGCCGGGCCAGCGACTGGGCTTCTTTGACCAGTTCATCGGCGGGGCGCGAAACGTGGTGACCGCGCATGAGCGGGATGGCGCAGAACGAGCAGGGGCGGTCGCAACCTTCGGCAATTTTCAGGTACGCAAAGTGAGCCGGGGTGGTCAAAAGACGTTCGCCTACGAGTTCGTGTTTGTAGTCAGCTTTCAGCGTTTTGAGCAGACGCGGCAATTCATTGGTTCCAAACCAGGCATCGACGGTTGGAATTTCGACTTCCAGCTCATCTTTGTAACGGTGCGACAAACAGCCTGTTACGTATACTTTGTCAACCACACCCGCGTCCTTGGCGTCAACGTACCGCAGAATGGTGTTGATGGATTCCTCCTTGGCGTTATCGATAAAACCGCAGGTATTAATAACCACAATATTCGCGTCGTCTTTCTTCGACTCGTGCGAAACATTGTAACCATTTCCCTTTAGTTGTGTAAAAAGTACTTCAGAGTCCACCAGGTTTTTAGAACAACCCAGTGTAACGATATTAATTTTATTCGAGCGTAATCCTTTTGTTTTCAAAATAGTAAAATGCTAGGCAACCGTGTGCCGACCGTCCTGACACAACATCGCTAATTTTTACAAAGTTCGGAAAAGTACAATTCAGGAGAAAGTTATACGGGCAAAATCCACGGAATTTTATGCGGAATGCGTTGGATCGGAACGGTTTTAAAATAATCGTCGAGGGCGAAATCCAGATAGCTCTTGTTATGATTCAGGCAAACCCGATGGCCGTCTTTCAGGTGAACGATTGAATACCGGTAGCCCTCGTATAGCCAATCATTTGGTAAGTGAACCCGCCCAAAGGCATCCATAGACGGTCAATATACCGCCTGGTACGTAATTTCGAAAGTGATCGTGGATTGGCGGTTTTTCTCGACTTTCACCGGGAAAATGTTGTTATCACCGTCGAATAGATTAGCGTAGAGGCCCTTTTCTTCCTGAACGAATACCGAATAGGTGCCCGGACGCAGGTTCACGCAGAATTTGCCTTCTTTGTCGGACTTGACCTTTTTGACCAGCTGCGTATTGACTTTGCTGTAAAAACCGTCCTCGGTGGATTCGGCCTGATCCGTTTTGGTCAGCTCATAAATCAGCACATCACGCACGACAGGCTGGCCTTTGGGCTGAGGCCGGTCCGGCCCGGGCATGTGATTCCCGGATTTAAAGATAACTGTGCCGCAGATGCCCTGCGCCTGGCCCTGGCTGGATTTGCAAGCCACAGTCCACAATACCGTTGCCAGCAGCCCTGTAGCCAGAAAAAAAATCCGTTGCCTGATTTGCATAAGTTCGATTTGATCAAGAAGCGATCATACTTTCTTAAAAAACGAATCAACAAACTCCATCTTGCTGAATGTCTGCAAATCTTCAATTTTTTCGCCCACTCCGATGTATTTGACCGGAATCTTGAATTGATCCGAAATGCCGATCACCACGCCACCTTTGGCCGTGCCATCGAGTTTGGTAATCGCCAGGGCGGTCACGTCCGTGGCTTTTGTAAATTCCGTAGCTTGGATAAAGGCGTTCTGGCCCGTCGATCCGTCGAGGACAAGCAGCACTTCGTGGGGCGCTTCGGGTAGAAATTTCTGCACCACCCGCTTGATTTTCGATAGCTCGTTCATCAGGTTCACTTTGGTGTGCAGCCGGCCCGCCGTGTCAATAATCACCACGTCGGCGTTCATGTCTACGGCTTTTTTGACCGCATCGAAAGCCACCGCCGACGGATCGGTATTCATGCCATGCTCAATAACTGGCACGCCAACGCGCTGGCCCCAAAGTTTCAGTTGCGTCACAGCAGCGGCCCGGAAGGTGTCGCCCGCACCTAGTACAACCTGATAACCGCGTTTATGGAATTGAGCGGCTAACTTGCCAATAGTTGTGGTTTTACCCACGCCATTGACGCCCACCACCATAATTACGTACGGTTTTTTACCGGCAGGCAGGGCAAAGTCATCATCCACATCGACGGATTTGTTTTCGGCCAGCAGCGCGGCAATTTCCTCCCGTAAAATCCGGTCCAGTTCGCTGGTGTTGACATATTTGTCCCGCGCAACACGCTCTTCGATGCGCCGGATGATTTTAACGGTTGTTCCAACGCCCACGTCGGACGTGATCAGGACTTCTTCCAACTCGTCCAGTACCTCTTCATCGACGGTCGATTTGCCGACGACGGCGCGGTTCAGTTTTGAGAAAAAGCTTTCTTTGGACTTTTCCAGTCCTTTGTCGAGTGATTCTTTTTTTTCCTTCGAGAAAAAATCAAACAGACCCATTGCGTAGACGTTAGAACTTTTGATGGTAGATAAAAGATCGCGGTTTGGGGACCGGCCTTTTGTCTCGAACAAATATAAAAACAAAAAAGTCCCACCGAGGACCGAGGGACTTTGAATTACTGTAGAACCCAAAGACTAGCCTTTCAGAGCAGCCTGTACTTCTTCCAGTGGGACCATTTCTTCTCTAAAGGTGTAAGCACCGGTTTTCGGTGATTTTACGGCTTTGATGATCTTTGCGAAGTTCTTACCGCCACCTTCCTTCTTCAGGGTTGCAACAACTTTCTTTGCCATGTTGGATCGTCGGGAACATTCCCGCAGTTACGATTATTTAATTTCTTTATGAACAGTTACGCGCTTCAAATTCGGATTGTACTTTTTCAGTTCGATCCGGCTTGGCGTGTTCTTACGGTTTTTGGTGGTGATGTAGCGCGAAGTTCCCGGTACGTTCGTATCCTTCTGCTCCGTGCACTCCAAAATCACCTGGATTCTATTGCCTTTCTTAGCCATTGCTGTAAATATTTTCTCAAACAGGAACGCAAAGGTAAGATAAAGTCTTAAGAACCACAACGGTTGTACAGGAAATAATTGTGAAAAACGGTTTATGGTTGGCGGTTTTCCCGTTGTAGTATTCGGTCTACCTCTCTACCGGGACCGATGTATTCGTTCTGACGCTATGTTATTTACGGTATATGGTAACCAAAAACCGTAAACTATACTCCGAAAACCGTATGCCTGTTTTGATTTTTGCGTGTCCACTACCGACCTTTGATTTGCAATGACCACACAAACCATTCAATACGAATACCAGCCCGGGTTGTTTCAGACTTCCGAACCGAGCAAGTACACGCCCGAAGCGCTCGGGCCGGGGGAAATGATTCTGAACATGGGGCCGCAGCACCCGTCTACCCACGGCGTTCTCCGCATGGAAATTGTCACCGACGGTGAAATCATCGTTGATGTGGTGCCGCATCTGGGGTATCTGCACCGTTGCTTTGAGAAACATGCCGAATCGTTGCCCTACAACCAGACGTTACCATTCGTCGATCGGCTGGATTATATGGCTGCCATGAACAGCGAACACGTCTTCTGCATGGGCGTAGAGCGAATGCTGGGTATTGACAAGGAGTTGCTGAGTCGGCCCGATGGTCGGCGGATTGAATACATTCGGGTGTTGGTAGCCGAGCTCAATCGGCTGGCATCGCACTTCGTAGCCATTGGAACTTATGCCCTTGATATTGGCGCTTACACTCCGTTTTTGTGGATGATGCGCGACCGCGAGCACTTGCAGCGGTTGCTGGAATGGATCAGCGGGGCGCGGATGCTGTACAATTACATCTGGATCGGCGGTTTGTATTACGACCTGCCGGTGGGTTTTGAAGAACGGTGCGGAGAGTTTCTGAAGTATCTGAAACCGAAGTTGGTAGAATTACAGCAGTTGGTTGTTGATAACACGATTTTTGTGAAACGGACGGCCAATGTGGGCGTTTTGCCGCTGCCGGTGGCTATTAATTACGGCTGCTCTGGACCCGTCTTGCGGGCGTCGGGCTTGCGGTACGATTTGCGCCGGGTAGATGCCTATTCCGTCTACCCCGAACTGGATTTTGACATTCCGATTGGCGAGGGAACTGTAGGGACACTGGGCGATTGCTGGGACCGGAATTACGTGCGGGTGCTGGAGTGCTGGGAATCCGTGAAAATTGCGGAACAATGCCTCACGCAGCTCACCGGCGATCTGAAGCGTACCCGGGATTTCGATCCGCAGGCTATTGTACCGAAGAAAATTCGTCCGAAAGCGCAGGAATTTTACATTCGGGGCGAAATTCCGAAGGGTGAACTGGGCTTCTTTTTCCGGGCCGACGGCCGGTCGGACATTCCGTTCCGTTGCCGGGCGCGCTCCTGCTCGTACCATAACCTGTCGGTGATCAGTGAAATATCGAAAGGGGCCATGATTGCCGACCTGGTAGCGATCATCGGTTCCATTGATGTCGTAATGGGCGAAGTGGATCGTTAAGCCAGTACGTAGATTTCCCGGGTGTTACGGCCAAAACCGTCGTAATCCAGACCGTAACCCACAACAAACCGGTTTTCAATTTCAAAACCGACGTATTGAATGGTTACATTGACTTGCAATGCTTCGGGTTTGAAGAGCATCGTTGCGATTGCCAGCGAAGCGGGCTCCTGTTCGTTCAGTTGCCGGGTTACATCCTGAATGGTGAGTCCCGTGTCAACAATATCTTCAATCAGAATGACGTCCTGCCCAGCTAAAGATTCACTAAGCCCGAGCAATTCCCGTACAACGCCCGTCGAGGCCGTTTGTTGGTACGAACTGACCCGCAGAAAAGTTACCCGGCACGGTATTGTCAGGTGCGTCATCAATTCGGCCGCAAAAATGAAGGCCCCGTTGAGCACTACCACCAGCATCGGTTCTTTGTCCCGGTAGTCCTGATTGATCTGATTGGCCAACTGAACAATCCGGTTTTTCAGCTTGTTTTGATCGATGAACGGAACGAACGTTTTGTCTTTGATAGTCAGCATAAGGGGCCAGTTGAGCACAATTCCAAAGGTACGGTATCCGGTGGGTTCGTAAAAACTTTTGGTTGGGTAAACTGGAAATTCAAAAACTTCGTTGATACAAGACGATACTTGTGTCCTGTAAAAATGAAAAAAAACATCCTTGTTCTGATCAGTCTGTTGGTGACCTTTTCGGCGCGTGCTCAGGTCTATTCGCTGGCTGAATTCGACAAAAAATACGACATGCTCCTGAAGCACCCCGGCGTTCAGATTGAGTCGGCGGAGGCTATCAATAACTTGTATAATTACAAATTTTACGAAGCCGATAAAGAGTTTCGCTGGCTCCAGCAGCGGTATCCGGATCATCCGATGCCGTATTTTTTGATGGCTCTGGCTGAGTGGTGGAAAATTGTGCCGAACACCGAAAATACGGATTTCGATGACAAGTGCGAGTCGTACCTGGATATGACCATCCAGCGAGCCGAAAAATTGTACGATAGCAAGGAGAACAAAGTCGAACCATCGTTTTTCCTGGCGGCAGCCTACGGTTTCAAAGGCCGCCTATATTCAGAACGGAAGAAATGGGCCAAAGCAACCTGGGCCGGTAAAAATGCCCTGAAGTATTTTGATAAATGCAAAGGCAATGGCGATTTGACGCCCGAACTGCTGTTTGGCGACGGTTTATACAATTATTACGCCCAGTGGATTCCCAAAAATTATCCGGCTTTGAAACCGATTTTGATGTTCTTTCCAAAAGGTAATAAGGCGGAAGGAATTCGGCAGCTGGAGGCTACGGCCAACAACGCTTTTTATACGCGAACGGAAGCGCGGTATTTCCTGCTGCAAATCTACAGCATGGAGAACCAGTACGACAAGGCGTACGATCTGGCAAAATACATGTGGCAGCAATTTCCGGACAACCCGTACTTTGAACGGTATTATGCCCGAACGGCTTTTGTGCGCGGCTATAATAATGAAGCAACCTCGGCTGCTAACAGCATTTTAAGTAAAATTGAGCGCGGAATGGATGGTTATGAAGGTGTTGGAGGGCGGACGGCAGCTTATATTCTGGCGTACAATAACCACCACTATTTTCGCGATCTGACAAAAGCAAAACAGTATTACCAGAAAACCATTGATTTTGCCAAACAGACCAATTCATACGATGCGGCTTACTATTGGGCATCGGTGCTGAGCCTGGGTAAAATTGCTGCGAGCGAAAAAGATTACGATCAGGCGCAGACGTATTATAAAGAAGTGATTGATAAAGCCGACCGTAAATCCAGTCAGTACAAAGAAGCCAAGGGTGGCTTGGATAATCTGAAAAAATTGCGGAGAGAAGAACGCCGGAAGGGGAGAAGGGGGTAAAAGCTACGAGTTAAGAATTAAGAGTTGGCTAATGCTTTCTAGCTTGAGCAGCGCATTTTGAAACTCTTAATTCTTAACTATTAATATTTGACTCAGGGTATTGGAAGAACTTTACTTTCTTTGAAGGTCGACAGAATGACCATAGTCTGCGTGCTGGCTACTTCTTCAATCTCGTTGATTTTTTCCAGCATCAACACCTGGTAAGAGGAGATATCCTTGGCGATCACCTTGAGCAGAAAGTCGCCCGAACCCGTGATGTGGTGACATTCGATAATCTCCGGAATATTCTTAACCGCGTTGACAAACGATTCGGTTACCTGCTTTTTATGGCCAACCAGCGACACCTGCACGAACGTAGTAACCCCCAGCCCAACACGATCACGATTTAACTGAGCGTGATAGCTTTGAATGATTCCTGAGGTTTCTAATTTTTTTACACGCTCGAGCGTCGGAGCAGGTGACAGGCCTATTTCTTTTGAAAGTTGAGCGTTCGTGATTTTTGCGTTTGTCTGTAAAATTTCTAATACTTTCCGATCAATCTGATCGAGCTTGATTCCTGACATGATAGTAGTGAACTTAAAACTTTATCCAACCAATATGAGATCGTACAAAACTAAACACAATCCTTGTATTTTTATAAAAAAATATGGATTTTTTACTAAAATGTAAAATAATGATTGGTTTTGCGACCCGATTTTCTGCCCAAAATTACTGTAAACAATAGTTATACCAAATACTGTTTACCATCGAAATAACCCGTTCCTAATTTTTTTCCAAATAATATTCGGCAAGCAGGTCAAGAATTTATACGAAAAAAGGCCGACAAAAGATCGTTTGTCTTTATAAAGTACAAAAACTTGTTTGCGGATACATAGTAGGTGTGTGCGGGTTGTGCAATAAATCCGTTTCGGGAAAAGTTTGAAAGAGGACGGGCTTCTTCCGTATCTTTGACCATTCTGTTTTGTCGATTAATTCTTGCGCATGCGCTGTACGTACCGGACTATTCTTATCCTTTTTATCGGCCTTCTTTGGAATTCGAGTGAAGTGCAAGCGCAGCATCCGCCCAAACGGGAGTTTCGGGCGGTTTGGATTGCAACTGTCGATAACATCGATTGGCCACGAAAGCGGGGTATGCCGGCCGATAGCCAACGGGCCGAATTTATCAAAATTCTGGATCAGCATCAGCGGGCGGGAATCAACGCCGTCGTTGTTCAGATTCGGGCGGCCGCAGATGCTTTTTATGCCAAAGGTTCGGAGCCGTGGTCGGTTTGGTTAACGGGTCAGCAAGGGCGAGCGCCCGTCCCGTTTTATGATCCGTTGGAGTTCATGCTGCGCGAAACCCACGACCGGGGGATGGAATTTCACGCCTGGTTCAACCTCGACCGGGCCACGTTTAGTAAGCTGTCGGTTGTAACCCCCGATCATATTAGCAACCGCAAGCCGGAATGGATGCTACAGTATGGCGGGCGGAAGTTGTTTAACCTGGGTCTGCCCGAGGTTCGGAATTATGTGACCGGCATCGTAACCAATATTGTGCGGAACTACGACGTAGACGGTATTCACTTCGACGATTATTTTTATCCATACGGGATTGCTGGTCAGGTCATTCGGGACGAGGAAACGTTCAAGGCCTATTCCAACGGGATGAGTCGTGACAACTGGCGTCGGGAAAACATCAACCAGTTAATCCACCAGTTGCGGGATTCGATTCAGGCTATAAAACCGCACGTGAAGTTTGGGGTAAGCCCGTTTGGCGTCTGGAAAAACCGTAGCCAGGATCCGGAAGGATCGGAAACTACGGGCGGACTGACCTCGTATTTTGATTTGTACGCCGATACGCGGAAGTGGATTCGGGAAGGATGGATCGACTACATTGCCCCTCAGATTTACTTCAGTACGGATTTTCAGAAGGTTCCGTACCGATTACTGACAGACTGGTGGGTGAAAAATGGCTTCAACCGTCACCTGTATATTGGTCAGGGAGCTTTTCGGATCAACCGTTCGACGCCCCGCGATCGGGCCTGGAATGATCCGAATGAGATGAGTACACAATTGAATTACAACCGCCAGTTTAACCAGATTCATGGCAGTATTTTTTTCAGTTCCAAGTCATTGACCGACAATCTGAACGGCGTTCGGGATACCTTGTTAACAAACTTTTACCGGTATCCGGCCCTTATTCCGTCCATGCCCTGGAAAGATCCTGAACCACCGCTTTCTCCCAAAGATCTGAAAGCAAATCCGACGGCGGAAGGCGTTGAATTGTTCTGGCTCGAACCAGAGCCCGCGTCCGACGGCGACCGCGCTCATTACTACGTCATTTACCGCTTCGACCGCAAGGAAAAAGTCAATATGGAAGATCCAACCCGCATTGTTGCGATCTGTATTGGCGAACACACGACCCGTTTCATTGACCGAACAGCCGAACCGGATAGCCGCTATGTTTACGTTGTTACTTCCTTTGACCGTCTTCACAACGAGAGTACGCCCAGTCAGGTCAACGTCCGGGTGCCGGAGGAATAATAAAAAGGATAGACAACAGAATAAAAAGGTACGGTTGAATTACCCGTGTTTTCTCTTGTCTACCCTCCCTGTTCTAAAATCTATACCGTTTTTAGGAACGCCAGTCCTTTTACGGCGATATCTTCGCCGGAGGCCTCGATGTCGCGCCAGATGGCTGCGGCTTTGGCGATGGCTTTCACTTCGGGCGTAAAGGATTCGATCACAAGCTGCCCTTTGAAGTCGATGTCTTTCAGTGCCTGCCGGATCGAATTCCAGTCGATGTGGTCGTTACCCGGAATGCCCCGATCGCAGCCGCAGCTGTGCAACAGTTCCAGCCGGGAGCCAGCTTTCCGAATTGCGTCGGCCTGGAACTTCTCTTCAATATTCATGTGAAAGGTATCCAGGTGCAACCGCACGGCGTTGCTGCCTACCAGATCGGCTAACTCGATTGCCTGATCAACGGTGTTGATAAAGTCGGTTTCGAAGCGGTTGAGGGGTTCGAGCGCAATTTTTAAGCCTTTGCTTTCGGCATAGGCTGCCAGCTCTTTCAAATGCTTGACAACGGTTTTTTGCTGTTCGGCATAAACGTCCTTCGGCGTGGCTTCAGCCCGACCCACACTCGAATACAGCGGTCCAACCAGCATTTCGGCACCAATGATTGCCATCACATCCAACAAGCCTTTCAGATACGTCATGGCACTTTGCTGTTGCTCCACATTACCGCGAAAATCCCGATCGGGGCCCATCGCAGCGCAGACGGTTTTGCAACCCAGATTAGCCTCGGTCAGTGCTTTTTTTACCAGTTCGGGGTCAACGTTGGCGGGATCTTCCAGACCGATTTCAACGGTATCGAAGCCCCATTCTGCAAACTTTGAAAACCACTTGACGCTCTCGTTGGTAAAAGGCGACGTAAATAAAAACGTGTTGATTCCGATGGTGTACATGCTTTTCGTTTTGTTAGGATTCAGTCTGTTTTGGATTCATCTCCAGGCATAAAAGTTGTTGCCCAGGCAAGCAAAAACCTTATTTTTCTCCCCAAGCAAAGGAGAGGCAGGGCGCTTTTTACTGTCGTAAAGCCACATTTGTAGGGAGTGGCCCGGGCCCGATCAGGAAATATATTGTTGGCGAACTTCCTCCATTACGTCGTCGATGGGTCGGGCATTCGGAAAGAATGAAACAATTTTCAGGAGAATACTTTCAACCACAGCGTCGGGGCAGGAAGCTCCGCACGTCAGCAAAACCGTTACAGGTTCGTGCTGGGGAATAAAGTGCTCCGTAACCACTTCCTGTTTCGTGTGGACATTGAAGTGCCGAATCAAATCCCGCGACAGAATTTTCTGCTCGGTTTCAATAAAGTAGGTTGGTATCTTCTCTTCACACAGTTCTACGATATGAGACGTGTTGGAGCTGTTGTAGCCGCCTGCAACGACGGCGAAGTCAGCCGGATGGGTCAGCAGGGCGTAAGTCGAGTCCTGGTTGTCGTTGGTGGCGTAACAGAGCGTGTCGCGGGTGTTGGCGAAACGGGATTCGACGTCTTCCGGCATCAGGCGGTAGTGGCGAATCATAACGGTTTTCAGGAAGTCAGCAATTTGTTGGGTGTCCGACGCCAGCATCGTTGTTTGATTCACGACGCCGATGCGCTGCAAATCCCGTTCCGGGTCAAAACCGTCGGAATGCTGACCGCGGAACTCCGTGTAAAATTGTTCTTTCGGGGATTCGCCGGTGAGGTAAGTCGCCAGGCGTTGGGCCTGTGCCATGTTTTTTACAACCACCGTTGGACCGGCTTCTTTGCTGTGTGAAAATGTTGCCCGGGTTTCTTCGTGCGATGGTTTTCCGTGCACCACCACGGTGTAATTTTTCTGTCCGATCTGGTTGGCTTTGTTCCAGACTTTTTCCACGAAAGGGCAGGTCGTGTCGTATTGTTCGACGTTAAGTCCGATCTCGTTCAATCGGTGCTGAATTTCGACTGTAGTGCCAAAGGCAGGAATAACCACTACATCGTCGGCCCGTAAATCATCCCAGGGAATGAGCTGTTTCCCGGATGTTTCCATAATAAACCGAACACCGCGCGTTAGCAAATCCCGGTTAACATCCGGGTTATGGATCATTTCGCTCAGCAGAAAAATTCGCTTTTCGGGGTTTTCAGCAATGGCTCGGTAGGCGATTTCGATGGCGTTTTCAACGCCGTAGCAAAAGCCGAAATGCCGGGCTACTAAAAAGCGAACCGGGCCAAAATCGAGTTGCGTTGGGGTAAAATCACGCTTTAGCTTATCGCGTTTCCGGCGAAGTTCTTTCAGCGGACTGATGAGATGGCTGCGGTAATAATCGGGGATGTTGAAGGATTTCATTCACTGCAAATTAAACAGACTCCACCGAAAGAACAACGATCGGAAAAGCTTTGTTCGCTATCAGGAAAGTGTCGTCAGGCGACCCAGAATATCGTCCAGGTATTCCCGGCTGTTGCTCAGTCGCGGCACTTTATGCTGCCCACCGAGTTTGCCCCGGGTCTTCATCCAGTCGTAGAACGTACCGCGTGGCACCGCATGAACCAGGGGCGGTTGCAACACCATATCATTATACCGCTTGGCGTCGTAGTCGGAGTTGACCTGGCGTAGCGTCTGGTCGAGAACGGTTCGGAAGGTATCAAAATTATTGGGTTCGCCCGAAAACTCGATGATCCATTCGTGACGACCGTTGGAACCGCTGCCCATGTACACTGGTCCGGCGGTATAATCACTGACGGTGGCGCCGGTGGCTGTGCAGGCCCGCGTAATGGCGGTTTCGGCATTTTCGATGATGACTTCTTCGCCGAACGCATTGATAAAATGCTTGGTTCGCCCACTGACTCGTAACCGGAACGGATGGCGCGATGTAAACCGAACCGTATCACCCACGCGGTATCGCCAGAGCCCACCGTTGGTAGAAATGACCAGCGCGTAATTCTTATTTAGTTCGACTTCTTCAATGGTCAGTGCCTTTGGAAACGGTTTTTCCGCTTCCTCCATAGGTACAAACTCGTAGAAAATACCGTAGTCGAGCATCAGTAGCATTTCACCGATGCGTTTGATATCGTCCTGAATGGCAAAAAAACCTTCCGAGGCATTGTAAATTTCGAGGTATTTTATCTCGGTGGAGGGAAATACGTCGTTGGCAAACAATTCACGGTACGGCTGGAAAGCGACTGCGCCGTGGATGAATACCTCGAAATTGGGCCAGACCTCCAGAATGCTCCGCTTGCCGGTTAGTGCCAGAACCCGTTCCAGCAAAACCAGGGCCCAGGTTGGAACGCCCAAAATACTCGTCACGTTTTCATGGGCCGCAATTTCGGCCATCCGGTCAATTTTCTCCTCCCACTTATCCATCAGGGCTACCTCGATGGGCGGAGTACGGATGTATTGGGCCCATGAGGGCAGGTTTTTCATCACCACCGCCGACACATCGCCCGCAAAACCGTGCTGACTATACGGATTCGGGTGCAAACTGCCACCAATCGACAAGCCTTTGCCCTCAAACGTTTTGGTTTCCGGCCGATTGGCGACGTACAGCGCCATCATATCTTTTCCGCCTTTAAAATGGCTTTCGTCCAGCGATTCCTGCGAAACCGGAATAAATTTGCTGCGGGCGTTGGTGGTGCCCGACGATTTGGAGAACCAGTGAATGCGCGAGGGCCAAAGAAGTTTCTGCTCGCCCTTCATGGTCCGTTCGATATACGGAAACAGATCTTCGTAAGACGAAACCGGAACGCGCTCCTGAAAATCGCGGACCGTTCGGATGGACTCGTACCGGTGGTCACGACCCCATTTCGTATGGCGACCTTTGCTGATGAGTTGTCGAAAAACCGCCTGTTGGGTTTCGCCAGGACGCGCCATCATAGCTTCGATGCGAGGCATACGCCGGAGCAACAGCCATTTAAGTGTCGTATTCAACAATGTCATACGCGAAGCGGTAAATCCAATCCAAACTTACTAAAAATGTTGTATTTAGAAGAACTTTGCTTCATAACCTGATTTGACGGGTATTGTTATTTGTACTTAGGCTTTGTCAATGCAGGAAAAGAAACGAGTTGTGTTTCATTTTTTGGGATAGAAGAAAGAATAAATTTTCTTTGTAAAAGCCGCAGATCTACGGATTCGGGCAAAAAGACAGCGTGGCTATTAACCTTTATGAAAACACTGAAACCGTTTCTTTGCCTGCTCATTTCCGTTGTTCTAACTACTGTTCTAAGCCGTCCCTGGGGGACGGTTCCGGCCCTGGGTCGGCTGCTGAGTCCTTTTGAAGGATTCTGGCAAAACGCGGAAAAGGCCGATCCTGATTTGCAACAAACGATCTCCATCCAGGGAACGCGGGAAGAGGTTACGGTTTTATACGATGATCTGCACGTACCGCACGTTTTTGCGAAAAATGATTATGACGCTTACTTTGCCCAGGGCTACGTTACCGCCCGCGACCGGCTCTGGCAGATGGAGTTTCAGACGCACGCAGCCGCCGGGCGGATTTCGGAGCTGATCGGTGACCGGGCGCTGGAGCTGGATCGCTACAACCGCCGGCTAGGAATGGTCTATGGGGCCGAAAAATCGCTGGAAGGCATGATGAACGACCCGGTTTCCCGGTCAATTCTGGAGGCTTATTCGGCGGGTATCAACGCCCACATTCGTCAGCTGAAACCCGCAGATTACCCGCTTGAATACAAACTACTCGGCTATACTCCCGAACCGTGGACGCCCCTGAAAGTGGCCTTCCTGCTGAAGCAGATGACTCAGACGCTGGCTGCGGGCGCCGACGATCTGATGATGACCAACATTCGCCAGCAACTGGGACCGGCGCTGACGGCTAACCTGTTTCCCGATTATCCCGCGAAGGAAGATCCCATCATTCCTATCGGTACTCGCTGGGATTTTGCGCCAGTCAAGGTGCCACCGGTTCCGCAGCAAACGGAGCTGGATAGCAGCGTGGCCCTGGGCTGGCAACGGCACGATCCGGGGATTGGCAGTAATAACTGGGCCGTTGGCCCGCAGAAGTCGGCAACGGGCTACCCCATTCTGGCAAACGATCCGCACCTGACCCTAAGCCTGCCGTCGATCTGGTACCAGATCCAACTGGTCACTCCTACCTTAAATGTTTACGGTGTGTCGCTGCCCGGGGCGCCCGGTGTGATCATTGGTTTTAATAAAGACATAGCCTGGGGTGTCACCAACGTGGGGGCCGATGTGCTGGATTTTTACAAAATTCGCTTTCGCGATAACAGCCGACGCGAATATTGGCACGATGGTCAATGGAAGCCGGTTCGCCGACGGGTTGAGGTAATCAAAGTGAAAGGAAAGCCCGACGTAGCCGATACGGTTTTATACACGCACCACGGGCCCGTGGTTTATCAGCCGAATGAAAAACCGTTTCGCAGTAATTTCCCGGCGGGATGCGCCATGCGTTGGATTGCGCACGAAGTCGACAATGGATTAAAGACATTTTATCTGTTGAACCGGGCAAAAACCTACGCGGATTACGTAACGGCCTTGTCATTTTATTCCGCTCCTGCGCAGAATTTTATTTTTGCCAATGCTGAAAAAGACATTGCCATCTCACCCAATGGACGGTTTCCGTTGAAATGGCGCGACCAAGGCAAGTTTCTGCTGGATGGCACGAACTCGGCTCACGATTGGCAGGGCTGGATTCCGGCGGATCAGAACCCGCGCGTCAAGAATCCACCGAGGGGGTTTGTCAGTTCGGCCAATCAATTTTCAACCGATCCGACGTATCCTTATTACCTCAACTGGCAGTTCGAATCGCCGGAGCGGGGAATGCGCATCAATCAACGACTGGCAACAATGCAAAAAGTGACGGTTGACAGCATGCGCCGGTTGCAAAACGATGTATATAACCTCCAGGCTGCTCACTTTTTGCCCGTTTTGTTGCCCAATATTCAGGAAAAAGCCCTTTCGGAGGCACAGAAACAGACGCTGGCAGTCGTCCGGCAATGGAATTATCAGCAGGATACGGCCTCTGTGGCGGGTACGGTTTTTACGGAATGGATCAACCATTTGGAGCGCATGGTTTGGGAGGACGACTTTGCCGGTGCAGAAAACCGTCCCATGCGGTTTCCGGCCACTAACCGGTTGCTACAATTAATGGTTGAAGATCCTAAATCCCGCTGGTTTGACGATATTCGGACCCCAAACCGTACGGAAACGCTCTCGGAAGTTGTTACCGGCAGTTTCCAGTCAGCTGTTGACTCGCTTACCAAACAACACGGTTCGCTGGGAAAAAGCTGGGCCTGGGCCTTTCACAAAGCCACTTCTGTTCAGCACCTGATTCCGGGCATGGATGCCTTCAGCGCCTTGAATGTACAGATTGGCGGTGGCCGTGGCATTGTCAATGCGGCTGGTCGTCGGGCGGGACCGTCGTGGCGGATGGTGGTGCAGACGGGGCCGCAACTCCGCGCATACGGTGTTTACCCGGGCGGTCAGTCCGGCAATCCCGGTAGCCCGTATTACCTGAACATGCTTGAAACCTGGCGCAAAGGCGATTTGTACGAACTGCTTTACCTCAAAACGGAATCCGACCAACACCCGCGACTCAAATCGACCCTTAAACTGACTCCCTGATGCTACTGCCTCTGTTGTTGATTGCTTTATTGAGCGCTCTGGCGCAGTTATTTTTGCCGTGGTGGGTTGTCGCCGTCGTTGCGTTTGGGGTGTGTTTCTGGCGCAGCCGCACGGGTTGGCGGGCTTTTGGGAACGGTTTTGCTGGTATTGCCGTGGTGTGGTTCCTGTACGCGCTGGTCATTCACTTGCAGACCGACGGCATTCTGACGGAGCGGATGGCGGTTCTTTTTTTCAAAACACCCTCACCGGTTTTTCTGCTGGCCCTTACTCCTTTGCTGGGTGGTTTGGTGGGCGGATTCGCCGGATTGGCGGGGCAGCAATTGCGAACGGTTTTTAGCGCAAAACCGTGACCGGCATTTCTGACGCTACAATCTAATTGCTAGGTAATTTGTAAATTGTACCTTTGTAAAATCATTAATCCATTAATTAACTGTTTCTTGTGAAAAACGCATCACTTGTTTTGAATGCCGTGCTGGCAGTTGCAGTCGCGGTTTTGTATTACCTGCATTTCTCTGAAAAAAGCGCCACTGAACCAGTTGCAGCTAGCGAAACGAAGTCTGAGCCTGATCGCAAGATAGTGTATGTAAATGTAGACTCGTTGTTGACCAATTACGACTATTTCAAAGACACCCGGAAAACGTTGGAAAGCAAACGGTTTCAGCTGGATAACGAGCTGAATAATAAAGGTCGTTCGTTGCAGAATGAAGTGGCATTTTTTCAGCAACGTGCCCAGACGATGACCATGGAGCAGGGGCGGGCTACGGAAGCTGCCCTGCAAAAAAAGCAGCAGGATTTGATGGCGTATCGGGATCGGGTGGTGCAGCAACTGGCCGAAGAGGAGCAAAAGAAAAACGAAGAGTTGTATAACCAGATCCACGATTACCTGGAAAAAGTTAACAAGCAAAACAAATACGAGTTTGTTATGGGCTACTCAAAAGGGGGCGGAATCCTCTTTGCAGATAATTCGCTCGATGCTACCAAATCGATTATTACCGGTTTGAACAAAGAATACCAACAGAAGCAGCAAAAAACGAAGAAATAAGCCTGGATATACCATAAAGCTTAGGATAAAGCTCCACCCTCACCCGGTGGAGCTTTCTTTTTGTCTTTTTCCGTTCAGTAAATCTGTTTGCGGTTTTTTAAAATACAAAACTGAAAACGGCATAGAAATTGTAAAGTATCACATATTGTTGCATGTATAGGCAATTGTTTTGCTGCTTTTCGAAGTGATAAGCCATTTTGAAGCGTCATGGAAATCAGTATGGGGCGTAATCCATTTATATACTATATAGAAGTGATGAAGGAAATCCTGGTGGATGCTGGTGGTACAGAAGGGTCTTGAGGCTGTGATTCGGCTGTACACCGACCTTTTTAGGTACGGTAAACACCAGCTTCACCAGGCAGTCATGCATAGGAGTTGTCTAATTCAATACCCCGAAGGAGCCTTCGGGGTATTTTTGTTTACATTTCGGTAATTTTGACCCCAAAAATAGTTTACTTATTATCGTCTCTTTCAACGGCTGTTTATCGATAGCCAGAAGGCGAAAAAACCAACAGAACCAGAGACTGCTTCAATATGTCTGATAAAACTCTTGCTAAAACCATTGAGATCCGTAACCGCCGGGCCTCTTTTGAATACTTTTTTCTTGAAACGTTTGCAGCCGGCATCATGCTGACGGGTACTGAGATCAAATCTGTCCGTCAGGGAAAAGTGAATCTGGGCGACGCCTATTGTCTTTTCATGCACGACGAACTGTATGTTCGCCAGATGCATATTTCCCAGTATACGGAAGGGACTTACAACAATCATGAGCCGCTGCGGGACCGCAAATTGCTGTTGCAGAAACGAGAGCTCAAACGTTTGATCAATAAATTAACGGATCAGGGACTGACCATTATCCCAACCCGGTTTTTTATCAATGACCGGGGATTTGCTAAGCTTGAAATTGCGCTGGCCAAAGGGAAAAAGCTCTATGACAAACGTGATTCGATTAAAGAACGTGATGTGTCACGGGAGATGAGTCGGGAGCGGTATTAAGCTACTTCCGGTGTCAACACCGTGGGCATCAGGCTCTTTAAAAAAGTGTGAATTATTCATCTTCCCCTGTTATTTATAATGAAATATCGTTAACTTGCTAAAGAAAGAAAGGAGTCTGATACATTGTTTATGGGTAGGAAAGTCCTGGTACTAAATCAAGATTATAGTGCGCTAGGCATCTGTTCTGTACCAAAAGCGTTCTTGTTAGTCTACCTGAACAAAGCAGAACTGGTTGCTCAATCTCAGATTTTCGTCCTGCGTACAGTCGACGATGAATATCCGTCTCCAACCGTCATCCGCCTTCACCGCTACATTCATCTGCCATACAAAGGCGTGATGCTCAATCGGCAAAACATCTTTAAACGCGATGGCAACCGTTGCCAGTATTGTGGAAAGTACGATGACCTGACGCTGGATCACGTTATGCCCAAATCGCGGGGCGGCAAAACCAATTGGGATAACCTGATTACGGCCTGCAAGCGCTGTAACTCCCAGAAAGGTGATCTGACACCGGAAGAAGCAGGGATGAAACTCTACCAGCGCCCATTTAAACCTTCTTTTCTCGTTTTTCTACGCGATTTCTCCGGCTCGGTAGACGAAACCTGGATGCCTTTCCTGGCCAAACGCGAGAAGATGTACTGAGGACGTACATTTCCGCGAAATTTTCCTCAAGGCAAGAGACTTTTTTTGCATTAAAAATGCATTTCCAGAAAATATTGCTATTTTTGCACCTCCATTTTTGGGGCAGTGTCTCCAATTGTCAACAAAATTCAGCCAGGAAGGCCCGGGGGCTGATGTATAAATGGGTCACAACCAAACTTTTATGAGCAAAACGCAAACACTGCCTGATTTTGATTGGGATAAGGCAGACAACCGGGGCTTTGGCAGCGGCTATTCTGCGGCAGAACGCGACCGCCTGGCCGAATTGTACGATAACACCCTGGCGCAAGTAAACGAGAAAGAAGTAGTGATTGGGACCGTTGTCGGGATTACCGACCGGGAGATTATCTTAAACATTGGTTTCAAATCTGACGGTCTGGTTCCGGCTTCGGAATTCCGTGATCTGCCGGATCTGAAAATTGGTGATGAGGTTGAAGTTTACGTTGAAAACCAGGAAGACCCGAACGGTCAGTTGGTTTTGTCGCGCAAGAAAGCCAAAGTCATTACGGCATGGCAGAAAATTCAGCGCGCGCTGGACGAAGATTTGGTTATCGAAGGTTTTGTGAAACGTCGGACGAAAGGTGGTCTGATCGTTGATATTTATAGCATTGAAGCTTTCTTGCCAGGTTCGCAGATCGACGTGAAGCCGATCCGTGACTTCGACGTATTTGTCGGTAAGAAAATGGAAGTGAAAGTAGTGAAAATCAACTATGCGAACGACAACGTAGTTGTTTCTCACAAAGTCCTGATCGAAAAAGATCTGGAAGCACAGCGTCAGCAAATCCTGAACAACCTGCAAAAAGGTCAGGTGCTGGAAGGTGTGATCAAAAACATGACCAACTTCGGGGTATTTATCGACCTCGGTGGTGTTGATGGTCTGTTGCACATCACGGATATCTCGTGGGGCCGCATCAGCCACCCGTCTGAATTGTTGCACCTCGACCAGAAAGTCAATGTGGTAGTGCTTGATTTCGACGAAGACAAAAAACGGATTTCGCTGGGCATGAAACAACTGCAGGCTCATCCGTGGGATTCACTGGAAGAAAACATTCAGGTTGGTTCGAAAGTAAAAGGCCGTATTGTGAATGTAGCTGATTACGGTGCTTTCCTGGAAATCATGCCGGGTGTTGAAGGCTTGATCCACGTTTCCGAAATGTCGTGGTCACAGCATTTGCGCAATCCGCAAGACTTCCTGAAAGTAAGCGACGAAGTAGAAGCTGTCGTGCTGACACTGGATCGCAACGATCGCAAGATGTCTCTGGGTATCAAACAACTGACGGCTGATCCCTGGTCACGTCCGGAACTGGTTGAGAAATACGCGGTTGGCACCAAGCACAAGGGGGTTGTTCGTAACCTGACGAACTTCGGTCTCTTCCTCGAACTGGAAGAAGGTATCGATGGTCTGGTTCACGTTTCTGACTTGTCTTGGACCAAGAAGATCAAACACCCGTCCGACTTTATCAAAGTTGGTGAAGAACTGGAAGTAATCGTTCTGGAACTGGATATCGAAAACCGTCGTCTGGCACTGGGTCACAAACAACTGGAAGAAAATCCGTGGGATACGTTCGAAAGCGTATTTGTACCGGGTTCAACCCATCGTTCTACGATCCTGTCGAAAAACGACAAACTGGCTACCCTCGAATTACCGTACGGTATTGAAGGCTTCGCAGCACTGAAGAGCCTGCAGAAAGAAGACGGTTCGTGGGCAGAAGTTGGCGAAACGCTGGAGTTCAAAGTTCTGGAGTTCTCGAAAGAAGAAAAACGCATTATGCTGTCGCACACCAAAACGTGGCAGGAAAAAGGCGACGATCGGAAACCTGAGAAACGGCCAGCAGCAGCTAAAACTCCGACCGCTAGCAAAGAGCCTGAGCGTGCTACGCTGGGCGACCTGGACGCTCTCGCGGCTTTGAAAGAACAAATGGAAGGACGTTCGTCAAAAGGCGAATAAGTTTCCGAAATTTTTAGAGTAATCTAGTGTCTGGAACAAATTTTGTAGTAAGTTTGCGACACTGAAATGAGTAAAGGAGTTGGGAAATTGAAGTCGTTGATTACTTCAGACACTGAGTAAAATTCCTCGATTTGATTTCTCAACTCCTAACTAAAGGGTCCTGTGGCCGAGTGGCTAGGCAGAGGTCTGCAAAACCTTTTACAGCGGTTCGAATCCGCTCGGGACCTCCTTCAAGGTGTGAATGCAAGCACCACAATTGCCTACAGATAATACCATCCGGAAAGCTGTTCAAGCATGGGCCGGATGGTATTTTTTTTAGGTTTATTTTGCCTTTCATCCCTTCTTTCAAGTTCTAAATAAGCTAAGAAAAGACGGTTACTTAGACAAAGTATAAATAAAATTGTACTCCAAAATATCAAACCGCAAGTGTTTGATTAAAACCGTTCCTGTACTACTTTTGTGCGTTAATGGAAAATAATTAGTAGGTATGCATACTGATTTTATCGGTTTCTCATTGCTTAAAAAGTGTTCTCGACGTGCAATTAGCCCTTTCATAATTGTACTTTCACTACTCTTTAGTGGCTATCAGTCGATGGCACAAGATGCCGCAGCTGGTGGCGCTGATCCGGAAAAGGGAAAGGAACTATTCTCCACTTTGTGTCAGCAATGTCATGCTGTAACGGACGAGAAGGTTATCGGTCCGGGCTTGAAAGGTATTACTAGTCGGCGTGATGAAGCCTGGCTTATCAAATGGATCAAAAATCCTCAGGCGGTTATTTCCAGTGGCGACGCTTATGCGGTTGCTCTGTATAATAAGTACCAGCCGTTGGTAATGCAGAGCTTCCCGGACTTGTCAGATGGTGATATTAAAAACATCCTGGCCTACGTTGAATCAGCGGGCAAACCCACTCCGTCTCAAGGAGACGGACAAGCGGCTGGAGGTCAGCAAGTAGCTGCGGCTGCTGCCAGTGAAAGTCCTTCGGGCCTATTCACGGCTGTTCTGGTAGCGCTATTGGTTGTTATGCTGCTGGTGCTGGGCGTTTTGCTGGTGTTGGTAACAATTTTGTCAAAAGCGGTATCAACGAAAGGTGATGAAGCCGGACAAACGAAATCGTTTACAGAACGGCTGAAAACCAGCTTTGCTGCAGCAGCCGGTAACAGTACGCTTCGCTCGATCATTCTGTGGTTATTCGTTTTCGTTGTGGTTAAACAAACCTTCGACGGATTGTACAGCGTGGGCGTTTCACAAGGATACGCTCCCAAACAACCCATTGCTTTTTCGCACAAACTGCACGCTGGCCAATACCAGATCAATTGCAACTACTGTCATACGAGCGTATACAAAGGAAAGATTGCTACGATTCCATCCGCCAACATCTGTATGAATTGCCACGGTGAAATCAAACGGGAATCACCGGAAATTCAGAAAATTTACAAGGCGATCGAAACCGATACGCCGATTGAGTGGGTACGGGTACATAACCTGCCGGATCTGGCTTACTTCAACCACGCTCAACATACCAATGTGGGCCAGGTTGAATGTCAGACTTGCCATGGTGAAGTGGAAAAAATGGAAGTGATGGAACAGCGCTCTTCACTGACAATGGGTTGGTGTATTGACTGCCACCGAAAAACGGAAGTTGCTACGAAGGATAATGCCTACTACGATAAATTAGTTGCCCTCCATAAAAAGGGAAGCAAAGAACCGTTACGTGTGGCTAATATCGGTGGCCTCGAATGTTCAAAATGCCACTATTAATCACATCGTATCCCATTAAACAGTTGAACGAATCTTAAGGACTGTATGGAAAATACAAATAAACGGTATTGGAGGGGACTGGAAGAGCTACGAAACGACGAATCTTTTGTTAAAAACGCGTACAAGGAGTTCTCAGAAGCCGATACAAATAAATCTACTGAATCAGGAAGTATTGTCGACGGTATTGGAAGTGACCGTCGGGATTTCTTAAAAGTATTAGGATTTGGTATGGCAGCCGTTACCCTGGCTGCCTGCGAAACGCCAGTTCATAAGGCGATTCCTTATATCAATAAGCCGGAAACCACATTCCCAGGTATTGCTGACTACTATGCATCGACGTACAGCGAGGGAGGTGAATATGTGCCGGTTCTGGTGAAAACCCGCGAAGGCCGCCCCATCAAAATTGAGGGGAATACGTCTTCGAGCATTACAAAAGGCGGTACGTCGGCCCGGGTACAGGCTTCAGTGTTATCGCTCTACGATAATGACAAGCTGAAAGGGCCGAAACGGGGAGAAGCAGATAGCGAATGGCAGGCTATTGATACCGAAATTCAGACGCAATTGCAACGGGGAGGAGCCATTCGGATCGTCTCTTCAACGCTATTGAGCCCGTCAACGAAAGCCGTTATTGCTGCATTCATTGCCAAATACCCCACGGCTACGCATATTCAATACGACGCCAATTCGGTATCGGGTCTGGTTCAGGCCAATCAGACGTCGTTTGGTCAGGCAGTCGTTCCTTCTTATGATTTCAGTAAAGCGAAAACGATTGTTAGCATCGGTGCCGACTTCCTGGGTAGCTGGATTGCTCCGCTGGAATACACGGATCAGTATGTAGCAACGCGGAAAGTAGGCGCTAATGCTGGAAACAAAAAGGATATGTCACGGCACTATCAGTTTGAAACTGGTTTGTCGATAACGGGTTCCAACGCCGATTACCGGACTGCTATCAAGCCTTCGCAAGAAGGGCTGGTGGTTGCGGCTCTTTATAATAAGGTTGCCGCAAAATTGGGTGGTGCGCCAATCAGCACAGCAGCAATTGATGTGGCCAATCTGGACAAAGCAGCTACTGATCTGGCGGCTTCACGCGGAGCAGCGCTGGTCGTATCAGGATCAAATGACCCGAACGTCCAAGTGGTTGTCAATGCGTTGAACAATCTACTGGGCAGTTACGGAACAACAATTGATCTGAGCCGCCCGGTCAATTACCGTCAGGGAAATGACGCAGCTATGAACGCTTTCATTGCGGATGCAAAAGCGGGACGGGTACAAGGCGTTATCTTCTACGCAGCTAATCCGGTATACGATCACCCCCGCGGTGCAGAATTGAAAGAAGCGCTGCCGAAAATTGGCCTGTCGGTTTCCTTGTCGGATCGGGCAGACGAAACGGCTTCGCTTTGTAAATACATCTGTCCGGCGTCTCATTACCTGGAGTCTTGGGATGACGCTTCTCCGAAAGCTGGAATCTACAGCCTGACTCAGCCAACCATCAACACGATTTTCAAGACTCGCCAGGCGCAATCTTCTTTGCTGAAATGGGCGGGTTTGAATCCGAGCTACGAAGCATTTATTAAGAGCTACTGGCGGACTAACTTATATCCGCAAGCTGGCAAAGGAGCTTCCTTCGACCAGTTCTGGATTCAGTCCCTGCATGATGGCGTTCTGGAACTGAATGCACCGGCTGCAGCTGCGGGTACGTTCAATGCCGGAAGTGTAGCATCAGCTGCCGCCGGAATTGCGCAACGCTACAAAGCTAACGCAACCGGTCTGGAATTGTCACTTTACGAAAAAGTAGGTATCGGTACGGGTGCCATGGCCAACAACCCCTGGTTACAGGAGTTGCCTGACCCGGTTTCGAAAGCCTGCTGGGATAATTACGCCTGTCTGTCGCAAAAAACGGCTACGGAACTTGGATTGCAACAGCACGATCTGGTAACGGTTGAAGTAACGGGTAAACCCGCTATTGAATTGCCAGTGCTGGTTCAGCCGGGACAAGCTGACGGAACGGTTTCGATTGCCATTGGTTATGGCCGTGAAAAGGCGGGCAAATCGGCTGACGGCGTTGGTAAAAATGTGTATCCGCTGGCATCTGTTGTCAATAACCTGACTCAGTTTTCGGCCACCGACATAAAAATTAACAAAGCTGGCGGTTCACGCACGATTGCTCAGACGCAAACGCACGATACCGTAATGGGTCGCCGGGCCGTTATTCAGGAAACTGTTCTTTCTGCTTACAAGAAAGACGTGAAGGCCGGACGGTATTTCCCGAAAGTTGTTACGTCTGAAGGACCGGTACCGACTACGGATATTTCTCTGTGGAAAGGCTATGAAAAGCCAAACCACTCGTGGGGAATGGTTATTGACCTGAACTCTTGTACGGGTTGTGCCGCGTGCGTAATTGGTTGCCAGGCAGAAAATAACATTCCCGTAGTAGGTCGGCAGGAAGTGATTAACCGACGCGAAATGCACTGGATCCGGATTGACCGTTACTATAGCAGTGATGCGGAAGTCGACGATCGTAAAGGAATGGAGATTGCTTCCGCCAATCCGGAAGTGGTATTCCAGCCAATGCTTTGCCAACACTGTTCGAACGCGCCTTGCGAAACCGTATGTCCGGTATTGGCAACGACACATAGTACGGAAGGGTTGAACCAAATGACGTACAACCGTTGCGTAGGAACGCGGTACTGCGCCAACAACTGTCCGTACAAAGTTCGCCGGTTCAACTGGTTCAAATACTTTGATAACGACAATTTCGATTACAACTTCAACAACGACCTCGGTAAGATGGTTATTAACCCGGATGTAACGGTTCGTTCGCGGGGTGTTATCGAAAAATGCTCATTCTGCGTACAACGGATTCAGGATGGTAAACTGACTGCTAAAAAAGAACGCAGAAGACCGAAACCGGATGAAATTCAGGTAGCTTGTGCGCAGGCTTGCCCAACCGGTGGTATCGTCTTTGGTGATATGAACGATCCGGAAAGCACGATTTCCAAACTGTTGAAAGAGGAAAATGAAGGCCGGGCCTTCCAAGTACTGGAAGAAATCAACGTAAGACCGCAGATTTCGTACCTGACTAAGATCCGGAATAAGGATGAAGTTGCTAAGCCGGTAGCCGCTGCTGCAGCCGAGCACCACGCTGAATAACTTGTCTCTGATTGTGTATTTCTAGTTCGTTAACTATTCGCATTCAAATTTAAAACCATGCACGTTACATCACCCGTGAGAAACCCACTGGTAACCGGGGGTAAGACATACGCCGACGTGACGGAAGACATCTGCAAGCAGGTCGAAGGGAAACCAACCCGCGCGTGGACCATCGCATTTGTCATTTCGTTTATCGTCTTAATTTACGGTACTTTTTGCCTCTTCTGGACCTGGTGGGAAGGACTGGGCGTCTGGGGTTTGAACAAAACCGTCGGCTGGGCCTGGGATATCACCAACTTCGTATGGTGGGTCGGTATTGGGCACGCTGGTACGTTGATCTCGGCCATCTTGTTGTTATTCCGGATGAAGTACCGGACTTCCATCAACCGGGCGGCAGAAGCCATGACCATCTTTGCGGTAATTTGCGCGGCCAGCTTTATCCTGATGCACATGGGCCGTCCCTGGCTGGCTTATTGGGCATTGCCGTTGCCGAACGCCTTTGGTTCATTGTGGGTAAACTTTAACTCACCCCTGGTTTGGGACGTATTCGCGATCAGTACGTATTTTACCGTATCACTCGTGTTCTGGTACATGGGTCTGGTTCCTGACTTGGCCACCATCCGTGACCGGGCTACTAATAAGGTATCGCGTTATATCTATGGTGCTTTCTCGCTGGGCTGGAATGGTGGAGCTAAAACCTGGGCACGCTATGAATACATCAGCTTGATTCTGGCCGGTATTTCGACGCCACTCGTTCTCTCGGTTCACACAATTGTAAGTATGGACTTTGCAACCTCGGTTATTCCGGGTTGGCACACCACGATTTTCCCTCCTTACTTTGTTGCGGGTGCAATCTTCTCCGGTTTTGCCATGGTACAAAACCTGATGCTGATTACCCGGGTTGTTTTCAAACTGGAAGACTACATCACGTTCGAGCACATCGAGTCGATGAATAAAATCATCACGCTGACCGGTTCGATTGTGGGTGTTGCCTATATCACTGAGTTCTTTATTGCCTGGTATTCAGGCGTTGAATATGAACGGTATGCCTTCTTAAACCGGATGCTGGGTCCGTACTGGTGGGCTTACTGGGCCATGATGACCTGTAACGTAATCTCTCCGCAGCTGTTCTGGTCGCGGAAGATTCGCCGGAGCATCACCTGGACGTTCGTTCTGTCGGTCATTGTTAACATTGGTATGTGGTTCGAGCGTTTCGTAATTATTGTTACTTCGCTACACCGTGACTATCTGCCGTCAAGCTGGGCCATGTTCTCGCCGACGATGTACGACATTGGTGACTATATTTTCTCTTTCGGTTTGTTCTTTACGTTGTTCCTCTTGTTTGCCAAATTCCTACCGGTAATCAACATGTTCGAGGTGAAGGCCATCATTCGGTCAGCCTCTGAAAAGCTGCCAGCATCTGTATCTGGTGTTGCCAAAGGAGATCGTGTAACGAACCCAACTTATAACAAAGACGTCGAGTAGTTTTCGTCTTGAATACTGAAGAACCGGTTTTAAAATCTCATTATAGCAATGGCTCATCATAACGATAGCGCAAAGTTTCTGGTAGGCGTTTACGACGACGACGAAGTTGTCCTGAAAGCTGTGACCGAAGTGAAAAGCGCTGGTGTGCGAATTCACGAAGTTTATACGCCTTTTCCTATTCACGGACTTGACGTTGCCTTAGGCCACCCACGTACGCGGATTGGTATTGCCGCCTTCCTCTTTGGTTTGACGGGATTTCTAACAATGGTTTCCTTGACCTATTATACAATGGGCTACGACTGGCCTATGGTTATTGGGGGAAAAGATAACTATGCCTATCCTGCTTATATTCCGGTAATGTTTGAGCT
Source organism: Larkinella harenae (assembly GCF_054780515.1). Lineage (NCBI taxonomy): Bacteria > Pseudomonadati > Bacteroidota > Cytophagia > Cytophagales > Spirosomataceae > Larkinella > Larkinella harenae. The sequence goes on along the minus strand of NZ_BAAGWE010000003.1, from coordinate 353,267 downwards.
TACAGTTCTCTTCACCGCATTAGGAATGGTGGGTACATTTCTGGTTTCCAATGGCTTAGGGCCCACGGTGAAACCGTTGATGTTCGATCTTCGCAGCACGGATAACAAATTCGTAATGGCCATTGACCTGAGTAAAAACAAGCATTCAGAAGCTGAAATTGCTACGGTTTTGCGGGCGTCTGGTGCTGCCGAGGTAAATGTAAAACAATTTTAATCCGACTGACGACACATGAAGTTTACGCGACTGAACCGCTCTCTTCTGGTGATGGCAGCCGCCATGCTGACCATAACCGCCTGTAAGCGGGGTCACGACAATCCGGGAACCACATACGCCCCGAATATGTACGAGCCGGTTGGTTATGAGCCATACAAACAGGAAGAAGGGTTCAAAACCCCTTATAGTGAAAAAGGTACCAAGGGTACGGCTTTGTGGCTACCCGTAAAAGGAACCGTATCCCGTCGGAACTACAATACGGCTTTTGGCAAGAGCGATAGTTCGGCCAGAGATCTGATGATTTATAATATTCCGGCTGATAGCATCGAGATTGCTGAGCGTCTAGTGAATCCGGTGCCGCTAACCGAAAAAACGCTAGCGGAAGGAAAAGAATATTACGCTCGTTTTTGCCAACATTGTCACGGTGAAGCCGGCAAAGGGGATGGCTTGGTTGCGGCCCAGTATAAAGGGGTACCTAACTATGCATCAATGTCTGGTATGACGGAGGGGCATGTGTTCCACGTAATCACACACGGTAGAAACCGGATGTGGCCCCACGGCTCGCAGATAACCCCCGAAGACCGCTGGAAGATTGTACATTACGTTCGGAAGCTGCAAACGGGCGGTTAATAGTCTATTGGAAGAATCATTATAGTTCAATAAAAGAATGGCTCATACACATTCAATCCCGTCGCTGGACGAACAATTTGAATTTACAGCCGAAAGCAAGCGGAATCTGACGATCGGCATTGTTGCTGGAGTTGTGCTGGTTGGCATTGGTGCTTTCCTGGCTGCAAAAGGCATTGGTGGACATGAACATGCTGATGCTGCACACGGTGCAGCGGCTCATGGACATGAAGCCGCTCATGGCGCAGCTGAAGGACACCACTACAAATGGACTACCCGTCTGTGGGCTAATGTCTGGGTAAACGCTGTTTACTTTGCAGGAGCATCTGTGATCGGAATGTTCTTTATTGCCTATAACTACCTGGCGCAAGCGGGCTGGTCGGCAGTTTTCAAACGCGTACCCGAAGCATTGCCTGCTTTTCTGCCAATCACAGGGGTGATAATGCTGATAACATTTTTTGTGGCTGGGCATGATCTATTCCACTGGACTCACGAAGGGTTGTATGAGGTTGGAGGTCCAGAATATGATCCAATTATTGCCGGGAAAAAAGGCTTTCTGAATACGCCATTCTTCTTGATTCGCCTGGTAATTTATTTTGTTGCCTGGTACTGGTTATGGCGGGTTGTTCGTAAATTCTCTTTGCAAGAGGATCTGGAGGGCGGAACTGAATACTACGAGAAAAGCATTAAATATTCGACGGCTTTCCTTGTTGTTTTTGCTGTAACTTCCTCTACTTCGGCCTGGGATTTGGTGATGTCAATCGATACGCACTGGTTCAGTACGATGTTTGGTTGGTATACCTTGGCCAGCTGGCACGTAACGGGTCTGGCAATTATTACTTTGATCGTGGTAAGCCTGAAAGAAAAAGGTTTTCTCAAAGCGGTCAACGCAAGTCATCTACACGACTTGGGTAAATTCATGTTTGCGTTTAGTATTTTCTGGGCGTATGTGTGGTTTGCTCAATTCATGTTGATTTATTACGCTAACTTACCGGAAGAAACCATTTATTATCGCGAGCGCTTCAGTGGTCACGGTGGTATTTATCTGGCACCCTTCTGGATTAATTTGTTATTGTGCTTCTTATTCCCATTCCTGGTCTTAATGACCCGGGATGCGAAGCGGACGCCAATTATTCTAAAAGTCGCTTGCTGGGGAATCATCGTTGGTCACTATTTTGACTTTTACAACAACGTAATGCCAGGTACCGTTGGTGAACACGGTGGCTGGGGACCTATTGAATTCGGAATGATTCTGATTTTTGCCTGTGCTTTCATCTGGTCGGTTTCTACGCAACTGACGAAAGCAAACCTGATTCCGAAAAATCACCCGATGTTGGAAGAGTCGTTGCATCACGATATTTAGAACCAGTACTTTTTGTATTAAAATTCATTCTAGCTTGTTATGGTTTACGTTGTAGGACTTTTGTCGTTGGTATTTTTGGTACTGGCAATTCTGGTGCTGACGCGATTGACCTCTGTTTTGAAAGGCGTCAATGGCGGTGACACCACCGAAGAGATCGAACGTGTAGGAACGGGAAACCGTATCAACGCAGTTTTGTTCGTTGTATTCTTTGTTGGCGGGGCAATAGCTGCTACCTGGTCGTTTTTACACGCCCGGCAATATTTCCTCCCCGAAGCATCGTCCCCGCACGGACGGCATACGGATGGTTTGTTCTGGTTAGTTATGTCCATCATCACAATTGCTTTTGTGGTAACGAACGCTTTACTGTTCATTTTTGCGTTCAAATACCAGTATCGCAAGGGGCATAAAGCAACTTACTATCCAGAAAACCATAAACTGGAATTGATCTGGACGGTTATTCCGGCGGTGGTAATGGCGCTGCTGGTTTTCACAGGCTGGCGGGCTTGGCGTGACATCACAAGTGAAGCGCCCGAAGATGCCGAAGTGATCGAAATTGTTGGAAAGCAGTTTAACTGGGAGATGCGGTATGCCGGCGTTGATAATAACAAGCTGGGAAACTATAACTATAAACTGATCGACGCTAACAACAGTTTGGGTATCGATTTGGAAGATGAAGCTTCGTTTGATGACTTCACTGTTTCATCCGAAATGCATATTCCTGTTAACCGTCCGGTGTTGCTTAAAATTCGGGCAAAAGATGTATTGCATAGCGTTTTCATTCCGCATATGCGCGTAAAAATGGATGCAGTGCCGGGCATGCCGACGAAGTTTTGGTTCATTGCCGATAAAACTACGGAAGAGATGCGGAACGAAACCGGTAATCAAAGTTTCAAGTATGAAATCGCTTGTACGGAGGTTTGCGGACGTGGACACTTTTCAATGCGTACAACTGTAGTTGTCGATGATGAAGAATCGTACAAAGCCTGGGTCGCTAAACAAAAACCGTGGTTGACCAACAATCCAGACTATCTGGCTCGTGTACCGGAAAAGCTGAAAGCGAAGGCCGCCAAGTACATTCAGGCGGATTCGGCAGAAACTCCATCCGACAGTACGGCTGCTCCGAGTGAAGAAGGAGCGGGGGCTGCACCTAGTGCATCATTGCGATAACTAACTCTAAGAGACATTAAATTATAATACTATGGCTACCCTTGAGACAAATTCAGCATCGGCGGCTCATGTTGAAGAACATGATCACCATGAAGAGCTGAGTTTTATAAGGAAATATATTTTCTCAGAAGACCACAAGGTAATCGCAAAACAGTACATGTTTTCGGGAATCTTCTGGGCAATTATTGGAGCTTCACTTTCCATCATTTTCCGCTTGCAGTTGGGCTTTCCCAACATGAAGCTGGAATGGTTACGGCCTATACTCGGTGGCTGGATTGACGAGTCCGGAAAGCTGGATCCTGAATTCTACCTGGCGCTGGTAACAATGCACGGAACCATTATGGTGTTCTTTGTATTGACCGCGGGACTGAGTGGGACCTTTAGTAACTTCCTGATTCCGTTACAGATAGGAGCGCGCGATATGGCATCGGGCTTTCTGAATATGCTCTCTTACTGGTTCTTCTTCCTGTCCAGTGTCTTGATGTTCTTTTCATTGTTCATTGAGACGGGTCCTGCTTCAGGTGGCTGGGTTATTTATCCACCTTTGAGTGCTTTGCCACAGGCAATGTCAGGGTCAGGGCTGGGGATGACGCTCTGGCTGATGAGTATGGCCATCTTTATTGTATCACAGTTGCTCGGTGGAATCAATTATATTACAACGGTTATTAACCTGCGTACGCGGGGTATGTCATTCAGCAAAATGCCGCTGACCATCTGGGCGTTTCTGCTGACGGCTATCTTGGGCTTGATTTCTTTCCCGGTACTTTTGTCGGCTGCGCTGCTGCTGATCTTCGACCGGAGCATGGGAACCAGCTTCTATTTGTCGGAAATTTACATTGGTGGAGAAGCATTACCGAACGTTGGAGGTAGCCCCATCTTGTTTCAACACTTATTCTGGTTCCTGGGCCACCCGGAAGTATACATCGTTCTTCTACCAGCTTTAGGAATCACATCCGAAATTATTGCTACGAATTCCCGCAAACCTATCTTTGGTTATCGGGCCATGATTGCTTCCATGATCGGTATTGCCTTCCTGGCGTTTATCGTATGGGCGCACCATATGTTCGTAACGGGTATGAATCCATTCCTGGGGTCAATCTTTATGTTCTTAACGCTGATCATTGCGGTACCATCTGCTGTAAAAGCGTTTAACTACATTACGACTCTATGGCGCGGTAACATTGTATTCACGCCAGCTATGTTGTTCTCAATTGGTCTGGTATCCTTCTTTATTTCAGGTGGTTTGACGGGTATTATTCTTGGCAACAGTGCGCTGGATATTCAGTTACACGATACCTATTTTGTGGTTGCTCACTTCCACCTTGTTATGGGGGCGGCTTCCGCATTCGGTTTTCTGGCGGGGGTTTATCACTGGTTTCCGAAATTCTTCGGCCGGATGATGAACAAAACATTGGGTTATATCCACTTCTGGTTCACATTTGTAGGTATTTACCTGGTTTTCTTCCCAATGCACTATATCGGTATTGCCGGATTCCCTCGTCGGTATTATTCATTCACAACTTACGAAGCGTTCCGCACATTTGGCGATTTGAACATGTTCGTGAGTATTGCAGCTATCTTTACTTTTGTAGCGCAGTTGCTCTTTGTCTGGAACTTCTTCTACAGCATTTTCAAAGGTAAGAAGGCTCCGTTGAACCCATGGCGTTCGAATACACTGGAATGGACTACCCCTGTTCATCCAGGTCATGGTAACTGGCCAGGTGAAATTCCTGCTGTGTATCGCTGGGCATATGATTACAGCAAACCGGGAGCTAACGATGACTTCATCCCGCAGAATGTTCCTTACTCTCAAACTCCAGAATCGAATCTGCCGCATGAAAATGCCTTGATTGCGATCGAGAAAGAGATTGAGGCTCAAAATTATAATGACCAGTTTAAGCAACCTCACTAATAAACGCGAACGCCTGTTCCGGCGCCTGGTTTTACTTGCTGTCATTTCCATCTACCTCGTTATTGTAGCGGGTGGAATTGTCAGAAGTACTGGTTCCGGAATGGGCTGCCCCGATTGGCCGAGGTGTTTTGGACGCTGGGTACCACCAACCGACTTGTCTCAGCTGCCGGCCAATTACCAAGAAATATACGGGGCTAAACTAAAAGGTGAAATAGAATTTAATCCGGTTAAGACCTGGATTGAATACATAAACCGATTGGTCGGAGCAGTGGCCGGGCTGTTGGTTTTTGGTCTTCTGCTGGTTTCAACTCATTATCTACAAAAAGATAAGCGCGTATTTTACGGAAGCCTTCTAGGGCTTTTCCTGATTGGTTTTAACGGCTGGCTGGGATCGCGGGTTGTTGCAACGGAGCTAACTCCTTACCTGGTTACCCTGCACATGTTGCTCGCTATTCTGGTCGTTTTTGTCTTGCTATACGTGATGGCAATTTCGTACCGGGGCCAAGTAGCTGTTGAACCGCTGGCCGGAAATAGAGCGCTTGTAAATCGTATTTTGATCTGGACATTGATTCTGTCGCTGGTTCAGGTTTTGATAGGAACTCAGGTGCGTGAAGCCATTGATGAAGTAATTCAACGGATTGGCTATAGCGAACGTGACCGGTGGATTGATAGCCTTGATTATCGCTTTTACATCCATCGTTCTTTTTCATTGGTAATACTGGCTTTTCATCTGGTTCTGATTTACCAGCTCCGTAAGCACATTACCAGAAAGGGTCTGCTCACGACCTTGACTAATGCGTTGATCGTATTTGTAGCTATCGAAATTGTAACGGGTTTGTTTTTGGCTTATCTTTCTGTACCAGCCTTTGCTCAACCTATTCATTTGACGTTAGCCATTATTATGCTAGGCTTGCAATTTGTAGCTTTGTTAGTGCTGAATGCGGATCGGTTATTAAAAAACCAGGCTGTTCACCAGCCTTATTATTCGAAAGTGTAGAATGCAACAAGCTAAAACTATAAGTGCTAATGCCTTTGCTCTAAAAAGCAAAGCATATTTTGATTTACTGAAATTCCGTTTGTCGGCATTTATTGCTTTGTCGGGCATGTTCGGCTATAGTTTGGCCACTAATTCCAGTGATTGGGGGAAGCTAGGGTTATTGTTTATTGCTTCTGTGGCGATGACCGGATCGGCGAACATAATCAACCAAATTATTGAGAAAGAATACGATAAATTGATGAAACGGACGGCAGGTCGGCCTTTACCGACTGGTCGTTTGAGCGTTCAGGAAGCAGCTATTTTTGCATTTGTCTTATTTGTTGCGGCTTGTTATTTGTTTATCGTCTTTTTTAATCTGCGGGCTTGCGTACTGTCAGTTCTTTCGTTACTTCTCTACGGGTTTGTATATACTCCATTAAAGCGAGTAGGACCGATTGCCGTTTTTGTTGGTGCGTTGCCGGGTGCTTTTCCACCCATGATTGGCTGGGTAGCCGCTACGAATCATTACGGACTTGAACCCGGTATTCTCTTTGCTATTCAGTTTTTCTGGCAATTTCCCCACTTCTGGGCAATTGCATGGGTTGCGGATAAAGATTATACCAAAGCAGGATTCAAACTATTGCCTTCAACAGGAGGGAAAGATGAAAAAACCGCTCTGCAAATCATGCTGTATACCTTGTTTTTATTGCCCGTAGGCTGGTTGCCTTACCAGTTGGGTATGACGGGGCTAAATTCTGCTTTGATTGCTACGGTTTGTGGAATTCTATTTTTGGCTCAAACGTTTTATCTGATGAGAAAACATACGGATAAAGCGGCATTGCAGATCATGTTCGGATCATTTCTGTACCTGCCGATTGTTCAAATTGCGTTCTTATTGGATAAATTATAACAAACTATGAGCGAAGCAGTTAAAATTATGGCAGTGGCGGAGGAGCCCGAAGAGACATTGTCAATGAACCCCAAGAAGTTCATCCTTTGGCTTTTTGTGGTCAGTATTGTGATGTTATTTGCGGCTATGACGAGTGCTTATCTCGTACGGCGTGCAGAAGGAAACTGGCTGGAATTCGAAATGCCCCCCATTTTTTGGTACAGTACGGTGGTCCTGGTGATCAGCAGTGTATCGATGCACTGGGCTTACTGTGCGGCAAAAAAAGATGATTTCGGGGTATTGAGAACAGCAATTTCTATTACTTTTGCGTTCGGGTTGGCCTTTTTGGTAATGCAATTTTTGGGTTGGAAAGACCTGGTTGCCCAAAATGTCTATTTCGTTGGCAACCCGTCCGGATCGTTTTTGTACGTTTTTACCGGGCTGCATGCCTTTCACCTTTTTAGTGGTTTGCTGGTGCTTTTGTTCGCCTTACGAGCTTCTTTTCAGCTGAAAATTCATGCGAAGAACCTGAACCAAATTGAAATTTGTGCGACTTACTGGCATTTTCTGGATGTTCTGTGGGTCTATTTATTTGGCTTTTTACTGTATTTTAATTGATTCAATTTCTGTAAAGCATGGCTGCTACTGCAACAACCGACGCGCCAGTATTTGATAAGAAAACCTGGATGGGCGGGGTAGAACCGATGAAAGCGAGCTACGGTAAGCTGATGATGTGGTTCTTTCTTATTTCGGATACTTTCACTTTCTCCGCTCTGCTGGTCACCTACGGGATGATCCGGTTTAGCTATCCGGCTTATGATCCAGCCGTTCACGGTGAGTTTCACTTCTCAAATCTATACTGGCCAATCCCGGAGAAAGTATACGAAGCGGTACCATTTCTGCACGGTATGGAGCTTCCGCTGGTGTTTGTTGGAATTATGACATTCATCCTTATTTTCTCATCGGTAACAATGGTACTGGCCGTAGAGGCTGGTCATCGGATGGACCGGGCGGCAGTAGAAAAGTACATGCTGTGGACGATTCTGGGTGGTTTGACCTTTCTGGGAAGCCAGGCATGGGAATGGACGCACTTTATTCATGGAACAGATGAGGGTACTGTGATCCGGGAAATTATAGATGGTAAATGGGTTGAGCGGACGATCTTTGGTGCTAACCTGACCGAGAACCAGTATGGCCCCCCGGCTTTTGCTGATCTGTTTTTCTTTATTACAGGCTTCCACGGAACGCACGTATTGAGTGGAGTTGTTTTGAATATCCTGATTTTCTACCGGACGTCTTTTGGCTTGTACGAGCGTCGGGGACACTATGAGATGGTCGAAAAAGTTGGCCTTTACTGGCACTTTGTTGACCTGGTTTGGGTATTTGTCTTTACGTTCTTCTATCTGGTATAAAATAATAAGCTATAGTCAAATCATGGCAGATCATCATTCACATCACCACGATACAGAGCACGGTGTTATTGCTGAACCGCAAACCAAAGGAATCTGGAAAACCTTCATTATTCTGTCGGTCCTGACGGCTTTTGAATTCTTGATTGCGTTTACTGTTCCGCATGGTTTCTTTAAAACGTCGGTCTTCGTAATCATGACCATCGTAAAAGCCTTTTACATCGTCGGCGAGTTTATGCACTTGAAGCACGAAGTAAAGTCATTAATCTGGGCGATTATTCTGCCCTGTATCTTCGTAGTTTGGCTGATGCTTGCCTTGTTGATGGAAGGAAACTTCATCTTTATCGCAAAATAGCATGACGCGTTTGTTAAAAGCCGGAATCCTCCTGCTCCTGTTGGTGGTTCCGGCTTTTATTTTTTTGTTCCTCAAGATCTTCGGCGAGAACCAGTTTACCCTCCAGACCTTTTTTCCAGTGGTCGACGCAAAAACTGGAAAAATCGAAACTCGCCCCGGCAGCGATCCGTTGCTGGGTAACAAAACTCAGGATACGGTTTTTTATACGTTGCCTCCCATCGTTGGCACACTGCCTGGCAAAAAACCATTTTCTACCGCTGCTTTACAGGGTAAACTTTACATTGCGTCGTTTTTTGGATTGGACTGTGATACAACATGTGCGAAAGTGGCCAACCAGGTTAACCGCGTACAGGATATTTTTTCCCAAAATCCGGACGTCATCCTAGTATCGTACGTGGATAATGACTCAGCAGCCCAACACGTTATCCAGTCGAATGAAGTATTGCCCGATAAATGGTTATTGGCCCGACCTGATTCCCTGGAAACTACTTTTGTAGCGGAGCAGTATTATCGTATCAAACAACGTCCTATGACGGGCCGGAAGAACGAAACTTTTACATTATACGAGGGGTTGGTATTGATAGATCGACAAGGGCACATTCGGGGCTTTTATAATGGAACAGATAAAACGGATGTTGATCGATTGGTGCTGGAAATCAGGGTTTTATTAGATATTGATTCAAAAGAATAATTTCTTTCATGGTGACTTTGCAATTAGAACATAGTAAAAAGTATAATCGCCTTATCAATGTTCTGGCTATTGTGATTCCGGTAGTTGTAGCTTTGTTATTGGGTATTCGGCAGAAAATAGATCTGGGAGTCTGGACAACCTACCTGCCACACATCAATGCGATCATTAACTCAGCTACAGCAGCTTTATTACTGCTTGGCTTCTATTTCATCAAACAGCGAAACATCAATGCGCATCGCAATGTCATGCTGACGGCTTTTACGCTTGGGTTTCTGTTTTTGGTAAGTTACGTGCTGTATCATTTGTCGAACGATTCGACCCCGTTTGGTGGAGAAGGGCTTATCCGGCCAGTGTATTATTTCTTGCTGGTTAGTCACATTGCTCTATCGATTGTGGTAGTGTGGTTTGTGCTTCGGGCCGTTTATTTTGCCCTGAGTGGTCAGATCGCCCGGCACAAATCGGTAGTTCGGTGGGCCTATCCCATTTGGTTGTATGTCAGTATCACGGGCGTAATCGTTTATTTTATGATTGCTCCCTATTACCAACATTAATAGTGAACTTGATGAAGAACTGGAAAACCTTTATAGCCACCGGAATACTGTATATTCTGAGTTTGGCGGATACGTTTGCCCAATGCGCTATGTGCAGGGGAACCGTAGAAAGCACAATGAGCAATGGACGCAACCAGGTTGCGGTTGGGTTAAATACCGGAATTCTTTATTTATTTGTCATGCCTTATCTACTGGTTGCGGTTATCATCTTTTTATGGATAAGGACCAGTAAAAAAGAATATGTCCAACGTCTCGAAATTGCAAGCCGTGTCAGACGGGCTATGTCCTAGATGTAGGCGGGGTGAAATTTTTAAATACCCTTTTTACAGTATTCGACACTTTGATGAAATGTACGAACATTGCCCAAATTGTCGGCTTCGTTATGAAATCGAGCCGGGATATTTCTGGGGAGCCATGTTTGTTAGCTACATGTTGTCGGCCGGTGTAGCATTGGTGGCCGGATTCCTGATTTTTTATGGACTTAATGACCCGGATGGCTGGACCTATGTTTTAATCATTTGTCCATTGCTGATTTTGATAACACCAATCAATTTCCGAATCTCACGAATACTTTGGCTTCATTACGTTTCCGGAATTTCTTATGAACCGGATAAACGCTCAGAATTTTAAGTAAACCCCGCCAGGAATGGCGGGGTTTACTTTTTTTAGAAAATTTCGAACCCTCGTGCAACCTTGACCAAGACGGTTTGCATCTTGCTACTGAAAAGGAGCTCACCCTACATGATTCGACGGTTACTGGGATACTCGACGGAAACGCAACTGGTTTCGGCACTGCAACGGGCCGACAGCCGGGCGCAGAAGACGTTGTTCGAACGGTATTCGTCGAAAATGCTGACGATTTGCGTGCGGTATGTGTCCAACCGGTATGAAGCGGAAGAAATTCTGATGGACGGGTTTATGCGGGTTTTTGAAAAGATCGGGCAGTATAAAAGTGAAGGGAGTTTTGAAGGTTGGATTCGGCGCATCATGGTCAATGAATCGCTGATGTACTTGCGCCGGAACAAACAATGGCGGGCTGAAATAGCGTTGGATGATGCACCGGAAGAAGCTGAGCCAGCGTATGCCGACCAGGAGTTGGTTGCAGAAGATCTTCTGAATATTCTGGAACAACTGCCCGCTGGTTATAAGACGGTTTTTAACCTGTATGCTATTGAGGGTTACAATCACGCCGAGATAGCCGATTTATTGGGAATCACAGAAAGTACATCCAAATCGCAACTACACCGGGCCCGAGCGCTTCTGCAACGGTTGGTAGCGCAGGCAGATGTAAAAAAAAAATCGATAAACTATGAGCAAGCATCCTATTGACGATCTGTTTGCCGATCAGTTAAGGAATCATGGTGTAAAGCCGGAGCGGGCAACTTGGGAAGAGTTACAGCGCCGGATGAATGGGAAACAGAAAAACCGTGTGCCTTTTACCATATGGTATGCTTCGGCGGCTAGTGTTGCAGTTGTTGTATTGGCTTCCTGGTGGCTTTGGTCGGTCAAAGATGCCGATAAAACCGATCTGGCCACGAATCAGATTGTCCGGCATGTTCCTGAAAAAACAACACCTACCCGGCAAATGGATGCTGTAGAAGAGACAAAAGTACCTGTTAACAACAGATTAGCAGAATCTTCGGTAATGGCATATCAAAAGCCCGTGACGCCCGCTAAAAGGAAGCAAAATGACACGGATCGCCAACCTTCGGCGTCTGCCGAATCCACAAAGCCGGTGATGCCGCAGGATCCGATGTTGACAGAACCAATAGAAATGCCGGTCATGCGCTTGGCCGAAGCGACGCCGAAAGAATCTGAAAGAACATTGATAGTACGGATTGCAACTCCTGAAATGAAAACTGCCGATGAAGACGTTGACATTGCTACCGAATCAAAGGAATTGGCTGCTGTGGATGATAGTGCAGAAAGACCGCAGAAAAAGCGCTTTCGATTGGGACGGGTCCTGCGGCAAATCAACAAATTAAAGGCTGGAGAAGCTGTAGAGTGGGAGGATGTAGGGGTAAAGCCTGGCGCTTTAATGGCTCGGGCGAGTGAAAAAGTACAGGAAGGAAAAGTGAAAATTGCTGATTCGTATGAAAACCTGCGGTATAACGCATTCCGAAAAAACTCAAACAACAAATAGAACGATGAAAAGTGTATTAACCACCATGCTGATAATAATCAGCAGTTTGGCCTGGGCCAGCCCTGCCAGCTCAAAAGCGGATTCATTGGTGATATTGTTTGGCAACAAAACCCGCCTAGTAATCCACACCAACGATAGGGAAGGAATTCGGCAACTGTCAAATTACGATATCAACAAGATTATCCGGGATATGGGTCTCAAGCTGGATTCGGTTCAAAAAGGAGAAACCTTTATTGTAATTGATGAAAACAAGGTACAACGCTATTTACGGGACACCGTGCTGATCGTTACTCAACAGGACGGTGAAGTTCGGGTTACGATAAAAGAATCGGCAGGACGTAGCTATGACCGTTCGGACAATGATACGGACACCGATGGGCCGGATCGCAACCGCAATCGCCGGCGGAAAAAGGATAATTGGGACATTAGCGCAGAAGGCGCAGGAATCGGGCTTAACACGCTGATTGAGAAAAGTCCAAATCCGAATTATGCTTCCGAAGCGTACAGACTTCGGCCCCTCGGCTCGCGTTACATCAGCCTAGCGCTGAGTCAGGCACCTACTTTAGCGCGCAGCCAGCATGTATCGCTAAAACTTTTTTACGGGCTGGAAGTATCCTGGAACAATTACATGTTCGAAAACGATGTTATTGCGCAAAAAGGGGCAGATGGAGTTGTGTTTGCCGACGCTGGCAGGGATTTACGGAAAAGTAAGCTTACCATGTGTACAATTAACCTGCCCGTGGTGCCACGACTTAGTTTTTACAGTAGCAGCGGACGGAAACTAGGCCATCTGGGCTTTGGAGGGTACGCGGGTTACCGGGTGGATAGCTATACAAAAATTAAGGAACAGGATGGGAACAAGGAACGCCAACATTCCAATTTTTACCTGAATGATTTACGCTACGGATTAATTGCACATATCGGAATTGCCCGTATGAATTTCTTCGTCAAATACGACTTGAATCCGCTTTTCGCTGAGAATCGGGGTCCGGATGTGCGTACATTAAGTTTCGGAATCGGCCTCTGAGAGCCGTTTGACCTCTCAAAGTAAACCGCTGTTGGCTTGAGTCCAGTAGCGGTTTTTGAGCGTTAAAATCGATAATCCTAAATTTATTTTAAGTGAATAGTTGACATAGAGAAAAAAGGATGTAATTTTGCAACTCCATTGGCAGAAGAGCCGGATGGAATTGAGTAAAAAAGTACTTTTTAGGCTAAAAGGGGAGTTTCCAGAGTGGCCAAATGGATCAGACTGTAAATCTGCTGGCGAACGCCTTCGGAGGTTCGAATCCTCCACTCCCCACAAGCTCAACAACGAATATTTCAGTAAGCAGTTGAGATAATAAGCGGGAGTAGCTCATTTGGTAGAGCGGTAGCCTTCCAAGCTTCAGGTGGCGGGTTCGAGCCCCGTCTCCCGCTCCAGATAATGAATAGTGTATTATGAATGTGACGAGTCAATCATTTTCATTCTACATTATTCATTTTTCGTAGAAAAAGCAGTATATAAGCCGTTGTAGCTCAGGGGTAGAGCACTTCCTTGGTAAGGAAGAGGTCAGGGGTTCAAATCCCCTCAACGGCTCAGAAACGGCTAAATTTTAAATAAAAAATAAAAACCAGTTCAATTTAAGCTTTTCCAACAATGGCTAAAGAAAATTTTGACCGTTCCAAGCCGCACGTCAATATTGGTACGATTGGTCACGTTGACCACGGTAAAACGACCTTGACCGCTGCCATCACGAAAGTGTTGTCAGAAAAGGGTCTGGCTGAAAAACGTGACTTCTCGTCGATCGACAACGCACCGGAAGAAAGAGAGCGTGGTATTACCATCAATACTTCGCACGTAGAATATCAGACGCAAAACCGTCACTATGCACACGTTGACTGTCCGGGCCACGCTGACTATGTGAAGAACATGGTTACGGGTGCTGCTCAGATGGACGGTGCTATCCTGGTGGTAGCCGCTACAGATGGTCCGATGCCGCAGACCCGCGAGCACATCCTTCTGGCTCGTCAGGTAGGTGTTCCTCAGCTGGTTGTATTTATGAACAAAGTGGACATGGTTGACGATCCAGAACTTCTGGAACTCGTTGAAATGGAAATCCGCGAGCTGTTGAGTTTCTACGAATACGATGGCGACAACATTCCGGTTATTCAGGGTTCTGCTCTGGGTGGTCTGAACGGCGACGCTAAATGGGTTGCTACGATCGAAGATCTGATGGCCAACGTAGATAGCTATATTCCGCTGCCTCCGCGTCAAACGGATCTGCCGTTCCTGATGCCGGTAGAAGACGTATTCTCGATCACAGGTCGTGGTACGGTTGCTACGGGACGTATTGAGCGGGGTATCATCAACTCAGGTGAGCCAGTTGAAATCCTGGGTATGGGTGCAGAAAACCTGAAATCAGTTGTAACGGGTGTTGAAATGTTCCGGAAAATTCTGGATCGTGGCGAAGCCGGTGACAACGTAGGTCTGCTGCTCCGTGGTATTGAGAAAACCGATATCCGTCGGGGTATGGTTATCTGTAAACCAGGTTCTGTAAAACCGCACGCTAAATTCAAAGCTGAGGTTTACGTTCTGTCGAAAGAAGAAGGTGGCCGTCACACGCCATTCTTTAACAAATACCGTCCGCAGTTCTATTTCCGTACCACGGACGTAACGGGTGAAATCTCCCTGCCAGCCAACGTTGAGATGGTTATGCCAGGTGATAACATCACGATTGAGGTTCAACTGATCAACAAGATTGCTATGGAGAAAGGTCTTCGCTTCGCTATTCGCGAAGGTGGCCGGACGGTTGGCGCTGGTCAGGTAACGGAAATCCTCGACTAAGGTAAAAGTAACTGAACAAATGCATTTCTTTCGGGGAATGCATTTGTTTTTTATGATAATTTGGTATCTTTGCAGTCCGTTTCAACGGGCAAACAGGAATAGAGAGAAAAGAGATAAGATAAAAAGCTGGTTTAGTTCTCTTTTATCTTACGTCTTTTCTCTTTCTTCTAATCAATACACGGGTGTAGTTCAAGGGTAGAATAGCGGTCTCCAAAACCGTTGATGGGAGTTCGAATCTCTCCACCCGTGCCAATCACATCACAGATGGACAAGGTTTCCTCATTTCTGAAAGACTCCTGGGAGGAGGTTCAGCATAATGTTACATGGCCGAAGTTTAGTGATCTGCAAGCCAGCTCTACGTTGGTTTTGATAGCATCGCTGATTTTTGCACTACTGGTAGGAGGCATCGACTTTTTGTTTGAGAACGCACTGAATTTGTTTTATCAGTCGTTCTGATGCCGGGTCATGATTGTCGCTGAGTGATTCGTTCATTAAATCAAGCAGCAGCAATTACAAATCGTAACAATTTCACGATGGAAAGCGGAATAAAATGGTATGTCGTCCGGGCTATCTCTGGCCAGGAGAAAAAGGTCAAATCGTATCTGGAAAATGAAATTACCAGACAGGGTTTGAGTGACTTTGTTCCACAAATTCTGATTCCTTCCGAAAAGGTTTACGAAATGCGAAACGGGAAGAAACGGGTTCGGGAAAAGACCTTCTTTCCGGGTTATATTTTGATTTCTGCCGATCTTTCTAATGGCGAAGTAATGCACGTCATTACCAGTATGCCGGGCGTTTTGGGTTTCCTGGGTAATTCCAATGGACCTACCAAAATTCCGGTACCGCTGCGCCAGGCTGAAGTAAACCGTATTCTGGGGAAGGTTGATGAGGAAACTCAGGAAGTGACCACTCCAACGGTTTCATTCCTGAAAGGAGAATCGGTGAAAGTTGTGGATGGCCCGTTCAGCGGTTTTATCGGTACGGTCGAAGAAGTTTTCGACGAGCGGAAGAAGCTGAATGTTGTCGTCAAAATTTTCGGTAGAAATACCCCTGTAGAGCTGAGTTACGCACAAGTAGAAAAGGAAATATAAAACAAGCTATGCCCGAGACGATGCCGTCAATGCTTCCCACTGGACGGACAGTCATTTGCAGGGCTTAGCGTAACAAACCAGAAGCAATGGCAAAAGAAGTAGTTGGCTACGTGAAATTGCAGGTGAAGGGTGGTCAAGCCAATCCCTCTCCTCCGATTGGACCGGCGCTGGGTTCCAAGGGTTTGAATATCATGGAATTCTGCAAGCAGTTCAACGGTCGGACGCAGGACAAGATGGGCATGGTTCTCCCGGTACTGATCACGTACTACAAGGACAAATCATTCGATTTTGTCATCAAAACACCGCCTGCCCCCATCCTGTTGATGGAGGCTGCCAAACTGAAAACCGCATCGGCTCAGCCGAACCGGAACAAAGTTGGCTCAGTAACCTGGGATCAGGTGAAGCAAATCGCTGAAACCAAAATGCCAGATCTGAACGCCTTCACCATCGAATCTGCGATGAAGATGATTGCCGGTACCGCCCGGAGTATGGGAATCACGGTATCGGGGACAGCTCCCTGGGACAATTAATTTCAGCCGTCAAATTCAGCGAAGATCATGGGAAAACTGACAAAAAAACAAAAAGAGGCTCAGAGCAAATACGATGTTGCGCAAGAGTACTCATTGGCGCAGGCAGCCGAGATTTTAAAGACAATCTCTTATACGAAGTTTGATGCTTCTGTGGATATCGATGTTCGTTTGGGCGTTGATCCCCGGAAAGCCGATCAGATGGTACGGGGTGTAGCTACACTGCCACATGGTACGGGTAAAACCGTTCGGGTGTTGGTGTTGTGCACGCCGGATAAAGAAGCCGAAGCAAAAGAAGCAGGTGCTGATTATGTGGGGCTGGACGAATACATTACTAAAATCGAACAAGGCTGGACGGACATTGATGTGATTATCACAATGCCGAGTGTGATGGCCAAAGTCGGAAAGCTGGGCCGGGTACTGGGGCCGCGCGGTTTGATGCCAAACCCGAAGTCGGGTACGGTAACACCCGAAGTGGGCAAAGCCGTCCGTGAAGTGAAAGCCGGTAAAATCGACTTTAAAGTTGATAAATTCGGTATCATTCATACCAGCATCGGGAAAGTATCGTTCACGCCGGATAAGCTGGCTGAAAATGCACAGGAAGTTATCGCAACATTACTGCGCCTAAAACCTTCTTCTTCGAAAGGTACGTATGTAAGAACGATTCATTTGTCCAGCACAATGAGTCCGAGTGTAGTAATTGACAAAACGACGGTATCAGGACTGTAACATGACACGGGAAGAAAAAGGAGCAATTATTGAGGAGCTGAGCGAGAAGTTCAAGTCAGTTCCCTACTTCTACATCACCGATGCCAGTGGCATGTCGGTTGCCGAAGTAAACAAACTGCGCCGGATGTGTTTCGACCAGGGCATCGAATATGTAGTAGTTAAAAACACGTTGATCCGGAAAGCTCTGGAGACGCTGGATACGGATTACGCTTCATTCGATGATACGGTATTGAAAGGTTTTTCCGGGGTAATGTTTCACGCAGAATCGGGCAAAGTTCCGGCTAAGCTGATCAAACAATACCGCAAAGAAGCTGGTAACGATAAGTTGAAACTGAAAGGTGCTTCAGTCGATTATAGCCTGTTCATTGGCGCTGATCAACTGGATACCCTGTTGACGCTGAAGAGCAAACAAGAACTGGTTGCCGACGTTATCGCCCTGCTGCAATCACCCGCCAAGAATGTTATTTCTGGTCTTCAGGGTGGTGGCAACAAATTGGCCGGTATCCTCAAAACATTGTCGGAGCGCGAAGCGGCTTAATACCCCGCTGCCCGATGTAGTAGTGTATTTAAAATCAATTTTGTAACAATCTAATCAAGAATACGAAAATGGCAGATTTGAAAGCGTTCGCAGAGCAGCTTGTCAACCTGACGGTAAAAGAAGTTAACGAACTGGCTGCTATTCTGAAAGACGAATACGGTATCGAGCCGGCTGCTGCCGCTCCAGTAATGGTAGCTGGTGGTGCAGGAGCTGGTGGTGACGAAGCCGCTGCTGCTCCTGAGAAAACGTCATTCGACGTGATCCTGAAGGCAGCTGGTGCCAGCAAACTGGCTGTTGTGAAACTGGTGAAAGACCTGACGGGTCTGGGCCTGAAAGAAGCCAAAGAATTGGTTGACACCGCACCGAAACCGGTAAAAGAAGGTGTTGCTAAAGACGAAGCCGAAGCACTGCGCAAGCAACTGGAAGAGGCTGGAGCTGAAGTTGAAGTAAAATAACCCTGCTTAGGGATTTACTCTCTCCCCCGGGAATAGGCCTGGCATCTGTCAGGTCTTTTCCTGTTTGGGGAGTTTTGCGCTGTACAAACGGGCGAGAATAAACTATTTTCCCGTATATTACGTTGTCCGATTACGCCCTATTATACACTACAGGTATACGGACGAAATACTATCGATCACTATAACTAAACGCAACGAGGTCTTGGCTACGAAAACAACCACGCGTATAAGTTTTGCGAAAATCAAACCAGTGATCGAATATCCGGATTTTTTGGATGTTCAGATACAATCTTTCCAAGATTTTTTTCAGTTAGACACCCCTTCTGATAATCGTTCGAAAGAAGGTTTGTTTAAAGTTTTTCAGGAAAATTTTCCGATTTCTGACTCCCGCGAAAACTTCGTACTGGAGTTCATTGATTATTCTGTTGATCCACCGAAATACTCCGTTGACGAATGCATCGATCGGGGACTGACGTATTCTGTACCGCTGAAAGCTAAATTACGGCTTTCCTGCAATGATGCAGATAACGAAGACTTCGAAACTATCGAACAGGAAGTATTTCTGGGGAACATTCCGTACATGACCGCCAAAGGTTCGTTTGTCATTAACGGAGCGGAACGGGTAATTGTTTCGCAATTGCACCGTTCACCTGGGGTGTTCTTCTCGATGAGCAAGCACACCAACGGAACGAAATTGTATTCAGCACGGATCATTCCGTTTAAAGGTTCATGGATTGAATTTTCAACCGACGTCAACAATGTCATGTATGCTTATATCGACCGGAAGAAGAAATTCCCGGTAACGACATTGCTGCGTGCCATTGGTTTCGGTTCGGATAAGGAAATCCTGGATTTGTTCGGATTGTCTGAAGAAATACCGGCAACGCCGGCAAGCCTGAAGAAAATAGTTGGCCGTCGGCTGGCTGCTCGGGTACTGCGGACGTGGACGGAGGACTTTGTGGACGAG
This sequence comes from Larkinella harenae, assembly GCF_054780515.1. Classification (NCBI taxonomy): domain Bacteria; kingdom Pseudomonadati; phylum Bacteroidota; class Cytophagia; order Cytophagales; family Spirosomataceae; genus Larkinella; species Larkinella harenae. The sequence goes on along the minus strand of NZ_BAAGWE010000003.1, from coordinate 333,839 downwards.
GATACGGGTGAAGTCGTGTCGATCAGCCGGAATGAAGTATTGATGGAGCGTGATTCGGTTGTTACGTCGGATCACATCGATACGATTACTGATTCCGGTCAGAAGTCGATTATTCTGCACAAGGAAGATATGAACGTAGCGGATTATAATATCATTTATAATACGCTGCAAAAAGATAGCTCTAACTCAGAAAAAGAAGCGGTTGAACAAATCTACCGCCAGCTTCGGAACACGGAAGCGCCGGACGAGCAAACCGCCCGTGAAATTATCCAGAGTTTGTTCTTCTCGGATAAGCGGTACGATCTGGGTGATGTAGGCCGGTACCGGATCAACAAAAAGCTGGGACTGGACGTAGCGGCTGACACGAAAGTATTGACGACGGAAGATATTGTTTCCATCGTGAAATACCTGATTGGCCTGATCAACTCCAAAGCGGTTGTTGATGATATTGACCACTTGAGCAACCGGCGCGTCCGGACGGTAGGTGAGCAATTGTACGCTCAGTTCGGTGTCGGTTTGGCCCGGATGGCCCGGACCATCAAAGAGCGGATGAACGTTCGTGATAACGAAGATTTCAAACCGGTTGATTTGATCAACGCCCGGACCCTGTCTTCGGTCATCAACTCGTTCTTTGGAACTAACCAGCTCTCGCAGTTCATGGACCAGACGAATCCGCTGGCCGAAGTGACGCACAAACGTCGCATGTCGGCACTCGGACCCGGTGGTCTATCGCGTGAGCGGGCCGGTTTTGAGGTTCGTGACGTTCACTATACGCACTACGGTCGTCTGTGTACAATTGAAACGCCGGAAGGTCCGAATATCGGGTTGATTTCATCGCTCTGTGTTTACGCCAAAGTAAACAGCATGGGCTTCATCGAAACCCCGTACCGCATTATTGAAAGCGGACAGGTAGCCCAGGATCAACCGGTGAAATACCTGACGGCGGAAGAAGAAGATACGCACTACATTGCGCAGGCAAACACGGAGGTAGATGGTGAAGGAGCCCTAACGGGTGACCGGATCAAATCCCGTTTTGAAGGGGACTTCCCAATGTCAGAGCCGACCAGTGTAACCTATATGGACATTGCGCCGAACCAAATTGTGTCGGTGGCGGCTTCGATGATTCCGTTTCTGGAGCACGATGATGCCAACCGGGCTTTGATGGGGTCGAACATGCAACGGCAGGCGGTTCCGCTTCTGCGCCCACAGGCCCCGATTGTCGGAACCGGTCTGGAAGGACGGGTTGCCATCGATTCACGGGCTCTGGTGATCGCTGAAGAAAACGGGGTTATTGACTTTGTTGATTCTACGAAGATTGTGGTTCGCTACGATCTGGCCGACGATCAACGGTTAGTAAGCTTCGACGACGATCTGAAAACATACAACCTGATCAAGTTCCGACGGACCAACCAGGATACCTGCATCAACCTGAAGCCGATGGTGCTGAAGGGGCAGCGGGTGAAAAAAGGAGAACCACTTTGCGAAGGATACGCAACGGAAGGTGGCGAACTGGCGCTTGGCCGGAACATGAAAGTGGCTTTCATGCCTTGGCAGGGATACAACTTTGAGGATGCAATTGTGATTTCGGAGCGTGTAGTTCGCGAAGATATCTTCACATCCATTCACATTGAAGAATTTGAACTTGAAGTTCGTGATACCAAGCGTGGTGAAGAGGAGTTGACGGCGGAGATTCCGAACGTTTCGGAAGAAACCGTGAAAAACCTCGACGAAAACGGTATCGTGCGGGTTGGTACGGAAGTGAAGGAAGGCGATATCCTGATTGGTAAAATCACACCAAAAGGAGAAAGTGATCCGACACCGGAAGAAAAACTGCTCCGCGCCATCTTTGGTGACAAAGCCGGTGATGTGAAGGATGCTTCCAAAAAAGCACCGCCGTCGCTGAAAGGCGTGGTAATCGATACCAAGCTGTTCTCCCGCCCGAATAAAGACGAGCGTTCGAAGCACAAAGATGAAATCAAGGCGTTGATGAAACGCTATAGCCGGGAGTTGGTCGGCGTTCGCGAGAAGATGATCAACAAGATGTCGACGCTGCTGGAAGGTAAGACTTCACAGGGCATCAATCACAAATTCGGCGATAACATCACCAGCAAGGGCGTTAAGTTTACCCGGAAAAACATCACGGATAACCTCTTCCCGGACAAAAACCCGTACCGCGACGAAAGCAGCTATTCGGTACCAGAAGAAGTTAACCTGTTGGGTGATTTGCTGATTGAAGGCTGGACAGACGATCCGCACACCAACAAGTTGTTGACCCAGATGGTTAAGAATTACAATAACCGTCGGAACGAGATTACGGGCCGTTTCAAACGCGAGCGGTTTACCTTGGAGGTTGGTGATGAGCTGCCGGCAGGTATTGTGAAACTGGCGAAAGTTTATGTTGCCAAGAAGCGGAAGCTGAAAGTAGGTGATAAAATGGCTGGTCGTCACGGTAACAAGGGGGTAGTTGCCCGGATTGTTCGGGATGAAGACATGCCGTTCCTGGAAGACGGAACGCCAGTGGATATCGTACTGAACCCGCTTGGTGTACCTTCCCGGATGAACCTTGGACAGATTTACGAAACCGTCTTGGGATGGGCCGGTCTGAAACTGGGTCGCAAGTACGCAACCCCGATTTTCGACGGTGCCACTGAAGATCAGGTGGTGGCCGAACTGAATGCTGCCGGTCTGCCGTCGTTCGGTCGGACGTATTTGCACGACGGTTTGTCGGGCGAACGTTTTGATCAACCCGTTACGGTCGGTGTCATTTACATGCTGAAACTGGGTCACTTGGTTGACGATAAAATGCACGCCCGTTCAATTGGACCTTACTCACTCATTACGCAGCAGCCGTTGGGTGGTAAGGCACAGTTTGGTGGACAGCGGTTTGGCGAAATGGAGGTATGGGCACTCGAAGCATTCGGGGCGTCGCATATTCTTCAGGAAATTCTGACCGTAAAATCCGATGACGTGGTGGGACGGGCTAAGGCCTATGAAGCCATCGTAAAAGGCGAAAACCTGCCGAAACCCAACATTCCGGAATCGTTCAACGTGTTAGTACACGAGTTGCGCGGTCTGGCTCTCGAGGTTACGATGGATTAACACCAGCTGATTTTTGGCCCGCAGACCAACCGGTGTGCGGGCCAAAAGCGGCTATAAGAATATTTTCACCCAATAAAACTCCATCCAATGTCATTCAAAAAGAATAAGAAGCTCAACAGCGACTTTTCCAGAGTGCTGATCAGCCTGGCCTCGCCCGAGTCCATTCTGGAGAGTTCGTATGGCGAAGTGACGCAACCGGAGACGATCAACTACCGGACCTACAAGCCTGAAATGGGCGGGTTGTTCTGTGAGCGGATCTTCGGTCCAGTCAAAGACTGGGAGTGTCATTGTGGTAAATACAAACGTATTCGCTACAAAGGCATTATCTGCGATCGCTGTGGGGTAGAAGTGACGGAGAAGAAAGTGCGTCGGGAACGGATGGGACACATTGAACTGGTTGTTCCGGTGGCACACATCTGGTATTTCCGGAGCCTTCCCAATAAAATTGGATATCTGCTCGGGCTTTCTACAAAAAAACTTGATCAGATTATCTACTACGAACGGTATGTAGTTGCTCAACCGGGTATTAAAGGCGAGGACGGTATTCAGGAACTGGATTTCCTGACAGAAGACGAGTACCTGGATATTGTTGACAAACTGCCGAGCGGTAACCAACTGCTGCCGGATTCCGATCCGCAGAAATTTATTGCTAAAATGGGAGCTGAGGCTCTCGAACTGTTGTTGTCGCGGGTGAATCTGGACGAACTGTCTTACAACCTGCGTCATGCGGCTGCAACGGATACCTCGCAGCAACGGAAAGCCGAAGCGTTGAAACGCCTGAAGGTGGTAGAAGCCTTCCGGGATGCGAATACCCGCGTTGAAAACCGTCCGGAATGGATGGTAATTCGGATGGTACCGGTTATTCCGCCGGAACTGCGTCCGCTGGTCCCCTTGGACGGTGGTCGTTTTGCAACCTCCGATTTGAACGATCTGTACCGCCGGGTAATTATCCGGAATAACCGTCTGAAGCGTCTGATCGAAATCAAGGCACCGGAGGTGATTCTGCGGAACGAAAAACGGATGTTGCAGGAAGCCGTTGACTCCTTGTTTGACAACTCGCGGAAAGTAAACGCTGTGCGTTCGGAAGGAAACCGGGCCTTGAAATCCCTCTCTGACATGCTGAAAGGGAAGCAGGGACGGTTCCGTCAAAACCTGCTCGGTAAGCGGGTTGACTACTCGGGCCGTTCGGTTATCGTGGTAGGTCCGGAGTTAAAACTGCACGAGTGCGGTTTGCCCAAAGATATGGCGGCTGAGTTGTTCAAACCGTTCATTATCCGGAAACTGATCGAACGGGGTATCGTTAAAACCGTTAAATCAGCGAAGAAAATCGTTGACCGGAAGGACCCGATTATCTGGGATATTCTGGAAAACGTATTGAAAGGACACCCCGTTCTGCTGAACCGAGCTCCAACGCTGCACCGTCTGGGTATTCAGGCTTTCCAGCCAAAACTGATCGAAGGAAAAGCGATTCAGCTGCACCCGTTGGTCTGTACGGCTTTCAACGCTGACTTTGACGGTGACCAGATGGCCGTTCACGTTCCGCTGGGACAGGAAGCTATTCTGGAAGCCTCGATGCTGATGCTGGCGTCGCACAACATCCTGAACCCTGCCAACGGGGCGCCGATTACGGTACCATCGCAGGACATGGTATTGGGACTGTATTATGTGACAAAAGGCCGTAAGAGCACACCTGAATACCCGATTGCGGGGGAAGGAATGACGTTCTACGGAGCAGATGAGGTAATCATTGCTATCAACGAAAAGAAAGTTTCAAAGCACGCCAACATCAAGGTCCGGACGAAAGTACGGAACGAGAAAGGTGAGCTGGAAACGAAGATTATCGAAACTGTAGCTGGCCGTGTTCTGTTCAACCAGTCAGTGCCGGAAGAAGTAGGGTATATCAATGAACTGTTGACGAAGAAAAAACTGCAGCAGATCATCTCGTATATTTTCAAGATCTCGGGTGGCTCTAAAACCGCTCAGTTCCTGGACGACATCAAAGAACTCGGTTTCCAGATGGCCTTCAAAGGTGGTTTGTCGATCGGTTTGAGCGATGTGAAAGTGCCCGATGCCAAAGAACAACTGATTGGCGAAGCCAAGCAGGAAGTAGAAGGTGTCTGGAATAACTATCTGATGGGTCTGATCACGGAAAACGAGCGTTACAACCAGGTGATTGATATCTGGACGCGTGTTAATAGCCGGATTACAGAAACCCTCATGAAGCAGTTGGAAGCCGATCAGCAAGGATTCAACTCAATCTTCATGATGATGCACTCTGGTGCGCGGGGTTCTCGCGAACAGATTCGTCAGCTCGGTGGTATGCGGGGTTTGATGGCCAAGCCGCAGAAAAACCTGCAAGGGTCGGTCGGTGAGATCATCGAAAACCCGATTCTGTCGAACTTCAAAGAAGGGCTGGACGTATTGGAGTACTTCATCTCGACGCACGGTGCACGGAAAGGTTTGGCGGATACGGCTTTGAAAACGGCCGATGCCGGTTACCTGACCCGTCGTCTGCACGACGTTGCGCAGGATGTCATCATTACCGAAGATGATTGCGGAACACTTCGTGGTCTGCAAATCTCGGCGCTGAAAGACAACGAGGATATTGTTGAACCGCTGTCGGAGCGGATCCTGGGCCGGGTCACGGTGCACGATCTGTACAATCCGTTGACCAAAGAACTGATCATTGCTGGTGGTAGCGAAATCAATGAAGAGATTGCCGCAGCCATCGACGAAACCAGCATCGAAACCGTTGAAATCCGTTCTGTACTAACGTGTGAATCCAAGAAAGGGGTTTGTGCGAAATGCTACGGCCGGAACCTGGCAACGGGCCGGATGGTTGATATCGGTGAAGCCGTTGGGGTAATTGCTTCGCAATCCATCGGTGAACCGGGAACGCAGTTGACACTTCGTACTTTCCACGTGGGTGGTACGGCTTCTAACATTGCGGTTGATGCCTCGATCCGGGCGAAGTTTGATGGTCTGGTTCAGTTCGAAGAAATGCGGACGGTTGAATCAGTCGACAACGAAGGCAACCCGATCACAGTAGTAATGGGGCGTTCGGGTGAGATCAAGATTGTTGATCCACAGAACCCGAACCTGGTGCTGATCAGCAACAACGTACCGTATGGTGCTTTCCTTCGCGTTAAAGAAAATACCCTCGTGAAGAAGGGAGATGAGCTTTGCGCTTGGGATCCGTACAACGCCGTTATTTTGTCCGAACTAACCGGTAAGGTTTCGTTTGAGGCAATCGAAGAAGCCATCACATACCGTGAAGAGTTTGACGAACAAACGGGCTTCCAGGAGATGGTGATCATCGAAAGTCGTGATAAAACCAAGAACCCGGCAATCGTTGTCAAAGGAACCAGTACTTTGCTGGAAGATACAACCGAGAAAGGTTATAACCTGCCGGTAAGCGCCCGTCTGGTAGTGAAAAACGGCCAAGACATTAAAGCGGGCCAGCCGGTTGCCAAGATTCCGCGTAACGTGGGTAAAACCCGCGATATTACGGGTGGTCTGCCACGGGTAACGGAATTGTTCGAAGCGCGTAATCCGTCGAACCCGGCGGTTGTGAGTGAAATCGACGGTGTTGTTACCTACGGTACAATCAAACGTGGTAACCGGGAGATCTTCATCGAGTCGAAAGACGGAACGAAGAAAAAATACCTGGTGCCATTGTCGAAACACATTCTGGTACAGGATAATGACTTCGTACGGGCGGGTGATCCGCTGTCGGATGGTGCCATTACGCCGTCGGATATTCTCTCAATCAAAGGCCCAACTGCGGTGCAGGAGTACCTGGTGAACGAGATTCAGGAAGTATACCGTCTGCAAGGGGTGAAAATCAACGACAAGCACATTGAAGCGATTGTTCGTCAGATGATGCAGAAAGTTGAGATCATGGATGCAGGTGATACAATCTTCCTGGATATGCAATCAGTGGATAAGTGGAGCTTCCGGAACGAAAACGACAAAATCATGAACATGAAAGTCGTGACCGATTCGGGCGATTCAGATACGCTGAAAGCAGGCCAGATTATTTCGGTTCGCCGTCTGCGCGATGAAAACTCAAGCCTGAAACGTCGGGATATGAAGCTGGTGGAAGTGCGCGATGCAATGCCAGCGGTTTCTCAGCCAACCTTACAGGGAATCACGCAGGCGTCGTTGGGAACGGAAAGCTTCCTCTCGGCGGCTTCCTTCCAGGAAACGACCAAAGTATTGAGCGAGGCTTCCATCCGTGGAAAAGCTGATTACCTCGAAGGGTTGAAAGAAAACGTGTTGGTGGGCCACCTGATTCCGGCTGGAACGGGGATGCGTCGGTACAACAACATCATTGTCAATTCGAAAGAGGAATACGAATCGTTCGTTGAGACGCGTGAGAAGTTTACGCGTACCAAAAGACGTGAGACGGTTTAAAACCGTTCGTGAATAAAAACGACCAGGGTCAAACCGAAAGGTTTGGCCCTGTTTTTGTCTTATAATGAGGGGTCTATGGAGGGTTAACAAACGCGGCTTTCGGGGTTCGACCGACACCATCAGGCTCTACAGTAAATAACGCAACGCATCGCAAACTACCTAAAGCCGCAGATAGTTGTTTGTTTTTGATTCTTATAGCTAATACGATGGAAAACCAGTCTCCTGATCAGGAAAACCAGATCAACGTCGAACTGACGGAAGAAATTGCGGAGGGCATTTATGCCAACCTTGCTATGATTGCCCACTCCAATAGCGAATTTATCATTGACTTTATTCGCCTGATGCCTGGTATTCCGAAGGCAAAAGTAAAATCGCGGATAATTCTGACCCCCGAGCATGCCAAGCGCCTGTTAACGGCTCTGAAAGACAATATCCGCAAATTCGAAGATGCTTACGGTAGTATTAATGGAGCCGATGAAGCCTTTCGTTTTCCCACCCAGTTTGGCGGACCCATTGGCGAAGCCTAAGAAGGTCAAGGACAGGTAGGTAGTTGAAATTAATTCAGTTATCTTTTTGGTTTTCCATTTGATTTGGCTAATTTTGCACTCCTAATTTTCCAGAGGACTGTAGTAATACTTATTCTGATACAATGCCTACGATACAACAATTAGTACGCAAGGGCCGCGAAAAACTGACTTTTAAGTCAAAGTCACCGGCGCTGGACTCTTGCCCACAACGTCGTGGTGTGTGTACGCGTGTGTACACAACCACCCCTAAAAAGCCTAACTCGGCTTTGCGTAAAGTAGCTCGTGTGCGTTTGTCACACGGCAAAGAGGTCAACGCCTATATTCCGGGCGAAGGTCACAACCTGCAGGAGCACTCAATTGTACTGGTTCGCGGTGGCCGGGTAAAAGACCTTCCAGGGGTTCGTTACCACATTGTTCGGGGTGCGCTTGATACCGCTGGTGTAAGCGGCCGGAAACAAGCCCGCTCGAAATACGGTGCAAAACGTCCGAAACCAGGTCAGGTAGCGGCTCCAACCAAAGGAGGCAAGAAGAAATAATTCACTCCTTATTAAATTTTAACTGAGTGCCGTAAACGCTGCACAGCACTTAGAGTAAGATTCATATCTGAAGATCATGAGAAAGGCAAAACCAAAGAAAAGATACGTTTTACCCGATCCTAAATTCAAGGAGACGCTGGTAACGAAATTTGTAAATAACCTCATGTACGAAGGCAAGAAAAGCCTTTCGTACTCCATTTTCTACGATGCACTGGAGCTGGTTGAGAAAAAAACCAACGACAATGGTCTGGAAATATGGAAAAAGGCATTGAACAATGTAATGCCTGCTGTTGAGGTAAAAAGCCGCCGGGTTGGTGGTGCAACATTCCAGGTTCCGACGGAAGTGCGTCCTGATCGTAAAGTATCAGTAGGCATGAAATGGCTGATCAAGTATGCCCGTTCTCGTGGTGAAAAAACCATGGTAGATCGTTTGGCTGCGGAAATCATAGCCGCATCGAAAGGTGAGGGCGCTGCCGTTAAGAAGAAGGATGATACACACCGGATGGCAGAAGCGAACAAGGCTTTCTCCCACTTCCGGTTCTAATCCAACCTTGTGTAACTTCTTTAAAAGGCCTTCCCAATTGGGAAGGCCTTTTTGTTTAGAATGCCATCATGAATTCGGTGAGATTGGCTTCTGGGTCCAGGCTCAAGCGCTTTCGCAATCGATACCGTTTTAACTCAACGCCACGAACGGTAATATTCAGAAGTTTGGCAACTTCCTTGCTCGAGAGATTCATCCGCAGGTAAGCTGCCAGCCGCAAGTCATCAGGCGTCAGACCATTGTACTGGCTGAGCAGCTGTTTAAAAAACTGTTCATGGACCTTGTTGAAGTTTTTCTCGAACAGCTTCCAGTCCTGCCGACTCGAAATATTGGAATCAATCAATCTAATGAGCTGGTTGATATGGCCGGTAGCCTGATCAATCGTTTGCCGTTGTTGAACCTCACCTTTCAACTTTTCAACTTCGTCCTTTAGCTTGATCAGCAAATCGTTTTTGTGAATCAGGTTCATTGTGGTGTTAGCCAGTTCTTCCGCCTTGCCAATAACATCCTGTTCGAGTTTTTCCTTCTGCAACCGCATCACCTGCTGGCGGTGCCGCTCCTGTTCCTGAGCCAGTTGCTCCTCCATCTGCCGCCAGACTTGTAACTGATGCGCGCGAACCTGTCGCTTATGAACATAAATAGTCAGACCGGCCAACCCACAAAGCAGCAGAAAATAACATCCGTACGCCCAGTTGCTTTGATACCAGGGCGGCAGGATTTCAAAATGAAGGGAAGTAAAGGTGCCATCGTCGTTAGACCGTACCTGAAACCAATAATTGCCCGGTTGTAAACTTGCATATTCTTTATCGCTAACCTTACTGAACTCGGACCATTGCTCATCAAGTCCGAGCAGCCGATAGCTAAACAAAGGTGCGTGAATCGATGCCGGATGGCTGAAACGGAAAGTGAGGTGATTTTCTTCGGCTTTCAGAACGGGCTGAGCAGATTGGAGCGAAAGGGAGTTCCGAAAGGTAAAGGAGCGGTTTTCCGGACTATTGACGATGGTCAACTGACGAATCAACGGTTTGCTTGTTAGCTGTCGGTTGCTTACCGCCATGATTTCCTGGCGTGGCAGCAGGGCATATCCTTTTTCAAAGCACAGCAGATAGTAAGCTGAGTCCAGTGGCACAATGTTCTCGTAGTCGTCCATCCAGGAAAAATTGCTGATGGCAAATTCCGCTCTTAACCCGTTCGGATTAACCACAAGCAGCGGCCCCGCTTGCCGCAAAAACAGAAGTTCGTCTTTCCAGCCCGTAAAAACCTGCCGAATGTCGCCGGTTACCCGAAAATCACGCTTTAATTTTTCATCGTTGGAATAGGTTGTAAACCATTTGAATTGATTGACCTTACGCACATCTGGCGAGAGTTTGATCCTGTATACGCCATGATGGGCGTGGCGGAGCCAGATCTGCCCGGCTGCATCTTCCCAAATGTCCCGGATGGGCTCGTTAAAACCGCTCACTGGATGGCTGAATTTCCAGTTGCCGGCTGCATCGCGCCGATAAACACAGAGGCCCGTATACGTCGCCTGTAGGGCAAAACCAGTTTGGGAAGCCAACGGATGAAACCGCCTGCCACCCGCCTGATGAGAGAGTCGCTCCCAACCGCCATCTGATGTAATCCGAAACGTACCCGAATTGTGGCCACACAGCAATTGATTGTCCAACACGGTCAGGTCCCAGACCTGACCCTGCGATCCTTCGACAAAATGGTAAACCGGTGCTCCTGACGGAAGAAAATCGCACCAGTAAACCCCATGATTAGTGCCCAGATAAAGTCGGTTGTTGTAAAGAACGGCATCGTAAGTCGTCCCCAACTGTCCGTTCGGATCACTGAAGTATTTTAAGGGCGTATTGAAGGAAAGGGCGTCGATGCCATCATCGAGCCCGGCCCATAAACTACCTTGCTTGTCCAGAGCGAGCGCAAGAATTGTGTTATTCTGCAACCCATCCTGCTGATTGATCGAATGGAGAACCGTACCGGTGGTATCAGTCACCAGAATCCCGTTCGAGATGGTCCCAAAAGCATACTGGCCATTTGGCAATATCAATCCCTTGTTGCATTGATACCGTTTTAAAAACTGGCTGGCCGAACGTTGAAAAGGAAAAAGTTGTCCGTTCTGATAGCGAAACAAGCCGTGATCGTGGGTGCCAATCAGTAAGCCATTTGAACCGAACGGAAGGATGGAATGAACGGCCATCGGAGCCAGAGACTCCGTTCCGGGGAGGGCCACAAACTTGGTACCAATCAGTTCGTATAAGCCTCTTCCAATACTTTGTATAAAATAGCGCTGATCGACAGCGTATAGAAACAAAACATTTCCGGGTAGGCGAAGCTCTTCAACCTGGCCAGCGCGGTACATAAATGCCGCTGAGAATGATTGGAAGAAAACAAAATCGGGCCCAACAACGATGTTCCAGATCTCTTCCTTCGGAAAACGTTTGGTATGAATCAGTTTCGTTAACGAATGGTAGTGCAGCACACCCGATGCGTTAGGCTGCCAATAGCCAATTTCACCCAGACCGCCCGTAAATATTCTCCCCTGCTGATCGATGGCGACGGCGCGGACAATGGTTTGTTTGGGAAGTCGATAAAGTTGCCACCGGGTGCCATCAAACTCCAGCAATCCTTTGGAATTTCCTGCGTACAGAAAACCGGTAGTGGAGTCCTGGCAAAGTGACCAGTTTTGATTGTAAGCTTGATAATCCTGTTTGGAAAAATTACGAATGTAAGGAGCAAAATCGTGGGTCGAAAAGTTTGGAGACGCAACTGCTCCTGCTGCTATAAGTAACCAAATAAACAGTACCAAATACTTATTTATTCGATAAGAACAATTCATGTTGATGAGCACCAAAAAATCTGGAAAAAATTTCTCAAAGATACAACCTGTTCACTATTAATGCATAATAAGGTGAGATATGCGTATTAAGAGTATCGTAACTAAATGACTAGTTAAAATGATGTAGTAGTGATGTACCCTCTTTTTAACCTGATTGGCGCATTGTTAGTTTATATTTGAGCTACAAAAAATAGAATATTTTATAAGAAAAATTATGAAGAGGGGTTTACGAATTTTGATGCCCCTGCTGCTGCTGGCAGCCACGACATGGGCGCAGCAACGTGTAAGCGGCAGAGTAACGGATAGCGAAGGAGCCGGGTTACCGGGTGTAAGTGTGCAAGTGAAGAGCACAACAAAAGGAGCTAATACCGACGCCAACGGACAGTACAGCATTGAGGCCAACCAGGGAGAGGTACTGGTGTTCAGCTTTATTGGGATGAAGACAACCGAACGGCCCGTGAACGGTGCCTCACTGGACGTTCAGTTGGAGGAAGATGTCACAACGCTCACCGAGGTAGTTGCCATCGGATATGGCGTACAACGGAAAGCGGATGTAACGGGCGCTATTTCTTCCGTAAAAGCGCAGGATATCGCCAGCCGGCCGGTTGCTTCAGCTACGCAGGCATTGCAGGGAAAGGCCGCCGGAGTATTGATCACGACAAACCAGGGTTTGCCGGGCGCGGCTCCCAATGTTCGGATTCGGGGCGTTGGAACCGTCGGCAATAGCAATCCACTCTACGTGGTAGATGGTATGTTTGTCGATGACATCCGGTTTCTGAACCCCTCCGACATCCAGACCATTGATGTGTTGAAAGATGCGTCTTCACTGGCAATCTATGGGGTACGGGGTGCTAACGGGGTGGTCTTGATTACCACAAAAGGTGGGAAGTCAGGGCGAACAGTCTTTAATTACGAAGGCTACGCGGGCGTTACGCAGCTCAGTAAGAAGCTGGACATGACCAACGCCAGCGAATTTGCCACGCTGGTGAATGAAGTGGCAGTCAGCGAGGGAGGGCAGCCTAAGTTTCCGAATCCGGGTTCACTAGGGGCCGGAACCGACTGGTTCGATTACATCTTCCGTTCGGGAAGCATCCAAAATCACCAGATTACGGCTTCGGGCGGCAACGAACGGGTGACTTTCAATGTCAGCGGGAGTTATTACGACGAAAAAGGAATTGTAAAACAATCGGCGTATAACCGTCTGACGTTCCGGGTCAACAACACGTATAAGATGACGAGCAATTTCCGGCTTGGGAATAACCTGGCTTTCTCGCGGTCGCAATCCAACAACATACCCTCCGGTATTGTTCAGACGGCTTATAATGCCGATCCGACTATTACGCCCATAAACGCCAACGGTTCATACGGTTTCTCGAACGTCAGCACCGTTGCCAACCCGGCGGCTACGCTGGCCTACCAGACCGATGATATCGTTAAGAGTGGGCAACTAGTTGGGAATATCTACGGCGAACTCGACTTTTTGAAATCGTTTACCCTGCGTTCGAGCTTTGGGGTGGATCTGGGCCTCAACAACAGTCGGGTGTATTTGCCGCAATACCTGGTGTCGGCCAGTCAGCGCAACGATCAGAGCAAACTGACACGAGAATACGGTCTTAACACCACCTGGTTGTGGGAAAACACGTTGACGTTCAACCAGACGTTTGGCAAAATTCATAACATCAATGCTCTGCTGGGTGCTACGGCCCAAACCACCCGGGCCGACTTGTTGCAGGGAATCCGGTTCAACGTACCGGGTTATAGCGACGACGTTAAATTTCTGTCGCTGGGCAGTACGGTCGGAGCGCAGGCAACCGATAATCCCGATAACCGGAGTTACGAATTTACCTACGCATCGTATCTGTTCCGGGTAAATTACAGCTTGCTGGACCGGTATTTACTGACCGTGAGCCTCCGGCGGGATGGTTCGTCGCGCTTTCCACCCGAAAGCCGCTGGGCTACTTTTCCGGCAGTCGGTCTGGGCTGGCGGATTATTGATGAATCCTTCATGAAAGGCCAGCAGCTATTTTCCAATCTGAAACTGCGGGTTAGTTACGGAAAGCTGGGTAACACGAACATTCCGAACTACCTCTATTACTCCCGAATCACCAGTGGATTGAACGGTATTTTCGGACCTGGACAAAACATTCAGCAGGGGGCCACGCTGGAAAGCACAACGACCTCAAACCTGACCTGGGAAACCGTCACGCAAACCGATATTGGCTTGGAAATGGGCTTTCTGGATAACCGGCTGACGGCTGAGATAGATTACTACAACCGGCAGACCTCCGATATGATTCTGAATGTCAACATCGGAAACGGGCGTCAGGTGCAAGCCAACGCTGCCAGTGCTTACAACCGGGGTTTTGAAGTAACGGCAGGCTGGAATGACAATGTTGGCGGTTTGAAATACAGCCTGAATGCCAACCTGACCACGGTGCAGAACGAAGTAACCAATCTAGGAAACGGCGGTATTCCGATTATCGGCGGTAGCCTCGGAAACGGTCGTACGGCGACTCTGACGGATGTAGGCCGCCCTATTGGCGCTTTCTACGGCTATCGTATGGTGGGCGTTTTCCAAACGGCAGACGAAGTTCGGGGCAGTGCCCAGCCCGCTGCCCAACCCGGTGATTTGCGCTATGAAGATGTTAATGGTGATGGCGTCATCAACGGCGACGACCGTGTGTACCTGGGAACACCCATTCCGAAAATGTTCTGGGGTTTTAACTCTAACTTCTCTTTCAAAGGCTTTGATCTGGGGCTGGACTTTCAGGGATCACACGGTAATAAAATTTACAACGGTCGGCGGGCTGTGCGCTTCGGGAACGAAAATTATGAGCGGATTGCCTTGGAACGCTGGACTCCGCAAAACCCGTCGACTACACAGCCGCGCCTGACCAACGGTGGGCAGAACTACGACGTGTCGAATTATTTCATCGAAAGCGGCTCTTTTGTCCGGATTCGGAATATCCAGATTGGCTATACACTGCCATCGAGCCTGCTGAGTTCCATTGGCATCCGTTCCATTCGGGCGTATGTTAATGCCCTGAACCCGGTGACGTTTACCAATTATTCCGGATTCTCACCGGAGGTGGGTGGCAACGAAAGCAGCACCTTAAGCCGGGGTGTCGATCTCGATGTGGTTCCGGTTTACCGGACAACAACCGTTGGTTTACAGATTGGCTTCTAATTTTAATTGGCAACAACCATGAATTCGATATCAAAACAGTTTTTAAAAATCGCTCTGGCGGGTGCCCTGATGCTAACGGGGCAGGGATGCAGCGAGGAATTTCTGGAAAAAAAACCGCAGGGTGAGCTCGTTACTGATGATTTCTTCAACAGCCAGGAAGGGGCTATTCAGGCAACCAACGCTATTTACTGGCAACTCCGTCAGTGGCCGACGCACGTATTTGCCTTCATAGCCGTGTCGAGCCTGACTTCCGATGATGCCGAGAAAGGGAGTGAACCGGGCGATGCTTCTTTTCTGAGTGAGTTTGACCGGTTTACGCTAACGTCTACCAACGGCGGGGTAAACGACTTCTGGAGTGGGCAGTACCTGGGCATTGCCAAGGCCAATCAGGTCATTGAACGGGTTCCGGCGATTGCCATGGACGAAACCCTGAAAGCACGGCTGATCGGTGAAGCGAAAATGATCCGGGCCTATCTGTATTTCAACCTCGTCCGGACGTTTGGCGGGATTCCCCTGATTACGCAACTTCAGGACGACAATGCTCCGGCGGTGCCACGAGCCACCAGCGCCGAGATTTACGCCCAAATCGAAAAGGATCTGAACGACGCGATAGCCGCGCTACCGGAGAAATCCGCGTACGCAGCTACGGATTTGGGCCGCGCTACCAAAGGAGCCGCCAAAGGTTGGCTGGCCAAGGTGTCGATGTACCAGGGTAAGTGGAGTGAAGTGCTGCGGCTGACCAATGAAATCATGCAATCGGGGCAGTATGATCTGAAAACACCCTACGGAGTGATCTTTACCGAAGCCGGTGAAAATTCATCAGAATCGTTGTTTGAGGTCCAGGCGGCTGCTCTGCCGCAGGGGGGCGGAGGATCGCAGTACGCCGAAGTACAAAGCGTGCGCGGGCAATTTGGCTGGGGCTTTAACGTGCCGTCGGAGGACCTGGTGAAAGCCTACGAATCCGGCGATCCACGCAAGGATGCGACCATTATCGAGCGGGGTGAAACCATGCCCGACGGGGTCGTGATTATTTCAAATGCGACCAATCCGTATTACAACCAGAAAGCTTATGTGGCGCAAAACGAGACGAAATCACCCAATGGTTTGGGCGATTCCAATAAGAACATCCGTTTGTTGCGCTATGCCGATATTGTGTTGATGAACGCCGAAGCCGCCAACGAACTGAATCAATCGCAGCAGGCCGTTACCTCGCTGAATTCAGTCCGGGCGCGGGCGCGGGGTAACAATACCGGTATTCTGCCGAACGTGGCCTTCACCAACAAAGAGCAACTGAAAATGGCGATCTGGAAAGAACGCCGGGTGGAATTGGCGATGGAACACGACCGCTTCTGGGATCTGGTGCGGCAGGGTCGGGCCGGAACGGTGTTGCGGGCCTTGGGCAAGCAGTTCGTCAACGGAAAAAGTGAACTGATGCCGATTCCGCAGCCGCAGATTGATGCCAGTGGGGGCGTGCTAACCCAAAATCCGGGGTACTAAACACCGCTAGTTTGCATAAAACAAGTGCCGAAGAGGCTATAGCGATTTGTTTATAGCCTCTTTTCTTTTAACGACAGCCAGATGAAACACTTAAAAATAGTATTCCTCTTTTTACCGGCCCTGGTCGCTCAACTGACCTGCCGGGCTCAATCGAATTTGCCAGCCACATCCGTTACCAACGAATACAGCGAATACATGGAAACCGTCCAGAAAGCTACGTTTAGCTATTTCTGGGATTTTGCCCATCCGGTTTCCGGCCTGGCTCCTGAACGGACAGCTACGCCCAATGTGGTTACAACGGGTGGAACGGGTTTTGGCATCATGGCCATCGTGGTCGGGGCTGATCGCCGGTGGGTGAGCCGTGCCGAAGCGGTTCAGCGGTTGCAGAAGATGGTCGGTTTTCTGGAAAAAGCTGACCGGTTTCACGGGGTCTGGCCACACTGGCTCGACGGCAATTCGGGGAAGGTCATTCCCTTCTCAAATTATGATAATGGGGGCGATCTGGTTGAAACGGCTTTTCTGGTGAACGGTTTATTGAGCGCCCGAACGTATTTTGACGGGGCGATCGGTGCCGAAAAAGACCTGCGCCAACGGATCGATAAACTCTGGCGCGAAGTGGAATGGGACTGGTACGTCCGCGACGGTAAACTGCTCTGGCATTGGTCACCGAATCACGAATGGAAAATGAACCATCCTCTGCGGGGCCATGACGAAACCCTGATTACGTATGTACTGGCGCTGGGATCGCCGACGCACGCCATCAAACCGGAAGTTTACCAAAATACGTACAAGCAAAGCGACCATTACGTCAACAACCAGACTTACTTCGGTTACAAATTACCGCTGGGTTTTCCGATGGGTGGGCCGCTGTTCTTTACGCATTATTCGTTTCTGAGCCTCGACCCGCGGTTGATGCAGGATGAGCAGACGAACTACTGGCAGCAGAATATGAACCACACGCTCATCAACCGCGCGCACTGCCTGCAACCACGTCAGGCCATGTTTGGTTATGGTCCGGGCAATTGGGGCCTGACCGCTAGTGATGACTATAACTTCTATGATGCGCACTCGCCCACAAATGACAACGGTACCATCAGTCCAACGGCTGCTTTGTCGTCTTTTCCATATACGCCCTACTACTCCATGCAGGTGCTGCGGAATCTGTACCTGCGGGAGGGGAACCGGCTGTTTGGTTCTTACGGTTTTTACGATGCCTACAACAAGGGCTTAAACTGGTATTCAAACCAGTATCTGGCGATTGATCAGGGGCCAATTGTGGTAATGATGGAAAATTACCGCTCGGGTTTGATCTGGAAACTGGGCGAGAAAACGCCGGAGTTGTGGATTGGTTTAACCAAAATGGGTATTAAAAAACCGACCTATTCCACCGGCTTTTATTCCTACGCCCCGGATTTTCGAACCGGTTATATTGACCTCTGGAAGCACCCGGATCGCGGGGCTTATGTGCTCGACTTCGCTGTAAAAGGAACCCAGGCCGTAACGCTAATGGTGCGCGACGAAACGGGCCGGGATGGGCAGAAATTAATCGATAACAAGACTTATCCCGAAGGAACGCACCAGTTCACCTTCCAGCTACCGGACGGCAAATACGAATTCGAATGGACGCAGGGGGAAGTAAAGCAGCGGGTTAAGATTTCACTTCATCAAGGTGTGGATAACCAGTAAGAGTTTGATGAGCAATAGCTTATAACCATTGCTCATTGGAATCGACGGACGGGCCATCGATTAGAAAAGTGAGTAAATAAATGGAGCGAGGGCCGAGCCGGTTGTAAAAACGGTTAATGCGCTCAGCAACAGCAAAAGAATTAGCAATGGATAAAGCCAGTACCGTTTGCGCGTCCGCATGAAAAGCCAAAAATCGTGTAGAAACTCCATCGGATTAGTTTTTGAGGGTTTGAAGCCGGGCCTTTAATTGCAACGCTACGGGGTTGCGTGGGTCCAGCTGAAGCGATTTATCCACGTATTTAGCGGCCCCGGCGGTATTGGCAAATTTCAGATAACCAGCCGCTAACTGATTGCTCAAGGCAACATTGGTTGTATCGGCCAGAAACTGATTTTTGGCAGCAACCAATTGTTCAACAAACAGCTGCAATTCGTTCAAACTGAACTGGGTTTCGTTATGAGCCGTTGCGTAGCGCAGATAAGGCAGGGCTTCGTCGGGTCGGTCAAGTTTCAGCAAAGTGATGAACAGGTTCTGCGCGGTCGGAAACGTTTCTTCCAATTGAAATGCTTTTTTCAGAAACCAGACCGCCCGTTCGGGCTGATTCAGGCTTAGGGATAATTTCCCGGCCTGACCATAAAAAGCCGGGTCATACGGAGACTCCAACATCAGCGCTTCGGTAACCTGCAAAGCAGCCTGTGGGTTTTGCGATTTCTGGTAATGGACCAGGAGTTGTTGCATAGCATTGGGCCACGAAATCTGCTTTACCACCAGCGCGCCCGCCAGCTGTTCTTCAACGGTTTTGGCGCGCTTTTCGTCCGGAGGCATTGGTTCATTGAACGGCCAGCCTTCTTTCAGGATCAGCATTTCAAATGACCCTTTGAGCGAGTCCACTGGCGTAATCGGCATTTGCTGGCGCAGTTGAGCCAGAGAAAGTTCGTTTTTCCACTCGTCGGCAATCAGGCGCCTTTTTTTCAGGGCCTCATAAAATGCATCCGAAAGGAGTGCATAACCGTATAAATTGGGGTGAACGTGTTCCAGCAGCGTTTCCTGGCCCAGAATGCCGTTCGGTGAATGGCGTTCAAAAACCGTTTGAGCGTCTACCACCGTAATGCCCGGATACCGGTTTGCCAGCCCCTGAATCACCTGATTCATGGCTTCTGGTGCCCGAAACCGTAACAAATCCAGTTCCTTCGCCTGCACAAACTGCTGTTTAGCCTCGGCAAAATGGCCATTTGCGTAGGACTGAGTGGCCTGTTCGAACTGGTGCTGCGCTGAGGCCGTGGTGTTGCCCGGTGCGCTGATAAACGGCTTTAGATCCTTTTCGTTGCTGACCAGGTTGCTGATGAAAACCGGAATGTGCTTTTTCGAAAATAACCGGCAAAGATCGTTCAAGTTGGTTTCAAACTGCTTAATACCTTGCTGATATGTGTCCGAACCGTAGACAATCTGCTGATCGGCGGCCATGCGTTTCATCAGGTTTTCGCGCAAATCGACGTCTCCGCCCGATACGGCTTTGCGAATACCCACCAGTGTACGGTTTAGCAACTGTATGACCCGAAATTCCCGCAGCTTGAGCACCAGCCGTACCAGCACCGGATGCCCGCCCAGCGAACTGGTGGACCCCACGCCCATGGCACCGTAATATTCGTTATGACCGGTGTAAATGAGCACGGCATCCGGCTCATAATCGGGCAGTTGCTGAGCAAAACCAAAAACCGTATAGGAGTTTACCGCCGTCAACGACAGATTAATGACCTCGAAAGTTCGGTTTGGAAAGGTGTGCATCAGCCGGTAGTGCAACCAGCGGTGAAACGAACCGTTGTGAAAATACGGATAGCCAACGGTGGTCGATTCGCCCAGCACAAAAATGCGGAAGGTGCCCTCGGCTTTCCGTTGCCGGAACGGTTCGAAATTGCCGACGGTAGCGTTATCGGTTTCGGTAAAATACCGTTCCGACGCGTGCGGATTCATGATCCAGTATCCCTTGCGCTGCGGGTCTTCGATAAACAGCCGATAATCGTGACCGTAACCGAATAGACGGAGCAGCCCTTCGACCAACAGCAGCAGCAGCAAGGGCGAAAGGGCCGCGAGCCCTTTAAAGAGCCATAACCGTTTTTTCATGGCTACAACCGTTTACCGTTTGCCCGTCAGGTGATACCTGCCAACTTCTTTTCCATCGTCCAGCAGCATGGTCAGGTGCAGGTCTTTCCGGTCTGCCTTTAGCCTGATCAGTGTCCGGGTGCCGTCTTTTGAGCCTCCGCCAATGATGATCGGGTAGTTGTGCTGGCCCGCAACCGGTTCGTGAACACCGTATTTGTGCGTATGGCCGCTGATGCACAAATCGACCTTGTGTTTATTGAACAGGGGCGTAAAAAGTTGCTGGCAATGCATGGGGCCATGCCAGTTGTTGTGGTGATGGGTCGGAATGTGCATAAAAACCACCCGGAATTTAGCTTTCCTGTACGCGGCACTTTGCATGACCTGATCCACCCAGCGGGCCTGTTCTTCGCGGTAGGCGTCGAAATCAACGATGCCCGCGTACACTGGCTCGCTGTCCGGCTTGTCTTCGCCGGTGTCAATCACGGTAAAATGAACCGGCCCCCAGGTGTAGCTATAATAGTGTTTGCCCTGTGGATTGGTGAAATACTGGTGGATTTCACCCCGGTATTTGCCGCGCGTTTCGTGATTGCCCCGAACAAACAGAAACGGTTTCTCCTTCGCGAAACCGGCTGAACACGGCTTCAGGAGGTGGTCAATCAGTTGTTTCTCATTGGTTTGGTAATCGAAAAGGTCACCGTTCAGAAAAACAAAATCAAATGGATCATTGCCCTTCAAACTCAGCAGGTGCGTGATGGTGTCGGGCCGGTCGTGAACGTCATTCAGCACCAGACAGCTTACGGCGTTGGCCTGTTCATTCGGTACCGTAAAGCTCAGCAGACTGCTTTCAAGGGTATTGCCGTAGGTGAGTTTATACGGTTTGAACTCGGTAATTTCTTTGGAAAAAACCCGGTACCGGTAAGTGGTGCCAGGTTTTAGGCCGGTGAGGGTGATTTTATTGATCCGGTTGTAGGCGTCAACCAGACCGTCGGTAACGCTGTGCGCTTTTTGGCCGAGCGATTCATTCTCCCCGTGTTCGACCCAGCTGTAGGACGGCAGATTGGTGATCCACATCACCGTCATGGAGCCTGGCCCGGTGTATTGGAGATACGGTTCGCTCAAAAAAATGTGCCCATTTGCCGGATTGGGCGAGTGCAACGACGGATTTTGGGCCAGGGCCGATGCGGGCAGGACGCTACTCAGCGCGCTCGTTGCGCCAAGACCAGTCGCCGATTTCAGAAAAGACCGTCGATTCGTCGATTGTTTGGGAGTATTCATGATGTAGGAAAATGCGGCAGTAGGCCATTGAAAACCGCTTCCCAAATCCGATATAGGTTTCAGATTCGTAAGCGGTTTTCAATGCCGGATGGCTCTTCTTTACGGACGGATAATGGTTCCGTCGGCTTTCCGAACCTGCCAGTTCGATTTGGTCGTGATGGGGTACTTTGCCGCTTCCTTCTCGTTGATGTCCACGCCCAGTCCCGGTGCTTCGTTGACCGACATGTAGCCTTTGTTCATCGTTGGGCAGCCGCTGAACACTTCTTTCATCTTATCCGAAAACTGCACGGCTTCCTGAATGCCGAAATTCCAGACGGCCAGATCGATGTGGGCATGGGCCGAGTGGCCAACCGGCGATACGTCGCCCGGACCGTGCCAGGCCGTGCGGATGTTGAACCATTCACCCAGCCGTGCTACCTTCATCGCGGGCGTGATTCCACCAATCTGCGAAACGTGAATCCGGATGAAATCGAACCATTGATTTACCATTGGCTCCTTGAACTCGTTGATGTTGTTGAACAACTCGCCCATCGCAATGGGTACCGAAGTGACCTGACGCAGCTGCGCGAACCACTTCATGTTTTCGGGCGAGAACGGATCTTCGATGAAAAACGGCCGGTAGTCTTCCAGTTTTTTGATCATATTGATGGCGTCGATCGGCTGAACGCGCTCGTGAATGTCGTGCAGCAATTCGACCTCCTCACCGCATTGTTTACGGACTACGTCAAACATTTTCGGTACCGATTTCAAGTAGAGCTGCTCGTTCATGTAATTGTCGGTAGTTCCCCCAAAACCGGCCGCTTTGAAGTCGGGTTGGCTGTTGCTCGCATTGGCCCCCACGGCCCCGTAACCACCCTGCTGGATGCGAATGTGTTTATAGCCCTGCTCCATGAATTTTTTCACGCTTTCGGCAGCCGCTTCGGGGGTGTTACCGCCCGCGTGGGTATAGCACGGAATGGCAAACCGGGCTTTTCCGCCCAGCAGTTGATACACCGGCATATTCGCCCGTTTGCCCTTGATGTCCCACAACGCCTGATCCAGCCCGGAGAGCGCGTTGTTCAGCACCGGGCCATTGCGCCAGTAGGAGCTGACGTAAGCGGCCTGCCACATATCCTCGATGTTATCCACATCTTTGCCCACACAAAACTCGTTGAGGTACGTATTGATGGCCACAATGACCACGGCGGCACGTTGCGTAAACGTTGCGCAGCCCAGGCCGTATAATCCCGGTTCGGTGGTTTCGACTTTGACAACGATCAGGTTGGAGCCCTGCGGAGCGGTGGCGATGGCTTTGACCGATTTGATTTTGACGGGAGCCAGCCCTTTGGCGTATTGGGGAGTACCCTGCCGTTCGCGGGCTTCAGCGTTAGAAATACCTCCGAACAAGCCCAGTAAACCCGCCGAGGAGCCAAAACCTATTTTTTTCAACGTCTCGCGACGGCTATTCCATTCGGCGGAGTTTTCGATTTCTTTCATGATTCAGGAGTTAAAGGTTTACTGACAAAATGTATTTATAAAAGCACAGAATTGGGTTTCGTTACTGTTTGCGGTTCATGGCAAGGCAAAGGCGATATAGGAGCCGCCCGGCTTGTGTCCGTTTTTTACTCCACCAGCCGCAATGACAATGTATTGCTTTCCACCCACTTCATACGTGATCGGCGTAGCAAAACCGCCCGCCGGGAGCTGGTATTCCCAGACAACTTTTCCCGTTTTTTTGTCGAAGGCCCGGATGCGTTCGTCTTTGGTTCCGGCAATGAAAATCAACCCTCCCGCCGTCACAATCGGACCGCCGTAATTTTCGGTCCCTGTGATGGGAATACCCTTTTTGGTCAGTTCGGGAAATTCGCCCAGCGGAACCCGCCAAAGGTATTCGCCGGTATTCAGGTCGATGGCGTTCAAAGTTCCCCAGGGCGGTTTGACGGCGGGGTAACCGTCTGGATCAAAGAAACGCGTATAGCCATTATTGATGTAGGGTGGAATGTACGGAAACTCGGCACGTTGATCCTTTTGAGTCAAAACCGGAGCATTATGCTGATCCTGACTTTCGGACGGTTTGGATTCGGGCGCTTTGGTGTCGGCATTGAGAAGATACCGAATGAGGGTGAAGCGGTCCTGGTCGGAAATATGCTGGAACGACGGCATTCGACCCCGGCCGGATTTCAGCACGGCGTTGATATCGGGCGCGGAAAGCCGTTTGCCAATGTCAATCAGGCTTGGATATTCCTGGCCACTGCCTTTGCGATCGGGTCCGTGGCAGGCCATGCAATTGGCCTGATAGAGCGTTTTCCCTTTCGAGGCAATTTCGGCGTTCCGGGTCGCCAGGTCCGACATTTTCAGGTCCCAGACCATTTCGTTCGAATTCTGGTACAGAATTCCGTCCGGATCCGACGCGTTGCCACCCCATTCGGCGCCACCGCCAATTCCGAAAAACAACGTTCCTTCCAGGCTGGGTGGCATAAACTTGTCACCGTGACGGGTTTTCAAAAACCGTTCCTTAACGAATTTGTGCGCTTCGGGCGTCCGGTCTGTGATGTCGCTTTCGGTAAAAACCTGCCGGGCAAAGGGTGCGGGCTTGAGCGGAAATTTCTGGGTCGGCCACGGCACCTCGCCGGGCAGGGCGGGCGAAGTCGGCACGTTGCGTTCTTCCACCGGAAACAGGGATTCGCCGGTATCGCGATTCAGAACGTACACCAGTCCGTCTTTGGTGGTCTGCGCCACGGCATCGACCAGCCGACCATTGTGCTTCACCGTCATCAGGTTGGGCGGACACGGGAGGTCGCGGTCCCAGAGGTCGTGGTGAATGGTCTGGTAAAACCACTTCATCTTGCCGGTTTCTACATCCAGCGCCAGAATGCAATCGGAATACAGATTTTGGCCCGCGCGAATACCGCCGTAGAAATCGACGGACGGCGAACCGGTTCCGAAGTAAACGGTCTTCCGCTTTTCGTCAAGAACCATACCGGCCCAGTTGTTGGCACCACCAATGCGTTTGTACGCATCTTTCGGCCAGGTTTCGTAGCCCGGTTCGCCCGGTTGCGGAATGGTATGAAAAACCCAGCGGACGTTGCCGGTACGAATGTCGAACCCACGAACATGGCCCGGGGCTGCGTCGCCCTGCTCCGAAACCGCCGACCCCAACACCAGAATGTCTTTGTAAATAACACCCGGCGTGGTAGACGTTACCGATACCTTGCTCAAATCCCGCTTCGATTCGTCGTCGAGCCCCAGCCGCAAGTCCACTTCGCCGTTGGTGCCAAACGTGGCTACAGGTTCACCCGTCAGGGCGTTGAGGGCGTAAAGTGTCGATCCGGCGGTATACAGAATGCGTTTGTCGGCCCCACTTTCCCAGTACATGACGCCCCGGCTCTGATTAAAGCGTGGTGATTTGTTTTTAAATGGGTCGAAAAGCCAGCGTTGTTTACCGGTGTTGGCATCCAGCGCAAACACCTTCAGCATGGGCGTTGTTCCGTACAGAAACCCATTGACGACAATAGGTTGACACTGAATTTCCAATTGTCGTCCGGCGGTACCATCGGCTCCGGCGGCATTGTACGTCCAGGCCACTTTCAGGTTTTTGACGTTTCGGAGGTTAATCTGATTGAGGGACGAATAACGGTTTCCGGCGTTGTTTCCGCCGTAGGTTGGCCAATCCTTCCCGCCCGGCTGATCGGTGCTGATTCCTTCCCGAATGGGCGCGATGGCCGAGCTCAGGAACCACAATCCCACTACAATTACTAAGGCATATTTCATGGTATATGCTGGAAAACTTGGCAATGGTTTAAACGGTCTTACTTAGCCGACGCCCCGGTCGGGAGCTCATAAAATTCGTACGCGATTTGCCAGTTGAACGTCTGGCCCGGTTCGGCTTTGAGCTGGATATACGGTTCGGGACAAACCGTAGTTGGAATGGACCAGAACGCCAGTTGGACAATCGGTTTGTCGCCCACCACCCGTACACCGGAACCGCTTTTACGGTTTTCAACGCGGAAGTTGTAATCACTAGCCGAGTCGCCGAAACCGGTCAGGTAACAGTGTGTACTTTCGCCTTTGGGCAATTCTTTCAAATAAATGAAACGGTTTTTCTGAATATCGGCCAGTGTACCGATGCCGCGCGAGGGTTTCACCTGAAGCTGGAAGGGAAACGTAACCGATACGTCTGGTCCGGTGGGCTGGTTGTCCATTACAAAAAAATTGTGGTTATACACCGTCGTCGTAATGGTTTTGGGGCCAGTATTTTTCAGGCTATGTTCCAGCACCAGCGTGGGTTTTCCTTTTAAAAGCCTGACGGTTTTCTGGTATACGTAGGAATAGCCAGCCGCATCAGTTAGCTCATGGGTAAAAACGACCCGATCTTTATTAGGTTTTACAGTCCATTTTCCGGCATTGACGATGGGGTATGGGGTTGCAAAACGATACGGACTATCTTTGGTTTTGCGCAGCGAACCCACGCCAATTTTCAGAAAGTCTTCACCAACGCTTGCGGCATCGTACCCAATGGGCGTAAACTCTTCCACCGGGCCGCTGATGGCGTCGTGGAGTTTCGGGTCGTACTTCTCAAACCATTGACCGAAATAGGAATGATCCTTGTAATGCAGGCTGGCCATCACACCCGACCAGTCGAAGCGGACGCCCTGATAATACCCGTTCACCGAATCCGGCAGATACAGTTTGGCCCGAATGATGCCGTTGGTGATCTCGGCTTCGGGAAAAGGCCGTACTACGGTGATACTCGCAAACCCGATTAGTACAGTGAGAAAAAAGAGGATTTTCTTCATAAATCGACATAGAAACCCTGCGATTGAAAAAACGGAGCAGCGCAGAACGGCTGCTCCGTTCGAAATCCGTTGAAGGATTGATCTGGCACTCGACCAATTTAAACCTATAAGGCCTTGGAGATGGGTCGCCCAGAAGGGGTCGCCTAAACCTTGCAGGTTCAATTAATTTTTAGTATCCCGGATTTTGCTTCATGCTGACATTCGAGTTGATTTCATCAATCGGAATCGGCTGGGCGTAATCGGTAGCTTCCCATTGAATGGTCCCGCCCCGAACCCGTTGGTAATAAGCGGCTTCCTGCGGGCCAAGCTGCCAGCGTCGAACATCAATCCACCAGTGGCCTTCCCCGAACAATTCGGCCCAGCGCTCGTACTTGAGCGGATCGTTTTTCAGGACCGGATCGGGTGCTTTTGTTGCGTCCGTCAGGGTTTTGTAATCAACCGGAGATGCGGCATTGACTGGATACCCGTACGCGCGTCGTTTCACCTTGTTGATATATTCCAGCGCGTTGGCGTTGTCGCCGGTTCGGGTGAGCGTTTCGGCGTAGAGCAGGTAGACATCGGCCAGTCGCAGGAGCAGAATGTTGTTTCCGTTCGCCATATTCACCTCCGTTTCGGTGGCATCGATGGTCAGGTACTTGCGAAAACTCCAGGCTTCCATATCCATCTCGGTGATATCGAGGAAATGCGAAAGCGGCCGTTTGCGGGTACTGACCACCATGCTATCCACGTAAGGTTGCCAGCAGGCGACCCACAAACGCGGATCGACGGTTTTGTTCCGGCGGGCTTGCAGCGACCGGGTAACATACGCCGGATCAAGATTGGTTGCCAGCGGCTGCGTTGTACCGGCTTTGAAATAGTGACCTTCATTAAATCCGAAACGGGCGATGTTTTTGGCGTGCGGAAAAACGTTCGACCAGGCCGACGCTGCGGGCAGGTTATTGTCGCCCACGTAAGTAGGAGCCAGCACCATGCCCATGCTCGAACCCATTGAATTGTCGGTATTCCCGCGTGCCGTCATGTCCACGTTCAGGTTCATTTCTACCAACGATTCGGAATTGAATTCGTTTTTGCCGTTGAACATGTCTTTGTACACATCAAACGAAACCAGCGATTTGCCACTGTTGGTGATCACATCGGCCAGTGCGGTTTTTGCGTTGTTCCAATCCTGCGTATACACGTAGGCTTTGCCCAGCGCAGCTTTAACGCCCCAGCCGCTAATCTTGTGCTTTTCATTCGCACCCGGCCAGGTTTTGCCCGCGAGCAGGGTTTCGGCGTCTTTCAGGTCTTTGATGATGAAATCCCAGACCTCCTTCACCGTAGCCCGCGACACCTGCGTCTGGTCGAGGCTCGTGGCGGCTTCGGTAATAATGGGTACGCCCAGCTTATCACCGCCCTGGTTGTTGATAATGAAGGCTTCTCCCCAGATCGTGATCAGGTGTTGGTAATACCAGGACCGCAGAAATAGCGCCTGCCCTTTGATAAAATCGAGGGCTTTTTTATCGGCGTCCGACGTTGCCTTGGGGCGAAATTTTTCGATGTTAACCAACAGTGTATTAGCCCGTTGAACTCCTCTCCAGGTATCTCTCCAGGTTTCTGAGAGAAAACCGTCGTTGGGCTGCGAGTTGTTTTGGCCCAGCTGGATCCAGGTGGGGGTGCCCTGCCAGCTTAAGTCGGCGGTATGATCCCACATGTAAAAGCCTTTGCCATAGATATTATGCCCGAAAAGGCCCGCCGAGTGCTGATTGCCATAAACGCCCGTCAGCAATTGCTCCAGGTCCGTTAGCGTATTGGGGTAGTTGTTCGTTGACAAGGCCCCCGGGTTGGTCACATCAATGAAATCTTCCTTACAGCCGCCCAAACCGATGAGCGCTATAAAGAGGGTTATTTTCAGGAATGGCTTCATGCTATGAAATATCGTTTTTCAACTTGTTAGGTCTGATGATTAAAAACTCGCGTCGATACCCAGCGATAGGAGGGTTGTACGCGGGTAGGAGTAGATAGCGTCGATACCGCGTTCGGTGGTTCCGTTACGTCCGAGTACTTCTGGGTCCAGCCCGGTATAACCGGTGAGGGTCATCAGGTTTTGGCCCTGAACATACACGCGAAGGCTACTCATTTTGACTTTTTTCATCACAGCAGCCGGAATGGTATAACCGATCTGCAAATTGCGCAGCTTCAGGTACGCACCGTTTTCGACGTAATAATCCGAGATACGGGTGTAATTGGAATTGGGATCACGGATGTAGTTGCCGGATGCATCGACGTAGCCTACCCGCGGACGGTCGGTCAAACCGCCCCCGTTGAAGAACGAGGTTTTGAAAATATCGCCCGTGGTGTTGTAGTCGCCCACAAAGAATTGCGTGTAGTAGCGGTTGGCGTTGTAAATATCCAGTCCCTGCACACCCTGGAAGAGGGCCGACAGATCAAACCCTTTCCAACCCAGATTCAGCGTCAAACCGTAGGTCATTTTGGGCCACGGATTTCCAACGTAGGTTTTATCATCGATGGTGATTCGGCCGTCACCGTTGATGTCCCTGAAACGAAGGTCACCCGCGCCGGTTCCGGCGGCCTGGTAAAAAACACCTGTTGTTGGTCGGCCAGCGGCTGCCGCTTTTTCCTGAGCCTGCCGGTTCAGAGCTGCCACTTCAGCGTCACTCTGGAAAATACCCTCTGTGACATACCCGAAATACTGACTCAGCGGATAACCCGCCTGTGTCCGGGCAATGGTACTTTCCAGGTAGTCGCCCCCCGAACCAGCGTTGATGGGGTTGTTGTTGGTTCCGCTCAATTGCTTCACCAGGTTCCGGTTGAACGCGGCATTGGCGGCAATGCTGTACGTAAAGCTGCCTTTTTTGCCCCGATAATCGACGGCTATCTCGATTCCTTTGTTGCTCATCTGACCAATGTTGGTGTAGACGTTAGAACCCGCGAAGCCTGCCGAACGGGGAACCGGCACCTGGTAGATCATGTCTTCCGTCTGGCGGCTGTACCAGTCAATTACCAGGTTCAACTGGTTGTTGAACAGGCCAATATCAGCACCAACATCGGTTTGCCGGACTTCTTCCCATTTGATGTTTTCGTTGGGCAACTGGGCCGTCAAAGCGTACCCTTTCGCGCGGCTGCCGTCTGGCAAACCGTGGATGTTTGTACCGCCGGTACCGCCGTAAGAAGCCTGATAGGTAAATTGCGGAATGTTGCTGGTGCTTCCCAGTTTTCCGTAGCTGGCCCGCAGTTTGAGGGTCGAAATCACCGGAATGTCACGCATAAAGGCCTCGTCAGTTACGCGCCAGCCCACCGAGAAAGATGGAAACACCCCCCAGCGGTTGGCCGGACCGAAGCGGTCGGAACCATCCCGGCGCACGTTCGCGGTAAACAGGTACTTTCCTGCATACGTATAATTAATCCGGCCAAACTGCGAGAGTAACCGGGTTTGGGGGTATTCGCCCCCGCCGGCCCGGTAGGTGCTTGGGTCGGTACTTAGTCCAAGGTTGTACGTGATAATCTGAAAACCCTGCGCTTCGGCGTTTAAGCTGCTGAGGTCCTGCTGGTAAGCCTCGTAACCTGCCATTGCTTTAAATTCATGCTGACCAACGGTTTTGTCGTACGTCAAAACGAAGTTGGCAGTCAGATTCCGCTGGTTGGTTTGTTCCCGGCTTAGGTAAGCAATGGGGTTACGCACAACGCCAAAGTCGTGGGCTTCCCGAAACGTATAATTCCGACCGCTATAAATCGAGGCTCCGAAGGTTGAGCGGAAATTCAGACCGTTCGTAATTTCCCAATCCGCGTAAATATTTCCTTCCAGCGCATACTGTTCGTTCAGCCGGTGGTGCGTATATTCCCACCCTACCGGATTCGGACCCGTGAAGAACGAACCGGTTTTAGCCCAGCCGCCGTACGGGTTGGTTTCGTCGCGAACGGCGATCAGCGGAGCCGATCGAAACGGATAGGTAGTTGTTTGCGTTGGGTTGGTACTGGTTTTCCAGGCGAACAGCGTTTCGCCGATCTTAAACCGTTTGTTGATTTTGAAATCCGCATTGGAGCGAAGCCCGTAACGCTCAAACGAGTTGTCGATGATCGTACCGTCTTCGCGCTGGTAGTTGGCCGATAGGTAATAGTTGGCTTTGGCCGAAGCGCCAGCCAGTGAAAGCGAATAACTCTGTTCTTTGCCGTTCCGGAAAATTTCGTCGCTCCAATCGGTATTTGGTAAGGTTGCCGGATCGCCCCAGCCGTTTGTATTAACACCGAAAGCCTTTTTGGCGGTAATATAGTCTGCCGTATTCAGCATTTGATAAAGGTTTCGGGGTTGCCGAACACCATAGTAGGCGTTGAAGTTGATGTTCATTTTGTCCATCTGCGTGCCTCGTTTGGTGGTTACCAATACCACACCACCAGCTGCCTGGGCGCCGTAAATAGCGGCTGCACTGGCGTCTTTCAACACCTCGATGGATTCGACATCCTGCAGGTTGAAGTTGTTACCGGCTCCCATCCGAATCCCGTCGACGATGTAGAGCGGAGCCATCCCACCAATGGAACCAACGCCCCGGATAACGATGTCGGAGCCACCGCCTGGGGTTCCGTCCGGACGCGTTACCTGCACCCCGGCGGCCCGGCCCTGCAAGGCTTCGTTGACGCTGCGAACGGGCAGGTTTTTAATTTCATTGGCTTTGACGGACGAAACGGAACCTGTTAGATCCGAGCGTTTCTGGGTACCGTACCCCACCACCACTACTTCACTGAGGTTTTTGGTGTCGGTGATCAGACTAATGTTGATCTCGGTACGGTTATCAACGGCGATTTCCTGTGAGGTGTAACCGACAAAGCTGAACACCAGAATGGCATCGCCGGGAAGGAGCGTCATTTTGTATTGACCGTTTCCGTCTGTGGTAGTACCTCGCGTGGTGCCTTTTACCACCACGCTAACCCCGGGTAACCGGGCACCGGTTTCATCGGAAACCGAACCCGTGATCGTTTGATCAACGGCGGCTGCATCCTGCTTCCGCAGGATTTCATCGGCAGAAGGCAGCGGTCGAGGTTCCAGATTGAGGATGATCTGTCGGCCTTTTACCTGATAGTTCAGGTCCAGCGGTTTGAGTAATTTATTCAGAATTTCGCCCAGCGGCTGGTTGTTAGCATTGAACGTCACCCGTTGATTTAATTGAACCAGGGTGGAACGATAGGCAAAGCGAACGTCGGTCTGCTTACCTAACTGGTTCAATACGGTCCGTACCGGTTGGTTATTCACCTGGATGGTAACGCGTTGGTCCATGATTCGCTGCGCTTCGACCGGGCGGGCCAAAGCCAGTCCGGTGAAGATCGCTGCCAGGAGTAACTGGTAGAAAGTCAATTTCATAAAGCTACGCAACAGGCTAAGCGGTTGTCGAAGTTTTTTCATACTTTTGCTTGTTTTTTGGCTGTTTGGGGTTACAAATGGACAAAAAAATCCCTGAATCATCCTGCATGGGTTGATCGGAAAGGGGCTTGTTAGGGTCAATGATGCTGGTACCATCATTGACCTTTTTTCGTAAAGTGAGGTTACTTGATCATAGGCAGACGGGCTTAGCTATAGAGATGGGTTTGGAATAAGAAATTAGACAAGGTTTAGGAATAGGATACTTTATTGACAGCCTTTGCTGGTAATCACAATCTGACCATCCAGCACTTCATACGAGGCTCCGATGGTCTGGCTGATCACATCCAGCCGTTCCATCAGATTCTCTTCATTGAATGTGACATTCACCAGGCAGGCCGCCAGCGCATCTTCGTCGAAGAGGAGCTTTACGCCGTACGTTTTTTCCAGGCTTGAAAACACGCGTGCAACCGGAGCATCTTCAAATACCTGTTCGCGGCTGGGCCGGTTGGCGATCAAAACCGCCGGTGTTTCTACCAACGCTTTCACCAAACGGTTTTCGTCCAGGTTGTAGGTCATTTGCTGATTCGGGGTCAACACCACGCCTTCAACCCGGCGAAGGCCCGACCGTTGGGCTTTTTCATAGTCTTTCTGCGAATACACCGACACCCGGCCCGTTTTCACCATTACCGTTACATCTTTTTCTTTGCAATAAGCGCGCACTAAGAAACTGGTTCCCAGTACTTTGGTGACGGTTCGGTTGGCGTAAATCAGAAACGGTTTTTCGGGGTTTTTAACCACATCGAAGAAGGCTTCTCCGCTGAGGTAAACCGTTCGGGTATTGGTATCAAAATGGTGTGGATAACTCAGTCGGCTTTTGGGATTCAGCGTTACTACGCTTCCATCGCTTAGTAAGACATTAATGGCTTTGGTACCGGTATTGATTTTCTCCTGGAGTGGAACCGTCGTTGCTGTTTTGGTTAAGTATTCGTACGAGTTGGGCGTTGGTTTCGGGGTACGGTTTAGATAATACCAGACGCTCAGAGCGACCAGCAGAACAGAGGCCGCTGCGGACCAGCGCCACCAATGTTGTTGAAGTGGCATAACCGGTAGATCATTCTGTTCTTCCAGCTCGGCCTCCCGGCGTTCGGCGGCTCGACTGACAAGCTGGTTTAGTTCCAGTGTTAATCGTTCGTCGGTAGCATCGTCCTGATAATGCTTGTATAACGCACAAACTAATTCCTGCGCTTGCCGAACTACATCGGCACGATCCGGATTTTGAGCCAGCCACCGCTCCCAGAATTGACTAGTTTGCGGAGTGGAGTCCAGAGCCCATTGCCGAAACGACTCATCGAACAGGAAGTCTTCTGCTTCGTACGTTCTGTAATTAATCATTGAGTAAATAGTATTCTTAGGCTTCTAAATCCATAGTGTAGCCTTCCGATCGCTCATACTCAAAAAAAAGTAAAATTATTTTAGGGGAGAATTCAATTGGAGATGGTTAGAATCTGAACAGAAGCAATTCCAACAGCACCGGGATCATACTGGACGACCATTGACTGCGGAGTTCCTTGAAAGTGCGGTGCAGCAAGTTGGCCACGCTTTGCCGCTCCAGCCCCATGATCTGGGCAATTTCGTGGTTGTTCAGGTTTTGGTAAAACCGCAGATAAAGCACTTCCTGCTGGCGTTTGGAGAGCGATGCCATGAGCTGATGGAGTAAGCGGGTTTGCTCGGTATGCTCTTCATGTTCAATGATTTGCTGCTCAACAGAATCATCGGCCGGTAACAGCGTCGGGCCCGACTCGTCGAGGTGAATGGGGTGCTGTTGCGGAAGGAGTTTTAACAGTTTGTAGCGCAGGGCTTTCAGCAGGTACGTTTTAACAAAAACGGCATCGCCGACGGTCGTACGGTGGTCCCACAGTTCCAGCAGCAAATCCTGGATCGTGTCCCAAACCAGCTCAGAATCCGTAGTGAGCCGCAGACCGTAATTGTAAAGACTCCGGTAATGCACCTGAGCCAGTTCGCCAAAGGCCAGTTCATCACCGGCCTTGAAGCGCTGCCAGAGCTCTTGAGGAGTAAGGTTTTTATAATCTGTGGCCAAAAAACGTTCCAAGCGATAGAGTGTGTTGTCACGTGCTCACTACTGTAAGTCAAATGTACGGTTATTTTACTTTTAGGATGGTACTTTGCTGGTTAATTCTATAATTAAAAGAATTTAAAATATACTGATTCGGATAAGACGTTTATCAAAAACAGTTAGACGGTTTTCAATAACCTGACAGTTGGCTAACTTTGACAAATTATCAAGCTCAGAAACACAGGTCATTAGTAGAAAATCGACCTCATTCAGTATCGCCATACCATGAATAATCGCTTTAAAACATGGCTCAAGCGCGTCGGTTGGCTGGGCTTCCTCTTCTTTCTTATCAAAGGCCTGCTCTGGCTAATTATTCCTTATTTAATTGCTAAAGGCGTCTTTTCGAAGTAAAACCGCATTGCAAAGGCATTTCCCGATAACATAATCACGTTTACAGGGTTTATTGGATACAACAAATAGCCGGCAGTTGCCGCCGTAAACTACTTTTTTAGGCCAAATTGATCCGTTGCTCAACATTTGTCGTCTAAAGTTCGTATTGGTTTGTGTAACGATATTGAAAAAAAGATAGACAAAAGGCTATCCGGAGACAGATAAAAGGAACGTGAAAAAATTTCTGACGGTTTTTTTTCTTGCCATTCTGGCGTTGATTTTTCTGGTACTTGGTTTTCTCGGGGTTGTTGCAACAACAACGTGGGGCCAGGAATTTGTTACCCGTCAGGTCAATAATTACCTAGCTGGAAAAATCAAAAGCCCCTTCCGGATCGGTCGGATTACGTACGACATTCCAGATTACATTAGTCTGGAAGATGTGCTGTTTATAACACCCAAAGGCGATACGTTGCTGGCCGGGCAGAAGCTACGCGTTGATCTGGACATGATGGGCTTGTTGAAAAACCGGGTTGCTCTAAACCAGATTGAACTGGAGAAGGTTCGGGTAAATCTCAATCGGACGCTGCCCGATACAGTTTTCAATTTTCAATACATTATTGATGCGTTTGATACCGGTGGACCCCCGCAGCCGGTTGATACGACGGCGGCTCCTTTGGACATTAGCCTGGCCGGTATTACGCTCAAAGATGTACGAATCCGCTATAAGGACGATGTCGTTGGGGCGGAGGTGGGCGCTTATGTAGATAGCCTGCGGGCAAATTTTTCCGAAACTGATGTGGCCCGGTCGAAATACCATTTGCAAACCGTTACCATCGATGGTTTGGTAGCCAATACGCGGTTATACAAAGGAATCGACACTCCTGAAACTCCCCCGACAACATCGAGCGATACACTTGACCTTCAATTAGGAAGCTGGCAGGTGAATCGTGCGCGTTGGGATGTAAACGTGGAAGAAGCTGATTTCCGGACGAACGGAGCAATTGGAAGGCTGGCGATGGAAGCCGATTACCTGTATCTGGATGGGCAGCGCCTTGGAATCAAGTCCATTGAACTAGAAAATTCGGACATTACGGCTATTTTAACCAAAGCAACGGCTAAATCGGCTGCGGCTGCGCCCGAAACCACGACATCCTCCGATGATTCGGCGGGGTGGAGAGCAAACATCGGACGGGTAGCGCTGGCCAAAAACCGCATTCGTTTTGAGGATCAGAACCAGCCCCGGCAGAAAACCGGTCTGGATTATGGCCACCTCGATTTGCAGAATTTTTCCCTGACGGCTCAGGCTCTGCAATACACTCCGCAGGTGATCGCCGGAAAATTCCGCGGAGGGCAGTTCCGCGACCAGAGCGGTTTTACGCTCCAACGGCTCGACGCCGATGTGGTCTACAGTGATACCCTTACTTCGGTGACCCGACTTTTGGTGCAGACGCCCCAGACGTTGCTGCGCGACCAGTTGATTTTGCGTTACGATTCCATCGGACAGCTGAGCCGCCCACGTGAGGCCGGGCGCGTGGGCGTTCGGGTTAATTTACGACAAAGCCGTCTGGCTGTGGCTGACATGCTGTATCTGGCTCCCTTTTTGGCCAGTACATCACCGTATTTTGCAAACCGTCAGGGAGTGATCCGGGTCAATACACTGATGCGGGGCACACTGGCGAATCTGAGTATTCCAACGTTTGAGCTGGATATGCTGTCGGGCACTCGGTTACGCGCCAGTGGCCGGTTACGGAATGTAACGGATGTGGAACGGCTGGCCATGGATATCAACCTGACGGAAGGGTCCACTCAACTCCGTGATGTTCAGCAGCTTGTTCCGAAAGGAACTTTGCCGGACTCGTTCAATATTCCGCCCAAACTTCGGCTAACGGGGCGCTTTCAGGGCGAGCTGGACAACTTAAACATGAACGCGGCTTTGCAAACCGACTGGGGAAATGTCGATTTTGATGGCAATGTGCGCGGTTTTGTTGCGGGCAAAAATCAGGCGTATCGCGGCACGCTGTCGCTGGCAAATCTGGAAGCTGGGCGTTGGCTGGGACAACAGGGAACCATTGGTAGTATTACCGCCGATGCAACGGTTGACGGGCATGGAATTGATGTCAAAACCATGCAAACCGCTTTTCGGATGAATGTTCGTCAAGCGGAGTTAATGGGGTATAACTACCAGAATTTTGCCGCTGAAGGTCGACTCGAGCAGGGAACACTCACTATGCAGAGTACGCTCAATGATCCAAACGCTCAACTTGCCCTGAACACCCAGGTCGGATTGCAACAGGAGTTTCCGAGTGTCCGGGGAAATCTGGCCATTCAGAAACTGGACGTTACCCAGCTGAAACTATACAAAGAACCGCTCAGTCTCGAAGGACGGTTACGGTTTGATTTTGCCTCTACCGATCCTACCAAACCGGTTGGTATGCTGGTTGCTCGTGAGACGGTGGTACGGTATAACGGACAGACCTATCCGCTGGATTCTTTTTACGTAAGAACCGATGTTGATGGGATTCGGAAAATAGTGGAAGCCAAGTTGCCATTCGCCAGTATGAACCTCGACGGCCAGTTTGACTACACGCGGCTGTATGACATTGCGGCCAGTGAGTTTAGCAAATACATTCAGCTGCCCGATCTGACGTACAAGCCGGTGGATCCGCCATATAGCTTCAACGTTGACATGTCGGTTCGGCAGCATCCGCTGATAAGAGCTTTTCTGCCCGCCTTAACCCGTTTGGATCCCGTTACCCTGCGAGCGTACGTAGACAACGTACGTGATACTACCTTTGCCGCTTCGTTGCGGGGTGGGGTGATCGAATACGATAGCACACAGCTCCAGGGTATTACAATGAATCTGGCGGGGGTTAACGGAAAGTTGGGAATAACGGGGCAAATCAATGCAGCCAGTGCAAGCGGCATTCGTTTGAACACCACAAAATTGAATGCCGAAGCCATCAAAAACACGTTATGGTTTGAAGTGGAAACCGACGATTCAACGGGTCGGGCGTGGTATGGAGCATCGGGCAATCTGGCAATTGCCGATCGGGCGTACCAGTTTCGGTTCAATCCGGATGGGCTGCTGACCAATTACCAGCGCTGGACGAGTGATACAACTGGTTACATTCAGTACAGTGAGGAAGGCATTGTGGCCGACCGGTTCTTGCTCCAGACCGGAGCGCAAAAGATTCTGGTCAACAGCATTGCGAAACAGCCCAATGCGCCGATGGAAGTGATCGTCGAAAACATTGATCTGACGAATATGGCCCGACTCGCCAATCAGGATACGACGCTGGTAGGGGGCACGCTGAACGGCGATGTTATGCTGCGGAATGTGATGACCAATCTTTCGTTTACCGGCAATGTGTCGGTTGATAGTCTGAACGTCATGGCAAAGCCGATTGGGAATCTGACGGCCAAGTTTGAAAATACAACGGAACAACGGATTTCGACCGAAATAGAACTGGTGGGTTCGGGCAACCGGGCCCGGGTGGCAGGATTTTATAAAGCGTCTGATCCGGCCAATGCACTGGACTTCAAAATCAGCCTTGATGAACTCAGTGCACAGACCATCGAAGCATTCAGTTTCGGGCAGTTACGGGAAACCAGCGGCCGTCTGCGTGGTCAGGTTGATATAACGGGTTCAACGGAACAACCCCGCCTGAACGGTTCAATGTCATTCGATTCGCTGGCGTTCAATGTCGCTTATCTGAATGCTAAATACCATATTGATAACGAAACCATCCGGTTCAACGAAAAAACCATCAGATTTCAGGATTTCAGCCTTCGGGATGCTGCCAACCGCAGTTTAACGACCAACGGAACCATCACCATCCGGGAACTCCCCGATATGGCTTACAACCTGAATGTGAAAGCGGACAAATTCCAGGTGCTGAACGCGACCCGCAAAGACAACGATCTGGCGTACGGAAATGCGGCCATTACCGCGAATCTTAACATTCGCGGCAGCGGAACCAGCCCCACGATCAACGGTTCTATCAAACTGGAAGACGAAAGTAAAATAACGATGGTGCTGCCTGATGAAAGTGCGAGCGCGAACGAAGCCCGCGAGATCGTCACATTTATCGACCACCGAGATACACTGGCGTTGCGCAAGTACCTGGTGGTTCCGAGACGAGACACCACGACGAGTAAGCTGGCTTTCCAGGATTTAAATAATGCCCAGATTGATTTAAGTCTGGAGGCCAATGAAACGTCCGAAATCACGGTCATTGTTGATGAACTCAACGGCGATAATCTGCGCATCAAGGGAAATGCGCGTCTGAATGTCGGCATCAGCCAGAGTGGAGCCATTTCGCTGCTGGGGCGGTATGATGTAACTGAAGGAGAATATTCGCTGACTTATGAGGTGCTGAAACGTACTTTCTCAATTCAGAAAGGTAGCAACCTGACCTGGACGGGCGATCCGCTTCGGGCACAACTCGACATTACGGCTATTTACCAAACCACGGCCACCCCTTCAAACCTGATAGCCAACGAAACCAGTGAACAGCTCCGGACGGCTTCCAAGCAGAAACTGCCGTTCAATGTGCTGCTGAAAATGAAAGGGTTGTTGTCGTCACCCGACATTAGCTTTGATATTAACATCCCGGAAGAAGGTTTTGTAGCCTCCCGGACGGTGATCGACGCCGTTAACTCCAAGCTAACCCAATTGCGGCAGGATCCGTCACAGCTCAATAAGCAGGTTTTTGGTCTGATGGTACTGGGGAGCTTCATTGCTGAAACCTCTTCCAGCTCGTCGGGGGGGGGCATCAATACCGAAGAAATTGCCCGGAGTAGCGTCAGCAAGATTCTTTCTGATCAGCTGGAACGGTTTGCGTCCAGTCTGCTAAAAGGCTTCGACGTCAACTTTGATCTTTTGTCTTCAAGTCAATCAGCGGGAGCAAACAACACCGTGGGCTCGCGAACGGACCTCAACGTGGGTGTATCTCGCAGTTTTCTGCAAGGACGGTTAACTGTTTCGGTAGGCCGAAATTTCGTCCTTGAAAATAATACCGGTATCAACCGGAACCCCAACGAGGTGTTTGATAATTTGTCCTTAAACTATAACCTGACCCGTGACGGGCGCTACATGCTGCGGGGCTACCGCAAGAGCGATTACCAGGCGGTTTTGGAAGGATACATCATTGAAACCGGGGTTGGTTTTGTCATTACGGTCGATTATAACCTGCTGCGAGACGTATTTCGTAAGCCAGCAGCAAATGAAAATCAATGAGAAACGGTTTAATATACAGTTTCGCTTTCCTTGCATTGACCGGTTGTCATGTGGCCCGACACATTCCGCCCGGTGAAAAATTGTACGTTGGAACGGAAATCAATGTACAGGTTGATTCGACGGTGTCTAACGGCGAAAAAGAACAGATTGAAACCCAACTGGCCGAAATGGCCCGCCCAAAACCAAATGCCAAACTGTTTGGCTACCCTTTTAAGGTAGGGTTGTATTACCTGATGGGTGAGCCTAAAAAAGAAAAGGGATTTCGGGCCTGGTTTCGGCGGAAATTCGGGGAAGAGCCGGTTTTTGCAAGCGCTAAAGCGCTATCGGCGAATGCAGCCAACTGGGTCGCTTTTCTGGAAAATGAAGGCTATTTCTGGTCAACGGCTTCGGGCCGGTTGCGAGAAAACACGGATAGCTCGAAAAGCTATCAAGCAACCGGCGTTTACAACGTTCAGGTAAAACAGCGCTACCTGATCGATTCTGTGGCTTTTCTGATGGATTCGAGTACGTTGAAGCAGCCAATGGTTGACGTCCAGAAACGTAGCCTGTTGCGAAAAGACAACCCCTATCGACTGGAAATCATTAAGCTGGAACGCGAACGGATTACGCAGGCGTTGCAACGGCAGGGTTTTTTCTACTTCCAGCCGGATTTTATTGCGGTATTGGCCGATAGTGCCCAGGGCAACCACCGAACCCGGTTATACCTGGCTCTTAAACCTGGAACACCCCCCGCGGCTTTATTACCTTATTCCGTTCGGGATATCTACGTTTACCCAAACTACAGTCTTTCGTCCAACTCACTGCAAAACGATACACTAAAAAATCAGGCGGTGCAATTTGATCGTTTTAAAATCGTAGACCCGGAAGGAACGTATAACCCCAAACTCTTTCGAGACATCATTGCCTTACGACCCGGTCGACTTTACAACAGCCGGGCCCAGGATCAAACCTTATCGCGGTTTATTAATGTGGGTTCGTTCAAGTTTGTACGAAACCGGTTTGAACCCGACCAGCAGGGCGATTCTACGGTAATGGATGTGCATTATTACCTGACGCCCTATCCCAAAAAATCGGCCCGTTTTGAACTCGCTGGAACCAGTCGTTCCAATAACCTTGTCGGTTCGCAACTAAGCCTAAACTGGCGAAATCGAAACGTACTGGGCCGCTCTGAGCTGTTTACCATCAGCGCCAATGCAGGTTTTGAGTTTTTGCTTGGCGCCCGTACAACGGGAATCACCAACTACCGTTACGGAATCCAAACCAGTTTAACGTTTCCCCGCTTGGTTTCTCCTATTCCAATCAAGCATTACGAACGTGGACAGGCGCTGCCCCAGACAACCGTTTCATTGGGGTATGATCTGATTGTACGGCGGGAATATTATAACCTGAACTCCTTTCTGACCACCTTTGGCTATAGCTGGCGGAGTAATCCTCAGTCAGAGCATGTGTTTCAGCCGATTAGCATCAACTACGTGCTGCCGTCTCACTTTGGCGAGAAGTTCTTTCTCATGGAGGACGATCCGGCTACCCGGCAGCAATATGTGAATATTCTTCGTTCCGAACAGCTGATCCTGAGCTCACTGTATACGTACAATCTGAGCTCTTCTCCCCGAAGATCTACGGCGTATACGTACCGGTTGAGTGTCAATGTCGAACCAGCCGGCAACCTGGCATCGTTGCTGACCAATAAAGTTAATGAGCTTGGGGAGGAAGTAATCTTTAACGTTCCATATTCCCAGTTTTTCCGGATGGACGTCGATAGCCGGCACTTTTTCAGGTTATCACCGGGCATGACCTGGGCCAATCGGTTGTTCGCTGGTTTTGGAATGCCTTATGGCAACTCTGATCAGCTGCCCTTTGTAAAGCAGTACTTTGTGGGAGGAGCCAACAGTATACGGGCTTTTCGGCCCCGCGCCGTTGGCCCCGGTGTTTACACCCGGAATCTGGATGGATCCGTTATTCTTCAGGATGGTGGAGGTGACATCAAGCTGGAGTTTAACACGGAACTTCGGCCCAAAATCAATAAATATTTTCAGGGAGCCCTGTTTCTGGATGTAGGGAACGTCTGGATGTATTCCGATGAGACGACCTATGGGACAGGTACTCAGTTTAAATCGGATTTTTACAAGCAACTGGC
Organism: Larkinella harenae; assembly: GCF_054780515.1. Taxonomy (NCBI): domain Bacteria; kingdom Pseudomonadati; phylum Bacteroidota; class Cytophagia; order Cytophagales; family Spirosomataceae; genus Larkinella; species Larkinella harenae. The sequence goes on along the minus strand of NZ_BAAGWE010000003.1, from coordinate 292,173 downwards.
GGTCGGTACCGGGTTGGGGCTGCGACTCGATGTATCGTATTTTGTGTTGCGGTTCGACTTGGCATTTCCCCTGCGCAAACCGTGGCTACCAGAGGGGCAGCGGTGGGTATTTGACGAGATCGATCCAACCAACCGCAGCTGGCGACGCGACAACCTGATTCTGAACGTGGCTGTAGGTTATCCGTTCTAACACAGGCTTGTTGTCATTTAAAAAGACTGAGCCTCCCCAAATCGATTTGGGGAGGCTTTATTGTGTAGTGACTAATCATTCGTTCAGAATCACCCAGGACTGCATCACTACGAGCCAACGATGATGGAGGAATTCGGAGCATAGGAAAATAATAAGTCAGGCTAAAATATAACCCAGAAACCAAGCCCTTACCAAATACCGGCGTTTTAACCCGGACGCCGGTAGCTAACAAAATAATAATGGGAAGCTTCGGTAACTTCCGTAATATCAGTTTACAATAGTCTTGTTATTACACACTAATTTGCCTATCTTTGCGGTCTGATTCGCGAAAAGTGCCTTTTAATATCCAATAAACGGTTTTTCGCACTCCGATTTTGTAAATAAACTTCTGAAATAATACTTCATTATGGCAACTGATCTTCGATACCTGCGAAACATTGGTATCGCTGCCCACATCGACGCCGGTAAAACGACCACCACCGAGCGGATTCTTTACTACTCCGGGGTGAGCCACAAAATCGGCGAAGTACACGAAGGGGCTGCTACCATGGACTGGATGGAGCAGGAACAGGAACGCGGGATCACCATTACGTCGGCTGCTACCACCGTCAACTGGAAATACCGTGACCAGAACTATCATGTCAACATCATTGATACCCCGGGTCACGTTGACTTTACGGTAGAGGTAAACCGCTCCTTGCGGGTATTGGATGGTCTGGTATTTTTGTTCAGTGCGGTAGACGGTGTCGAACCACAGTCGGAAACCAACTGGCGGTTGGCCAACAACTACAACGTAGCCCGTCTGGGTTTCGTGAACAAAATGGACCGTGCCGGTGCCGACTTCCTGAATGTTGTAAATCAGGTGAAAGAAATGCTCGGCAGCAATGCTGTGCCACTGCAATTGCCAATCGGGGCCGAAGACAACTTCAAAGGAGTGGTCGATCTGGTTAACTTCCGCGGTATCCAGTGGAACGAGCACGACAAAGGAATGACCTTCCAGGAAGTGCCTATTCCGGACGATATGCTGGAAGAAGCACGTGAATGGCGTGGTAAGCTGCTCGAAGCCGTGGCAGAATACGACGAGTCATTGATGGAAAAATACTTCGAAGACGAGAACTCGATCACCGAAGATGAAATCCTGAATGCCCTGCGTCAGGCTACGATTGAAATGAAGATCGTTCCGATGTTGTGTGGTTCATCGTTCAAGAACAAAGGTGTTCAGACGATGCTCGACTATGTGATGTCGCTGCTGCCGTCTCCGCTCGATAAGCCGGAAATCAAAGGAACGAACCCGAACACGGAACAGGAAGTAGTTCGTCATCCGTCGGAGAGCGATCCATTTACGGCATTGGGCTTCAAAATTGCTACGGATCCTTATGTTGGTCGTCTGTGTTTCGTGCGGGTTTATTCAGGTGTTCTGGATTCCGGCTCGTACGTGTTGAACACACGTTCTGGAAATAAAGAGCGGATTTCGCGGATTTTCCAGATGCACGCCAACAAACAAAACCAGATCGATAAACTGCGGGCTGGTGATATTGGTGCCGTTGTTGGATTTAAAGACATCAAAACGGGTGATACCCTTTGCGATGAGAAAAACCCGATCATTCTGGAATCCATGATCTTCCCGGATCCGGTTATTGGTTATGCTATTGAGCCGAAGAAAACCGCCGATCAGGATAACTTCTCAAAAGCGATTGGTAAGCTGATCGAAGAAGATCCAACGCTGAAAGTAGAGACTGACGAAGAAACCGGCCAGACGATTATCCGCGGTATGGGCGAGCTTCACCTTGAAATCATCATCGACCGGATGCGTCGTGAATTCAAAGTGGAAGTCAATCAGGGTGCTCCACAGGTTGCTTACAAAGAGACTCTGACGAAGAACTTTGAACACCGTGAAGTATACAAAAAACAAACCGGTGGTCGTGGTAAATTCGCTGACATCGTTTTCGAAATCATGCCGGGCGAAGAAGGCAAAACCGGACTGGATTTCGTGAACGGAATCGTTGGTGGGGTTATTCCGAAAGAATTTATCCCATCTGTCGAAAAAGGTTTCCGCGAAGCCATGTCTACAGGACCGTTGGCGGGTTATCCGTTGGATTCCATGAAAGTACGGTTGTTCCACGGTTCTTTCCACGATGTTGACTCCGATTCACTCTCGTTTGAATTGGCCGCTCGTCTTGGTTTCCGTGAAGCTGCTAAACAAGCCGGTCCGAAACTACTTGAGCCAATTATGGCCGTTGAAGTTTTGACACCGGAAGAATACACAGGCCCGATTACGGGTGACCTGAACCGTCGTCGTGGTATCATGAAAGGAATGGATACTCGGGCTGGTTCACAGGTGATCAAGGCGGATGTTCCGCTCTCGGAGCTGTTTGGTTACGTAACAGATCTGCGGACGATGTCATCAGGTCGGGCAACGGCCAACCTGACGTTCTCGCATTACGAGCAAGTGCCGACCAACCTGGCGGAAGGGATCGTAGCGAAGGCCAAAGGAACTGGTAAATCTTAATTGTATTCATATGTAATGAACAGTTGAAGGCGACACTCTTCATTTTCAACTGTTCATTATTCTTTTAACTCAAAGCTGTGTTGCTGGAGTAAATGGTTCTTTCAGCAGCGCGCTGTCGGTCTCGAATCGACTTTATTGATCAGAACCACTACTATCATGAATCAAAAAATTCGGATTAAACTGAAGTCCTTCGACCATATGCTGGTCGACAAGTCGGCTGAGAAGATTGTGAAGGCTGTGAAATCAACGGGTGCTATCGTAAGCGGCCCGATTCCCCTGCCGACCGAGAAAGAGAAGTTTACGGTTTTGCGTTCTCCGCACGTCAACAAAAAGTCACGGGAGCAATTCCAGCTCTGTACGTACAAGCGACTGGTTGATATCTACTCCACTAGTGCAAAAACGGTTGACGCTTTGATGAAACTGGAACTGCCGAGCGGGGTGGACGTTGAGATCAAAGTGTAACTGAAAAACTTCTAAAATTTACTTACAAAAAGTTTTAGAAGAAAAAAGAATAGCTTACCTTTGCAAGCCGAATTAGAAGTAAAGCAAAGACATAAAGCGGGTGAAGGTCCTTTTGAGGAAACCACATCTGACTAATTTAGTCCGGTACTTGTGTTCATCACAGGCGAACCGAACAAAAGGTCAGGTGTAAAACGCCTGGCCTTTTTTGTTGTTACTAGCTTCGAAATAGTTGATAATAAATAAACTACGGTTTGGATTACCAGGAAGTAATTCCTACCTTTGCACTCCGATTTTTTCGGGTTCAAAATTATAAATTCCTGCTTTACAACCACTTATTATGTCTGGTTTAATTGGAAAGAAGATTGGGATGACCAGTCTGTACAATGCTGACGGGCAGGCTCTGGCATGTACAGTCATTGAAGCTGGTCCCTGTGTTGTTACTCAGGTTAAAACACAGGATTCGGATGGCTACCAGGCCGTCCAATTGGGTTACGGTGATAAAAAAGAAAAACGTACCACGAAGCCACTGCTTGGGCACTTCAAAAAGGCTGGTACGACACCGAAACAAAAATTAGTAGAGTTCAAAACCTTCGAACGGGAATTGAACCTGGGCCAAACCCTCCAAGTTGCTGACGTTTTTGTTGAAGGCGACTTTGTTGATGTGGTTGGAACGGTAAAAGGTCGCGGTTTCCAGGGGGTCGTTAAGCGTCACGGTTTTGGTGGTGTCGGTGGTCAAACCCACGGTCAGCACAACCGTCAGCGTCACCCGGGTTCGATTGGTGCCTGTTCATTCCCATCACGGGTGTTCAAAGGCATCCGCATGGCCGGCCGTATGGGCGGTAACCGGGTGAAAGTTCAGAACCTGCGCGTTCTGAAAGTACTATCAGAGCAAAATCTGATCGTTGTGAGCGGCTCGGTTCCGGGCGCTAAAAATTCCTTCGTCATTTTAGATAAGTAATCATGGAGGCAGCAGTTTATAACTCGAAAGGAGAGGATACGGGCAAGAAGATTAACCTATCTGACGATATCTTCGGAATTGAGCCGAGCGAGCACGCGATCTACTTAGACGTGAAACAATACCTGGCTAACCAACGTCAGGGTACGCACAAGGCAAAAGAACGGGCCGAGAATGCTCACTCGACTCGTAAGATTAAGAAACAAAAAGGTACGGGGGGCGCTCGTGCTGGTTCGATCAAATCACCGGTTTTTGTTGGTGGTGGAACGATCTTCGGTCCTCGCCCACGCGACTATTCGTTCAAGCTGAATAAGAAAGTAAAACAGCTGGCTCGTAAATCGGCTCTGGCAACTAAAGCAAAAGCCAATAACGTGTCAATCCTGGAAAACTTTACATTGGAAGCTGCTCGTACGAAATCATACATTGAGTTTCTGAACGGTTTTCAGGCGCTGGATACCAAAACGTTGCTGATTTTGCCGGATGTGGATACGAATGTTGTTCTGTCAAGCCGCAACCTGAAAAAAGCAAAAGTAACGACGGTTGACAATGTCAATACCTACGATCTGATGCACGCCGACCGTCTGTTGATTGCAGAAGGCGCGTTGGAAAAATTAGAATCTCTTCTCCAGTAACAGACCATGGAAAACGTACTGAAAAGACCGCTTATTACCGAGAAGGTAACGGCCCAAAACAAGAAGGGACAATACGGATTTGAGGTGTCGATGAATGCCAACAAAATCGAAATTAAGAAGGCAGTCGAAAAACTATACGGCGTTACCGTAACTGAAGTGAATACGATGCGGTGCATTGGGCACACGAAATCGAAAAGCACGAAAAGAGGTGCCGTTACATCGGGCCGGACGTCTACCTGGAAGAAAGCAATCGTTACGGTTGCCGAAGGAGAGATCATCGATATTTACGCCGAAGCATAAGGGGTAACCCAACCACGAACGACTAAACGAAGTAGTTAGGAATCATGGGAGTTAAGAAACTGAAACCAACAACCCCGAGTCAGCGTTTTCGCGTGGCCCCGGATTTTGCCGAGATCACGACGGACAAGCCGGAACGGAGCCTGCTGGTAACGATAAAAAGAACGGGTGGCCGTAACAACCAGGGTCACCGGTCGATGCGCTACATTGGTGGCGGTCACAAGAAACAATACCGGGTTATCGACTTCAAACGCGATAAAAACGATATTCCGGCAACGGTTAAAACAATTGAGTACGATCCTAACCGTTCGGCCCGCATTGCGCTTTTGTTCTACGCTGACGGCGAAAAACGGTATATTCTGGCCCCTCAAGGCATCACCGTTGGGCAGCAAGTGATCTCTGGTGCAGCAGTAGCACCGGAAGTTGGAAACGCCCTGCCGCTGTCGGCTATGCCGATTGGTACGATCGTTCACAACGTTGAGCTGAAGCCTGGCAAAGGTGGTGCAATGGTTCGGAGCGCCGGAACCTACGCTCAATTGGTTGCCCGCGAAGACAAATACGCTATTCTGCGGATGCCTTCAGGCGAACAACGGATGGTTTTGGGAACTTGCATTGCAACCGTTGGATCGGTATCCAACCCCGACCACATGAACGTCAGCATCGGTAAAGCTGGTCGGACGCGCTGGTTAGGTCGTCGTCCTCGCGTACGGGGTGTTGCTATGAACCCTGTCGATCACCCAATGGGTGGTGGTGAAGGCCGGGCATCCGGAGGGCACCCACGGTCACGTACGGGTCTGTATGCGAAAGGGAAGAAAACCCGCCCGGTGAACAAGTATTCAGATCGCATGATCATTAGTAAACGGAAAAAATAAGAAGTAGATGGCACGCTCACTTAAAAAGGGTCCCTACATAGATTTTCGTCTGGAAAAAAAGGTGGATACCATGAACGATTCGGGCCGTAAATCCGTAATCAAAACCTGGTCTCGCCGTTCAATGATTTCTCCGGATTTCGTTGGCCATACGTTCGCAGTACACAATGGTAACAAGTTCATTCCGGTGTATGTGACCGAGAACATGGTTGGCCATAAGTTAGGCGAATTTTCACCAACCCGTAACTTCCGGGGCCACGTTGCGAAGAAAGACAAAGGCAAACGGTAGAATTGTTTAATGTTTAAAGTCTGAAGTTTGAAGATTCGTCAAACGTTAAACTTTAAACCTGAAACCAGAAAAAATGGAAGCAATAGCAAAGCTAAAAAATGTGCCTTCGTCTCCTCGCAAAATGCGGTTGGTTGCCGACATGATCCGGGGCCAGAAGGTTAGCAAAGCATTGGGTGTTCTGCGTTATCAACCCCAGGCTGGTGCTGCGTTGCTGGAAAAGCTGCTGCTCTCAGCGGTTGCTAACTGGCAGCAAAAAAACGCAGACGAACGGGCCGAAGACGCTGACCTGTACGTAAAGACGATCTTTGTTGATGGCGGCCGGATGCTGAAACGTCTGCGCCCTGCTCCGCAAGGTCGTGGTCACCGGATTCGCAAACGCTCAAACCACGTAACCATCGTGGTAGAAAGTGCCGCTGGTTCACTGACAATTGCACCCGAAGTATCAACAGAAAACGCAGAATAACAAGACAATAAAATGGGACAAAAAGTAAACCCCGTTGGTTTTCGGCTTGGTGTTGTTAAAGGATGGGACTCTAGCTGGTATGGCGGTAAAGAGTTTCCGGATAAGCTGGTTGAAGACGAAAAAATTAGAAAATATATCCAGGCACGTATTCCGAAAGGATCCATTGCCCGGGTTGTTATTGAGCGGACTCTGAAACGCATTACGTTAACGATTCATACGGCCCGTCCGGGTATTGTTATCGGTAAAGGTGGTGGCGAGGTTGATAAGATCAAGGAAGAGCTAAAGAAAATCACGGGCAAAGACGTTCAGATCAATATTTTTGAGATCAAACGGCCGGAAATCGACGCCAAACTGATTGGCGAAACGATTGCTCAGCAACTTCAGGCTCGTATCTCTTATCGGCGCGCTATGAAACAGGCGATCAGCTCGGCGATCCGCGTTGGTGCGCAAGGAATTAAAGTCCGCGTATCAGGTCGTCTGGGTGGTGCTGAAATGGCCCGCACGGAAGAATATAAAGAAGGACGCGTTCCTCTGCATACCTTACGCGCAGACATCGATTATGCTATTTCGGAAGCACAAACCATCTACGGTAAGATCGGTATTAAAGTTTGGGTTTTCAAAGGCGAACTGTACGGCAAGCGTGATTTGTCACCGGCAGCACAGATTACAGCAGCGCAGTCAGAGCGTGGCAACGATCGGGGTGACCGTCGTGGCGACCGCGGTGACCGTCGCGGTGATCGGGGTGGCGATGGCGAGCGGAACGATCGGCGCCGGGGACGGAATGACCAAAACCGGGGTGGCGGTAACAACCAGCGTGGTGGTAACCAGCGCGGTGGCCAAGGCGGTGGCGGACGCAAAAGATAGTAAGAACATCGGACGTCAGCACGTCCTTTAGATACGACTAAAGATGTTACAACCAAAAAGAACCAAGTTTCGTAAGCAACAGAAAGGCCGGGTGAAAGGCATTGCCGGACGGGGCCACCAAATCGCTTTCGGATCGTTTGCCATCAAGTCGCTGGAACCCGGTTGGATTACAGCCCGCCAGATTGAAGCGGCTCGTATCTCCGTAACCCGCGCTATGAAACGGGAAGGCCAAGTCTGGATTCGGATTTTCCCAGACAAGGTCATCACGAAAAAACCAGCCGAAGTACGGATGGGTAAAGGAAAAGGAGCTCCGGAATACTGGGTAGCTCCCGTAAAACCAGGGACGATTTTGTTTGAAGCAACCGGCGTTCCGCTGGATGTCGCAAACGAAGCCCTGCGTTTGGCAGCTCAAAAGTTACCGATCAAAACAAGATTCGTTGTTCGTCGGGATTATCAAGAAACAGAAGGCTAACTCGGGAATCGGTTGCCCGTTGCGTCTCAAAACATCGACAGGCAACCTCCACTAAAATTCAGTCATGAAAAAGAACGAGATTAAGTCGCTGACGGTTGAACAATTGAATGAGCAGGTAGCGGCTGAGAAAGATCGCTTGCAAAAATTAAAGTTTGCGCACGCTATTTCGCCCATCGAGAACCCGATGCGGATTCGTACGACGCGTAAATTGATTGCTCAATTACTGACCGAGCTGACTATCAAACAAAAGGCCAGCTAATTTAACGGTATCAACTCATGGAGCAGCAAGAAAGAAATCTGAGAAAAGAAAGAATTGGTAAAGTAGTAAGCAACAAGATGGAAAAATCCATCACGGTTGCAGTCGACCGGAAAGTGCAGCACCCCATTTATGGTAAGTTCATGCACCGTACGAAGAAGTTCATGGCGCACGACGAAAAAAATGAATGCGGAATCGGCGATACCGTTCGCATTATGGAAACCCGTCCGATGAGCAAGAATAAATGTTGGCGATTAGTCGAAATCATTGAAAAGGCGAAGTAATCATGATCCAGCAAGAATCACGTTTGGGCGTAGCCGATAACAGCGGTGCCAAAGAAGTACTTTGCATTCGGGTACTGGGTGGAACCGGCAAGCGTTTCGCTACGGTTGGAGATAAAATTGTAGTGACGGTTAAGCAAGCACTTTCTTCAAGCAATATGAAGAAAGGAACTGTATCGAAAGCCGTTGTTGTTCGGACGAAGAAAGAAATTCGTCGTAAAGATGGGTCTTACATCCGGTTCGAAGACAATGCTGCTGTACTGCTGAACAACAACGATGAGCCACGCGGAACCCGTATTTTCGGACCCGTTGCCCGCGAGTTGCGCGAGAAGCAGTTTATGAAAATCGTTTCGTTAGCTCCAGAAGTATTGTAACTATGAAAAATGTAGCAGATAAGCCTGCGAAGTTACACATCAAAAAAGGAGATACTGTAAAAGTTATTTCTGGTAACTCGAAAGGTCAAACCGGTACGATATTGCGCGTTTTGGTCGATAAGCAACGCGCCGTGGTTGAAGGGGTAAACATGATCACTAAACATGTGAAACCATCCGCAGCCAACCCACAGGGAAGTTTGGAGAAACGGGAAGGAACAATTCACATCAGCAACCTGATGGTTGTCGATTCCAAAACGAATGAACCCTCACGGACTGGCCGCAAACTGAATGACAAAGGTAAATTGCAGCGGTTCTCGAAAAAATCGGGCAACTTTATCTAATTGATTTAGAAATCAGGTACGTATAAACGGATACGAAAGTGGCAACTCCGAGACTGAAAGAGAAATATACGAATGAGATCGTGGCCCAATTGAAGGAAAAGTTTCAGTACAAAAGCGTTATGCAAGTACCGAAACTGACCAAGATTGTTGTAAACAAAGGGATTGGGGCCGCCGTCGCTGATAAGAAATTAGTAGATGTCGGTGTAGAAGAACTGACCATGATTACCGGTCAGAAAGCAGTTCCTACAATTGCGAAAAAAGCCGTCTCTAACTTTAAGCTGCGCGAAGGCATGCCAATTGGCGCGAAAGTGACCTTGCGCGGAGAGAAGATGTACGAATTTCTGGATCGTCTGACCGCTGTCGCTCTGCCGCGCGTTCGTGACTTTAAAGGAATTAGTGACAAGGGCTTCGACGGTAATGGAAATTACACGTTCGGCGTTCAGGAGCAGATCATCTTCCCAGAAATTACGATTGACAAAGTGAATCGGATCTCTGGAATGGACATCACGTTCGTGACAACGGCGAATACGGATGAAGAGAGCTTTGCATTGCTGAAAGCACTGGGCATGCCCTTCGCCGGAGGTAAAAAATAACGCACAACGCGAATAAAAACATGGCAAAAGAATCCATCAAAGCAAGAGAACGTAAGCGGATTGCCTTAGTTGCGAAATACGCTACCAAGCGTGCCGCACTGAAAGCTGCTGGTGACTACGTCGGATTAGACAAACTGCCGAAAAATGCTTCCCCGGTGCGTCTGCACAACCGGTGTAAGCTGACGGGCCGCCCCCGGGGGTATATGCGGAAATTTGGTATCTCCCGCGTAACGTTCCGCGAAATGGCCTCGGCCGGTAAAATTCCGGGTGTAACTAAGTCAAGCTGGTAACTTTTACGCCATCTTAGCGATTATCGAAACAATTCCCTAATTTTGCAGGCCCGTTTGAAAAGGGTTTGCAGTTACCAATCAGGAGGAAATGAATACTGATCCCATAGCAGATTATCTGACTCGCATCAGAAATGCGATCCGCGCCAAGCACCGGGTCGTCGAAATTCCTGCTTCCAATATAAAGAAGGAGATCACTAAGGTACTCTTTGATAAAGGCTTCATCCAGAACTACAAGTTCGACGAGACAGGCCCGCAAGGAAGTATTAAGATTGCGCTGAAGTACAATCCGGTAACCAAACAGCCTGCTATCGTGGATATGCAGCGGGTAAGCCGTCCGGGTCTGCGTCAATACAAAGGCGCAACGGAAATTCCGCGTATTTTTAACGGCTTAGGTGTCGCCATTGTCTCCACATCAAAAGGAGTAATGACCGATAAAGAAGCCCGGACGCTGAACGTAGGCGGTGAGGTGTTGTGTTACGTATATTAATTAGAAACTATGTCACGCGTAGGTAATAAAACCATTGCACTGCCTGAGAAAGTGTCGGTTTCGGTTGAGAACGGTAATGTTACGGTAAAAGGTCCGAAAGGTTCTTTGTCGCAAAACATCAATCCGGATATCAAACTGGAAATTGCTGACGGCGAATTGAAAGTGGTTCGTCCGAACGACCAGAAGCGCTTCAAAGCCCTGCACGGCCTGTATCGCGCATTAGTCAACAATATGGTGACGGGCGTCAGCACGGGCTACCGCATTGAACTCGAAATCGTTGGGGTTGGTTACAAAGCCGTTGCATCGAACAATATTTTGCAACTGACCTTGGGCTATTCGCACGATATTTATGTGGCTATTCCGACAGAGCTGAATGTAACGGCTGTTACGGAAAAAGGTCAGAACCCGAAAGTAATTCTGGAAGGGATCGACAAACAACTAATTGGTGATGTAGCGGCCAAAATCCGTTCACTCCGGAAAGTTGAGCCATACAAAGGAAAAGGTATCCGGTTTGTGGGCGAGAAAATTCGTCGTAAAGCTGGTAAATCTGCTTCTAAGAAGTAATTGGTGAACCATATAATAAGCACAGGCGAAAATGGCTGTCACAAAAGCAAGCAGGAGACTGCGTATCAAAAAACACATCCGGAATAGAGTATCCGGAACGGCTGATCAGCCGAGATTGTCCGTATTCCGGTCAAATGCCCGAATTTACGCACAGATTATTGACGATGAAAAAGGCCATACGTTGGTTAGTGCCTCTTCAATCGAAATCAACGGTAACGATAAAAAAGGCGTTAATGTCGAGCTGGCTAAGCAAGTTGGACAGGCTCTGGCAGAGAAAGCAACTACCAACGGTATTTCTAAGGTAGTTTTTGACCGAAATGGCTATTTGTATCATGGTAAGGTGAAAGCGTTGGCCGATGGGGCCCGCGAAGGAGGCCTACAATTCTAAGCAAAACAATGGTAACAAATACAAGACCTGCTAAGGTTAACGAGTCTGAACTGAAAGAACGCGTTGTGGCCATCAACCGCGTTGCCAAAGTGGTAAAAGGTGGTCGGCGTTTTAGCTTTGCTGCCATTGTCGTTGTTGGCGACAGCAACGGTGTTGTGGGCTATGGCCTGGGTAAAGCAAACGAAGTAACGGATGCAATTGCCAAAGGAATAGAAGATGCGAAGAAAAACCTCGTACAGATTCCTTTGCTGAAGCATACGGTTCCTCACGAAATGGAAGGTAAGTTCAGCGGTGGTTTCGTTCTGCTGAAACCTGCTTCGGCCGGTACGGGTGTAATTGCCGGTGGTGCTATGCGTGCCGTTCTGGAGAGCGCAGGTATCCGCGATGTATTGGCAAAGTCGAAAGGATCATCAAATCCTCACAACGTGGTTAAAGCGACCATCGACGCACTTCTGAAAATGCGGGCTCCGCATCAGGTAGCATTCCAGCGTGGTGTGAAGTTGAGCAAAGTTTTTAACGGATAACAATCCTTAACAACGGCAAAAGAAATGGCACGGGTTAAAATTACACAGGTTCGCAGCATCATCAAGCGGCCAAAAACACAGAAACTGGCGATTCAGTCGCTTGGTCTGGGCAAAATTAACCGTAGCGTTTCATTGGAATACAATGACGCAGTCGGTGGAATTATCCGTAAAGTTCAACACTTAGTTAAAGTAGAAGAAATTTAATCATGAATCTGCATACACTTAAACCTGCGCAAGGATCCGTCCGGGAGCGCAAGCGAGTAGGTCGAGGTACGGGTTCTGGCATGGGTGGAACATCAACCCGTGGCCATAAAGGTGCCCAGTCTCGTTCCGGTTACAGCGCGAAGAAAAACTTCGAAGGTGGTCAAATGCCGCTGCAACGTCGGGTACCGAAGTTCGGCTTCAAAAATATTAATCGGGTTGAGTATAAGCCCATTAACCTGGATACACTTCAGCAATTGGTTGACAAGGCGGGGGTTACTTCGGTAGACATCGATGTGCTGCTGCAAAACGGCTTGGCTGGAAAATATGATAAAATCAAAGTTCTGAGCCGGGGTGAATTAACTTCAGCGATCGAAGTGAAAGCCCATGGTTTCTCACAGAAAGCCGTTGAAGCCATTGAAAAAGCAGGTGGTAAAGCAGTTAAGCTCTAATCGGTTTGTTCGTTCATCAATAGTTTTAGCCATTTTTTCTTGTTAAATTTGGTGACTTTTTTTGGACGAGCAGCTTGATAAACCAATGAAACGATTCATCACGACCCTTCAGAATATCTTTTCGATCGAAGAACTGCGGACGCGTATTCTCAATACGCTGTTATTTGTCGCGGTTTTCAGATTAGGGTCTCAAATTGTATTGCCAGGTATCGACCCAACCCGACTAAACCTCAATCCGCAGGGTCTCCTAGGGTTGCTGGAGACGTTTTCGGGTGGTGCCTTTAGTAAAGCGTCAATTTTTGCGTTGGGAATCATGCCGTACATTTCGGCTTCGATTGCGATTCAATTGTTGACGCTGGCTTTGCCTTACTTTCAGAAAATGCAGAAGGAAGGCGAGTCGGGTCGGAAGCGGTTAAACCAAATCACCCGGATTCTGACTATTTTTGTTACGGCTGCTCAAGCCATCACCTACCTGACGACTACCATTCCGGATGAAGCCATTTTGATTAATAAGGCAACGTTCAACACGGTATCCGTAATCGTTTTAACCGCCGGTACAATTTTTTGTATGTGGCTAGGTGAGCGAATCACAGATAAAGGAATCGGGAACGGTATTTCCATGCTGATCATGATCGGTATCGTATCGCGGTTCCCGGGTGCGGTATATGGAGAAGCGCTTTCGCGGGGATCGGGTGGTGCCCTGCTGTTCGTTCTGGAGATCGTTGCCCTGTTCTTCGTTGTAATGGGTGCGGTTGTCCTTACGCAGGCGGTTCGGCGGATTCCAATTCAGTATGCTAAGCAGGTAGTTGGTAACAAAGTTGTGGGTGGCCAGCGGCAGTATTTGCCTCTTAAGCTAAATGCAGCTGGCGTAATGCCAATCATTTTTGCTCAGGCTTTGATGTTCGTGCCCTCATTGGTGGCGTCTCTGTTCTCAGAAAAAAGTGATTTGGCCGGCTCCGTGCAAACGGCTTTCGCGGATTATACTTCGTGGCAATACAATGTTTTGTTTGCCTTCTTGATTATTGTCTTTACGTTCTTCTACACAGCGATTTCGGTTAATCCTAACCAGATCGCGGATGATATGAAGCGGAGTGGTGGTTTCATTCCTGGCGTAAAACCGGGTTTTATGACCTCGGAGTACATCGGTCAGGTACTGGATCGGATAACGTTGCCGGGTGCTTTGATGCTGGCGATTGTGGCCATTCTACCTGCGATTGCATCGTTGTTTGGAATGACGCGGAACTTCTCTCAGTTTTTCGGTGGTACATCTCTGTTGATTATGGTGGGTGTAGTACTGGATACGTTGCAGCAAGTTGAAAGTTATCTGTTAATGCGTCGTTATGAAGGCTTGATGAAATCAGGACGTGTAACGGGTCGTACGGAGAGCGTAACAGCTTAAAAAAATGATTTACCTGAAATCAGACGCCGAAATTGAACTGATGCGAATCAGTGGGCAGGTCCTCGGGAAAGCACATGCTGAAGTTGCCAAACGGATTCGTCCGGGTGTCACAACGAAGGAACTGGATCGTGTGGCTGAAGAATATATTCGTGATAACGGAGGGATACCATCTTTCAAAGGGTTTAACAACTTCCCGGCCGCTTTGTGTATTTCCGTGAATGAAACGGTCGTGCACGGTTTTCCGAGTAAGTACGAATTGAAAGATGGTGATATCATATCGGTTGACTGTGGCGTAAAACTGAATGGATATCATAGCGATAGCGCTTACACCTATCCAGTAGGATCAATAAGCCAAGAAGTTCGTGACTTATTGATCCGTACGAAACAGTCTCTGTATTGCGGTATTGAAAAGGCAATTGAGGGAAACCGGATTGGTGATATTGGCAATGCAGTGCAGAGTCACGTCGAAAAATACGGTTACTCGGTCGTTCGTGAATTAGTAGGACACGGGCTTGGTAAAAGCCTGCACGAAAGCCCTGAAGTTCCTAACTACGGTAAACGCGGGCAAGGTATCAAGCTGAAAGAAGGCATGGTATTGGCTATCGAACCGATGGTGAATTTGGGCAAGAAAAATATTGTTCAAGAAAGAGATGGCTGGACTATCCGTACAATTGACCGGAAACCGTCAGCCCATTTTGAACACTCGGTAGCGATTCGGAAAGGAAAAGCAGAGATTCTGACAACGTTTCAGTATATCGAAGAAGTAACGGCTAATACTAGCTTAATGATCGAGGTCAACGAAGCGACCATAGCGTAACGAATGGCAAAACAAACATCCATCGAACAAGACGGCACTATTGTAGAAGCACTCTCCAATGCCATGTTTCGGGTACAGCTCGAAAATAAGCATGAGGTGGTTGCCCACATTTCCGGGAAAATGCGGATGAATTACATTAAGATTTTGCCGGGCGACCGGGTAAAGTTGGAAATGTCTCCGTACGACCTTACTAAAGCAAGAATTGTTTATCGGTATAAATAAGGTTGACGGTTTAAAGTCTATCGTTTAAGGTTCTCACGAGTTCAGAAACCGTAAACTATAAACTGTAAACCCAAAATCGTAAACGGAGTGAGATCATGAAAGTCAAGGCGTCTATCAAAAAGCGCAGCGCTGAATGTAAAGTGATTCGCCGGAAGGGCAAGCTTTACGTTATCAACAAGAAGAATCCAAGGTATAAACAAAGACAAGGTTAATTACTGAATATGGCACGTATTGCAGGGGTTGATATTCCCGACCGGAAACGCGGTGAAATTGCGTTGACCTACATTTTTGGCATTGGCCGTAGCTCAGCACAGCAAATCCTGACGAAAGCAGGTGTTTCTGTTGACAAGAAAGTGAGCGAATGGAACGACGAGGAGTCGAACGCCATCCGGACCATCATCAGCGGTGAATACAAAGTAGAAGGTGCGCTGAAGTCTGAAGTTCAGTTGAACATCAAGCGTTTGATGGACATTGGTTGTTATCGTGGACTGCGTCACCGGAAAGGTTTGCCGGTTCGTGGACAACACACGAAAAACAACTCCCGTACGCGGAAAGGTAAGCGTAAGACGGTAGCGAACAAGAAGAAAGCAACTAAATAATAAGGTTTGACGTTTAAAGTTTAATGCCTACTGGCGTTGAACTTTAGGCGTTAAACGATCAACTAGAAATGGCTCAGGCAAAACGCAAGGATAAAGCGAAGAAGCGGGTAGTAGTTGTTGAACCTGTTGGACAGGTACACATCCGGGCTTCGTTCAATAACATTATTATTTCAATTACGAACAGCACCGGGCAAGTGATCTCGTGGGCATCGGCGGGTAAAATGGGCTTCAAAGGCTCAAAGAAAAACACCCCGTATGCTGCACAGACAGCCGCTCAAAACTGTGCCGCAGTAGCACATGATTTGGGTATGCGTAAAGCGGAAGTGTTTGTAAAAGGTCCCGGATCAGGCCGTGAATCAGCCATCCGGACTATTCAGAACTCGGGCATCGAAGTAATGTCGATCAAAGATATTACGCCACTGCCGCACAACGGCTGCCGCCCCCCGAAACGCCGTCGCGTTTAATCCAACCTTACAGTTATGCGGTTCACTGTATAGAAACCGCTTCATCCCAGTGAATAAGAGCAGGCGACATTGGGTTGTGTCTGTTCAGCTTCTATTCATCTTATAAGTCAAAATGGCAAGATATACCGGCCCCAAGGCCAAAATCTCCCGTAAGTTTGGCGAGCCGATCCTCGGCCCCAGCAAAGCACTGCAAAAGAAAGCGTATGGTCCCGGACAGCACGGCCGTGGTCGTAAGCGCAAACAGTCGGAATACGCTGTTCAGTTGCAGGAGAAACAAAAAGTAAAATACATTTATGGTATTCTGGAGCGGCAGTTCCGCGGATTGTTCCACCGGGCCGTTGTGAAGCAAGGAATCACAGGGGAAAACCTGCTGAAACTCTGCGAAGCTCGTCTGGACAATACGGTTTATCGGTTGGGGATTGCTCCAACACGTCGGGCCGCTCGTCAATTAGTAGCTCACAAACACATTGCCGTTGACGGCGAAGTGGTCAACATAGCCTCTTACTCATTGAAACCTGGCCAGCTGGTTAGCGTTCGTGAGAAGTCAAAATCATTAGAAGCCATCACTACCAGTTTAGTCGGCCGCAATGCTAAGCGCTACAACTGGTTGGAATGGGATCAGCAACAACTCCAGGGTGTATTCACGAGTTATCCCGAACGGGATCAGATTCCTGAGAACGTCAACGAGCAGTTAGTTGTCGAATTGTATTCTAAATAACAGTACGGTTTTTGGTATGTGGCTTATAGTTTTTCGTAAAACACCGAAGCAACTATAAACTGTATATCGAAAACCGTAATCTATATCTCTTTTTTTGAACTGTTAACAACAAAATCGTATGTCAATATTAGCGTTCCAAATGCCCGATAAAGTTGTCATGGAGCGAGCTGACGACTTTCACGGGTTGTTTGAGTTCAAGCCACTCGAAAAGGGCTATGGCGTGACCATAGGGAATGCGTTGCGGAGAATTCTGCTGTCGTCGCTGGAAGGCTATGCCATCACCAGTGTACGGTTTCCCGGCGTACTGCACGAATTTTCATCAATAGAAGGCGTTGTTGAAGACGTAACCGAGATTATCCTGAACCTGAAAATGGTTCGGTTTAAGAAAATTTCGGACATGGTCGACAACAAAATTACCGTTACGATCAAAAACCAGTCGGTGTTGAAAGCCGGCGATATATCGAAGTTCACGGCTTCGTTTGAAGTGCTGAATCCAGAACTGGAAATCTGCCACATCGACGACACCCGCGAATTGGAAATGGAAATTCACGTGGAGAAAGGTCGGGGCTATGTTCCGGCGGACGAACCACGCGCTAACGAACTGCCTTTCGGACACATCCCGATCGACGCAATTTACACGCCGATCAAAAACGTTCGCTATAGCGTTGAGAACACGCGGGTTGAGCAGAAAACCGACTACGAACGGTTGTTGCTCGACATCGAAACCGATGGCTCGATTCACCCGGAGGAAGCTCTGAAAGGTGCGGCTACTATCCTGATTCAACACTTCATGCTCTTCTCGGATCAGACGATGACGTTTGAAACGGCAAAAGCAGAAGAAGACAATGTAGTAGACGAAGAGATGCTGCACATGCGGAAACTGTTGAAGACTCCGCTGGCTGATCTTGACCTGTCTGTGCGGGCTTACAACTGCTTGAAATCTGCCGATGTAAAATCACTGGGTGATCTGGTGAAACTGGAGATTTCAGATATGATGAAATTTAGAAACTTCGGTAAGAAGTCGCTGACTGAGTTAGAACAGTTGGTGGCCGAAAAGAATTTGACTTTCGGCATGGATATCAGTAAATACAGATTAGACGAGGACTAATACAAGACCATGAGACACGGTAAAAAACATAATCACCTCGGCAGGACCCATTCACACCGGACGGCAATGCTGTCGAACATGGCCTCCTCGCTGATTCTGAGCAAGCGCATCGAAACGACGGTTGCAAAAGCGAAAGAACTGCGGAAATACGTTGAACCCCTGCTGACACGTGCCAAAGACGATACGTATCAGAACCGTCGGGTGCTTTTCTCATACCTCCAGAATAAAGAGACTATGAAAGAGCTTTTCAACGTGGTTTCTGACAAAATTTCGAACCGCCCAGGTGGATACACCCGCATCATTAAGCTGGGAAACCGGCTGGGTGACAATGCCGAAACCTGTATCATCGAGCTGGTTGATTTCAACGAAACGCTGTTGAATGCAGCCGCTGAAGAACAGAAAGCAGCCCGTACTCGTCGTAGTCGTCGTGCTGGTAGCCGCAAAGCGGACGAAACGACACCGGCTGCGGAGGTTGTTGAAACTAAAACAGAAGAAACATCGACCGTTGAAGCTGCTCCGGCAGCCGCAGCAGATGATCTGGCCCTCGTAGAAGGGATCGGTCCGAAAATTGCGGAAGCTCTTCAGGGTGCCGGTATTACCACCTTTGCGCAACTGGCCGATTCAACGCCGGAATCCATCCGTGAAATTCTGGACAACGCTGGTTCACAATTTGCTGCTCACGATCCCGGAACTTGGCCTCAACAGGCTGCACTGGCCCGCGATGGCAAATTTGATGAGTTAAAAGCTTTGCAGGATGAACTAAATGGCGGTCGCCCGAGTTAATTCATTGTGAAGAACGAACACAAATAATATAGAGGGTTAGCCGTAACGGGTTAACCCTTTTTTTTAACCGAACAACTCCAAAGTAATTCATGAAACAGGTTCAGCAACGAGCTGCTTTACTAGTTTTGAAAGATGGTTCTGTTTTCAGAGGAATAGCCCTCGGGAAAATCGGAACGGCGGGTGGCGAAATATGCTTCAATACCGGGATGACCGGTTATCAGGAGATTTATACGGATCCTTCTTACTACGGGCAGGTAATTGTTAACACAACCTCACACATTGGAAATTACGGTATCCAATACCAGGACGAAGAAGAATCCGGTAGTGTGACGATCCGGGGAATGGTCTGTAATTTCTTTTCCCAGATTCATTCGCGGGCAACCGCTGATAGTTCTCTGCAGGAATACTTTGAGAAGGCAAATATTGTCGGTATCAGCGGTATTGATACCCGTCAGGTCGTGCGACACATCCGTGACAAAGGGGTTATGAATTGCATCATCTCCTCCGAGATTCTGGACCCGGCGGTTTTGCTTGAGCGTTTACACCAGATTCCGGATATGGAAGGGCTGGAATTGTCGTCGGAAATTAGCACCAAAAAGATATACGAGGTCGGAAATACGAACCAGGCCGAATTTAAGGTGGCGGTGCTTGATTTGGGAATCAAGAAAAGCATTCTGAACAACCTCGCTGGTCGGGGGGCGCACTGCCGCGTGTTTCCCGCTAAAACACCTTTTGAAGAAATTAATGCCTGGGGCGCCGACGGTTATTTTATTTCCAACGGCCCGGGTGATCCGGCGGCAATGCCGTATGCGGTCGAAACTGTTAAGCAAGCACTGGAAACCGATAAACCGTTGTTTGGAATCTGCCTGGGTCACCAGATTCTATCGCTGGCCAGCGGAATTACTACGTACAAAATGCACAATGGACATCGTGGCTTGAACCATCCGGTAAAAAACCTAATTACGGGTCGTTGTGAAGTGACGTCGCAAAACCACGGTTTTGCGGTGAAAGCGGATGAAGTAATGGAAAATCGGGATATTGAGTTGACGCACGTCAATCTGAATGACAAAACCATCGAAGGGATTCGTCGCAAAGACCGTCCGGCTTTCTCTGTGCAGTACCACCCCGAGGCTTCGCCCGGGCCACACGATTCCCGGTATTTGTTTGATGATTTTGTGAAGATGATTGAAGCAGAAGCTAAGTAAACCAAGTAAGAAAAAGCCGGTCAAGTGACCGGCTTTTTTAGTTGCGCCCAATATACAGGTGCATTGGAATAGGGGATAGCGGTTTTGGGGCCGTGCGAGCGAATGTAGGTGGTAATCCTGTTGCGGGCCTATCAAGTTGCTTTGTTGCCAGACAGCTTTTCTGGGCAGATATAGACTTTCAAAACCATACGATTGGAATTCATGCTGGATCACGGTTTATCCCTGATGCAACCTATATGATTGTTAGTCGCGCTGATAGTGTATTCGCGTTGTAAATGCTATGAACGTATCAAAAGTTAAAGTCGTAATCAATCGGTGTGTACCGTTAGGCATGCGCCATATCCGAGGCAAACCAGGTAAGCATGCTGGTCTGTTTCGCTAAAAATTGCGCCGAAAGATTTTGATATTCGAGCTTTCGATAGTGAAGAAGCAGCAGGTAACGCTGAAAAGTTATCTCGGAGGGAATGTCGGGTAAAACGTTCTCAGATAACCAGTGTTGATGAAATTTAGGAGATGAAGAAGCCATAATGTCAGTTAAAAACCAAAGGACACGGGGGGACCCGTACCAGAATTCATGAACAGAGAAAAATAGAATACAATATTCCGGAATTTAGGCCAAAAGACCGCACAATTTCCGGACAAATGCCCCTTAATTTTCAGACAAAGCATTGCGGTTGTAACTGGAAAACGCTCAATTGACAAGCATCAGAGTTTTGTCCGAAATCAGAGTCAGCTACATCGGCGGTTTTTGAAGATGGTAAATTAGGCTAGATTTACAAATGGGTATGACCGGGAGCCTCTTATAGCCACAAGCTCATTTATCGAGCAAAAAAAGCACAATCCCTTACAAAAATCTCAAACTACGTATGGCCGTTTAGGAGCTGCTATGCAACTCGTTCTCGGGGACTAGTTGTATAGCAATGAATCGCTTAATTAGCCAGGCACTCTCTAGAAACCGAAAAAATCGCTTACTTTGTAGCGCAAAAATGGTGCTACAGCGAATTGTCAAATGATTGACCAGCCACCCCTTATTTACCAAGTGGTACTGCAAGTGGTACTGGATTCTGTATTTCGCTCGTATGTAAAATATTAACCAACTTTTTTCAGACACAATGAGTATTATTCAGTCTATTCATGCCAGACAGATTCTGGATTCGAGGGGCAATCCGACCGTAGAAGTCGATGTTCGTACTGAAAACGGTTTTCTGGGCCGGGCGGCTGTTCCGTCGGGTGCATCAACCGGTTCGCACGAAGCCGTCGAGTTGCGCGACGATGATCCGAAACGGTATGTCGGCAAAGGCGTATTGAGAGCGGTTCAAAACGTCAATGAGCTGATTTTTCCGGAGCTGGTTGGAACGTCGGTATTCGACCAGAGCCTGATCGACCGGGTAATGATTGAACTGGATGGAACTGCAAACAAAGCTCGTCTGGGTGCCAATGCTATTCTGGGGGTGTCGCTGGCCATTGCCAAAGCCGCTGCGCAGGAAGCTGGGTTGCCGTTGTACCGCTACATTGGTGGGGTAAATGCCAACACCCTGCCTGTTCCGATGATGAACATTCTGAATGGTGGGAGCCATGCGGATAACTCCATTGACTTCCAGGAGTTTATGGTAATGCCGGTGGGGGCGCCTAATTTCTCGGAAGCCCTGCGTTGGGGCACGGAAGTATTCCACTCGCTGAAAAAAGTACTGAAAGGCAAAGGCATGTCGACCAACGTGGGCGACGAAGGTGGTTTTGCGCCGAACATCCCTTCCAACGAAGAGGCTATTCAGATCATTCTGCAAGCGATTGACAAAGCGGGTTACCGGGCCGGTGAAGATATTTACATCGCCATGGATGCCGCTGCGTCTGAGTTTTACGATGCCGAATCCGGAACGTACCATTTCAAAAAATCGACGGGTGACAAACTTAGCTCGTCTGAAATGGCGAATTACTGGAAAGAGTGGGTGGATAAATACCCAATCATCTCCATTGAAGACGGCATGGCGGAAGACGACTGGAATGGCTGGAAAGAACAGACCGAGCTGATTGGTAAGAAAACCCAGCTGGTGGGCGATGACCTGTTCGTAACCAACGTAACCCGTTTGCAACAGGGCATCGACCAGGGTATCGCCAATGCCGTACTGGTGAAAGTAAACCAGATCGGTTCGCTGACGGAGACAATCGATACCGTAAACTTGGCGAAACGCAATTCGTATAAAAACATCATGTCACACCGTTCGGGTGAAACGGAAGATGCAACGATTGCCGACCTGGCCGTGGCGCTCAATACCGGACAGATCAAAACGGGTTCAGCTTCACGCTCTGATCGGATGGCCAAATACAATCAGTTGCTTCGTATCGAAGAAGAGCTGGGCGAAACGGCCTACTTCCCAGGTATCAAAATGTAATTTCAATACCCCCAACCGTTTTCGGTTGGGGGCTTTTTGCTTTAAAGCCGATGAATCCAACGATCAACAAAATTCTCCGGGTCGCCAAAAATTTTTACATCGCAACCGGCGTGGTGCTATTCATCTGGATGGCTTTTTTTGATACGAATGACATGATCTCGCAATTCAACAACAGCATGAAATTGCGGGATCTGGAAACGGATTTGGTGTATTACGACGAAAAAATTAAGGATGTAGAAGAGCAACGTCAGGCGCTACTGGGCAACGCTCGTTTACAGGAAAAATATGCCCGCGAAAACTACCTCATGAAAAAGCCAAATGAGGATGTTTACGTGCTGGTCAACGAGAACAACGAACCTATTGAAAAAGAATGATGGACACACGTATCCATTATTGCGTATCATCCATCTAATTCATTATTGTGATCAACGTTCTGTTTGTCTGTCTGGGAAATATTTGCCGCTCTCCCTTAGCGGAGGGTGTGTTTCGGCAGTTGATTAAAGAGCGGGGTCTGGAAACCGCACTTCATTGCGATTCGGCAGGAACCTCCTCGTATCATATCGGTGATTTACCCGATCGCCGGACGCGGGAAAATGCCCTTGAACACGGCATCAGGCTTACCCACCGGGCTCGTAAATTGGCGGGGGAAGATTTATCGCAGTTCGATTATCTGGTGGCAATGGATGAATCGAATTACGAAGCTATTCAGTACTTCAGCCACCGCAGTACGGGCCTTTACAGCGAAGAAAATACGGTTTTGCTGCGCGAATTCGATCCAGCCCCGGGTACTGGTCCGGGTGGTTTGAGCGTGCCAGATCCGTATTACGAAGACGCTGCGGTTTTTGAAGAAGTCTACCAGATTGTGTATCGCTCCTGCGAAAATTTCCTGAATTACCTGATCGAACAACATGGCCTTCAGCCGCAGCCCGACCGCCAGCTGGGCTTCTAATAGTGCGTTGCGTATCTATTCCTAACAACCCATTCCCTTGGCCGCAAAAAGCTACATAATGCCATTTTTAGTCTGATAATTTTGTGCTAGATTGGTAAAATCAGGCTATGCCTGGCTAAAAATAGAATAACGGACAAGTCGTATAACTATTCAGATTACATGATGCGAATCAAAAAAGCCGTCATAACGGCGGCCGCCCGGGGAGAACGCCTGTATCCGGTGGCAGATACCATTCAAAAAGCCATGCTTCCGGTGATCGACACCGACGGGTTGCACAAACCGGTGATTCAGATTATTGCCGAAGAAGCCTTTGCCAGCGGAATCGAAGAGTTGTGCGTTGTGTGTGCGCCCGGCGACGGGGACCGGTACCTCAAAGCCTTTGCTTCCCTGCGGGATAATCTTTTTCATTCATTCCAGGGAAGCGATTGGGCGAAAAAGGAAGCCGAAAAAATTGATAATCTGCTGAACCGCATTCAATTTGCCGAACAACAGGAGCCGCTGGGCTACGGCCATGCGGTATATTGTGCCCGAAATTTTGTGGATAAGGAGCCTTTTCTACTTCTTTTGGGGGACTATCTGTACGTTTCAAACCTCCGCCAGAAAGGCTGTGTGGCCCAGTTGATGGAACTGGCCTCGCAGGAAAACAGCTCCGTTTCGGCGGTCAACCCGACCATTGAGCACCAGATTGGGCGGTATGGTACGCTGACCGGCAAACAGGTTGCTAACCGCTCCGGCATTTATCAGATCGAAAAAATCATCGAAAAACCGTCGTTAAGCGTGGCCGAACTGGAACTCCAGACACCCGGGTTGCGGGCGGGCTATTACCTCTGTTTCTTCGGAATGCATGTGTTTACACCCGCTATTTTCGATATCCTGCAAAAATACATCGATCAGAACGACCGCAATATTTTACTGACACCCGCACTGCAGGAGCTGGCCGAAACCGAAAAATACCTGGCGCTGGAAGTAAAAGGAAACCGTTACGATTTAAGCCGTAAACACGGTTTGTTGCGGGCGCAGATCGCGCTTGGTCTGGCTGGCGAAGCCCACGGCGAAGTATTGTCAACCCTGGTCGAATTACTGGCCGAAGCAAACAGCCGAACGGTCTGATATATGAATGTTTTTATAGAAACCATTGTCTCGACAGATCCCGCCAGCCGAAACCGTTCCTTTTACGAAATAAGCCAGCGGCTGTCGAAAAAAGAATTGCTGACCGCGCTGCGGGAATTGGACGAATTTCGAAAAACGACGCCTAACTTATACGATAAAGTCCGGGCAATCCTGTTTCTGTATGCGGGGTTTCGGTTTTTCCTGATGGAAACGCCCGAAACTCCGTCGACCGGGAAAATACCATATGCCGGTTTTGAAGATTTGCTGGCACGTCGCTTCGAGCAATCGATTGCAACAATCTGGCAGGAACTCGATAAACAAGGACCGAATGCCGCGCTGTTCAGTGCGCTGGCGGAAAGCTACCACCATTTGTCTTTCCAGATTCTGGCCGATCAAGTGCGGAAAAGCGTGCGTTCCAGTAAAGGTAACCAGTGGATGTTCCGGGTGGGTCACCGTGAAGAACACCCGATTCGGATTCACCCGGCACTGCTGCAACGTCCGGAAGGCTCGCTTTTTTATCCGGTGCTGCACGAGCAAACTTCGGTACGGATGGACCTGACCCACAGCGGCTGGTCGGATATTTTCTTTCTCGGAATGGACTACCCGGAAGGCGCGCGGGTAATCAATATTTCCATTGATCTGGGCGTTTTTGGCCGCGACGCCGATATTCGTCCGCCGTTGAACTGTTACGTCCGGGTGATTCCCGAGCCGGTTTTGCGGCTCACGAGTATCGACCTCAATACGACCAAGGATATTGATGACCTGGCCGATTTGTTCAATTTCGGGAATGATTACTTGAGCCTGGTCAAAGCCGGGGTAATTGCTTCCGGGCTGATTCCGCCTTCGTTTGAAGGAACCAACCAGTCGTTGCCGGACATCTTATCCCGGATTGTCGCGCCGGGCATGGGGATCGAACTGGTCACGAAAGTGAACGACATTCCGAAAGGCTCCCGGTTTGCGGTTTCAACCAACCTGCTGGGCTCGATCATCAGCCTGCTCATGCGGGCCACGGGTCAGACGCAAACGCTGGAAGGTGGTTTGCAGGAAAGCGAACGGCGGCTGGTGGCATCGCGGGCTATCCTGGGCGAATGGATTGGCGGTTCGGGTGGTGGCTGGCAGGATTCGGGGGGCGTCTGGCCGGGCATCAAGGCCATTCAGGGTACCTTTGCGCAGGAGGGCGACCCGGAGTTCGGAATCAGCCGGGGAACGTTGTTGCCGCGTCACCGTGTGTTGCAGGGCGAAGCGATTCACCCGGACATGGGCGAGAAAATCATGAATTCGCTGGTGTTGATGCACGGCGGGATGGCGTCCAACGTTGGGCCGATTCTGGAAATGGTCACCGAAAAATACCTGCTCCGGGGCGCTAATGAGTGGAACGCCCGGCAGCAGACCAACCAGATTTTCGATAACATTCTGGCCGCTATCAAAGAAGGCGATATCCGGAAACTGGGTGCCAATACGGCCCGCAACTGGGAAGGCCCCATCAAAACGATCATTCCGTGGGCTTCAACCTATTTTACCGAACAGATTATTGCCAAAGCAAAGAAAACGTTTGGCGATGATTACTACGGTTTTCTGATGCTGGGCGGTATGTCGGGAGGTGGCATGGGTATGTTTGTTAACCCAGCGGGCTACGAAGACTACAAAATGAAAGTGCTGGACATCTTGCGGAAGACCAAGGCGGAGTTGTCGGCTGCCCTGCCGTTTGCGATGGAACCCGTGGTTTACAACTGGAGCATCAATTACAAAGGCTCCTGGGCAAATCTGAAAGAAGGGACCGACGCACTGATGCCCGAACAGTACTACGGAATTCACGTTTCGGAACTGGTCAGGAAAGACCCCGCGTCGATTTCCTACATCCGGCGGGCCGAAATGGACGTCTTCACGACTTATTGCGAGAAAAACAACCTGGCGTACCCGCTGCTGCGTACGATCATCAGCAATCTCTTTAAAGTTTCGGACCCGACCTCGCAGGGGAATCGCAGCGTCGAGAACGAAAAAGCGGACCGGATCAAAAAGGAAAACGGTTTTGATTACATCCAGCACGAAGAAATTCGGGAGGATTTGCAAAAGGGCCGTATTGGGCTTTCACGTAACCGTTTACCCGCCGAAACCCGGATTGAAGACGTGCGGCCGGGCGATCTGGTGCAACAGGAAGCCTTGGCCAGTTCGGTAAAAACCGGTGAGGATGCCATCCGGAACGGAAAAGTGGCGGTTTTGAGTTTGGCCGCCGGGGTTGGTAGCCGTTGGACCAAAGGTGCCGGGGTGATCAAAGCCCTGAATCCGTTTGTGGAAATTGGCGGGAAACACCGCAGTTTTCTGGAAATCCACCTCGCCAAAACCCGCAAAGTAGCCGAAACGTATGGCGGGGTAATTCCGCATCTGGTAGCGACCAGTTACCTGACCCACGAACCGATCCGGCGAACTTTGGAAGAAACGCAAAATTTTGGCTACTCCGGTCCAACGTATTTATCGCCGGGCCGGTCGATTGGCCAGCGGTATGTGCCGATGGAGCGCGATTTGCGGTTTATGTGGGAAGAAATGCCGCAGGAAACCCTGGACGAGAACAAGCAGAAAGTTCGGGATGCGGTTCGTCAAACGATGATCGGCTGGGCCAAGTCGAAAGGCGAAGGCTCGGATTATGTCGACAACATTGCGGCTCAACGGTTTTCGCCCCTGGGGCACTGGTACGAAGTTTCAAACCTGCTTCGCAATGGCACGCTGGCGAAACTTCTGGCTGAGAATCCGCAGGTAGAAACCATTGTTCTGCACAACATCGATACCTTGGGGATGGATGTAAATCCGGCGGTAGTGGGGCATCACCTGGAGTCAGGCAATATGCTGACGTTTGAGGTGGTTCCGCGCCGAATCGAAGACCGTGGGGGAGGGTTAACCCGCGTCAATGGGCATCTGCGGCTGCTGGAAGGTCTGGCGCAACCCCGCGAAGAGGACGAGCTGAACCTGAGTTATTACAACTCCAACACCACCTGGATTCAGATCGATCCCTTGCTGGCGTTGTTCGGTTTGGTCCGTCAGGACTTGCAGGACGGTGACGACGCCCGGTTGGCCAAAGCTGTGCGTAGTGTGGCCCACCGCATTCCGACGTATGTAACCATCAAAGACGTGAAATACCGTTGGGGGCATGGCCAGGAAGATATTTATCCGGTAGCCCAGATCGAAAAACTGTGGAGTGATATGTCGGCCCTGGCGGACGTACAATGCGGCTACATTGCGGTGTCACGGATGCGGGGTCAGCAGCTGAAAGATCCGGCTCAACTCGATGCCTGGGTAACCGACGGCAGTAAAGAGCATGTAGCCAATTTGGGCACATTTTCGTGATGGGTAAAAAACGAAGGGCCGAAGGATCGCTTGATAGGCACGGTTGTCATAAAGTTGATTCTG
The DNA here is from genome assembly GCF_054780515.1 of Larkinella harenae. Classification (NCBI taxonomy): domain Bacteria; kingdom Pseudomonadati; phylum Bacteroidota; class Cytophagia; order Cytophagales; family Spirosomataceae; genus Larkinella; species Larkinella harenae. The sequence continues at coordinate 264,254 of NZ_BAAGWE010000003.1, read as the reverse complement.
GTAGAAATCGATAACTATTTAGCTTTTCAACGATTTAATGATCAAGCCTTCAGGTCATTTAATCCTATAAAACAGTGGCTTTTTGCCGCTTATGTTGTTAATTCGAAGCATGAATAAGAAAGTCATTTTGATGATTCTGGACGGCTGGGGAATTGCCGGAAAGGTCGATGTATCGGCAATAAATGCCGCCAAGACGCCATTTATCGATTCGTTGTATACAAAATATGCGCACAGCCAACTAGAAGCCTCAGGATTGGCCGTTGGTTTGCCAGCGGGCCAGATGGGTAATTCTGAAGTTGGGCACATGAACCTCGGTGCCGGCCGGATTGTGTATCAGGATCTGGTCAAGGTAAACAAAGCCGTTGAAGAGCATACGCTGGATAAAGAGCCCGTTTTGCTGGATGCCCTGAATTATGCGAAAGCCAACGGGAAGAAAGTCCATTTCATCGGGCTGGTGTCCGACGGTGGTGTTCACGCACATATCCAACACTTGAAAGGTCTTTGTTCCATTGCCTACGAACAGGGCCTGACCGACGTGTTTATCCATGCCTTTACGGATGGGCGTGACACGGACCCCAAAAGCGGCTACGGTTTTCTGGCCGATCTCGAACAGCACCTGCAAACTACGACGGGTCAGATTGCCACGGTGGTAGGACGGTATTACGCGATGGACCGCGATAACCGCTGGGAGCGCGTTAAGCAGGCGTATGATGCAATGGTCAAAGGAGTAGGCCACGTTACGTGTACGCCCGGCGAGATTCTGGCCTCTATCCAGCAATCGTATGACGAGGACGTAACCGATGAGTTTATCAAGCCGATCATCGTTACCAATCCTGAGGGCAACCCGTTAGCCACAATTCAGGATGGTGACGTGGTGTTGTGTTTCAACTTCCGCACCGACCGGGGCCGCGAAATTACAATGGCGCTCAGTCAGCGGGATTATCCGGAGCAGGATATGAAAAAGTTGAATCTGTATTACGTCACGATGACCAATTACGACAACGACTTTGTGGGCGTAAAAGTCATTTATGACAAAGATAACCTGACTCAGACTCTGGGTGAAGTACTATCCAACGCCGGGAAAAAACAGATTCGGATTGCCGAAACCGAGAAGTACCCGCACGTTACATTCTTCTTTTCTGGTGGGCGCGAAGATGTTTTTGAGGGGGAAAGCCGATTACTGTGCCCATCTCCTAAAGTTGCTACCTACGACCTGAAGCCGGAGATGAGCGCATTTGGGATTCGCGATGCAATTATTCCGGAACTGGAGCGCGAGGACGTGGATTTTGTTTGTCTCAACTTTGCCAACACGGACATGGTGGGGCATACGGGTGTTTTTTCTGCCGTCGTGAAAGCCGCCGAAACCGTCGATCAGTGCGCGCAGGCCGTCATCACAACCGCACTTGAACACGGTTATTCGACCCTGGTCATTGCCGACCACGGAAATGCCGACTACATGATCAACGAAGATGGTTCGCCCAACACGGCTCATACGACCAACCCGGTTCCGTGTATTCTGGTTGATGCCAATTATCACCCTAAGCTGAACAACGGAGTACTGGCGGATATTGCCCCCACAATTTTGCAGCTGATGGGCATCTCGCAACCCGACGTTATGACGGGGCATAGCCTGCTTGCGTGATAGTCAAGAGTAAAGAACAGAGGACAACGATTTTTTAGCGTCTCCGATCGGTCTTGCTCGTTTGTCTCATCGCTCTTGTCTTTCCGGACAAACTTTTCGGCTTTGGTTGGTGTTGGCCAACTAAGTCCTCCTTACTCCCCCTGACTTTTCAATCAGGGGGTATTTTTTGTCATGATGAAATATTGGTACATCCTTGTTTTAGTGTCGGTGCTGGCTGCTTGCAGCAACCCAGCCAAAGAAGCGCCCGTTGGAACTTATTACGACCTGAAAACTTATATTGAGCAGCAAATCAGTCTGTTGCAAACCCGGCAACCAACGGTTTCGAAACGGGCCGGTTTTGGCGACGATCAGGAACAGCAAACGACAAAAAGCATTGACTGGAGCCGCGAACTAGACTTGTTTCTGCAAGCGGATATCAACAAACAGGCGTATCAATCGAGCTACGAGAAAAACCGTCCGGATTCGCTGACGTACGAATACACCTTGAAAAGCGGTGAAAAATTGCCGGTACAATTTCTGCGCGTTGAACTGGATTCAATTACCCGGCAGCCCCGTTTAGTCAAGGCAACGATGCGCACCAAGAATTCACTCTACGAATCGGAACGGAATGTCTGGCTGGAAAGTGAAAAAGGCGCTATCAAACGTTATCACATTGACGGTTTTCAGCAACTGGCGTGGCTGGATGCAAAACGGTTTTTAATCGAAGGAAAAGTAGAGGAGTGAAGCGTTATGAATTGAATGAAGTGTTAAACGTGTCATTCAATTCATAACGCTTCATTCTTAATAGTCTCCACCGGCGCCACCGCCACCAAAGCTGCCACCGCCGAAGCCGCCAAAACTAGAGCCTCCGCCCCCTCCACCCCAGTTGCCGGACGAACCGCCCCAGCCTGAATAGGTAGAGGTAGGGAAGGGAACGGGAAAGAAGCCTCCGCCCCGGTTCCGATGACGATTGCCGCCACTGCCACCACCGCGGTTACGGCTTATCCAGATGAAGATAATGATGGCGACGAAAATAATAAGGAACAGGAAAACGCCCCCTCCACCATCGCCGTCATCGGAGGCATCGGCCTGGTATTCTCCGTTCGCCCGTCGGATAATTTCGTTCGTAGCTTCGTCCAGACCGGCGTACCATTGCTCATTTTTAAAACGTGGAACGATAATCTGACTGACAATCCGTTTGGCGATGGCATCCGGGATTGCTCCCTCCAGGCCATAACCCGTGGCAATGAAGATCTTGCGGGTTGAGGGTACCCAGGTCAGCACCAGGCCGTTATTCTTACCTTCCTGGCCAACGCCCCATTTACGGCCTACCTGAAAACTAAAGTCGCCGATTGGATACGGGTCGGTAGTTTTGACGATCAGGATAACGATTTGAGTGGATGTGGTATCGTTATAACGCCGGAGCTTCTCTTCCAGTCGCGCCCGTTCATCCGGTTGCAAAATACCTACCAAATCGTTTACCAGTCGTGGCGGATTCGGTCGGTCTGGAATCACGTTATCCTGCCCGAAAGCTTGGAACGAGACGACAGCCAAGAGAAGAATCGCAAGAATTCGAACGGGCAGGAAAAAACGATATGGAAGAATTTTAAACGTCATTTAGTGTGAAATTTCGTCGGAAAGCTCGTTGGAATCATCCTCCAACCGAGGAAAATACTGCCGCAACTGCTGGCCGGCGCGCTCAATACCCTGACAAAAGCCGTCGGTAAACCGGCCCTGCCGAAAGTTGTCGCGCATGACTTCTTTGGTCGATTCCCAGAAATCCTTCGGCACAACCTTATTGATGCCTTCGTCGCCCAGCACAGCAAACTTGTGGTCGTCGGTGGCCAGGTAAAACAACACGCCGTTGCGCTGAGCGGTTTGTTCCATACCCAATTGCCAGAAAACCTGTACGGCGCGGTCCAGCACGTTGGGCGTTGGGCAGAACAGTTCAAGATGAACCCGGATTTCGCCGGATGTTTTCCGTTCAGCCGATTGGATCGCCTGAATAATCTGCTGTTGCTCCTCAGCCGTGAAAAGGTTGATTGCGGACATAAAGGAATCAAGAGTTAAGAGTTAAAAGTAGGCTGGCGCATGACACGACACTCCTTTTAACTCTTACTTTTTTAACTTAAAACTGAACCGATGGAGCGTTTTGGGCGGCTTGCGAGGCTTCAAAGAAACCTTTCTGAGAGAAGCCGAACAGGCCCGCAAAAATATTGGCCGGGAAGGTCCGGACGGAGACGTTATAGTCTTTGACGGCTGCGTTGAAATCGTTCCGGGCTACACTGATGCGGTTTTCCGTTCCTTCCAGCTGAGACTGCAATTCCGAGAAGTTTTGCGTGGCTCGCAACTGCGGGTAGTTTTCGGAAACGGCCAGCAGCCGGGATAGGGTACCGCTCAATTGATCCTGCGCCTGTTGAAAACGCTGCACATTTTCGGGGGTCAACTGATCCGCATTGAGTTGAATGCCCGTGGCTTTCGAACGGGCTTCCATAACGGCTGTGAGGGTGCTTTTTTCGAAATTAGCCGCTCCTTTTACGGTATTAACCAGGTTCGGAATCAGGTCGGCCCGGCGCTGATATTGTGTCTGGACCTGCGCCCATTTTTCACCCACATTCGCATCCTTCCCAACCATACCGTTATACGTGCTACATCCAAAGAAACCGAAAATTAGCGCCAGAACAATGGCAATAATGAGACCTTTTGACATGATGGTGTTAAGTTATTTTGTTCGTAAAGTTGGTTTAAAACCGGTTGTGGTCATATAAAAACTACAGGATCGGATACTTTTGTCCGTAACCCACGCGCCGGACCTGATGGTCGGAAAAGCCGACGGGTTTGCAGAAAAGAACCCGAATAAATAACTGATTTGAACAACAATTGATTAGTAAATTAGTAAAATCCTTGTGGGAAACCATTATTGAGCATAAACCATTAGAATGATGAATCTTTCGCTTGTTGGCAAAACCGCTCTTGTATGCGGAAGTACGCAGGGCATCGGCTACGCTACTGCCGTCGAATTGGCTTCGTTGGGGGCCAACGTAACCCTGCTGGCCCGGAATGAAACCAAACTCCAGGAAGCTGTTGACTCGTTGGCAACGCAGCCGGGGCAACAACATCAGTACCGCGTGGCAGATTTCGCAAATCCGGAAGAAGTAAAAACCGTTGTCGATGCTTATCTGGCCGAATTTCCGGACGTTCATATCCTGATCAACAATACCGGTGGCCCGGCGGGTGGGCCGCTGATTGAGGCTCAACTGGAGGAGTTTACCAAAACGTTTGCCGCCCATTTGTTGAATAACCAGCAGTTGGTGCAAGCCGTGGTACCTGCAATGAAACGACTGGGGTACGGGCGGATTGTAAACATTATCTCTACTTCCATCAAGCAGCCGATTGTGGGGCTGGGCGTGTCCAATACCATTCGCGGAGCGGTGGCGCAGTGGGCCAAAACACTGTCGCTGGAAATCGCGCAATACGGCATTACCGTCAACAACGTGTTGCCAGGGTATACGCGCACGGCCCGACTGGAGGCCATTCTGGAGAAGCGAATGAAAGAAACCGGACAGTCGCGGGAAGAAGTGGAAGCGCAGCTACAGGCCGAAATTCCCAGCAAACGGTTTGTCGAACCGGAAGAAGTGGGCGCAGTTGCGGCTTTTCTCTGCACCCCGGCGGCCGCTTCCATCAACGGAATCAATGTGCCGGTAGACGGCGGAAAAACCGGTAGTTTATAGCGCTAGCTCAGCTACTGGTTGAATCGCTGAAATGATTCACGCAACGGAGTAAACCGCTCTTCGGTAACCGGAAAATCACCGTACCAGATGTATTCAAACTGGGTGGTCAATGATTCGAATTCCGGTTTCAGGGGCGACTGTGCCAGTTCGTAAACGTAACTGCGGTTGGTTTTATTCGGTTTCCAGTCGATCAGGTTCCGGTTACTCAGGCGTTTAAGCGTTTGCAGGTAAAGCAGTCGCACGGCCAGCCGGTAATTCCGCTGCTCGATGGCGGCTTCAATCTGCTGGTCAAAGTTGATCTCGTGAATGTTTTCGGTAAAGGTTTCATACGGTAGGTCGGACGGGCGCGATGGGGGGCTGAAAAAGAATCCCACAATTTGGGCTTTGATTAGTAACCAGATAACGCCCATCGCAACCCCCACCAGCAATACATACTGCCAGAAGTTCTGATACGATTTACTGTTCAGAAACGAACCTACCTTGTTCCAGAACCAACTCCAGAATTTTGACCACAGGCTATTGGTGGGTTTGAATTCGTTCCCGTACTGATAATCCCGATCTTCTCGGTACTTCTCAATCCGGTCAGCGGCTGGGCGTCGAATCCGGATTGGGTTACGGTCGTCGGGGGCCGGTTGTGCCCGCACCGTATCGGTTGAAGGAGTAGCCGAAAGCTGGGCAAGAACGGAACCGGCCGGCAGGGTGGTCAACAGCAACCAGAGCAGGATCGTACGGTTTTGGAAAATGCGGTTAATAATCACCTTCATCGTTGGAGCGGGGAATGGGCGGTGGAGTGCTGGAACCAATGCTTTCAATGGCGGACAGAATGCTGTGGCCTTCCCGCAACTCGATCAGGTTAAAGTATTGAAACGCAACGCCAAGCGCAACAAGTGACGAAACCAGCACACTCCCCACCGTGCTCAGAATGCTGGTCAGGATACTGACAAAAACCGGCAGGTTCGGCATGAGTTTCATGGAGACTACCAGACTAACGACGGCTGCGGGAACGTTGAAAACAAAACTAAGGGCGTAGGCAATGAAACTGATGATGATAATCAGTCCGAACGTCGACCACCATTTATCCCCGATTAGTTCAAAGCAACGGCCTATGCAAGTGCCGGTGGAGGCTCCTTCAAAGACAAGAATGGCCGGAGCCAGCGAAAAAATAACGCCCAGGTAGATGCCCGGAACCAGAAAAAAGAACAGAGCAACCACCACTAGAAGGCCAATCACAAACCAGGTGACGGTGGCCCGCCCCAGAGCCTCCCGCACTTCTGCCCAAACCGCTTCAACCGTGATGGGTTCATTGAGGTGACGATTGTACACTTTCAGATGGCCATACACCGTCAGGTTAACCAGCAACGGGATGATCAGGGCCAAGACCAACGCAATCAGATAGGACGGATTCGTCAACTGCTGTCCCACCCAGTACCCCATGCTGTATCCCATGCTGTAGCTGCTGGATCGTACAGGAACCCGAACTTCCAGCATCGAAGCCGAGGTAATACCGGATGCGATGCCGGCAAGCAGGGCTGGCACCCCGGCAATATACAGCAAGGCCATTCCCAGGCTGCGAATCTGCTTAACGAAATATTGAATGGTGGCGTTGATCTTTTCGCCGAAATCACGCCGTTGATAAAGGTTCATGCTCTTTTAAGGGTTAATAGAGTGCGGTTTTGAGTACGGTTTTTTGTTTACTATAGTGCTGATCAGTGTTTGCTAAACGGATTGTGATGAGCGAGACCGCCAAAACCGTACCTTATTGTGGAAACTTCCGGCTCAGCTGAATCGGGTAAATGATAAAATACCAGATAAGGAACGCAGCAGAGGTCAGGATGATGGCCGAACTAGCCACCGGATGCAGCGGTAACCGCGTGACGAAGCTTTCCAGAAAACCCGCCGTAATGAAAATCGGCACCAGACCAATTACAATTTTCAGCCCTTGCCTGGCTCCGCGTTTGAAAGACTCCTGCCGCGACAGCGTACCCGGAAATAACAAACTGTTGCCGAGCGTCAGGCCCGCACAACCCGCAATGACAATTGCCGAGATTTCCAGCGTGCCGTGAATCCAGATCGTCAGCACCGATGGCAGCAGCAAGCCGCGTTCGTAGAAAAAATACTGAAAAGCACCCAGCATAACGCCGTTCTGAAACATGACGGCTACGGTTCCGAAAGAAGCAAAAAGCCCCAGAATGAACGCAATGAAGGAGACGCGGATGTTATTGACGGTAATGGACAGAAACATATCCGCCTGGCCGCTGCTTTTGTAAACCGCCAGCGGATCGCCCTTGCGGATGTTTTCGAGCGTCATGTTCACATAGTCGTCACCCAGAATCAGCCGGACAAACTGCTCGTCATGCGTGGCCGAAACCCAGCCAATAGCCGCTGCTACCAGAAATACCACGGATGACAGGAGCAATAATGGGTGCGATTTCCGGAAAAGCAACGGCAGCTCAAATCGCCAGAAGTGCACAAAACGACTGCGTTCTTCGCGTTTGTTGTGCATTAGCCGCCGGTGCATACTGGCCGCCAAACCGTTCAAATAACGGGTGACGGGCGAGGTTGGATAAAACGTTCGGGCGTACGACAGATCGTCGGTTAGCTCGATGAACTGATCGGTCAGTACATCGGGATTAGCACGGTCATTGCTGGTAACCGGTTCGCTCTCGATTTCCTTCCACTTATCGGTATTGCGTTTGATAAAAACAGCTTCGCGCATGAATAAACCGGATGACGGGCCGAAACCCATTAGGTCAGATAAATTGCAAATCAAATCCCATTTTTCAAAACAATCCACGGAAACGGGGCAATACCGTCGATTTCAAAAACAAATAGTCGTTGTCAAAGGGTTTCTCCGTAAGTTTGCAGCTTTCGTGCGCATTTGAATCGGATATGAAAATATTGTTTGACCATCAGGCTTTTACCGGAGTACGATACGGAGGTGTATCCCGGTATTTTTACGACCTGATGGTAACGCTTCGGCAGAAAGAGATCCAGACACAACTGTCTATTTTGTTTTCCAACAATGCCTATTTGCTGGAGAGCGATGCCTTTCGGGTGCAGTCATTTTCGTATTTTCTGGGTTTTATGCCCACCAATATGCTCTTTTCACAAGTCAACCGGTTGTGGAGTATTACTCAGTTGCAGCGAAACCAATACGACGTTTTTCACCCGACATTTTTCCACCCTTACTTTCTGAAGCACACGAAAAAACCGTTCGTGCTGACGTATCACGATGCAATCAAGGATAAATTCGGGGCGCAGTTTGGGCATATTGACAATGCATCGAAGGAACTGAAGCAGCAATTGCTCGATCGGTCGGCGCAGGTCATTGCGGTATCGGAAAATACCAAGAACGATCTGATGGAGCTCTTTCGGATCAAACCGGAAAAAATTAGTGTGGTGCATCATGCAACGGCTTTTCAGCAGTTGACCGTTCCCGAAACGTTTCAGATTCAGGTTCCGGGAGCGTATCTGCTGTACGTTGGGGCACGGAATGATTATAAAAATTTTATTCCTTTTCTGAAGGCGGTAGCGGCTGTGCTGAGAAAACACCCCGAGGTGCAGTTGATCTGCGCCGGGGGCGGACCGTTCAGTCCGGAAGAAAACCAGGCCATTCAAAGCCTCGGGCTGGCCAACCGGGTTAGCCAGCGCAGCATTGACGACCAGATCCTGTACCGGCTGTACCAGAACGCGCTGGCATTTGTGTATCCGTCGCTCTACGAAGGCTTCGGAATTCCGGTTCTGGAAGCGTTTGCGGCTGGTTGTCCGGTGGTTTTGAGTCGGGCTTCCTGCTTTCCGGAAGTGGCCCGGGAGGCTGCTTTGTATTTTGACCCACAATCGGAAGCGGATATGCAGCATCAACTGGAGAAAATCATTCTGGATGAGTCGCTACGCCGGTCGCTGATTCGGAAAGGCCAAGAGCGGAGCCGGGATTTTTCGCTGGAAAAAATGGCAAGTCAAACACTTCAGGTTTATCAACAGGTAGTATAAGTGAACAAAGCGAAAAAAATCCTGCTTTTTGATACGATCATCAACGGACATCACGCTGATTATCTGACGCATTTAATCAACTACTGGATACGCCATCAACTGACGGGCGAACTCATCGTGGTGACTCAACAATCCTTTCAGCCGTGCTTTGACGAACTGGTGGACCAGGAGGAAGGGGCCGACAATGTTCACTTTGTGCCCATTCCGTCCGCGGATATTCAGGCCGTTCACGGTGCCTCCATGTTATCGCGCTCGTTCAAGGAGTGGAATCTCCTGCTGCGTTACCTGGATGCGCACCGGCCTACGCACGCGCTGTTGATGTATTTTGATATTTTTCAGTTGGGGGCCTGGCTGGGGCGGTCGGCACCCTGCCGGGTTTCGGGCATTTATTTCCGTCCGGATTTTCATTACAAACGAAATCCCGGCTGGAAAGCTCAATTGAACGGTTTGCGAAAAAAGGTAACACTGAATGGGGTTTTGCGTCAGCGAAGTCTGGCTAATTTGTTTTGCCTGGATCATTCGGCGGTGGAAGGGCTACGGACCCTAAGCCCGCGCGTGAATGTTTGGCCGTTGGCCGACCCGGTTGAGTCGTATGCTATCAAACCCGACGAGATTGAACAGTTACGGAAACAATTGCGGATCGAAGCCGGGCGCCGGATTTTTCTGCTTTTCGGGTACCTGGATGATCGTAAAGGCATTGAACCGCTGCTGGAAGCGCTGAAAGAGTTGCCCGCCGAACAGCAAAAAAAGGTGTGCCTTATTCTGGCTGGCCCCGTTCAGGCTGATTTTCGGGCAAAGATTGAGCAAAAAATAGCCGAAATCGGCGAAGGAGTGCAGATTATACGGTTTTTTGAAGAGATAAAAGGGCGACAGATTCAGGTATTTTTTGAATTGTCGGACTACGTTCTGGCGTTGTACCAAAAACACGTTGGCATGGCGTCGATGGTGGTCCGGGCCGCTGTTTCGCGTAAACCGGTGTTAGCCTCCGATTACGGTTATCTAGGACATCTGGTGCAGACCGAGCAGTTGGGCGTTGTCGCCGATACGACCTCGCCCGCGGCCATTCGGACCTTGCTTCAACGCGTATTGACGGAAAAAATACCGTATTCAGCAACCAATTTGCAAAAGTTAGCCGAACGCAATTCGGACGTTTATTTTGCAGAGACTATCTTTAATCATCTGTAGTTTGTTGCTATGACGGTTTCTATTCAGACTTCCCAAAATGTTACGCTGGAATACGAGCCCGCTAGCCTGGGCGACCGGATTCTGGCGTTGTTGCTCGACTATTTGGTGTTTTTGGGTTGGCTGACGCTCTATTTCGTGCTATTTAGATTGTTTCCGGGCGTTTTTGCCGGTACTTTTTTTACCCTGTTTTTTTTAGCATTGCCGTTCATGCTCTATGACTTACTCTGTGAGTTGTTCCTGAACGGGCAAAGTCTGGGAAAAATAGCCTTAAAGATCCAAGTGGTCATGCTTGATGGCTCGCCACCCGGTCTGGGGGCATACCTGCTCCGTTGGTTGTTGCGACTGGTTGAGTCACCGGTATTTATGGGGGGCATTATTCCGTTGGTGGTGATTGCGGTGAACGGACGGGGGCAACGCATCGGGGACATTGCCGCCGGAACGACGGTGGTCAAATTGACGCGACCGATTACACTCGACCACGTTATGCACCGTACCTTACCTGTGGAGTACCAGGTTCGTTTTCCGGAAGTCATGCAGCTTTCTGACCGCGATCTGGGAATTATTCAGGAAGCCTTGCGGTTGAACAACCCTGAAATCAGCACGCTGGCGGCAAATAAAGTTAAACAAGTAATCGGGGTGCGCTCCGAATTGGATGATACCACGTTTTTGCGAACGCTGGTCAGTGACTATCAGTTCATGACGTCCTGAAATCGATTTCAAACTCAAACCTGGCAGGCCTGGGCGCTTCCGGCTGGAAGATCGGTCAGGTTTATGCATTCAAAAAATACGGACTAAAGTCCGTGGGTACAGCATATGAAAGATCAAATCAAAACCCTGGCCCGGCAGTATGCTGCTGACATCGTTGCCAACCGGCGGCATCTGCACGCCAACCCAGAATTGTCGTTTAACGAATACAATACGGCGAAATTTGTGGCCGAAAAGCTCAAAGCCATCGGACTGACTCCGCAGGAAGGTGTTGCCAACACCGGCTTGGTTGCGCTGATTGAAGGGCGGGCTGGGAATGGTGGTTCGTCGGCAAATCGGGTGGTTGGCTTGCGGGCGGATATGGATGCACTGCCGATCCACGAAGCCAACGATGTGCCGTATAAATCGACTGTGGAGGGCGTAATGCATGCCTGCGGGCACGATGTTCATACGTCGTCGCTGCTCGGAACCGCCCGGATTTTGCAGGAGCTCCGTGATCAGTTCGAAGGAACGGTCAAACTGGTTTTTCAGCCGGCGGAAGAAAAAGCGCCGGGTGGTGCTTCGCTGATGATCAAGGACGGTGTTCTGGAAAATCCGGCGCCGGCCAGCATGATCGGTCAGCACGTTGCTCCGAATGTTCCGGTCGGTAAAATTGGTTTTCGGGAAGGCATGTACATGGCCAGCACGGACGAACTGTACCTGACGGTGATCGGGAAAGGAGGGCACGGTGCGATGCCCGACCAACTGGTTGATCCCGTTCTGATTGCGTCACACATCATTGTGGCATTGCAGCAAATCATTAGCCGAAACCGTAAGCCCGCGAACCCTTCGGTCTTGTCGTTCGGACGGTTTATTGCCGACGGCGTGACGAACGTGATTCCTAACGAAGTAAGCATTGAAGGAACGTTCCGCTGCATGGACGAAGAATGGCGGGAAGATGGCTTGCGTCGGATGAAAAAAATGGCGGAGGGGATGGCCGAAGCGATGGGTGCCCGTTGCGAATTTACGGTGGTGCGCGGGTATCCATTCCTGAAAAATCACCCCGAATTAACCCGGCGCATGCGTTCGGCTGCTACGGAATATATGGGACCGGAAAACGTGGTGAATCTGGATTTGTGGATGGCGGGCGAAGATTTTGCCTTCTATTCGCAGGTGGTTGATTCGTGTTTTTACCGGCTTGGCACCCGCAACGAAGAACGCGGTATTGTTTCCGGGGTTCATACGCCCACGTTCGATATCGACGAATCGGCTCTGGAAATTGGCGCGGGCCTGATGAGCTGGCTGGCGATGGAGGAGTTAAGAGTGAAAAGTTAAGAGGGCACTGATCAGGATTTTAACGATACTAATGGATTCGATAAAAAGGACACAATGAACCAGAAACTGCTGACGGTTTTGCTGCTTTCTTTCGGTTTGACGGCCTGCTCGACCTCAAGGATTTATATCGTTCGCCATGCGGAAAAGGTAAGCGAGGCCGATACCAGCAGCCTGACCGCCGTTGGTTTTGAGCGGGCGCAGGACCTGGCCGAACGGCTGGACGATGAACGCATTAGTTTGATTCTGACCACGCCATACCGCCGAACGCAGCAAACTGCCCTGCCACTGGCGCATCAGCTCAACCTCCCGGTGGAGTCGTATCCGGCAAAGCCGATTTCGGCGGTGGTGGAACGGGTGATGTGGGCGAAAGGCAAAAATATACTGGTTGTGGGTCACAGCAACACCATTCTGGACATTGTCAAAGGCTTGGGAACGAAGCCAAGTAAGTCGCAAATAGAGGCAGACGACTTTGATAATTTATTCATTGTGACCCGGCAGAAAGGGTTGCTGGGAACGTCGGTTCGGTTGCGGGAAGAAACCTATGGGAAACCAACCGGCCCCGAGTAGGTTGATTCAGGAACGGAACGACGGAAGCGGACAATTTTTTTCTGTTTAGGCAGTTAAGAATAGTAGAGATGTTAACCCAAATTCAAATACGTTTAATGAGTTTTTCAATAGTACGCTTGTTCTTTCTTTCTTGCTTGGTTTGGATGGGTCTGGTTGGGGTATCGAACGCGCAGCAGCCAACACCAACGGGGTCTTTGTTTCCGAACCGGTATACGGGCCGGCAAATTGTGGTGGAGTTAGGAAGTGATACGAATCGCCCGGAATACCGTCTGTTAGACAACGGTTTGCTGTTTTACCGGGAGGGTAGCGAAGGCGCGTTTACGCAACTCGGTCAACAAAAGAAAGATACGACACAACGAACTTTCGCCCGGTTGGAGCAGGAATGCAAGATCAAAACAACCAAACTGGAGAAACCGGAAAATCCCGATGTAACGATTACCTGGAAGCGCGCTAAAACCGAGTTTCCCGTGGGATGGGAAAAAGGGAAGGCACCCGATGTGTACGAACAGTTTTACAAGCGGTTTATGCAATTGTTTCCCCGAAGCCGGCAACGCTAACAATCAAAAGCCCCGACCCTTAACGGTGTCGGGGCTTTTCGTTTACTCTTCATCTAACTCATCCAACGCAAATCGAATGGGTAGATTATATTTAACCCGCACCAGCTTTCCGTTCTGCGTAGCCGGTTTCCAGCGCGGCATGGATTTGACTACCCGAACCGCTTCTTCATCGGCGCCAAACCCAATTCCTTTTAGCACCTGCACATCCTGAAAACTGCCGTCGGTGTTGATTACAAAAGATAAGAAGACCTTTCCACTAACCTGCGCTCGTTTGGCGGCTTCCGGATATTGCATGTTGTCCTTAATAAACTTACCGAGTCCGGCCATTCCCCCCGGGAATTCGGGGTTTCTTTCCACCACGGTGAAAATTTCGCCTTTGCCGTCATCAACGGGTTTTCGTCTGAGTAAGTCATCGAAGTTGGCTTGTTTCGGAATTTTGGGCGTGCCGGTCCAGTAAGTGGATGGTCTACCGTCGGTGGGTTGGGCGAGCCGGACGTAAAGAGCCTCCCGGCCGTTGACCGGTATTTCGATGCTCTGGTGACCGACGAACGAAATGACCAGGGTGCCGTTGCCGGGCACGTTGAATTGGTATTCTCCATTGGCGTCGGTGCTGGTGCCCGTCTGCCCCCCTTTCAGAACAATATCGACACCCGGGATCGGTTTGTCGTTGGAACCAAAAATCTGCCCCGAAACCCTAATCCGTTCCTGACTCACTACATCTTTCTTCGATTGGTCTTCGCAGGCTGCGACGAAGACGAACAAACTGGCAATGAGTACAATTGAAAAACCGTATTTAGCCATTGCCCAGCGGCTGGTTTTCGACTTCTGGAGCATCAGAATACGCTGTTTTAAGGTTGAAGATTGAAAAAACGGGGTTACAAAAGCCGATGGTTTTGGTCCAAAGGTGTACGAAATGAGCCGATTGTCGAACCGCCGTTGGCAGAATCGGAAGCGGGTGGAGAGGGGTTTAGGCGATTTCATGAGCGCTTTATTTTTTTGTAGTGATCAGGATAACCCCGTTTTTGCCTTCCTGCCCATATTTGCTGATAGCCTTTTCCCCTTTCAGGACATCAATGGATTGAATGTCATTGGGATTCAAATCCGACAAGGGCTCCTTTTTGGCGGAAGAAACGTCCATTTTCTTGCCATTCAGAATATAAAGCGGTTGCGTGGTAGGTTCTGTTGTTCGGAGCGAAACAGTTCCGCTCGGTTGTTGAACGGTTTCTTTGCTGGCTGGTTCTTCACAGGCCGTTAAACTGGCCAATGAGGCAAAGAACAGGGCGATAAAACCATATAGTCTTATCGTTTGGCGATTGATTTCTGATATCTGTGTCATGATGATTCGTTTTTTACTTTGGGAAATAAAGCACCGGGGCTGGCATTCCCGGCCAAAACAGGTGGTAAGAATGTCCGGCTTTTAAGCTTATTTTTTGGTTGTTGCTTTTATTGTGAAGTTGGGCTTGGCGTGATCGACGGTTACATCCTGAATTGTATTGGGATCAAGTTTTTGAAATTGTTCCCGCGAGATAGGTTTATCATCCAGCATATAAGCTGATGGTTTTCCGTCATAATCCACGCGACCAGCCTGCCGGATTTTCTCGCCCAGGGCTTTCTGCCTAGTTGTTACCAACAGTACCCCGTTTTTGCCTTCCTCGCCGTATTCAGCCGTCGCTGAGGCATCTTTCAGGACATTGATCGATCCGATGTCTTGGGGTTTTATGGTTGAATTAAATTCCTCAGGCTCAACTTTTTTTCCATCCACAACGTACAGCGGCTGGGCTTTTGGATCAAGGCCGGATGGGGAGCTAACGATGACATTGACCGGATTTGGGGTGTCGTTCAGCCGAAGGCCGGTGCGCTTTTCCGGCTTGCCTTCTAGCATGAATTGAATAGGCAATACATACTGAACGGCCACCGGTTTACCATTTTGCGTCCCCGGTTTCCAGGCTGGCATTTTCCCGATAATCCGAACGGCTTCTTCATCGCAGCCATCGCCCACGCCTTTTTTTACCCGGATGCCGTAAATCGATCCGTTGGTTCCGATCGTAAACTGGACGAGAACCGTCCCGTCCGTATTATTGCGCTGGGCATCCGCCGGATACCGCACGTTTTTGCTCAGATATTGACCTAAAGCGGCTTTTCCACCCGGAAATTCCGGCATTTCTTCAACTACTGTAAAAGGCTGGCCATTCACCGGCTTTTGGGTAGGAGCAGGGGCCGTAGCTGGTTTTGCCGGAGCCGATTGATTGGGCAGCGTGGCATACCCAACAACGACCACGCGATCCAGCGAATCAACTTTTGCCCGTAAGGTAAAGTCCAACGTTTTCTTACCGTTCACCGCTTTTTGCAGTGTGGTATAGCCAACAAAACTGGCAACGACATTAGCGTTGGAAGGAACATTTTTTAGTTCATAACGTCCCTGCGCGTTGGTTTGTGCACCAGTGGTTGTGCCACGAACAACGAGGGTAGCGCCCGCAAGCGGTTTTCCGTCTGTATCGGTTACGTTGCCCGAAACCGTTATTTTTTCGTCTGAAACCGTTGAAACCAATTGCGTGATTTCGTCGCGGGCGGTTGTCATGGCCACCAGGCTGACCAGCAGCGGCAGCACCAGCACGTATTTTCCCAAAGCCCAGCGGCTGGTAGTCCGTCGTTGCAGCATCTTGATCCGTTCCTTGAGCAGCGATGGTTTGAAAAAACCGTTGGTTAAGGCCGCTGGCTGTACACCAAAGGCATAATTGACCAGAAACGTAGCGTACTGATGTTTGTCTTCGGCCTGAGCGTCGGCCAGGAATTCGTGTACCTGCTGAATCGACTGCTTGTATAAAATCAGGATTGGATTTATCCAGAAAGCCAGTTGCACAACTTCCAGCAGCAGGATGTCCAAACTGTGGCGTTGCCGGATGTGCACCAGTTCGTGGGCGATAATGGGTGTGTTGGCGGTTTGGGCGTCCCGGCGGCACATGACCAGATACCAGAAGAAGGAAAAGGTCGGTACGCGCTCATCGGCGGGCAGCACCAGGGTATAATCGTCCAGTTTGTGCTGTTCGGAGCGCCGGATCAGCCGCCCGATCCCCGTCATCTGCACCAGCAGCCGACCCAGCAAAACCGTGGCGATCAGTCCATAAGTCCAGTAGCCGATGGTTTCCCAAGCCGGCCCGGTTGGTTCGGTCGGAGCCGTTGCCACCACGGATAGGGTAAATGCGCCAACGGGTATCGGAATGGTTTCGACAGTTTCGGTGGGAAGCTCGATGAAGGGTAGCAGCAGTGAGAGAATAACCGAGGCCAGCAAGTAGGCCCGATTGAGCTGAAAAAAGGTATGTTTTCGGAGCCATAACCAGTAGCAGGCGTAAAACAATACCAGAAACAGGTTCGCTTTCAGGAAGTAATCAAGTACCGCGTTCATGAGTCTTTCTGACGGTTTAAGAGTTCGATAATTTCATCGGTTTCTTTCAGGCTCAGGTTGCGGTCTTTCACAAAAAATGAAACCAGTTTCTTGAGCGAATTGTCGAAATATCCCGACATAAGCTGCTCCATCTCGAAACGCTTGTATTCTTCCTCCGTAATCAGCGGATAATACTCGTGCGTCTTGCCATAGGCGCGATAGCCTACCAGCCCCTTTTTTTCGAGAATGCGGATGATGGTGGAAACGGTGTTGTAGGCGGGTTTGGGTTCGGATAGTTCGGCCAGCACATCTTTGACGAATCCTTTTTCCAGCTTCCACAATACTTTCATAATTTCTTCTTCGGCATTGGTCAATTCACGAACTTGCATATTAATTAGAATAAGTTGATCTTAATTGAGTGTAAGTCAAAAGTATGACTAATGATTTAGTTTTACAACTAATGTATTAGTTTTTTGTTTGAAATTTTTTGAAGCCGAGAAAACTTAAAAGGGCCGAATATTTTGACCTGTTTTAGGTCTATCGCAATTTTGTCTATAAAAAACGACCGAATGTCGCTGCAACCCCTTACTGATACGGAGCTACTGGATCTGCTTCGCGATGGCGACGAGCAGGCTTTTAGGGAATTATATGACCGGTACTGGTATAAAATGTACGTAACGGCCTACCGCAAACTTCGGCGGAAGGAAGTAGCCGAAGAGCTGGCTCAGGAGCTTTTTGTGATGCTCTGGCAGAAACGGGATTCGTTGCGAATTAGTAACGTACCGGCGTTTCTGGGTGTATCGCTCAAAAATCTGATGATCGATTACATTCGTCGGAATATTCGGGAAGAACATTACATGGAGCAACTCCGGCAGTTTTTCCCAGCCGAAACATTTTCGACCACCGAAACCCTACAATTAAACGAACTTTCTGACGCCGTGCAGCACGCCCTGGCTCAACTGCCCGAGAAAACCCGCGAAGTGTTTATTCTTAACCGGTTCGAACACCTGACCATCCGGGAAATTGCCCAACGGCTGAATCTCTCCGAGAAAACCATCGAATACCACCTCGCCCGATCCACTGCTTTTCTGCGTCAAAATCTGCGTGATTTCGTAGCGATTTGGGTATTGTTCTTTATCTCCTGACGGTCTCTTCTTACCGACCTGAAAAAAAATCTTAAAAAAAGCACAAAACGTCTTAGGGAATTTTCGGTCTTGTTCGTCTAGCCTTTTGAACGAACGACAAAAGCCGATGGATCGCGCATACTACCAGGAGTTGCTGGCCAAATACCGGAGAGGGGAATGTACCGACGAGGAACGGGCTTTGCTTGATCAGTGGTACGCTTCGCTGGATACGGACGTGGATTTGCCGACTACCGAAGCCGAAAAGCAACAGCTTCTGGACCGGAACTGGCAAGCGCTGGCTGACCGAACCGTTCGTGATTCACCGGAAATCCCGGTAACCCGGCGGTTGTGGTTTCGGCCCTATTGGGCAGCGGCTGCTGTCGTGCTGCTAACCATTGGTTTAGGCTGGTTTTTCGGGCGGCCATCCGACCAGAAACCGCTGGTGCAATCGGAAACGACGGTCCAAAATCAACCGGCTTTGCTGGAACGAACCAACACTTCAACGAAACCCGAACGGCTGGTGCTGAGCGATCAGAGTGTGGTAACCCTGCAACCGGGCAGTACACTCCGGTATCCGGCTGCGTTTGCCAGCGAAAAACGCGAGGTGACGCTGATCGGGGAGGCTTTCTTCGACGTGCAGAAAAATCCGCAGCAGCCGTTTCTGGTGTATTCACACGACCTGATTACCAAAGTACTTGGCACCAGTTTTCGCATCAAAGCCTACCCAAGTGACCGCAACGTGCAGGTGGCTGTCCGGACGGGGCGGGTATCGGTCTATTCGCCCAAGCTGGTTGGTGAAAACCGTACCAAATCCGATCCCGAAACCATTGGTGTCGTGCTGACTCCCAATCAACAGGTGACATACCTGGATCAGGAGCACCGGCTGGTGAAAACGCTGGTGGAGAAACCCGCCGTTCTGGTTCAGCCGAAGGACGTACCCACGTTTACGTTTCAGAACGCGCCGGTGTCGGCTCTGATGACGGCCATCGAAAAAACCTACGGGGTGGATGTGGTGTACGACGAGGAACTGATGGCAAACTGCCACATCACTACGTCGCTGGATCAGGAAAATCTATACGATAAACTAACCATCGTCTGTAAACTGCTGGGGGCGACGTACAAGATCATCGACGCTCAGATTGTCATCACCAGCCCCGGATGCTCGTAGGGTACGGTTTTCAGTTTATCGAACTCTGAATCTTGATTAATCGATACCCAAATTGAGCAGGAATTCACTAAAACATCCAATAAAGAGTATGAACCTAAAACCGTATACCGAAAACTAAAAAGAAAGGTCGGCGATGGGTCCAAGCATCGCCGACCGGCTAATACCCCAAATATCGACTGCTGAGTTCGACACATCTTTTCAGATGGGATGGGGCTGCTTTGTCTTTGCTTAAACCCTTAAACAAAAACGATCAAAGGTATGAAATTACCTCGACTCAATCACGCATTCGCCCTTACCCTTATGCGTATCACCTTTACCCAATTGCTCTGTGCCTGGCTGTTCGTGGGGATGACCTACGCCGAAACCGCCAAAGCGCAGGTTGTACTGGAGCAACCCGTTACCTTGTCGGTTGCCAATCAGGAGATTAGTACCGTATTGTCCCGCCTAGAAAGGGTTGCGAAAGTAACCTTCTCGTACATTCCGCAGCAAATCCAGGCCGACCGGCGCGTGTCGATCAACGTCGTGAACCAGCCCTTGTCGACAGTTTTGGACCAGTTGTTCAAAAACGCGGCTGTCAGCTATGAAGTGGTGGGCAAGAAGCAGATTTTACTCAGTAAACCATCGGCCTCATCGCCCCCGCTTCCCGGTATTTCGCCCCGCAGCAGCCAGCTCCAGACCGAGCAGCCACTGGACCGGGACATTGCCGGGAAAGTGACCGACGAGAAAGGCGAGGGCCTTCCGGGCGTCAGTGTGGTCGTTAAAGGCACCACGCGGGGCACCTCCACCGACGGGGATGGGCAATTTCGATTGAATGTTCCCGATGGAGCCGCAACGCTGGTTTTTTCGTTTGTCGGTTACCTGAATCAGGAAGTTGCCGTTGGTAACCGGACGAGCCTGGATGTGCGGTTGCAGGTAGATACCAAAAGCCTGGAAGAAGTGGTGGTGGTCGGTTACGGAACCGTCAAGAAATCCGATCTGACGGGTTCGCTGGCGCAGGTGAAATCAAAAGAACTGAACGCTTATCCGGCAACCAACGTGCTCCAGGCGCTGACGGGTCGGGCGGCTGGGGTGCAGGTGCTACAGAATACCGGAGCGCCGGGGGCGGCTGTGAGCGTCCGCATTCGCGGAACGAATTCCATTCAGGGAAGCAACGAGCCGTTGTATGTCGTTGATGGTTTTCCGATTTCAGGTACCAATCCGACCATTCTGAACAACGCGGATATCGAGAGCATGGAAATCCTGAAAGATGCGTCGGCAACAGCCATCTACGGCTCGCGGGGTGCCAACGGCGTCGTGATCATTACAACCAAGCAGGGAAGGGCTGGCAAAACCCGCGTCGATTTCGAGACGAGCTACAGCATACAAACGCTCCGAAAAAAGCTCGAACTGATGAACGCGCGGGAATACGCCACCTTTTACAACGAACAGGCCGCCAACGATAACCTGAAGCCGTATTTTACGCAGGACCAGATTAACAGTTTTGGCGAAGGATTTGACTGGCAGGATCTGGTTTTTCAAAGCGCGCCAATGAAAAATACCTCGCTGAACGTGAGCGGAGGAAACGACAAAACCCAGTTCTCGGTGTCGGGAAGTAGCTTCGATCAGGACGGCATCGTAAAGGGCAGTGACTACAAACGATATTCGCTGCGGACCAACATCAACCACACCATCAGCAGCAAGTTCAGCCTCAATTTTGCCGGAACCCTGTCGCGGCTGAACACTGGCCGGAAAGACAGCGGGGGGGGCAGCCGCGGCAACTCGATGATTGCGGGTGGTCTTTCGGCCCCGCCCACGCTGACGCCGTACAACGATGATGGCAGCTACCGTGTGCTAGCCACAGCTTATCCGTTTGTGGCCACGGACATGGTCAATCCGCTCAACTTCATCAACGAGCAGGATATTCGAACGAAGGCCAACGTCGCTCTGCTCAATGCCGCGTTGTTATTCAAACCCATCGAAGACGTTACGATCAAGATTTCGGGTGGGATCGAAAACCGCGACGATCGGGATGACCGGTATACGACGCGCAAATTTGTCAATTCACAGGGTAGCGCCAGCATTACCACCAATCAGGCGATAAGTCTGCTGAGTGAGAACACGATCAGCTATAACAAGACCTTTAACCAGAAGCACAGCGTGGCCGCCGTCGCGGGTTTTACGTATCAAGATTTTACCCGGACTTTTCTAACCGGAAGCGGGAACGGTTTTCTGAGCGATGCCTTTGAAACCAGTGATCTGTCGGCGGCCATAACGCCGGGTATTCCGGGTTCTGGCTATGCCAAATGGGCTCTGGTGTCGTACCTAGCTCGGGTCAATTATTCCTACGATAACAAGTATCTGGCAACGGTGAGTTTTCGTCGGGACGGTTCCTCGAAATACAGCGAAGGAAACAAGTGGGGCTCTTTTCCGTCGGCAGCACTTGCCTGGCGGGCTTCGAATGAAGAGTTCCTGAAAAACCATCCTTTCATTTCTGATTTGAAGGTCCGGGCCAGTTGGGGCTTGACGGGTAGCCAGGCCATTGCGCCCTACGCGACGCTGAACCAGTTGAGTTCGGGCAAAACGATCTTTGGCGAGACCTTTTACAATACGTTTACGCCGGGAACGGTTTTGCCGGGTAACCTAAAATGGGAAACCACCGAACAAAAAGATTTTGGGGTTGATCTGGGGCTTTTCCGGGATCGGCTGGTGCTAACGGCCGATTATTACGTCAAAAATACCCGCGACCTACTGAATACCGTAGCGTTGCCGTCGTCGCTGGGTTACAACAACACCATTCAGAATGTGGGCGAAGTGCAAAACCGGGGTCTGGAATTGGGCCTTGACGGTCGGATTCTGACGGGCGAATTCAAGTGGAACGCCAACGCCAATATCGCCTTCAACCGCAATAAAGTCGTGAAACTGTACGGTGGCCAGGATATTCTGGGCGGACAAATTGGGGTGGTGGTTATCAACGACGCAACCAGTATTCTGCGCGAAGGGCGGCCCATCGGTCAGTTTTGGGGCTATGCCGAGGACGGCTACGACGAGCGGGGAAAGATCAAATACAAAGATATAGACGGTGATGGTAGCATAACCGTAAGGGACAAAACATACATCGGCGACCCGAATCCGAAATTCATTTACGGTTTTAACTCGACGATGTCGTATAAAAACTTCGAGCTGAATCTGTTTGTGCAGGGTGTTCAGGGGAATGATATTTTCAACGCCAGCGCCATGGGCAGCACCATCGACTACGGTTTTGGGTTGAACATGCCCCGCGAAGTATTCCTGAACCACTGGTCGCCCACGAATCCGAACGCCAAATACCCCATTATTAGCAACAACGTCAACGCCCGGGCGTCGGATCGGTACGTGGAAGACGGCTCATTCCTGCGCCTGAAAAACGTGCTGTTGTCGTATACGCTGCCGTTGCAGGCCTGGAAGATAAGCTGGGTGCGTTCTGTTCAGCTGTACGCCAGCGGGCAGAACCTGCTGACATTCACCAACTATTCGTGGTGGGACCCGGAAGTTAACTCCCGCGGGGGAGAGAATTCCACGGCGCAAGGCCTCGATTTTTACAGCTATCCCGTTGCCAAATCCATCACCTTCGGCCTGCGGGTCGGCTTTTAACAATGAGCGAAAAAGTGGATGAGCGAAAGAGCGAGTCATTCCGCAGAACTTTCGTAAAAACTTTCACTCTTTCCTTCTTTCGCTCTCTCACTCTTCAAGAACGATGAAAAAACTCTTATTCCTTCTCCCGGCTCTGTTTCTGATGGCGTGCGAAGATGCCCTGAAAGAAGAGCCTAAATCCCTGGTGGTTGAAATGTTTTTCAACACCGCAGCCGAAGTTGAAACGGCGGTCAACGGTATTTATTCGCCGTTGCGTAACAATCAGATGAGCGTGTACGAAGCGACGCTCGAAGCGCAGACCGATTATGCCTTTGGACGCGGAAGCTGGGCGCAACTCAGCGATTTTCAGGGATTCAACGACGCTAATATCACGCGGGTAAGTGATTTATGGAGAGCGTTTTACCTGAGCATTCGCAATGCTAATCTGGTGATCCGTAATGCCCCAAAAGGAACGGCCATCAGCCCCACTGACGTAGCCAAGTATGTCGCCGAGGCCAAGTTCATGCGGGCATTCAACTACTTTCAACTGGTTCGCAACTGGGCCGGGGTTCCGATCCGCACCGAAGAAAACATGGACAACATTGACCTAAAGCGAAATACCGCTGAGGAAGTGTACGCCCTGATTCTGGCCGATTTGAAAGAAGCCGAAGCCAACCTACCCGAAAACCCTGCCGTTGCGGGCCGACCAACCAAATGGGCCGCCAAAACGCTGCTGGCCGACGTGTATCTGCAACTAGGCCATTTTGCCGAAGCGCGGGATAAGGCTGAGGAGGTAATGAAAGCCAACAAGTATTCGCTCGTGCCGGTGACGACCAAAGCGGATTTTCAAACAAAGGTCTGGGGGCCGGATCTGGTATCAACGTCCGAGGAGATTTTTTACTTGAAATACGCCCGGCAAGTCAGCCAGGGGAACTACATGCTCTGGATTTCAAATCACCCCAACACCAAACTGTTCAATTTCGGAGGGGCCTACGCGGTGTACGCCGACAACACCAATGCATTTTACAAAGCCTGGGACAACGGCGATCTGCGGAAAGGCCTGTGGGATGTAATCAACTTCGGTCTGGGAACTACTACGCTCGTTAGCTCCAAATTTGCGGATCAACAGGCGGTGGCGCAGAACGGCGCGGGAAACGATGATCCGGTGTACGGTTATTCCGACGTGTTGCTGATTTACGCCGAAGCCGCCAGCCGGGCTGCCAACGGCCCAACGGCTGCCGCCCTGGAAGCTTTGAATCAGGTGCATCGCCGGGCCTACGGAAAAACCGCCACGACACCGTCTACCATCGATTTCAAATTAACCGATTACAACGCTGTTACCTTTTGGGATTTGGTGTTGCGGGAGCGCGCGTACGAGTTTCAACTCGGCGGCAAACGCTGGCTTGACCTGAAACGGACCGGTAAAGCTAAAGAAGTGATTCAGGCGGCCAAAGGAAAAACGATTGTCGATAAGCATTACCTGTGGCCGATTCCGGTCTCCGAAATGAACTACAACAAAGGTCTTGATCCGGCCAAAGATCAGAATCCGGGGTATTAAAATAATGGATGGGTTTACGGTTTTTGGTGGGTACACATGCGTCAGCCCACCGAAAACCGTAAACCGAAAACGGGAAAATTATGGAAAAAGTAAAAAGAAGATCGGCGTTAACCGCCCTCGGCGCTTTGTCCTTTGGCATGGCGGCTCCGGCATTGGCAAAAGGCGAGGTGCTGGCCGAACCGTATAAATTGCAGAAACAAACCCTGAAAACCGACATTCTGGTAATTGGGGGCGGAACGGCGGGCGTGGTTGCGGCCATTCAGGCGGCCCGGGCCGGACGCAAAACCATTCTGGTGGAAAACGGCAGCCAGCTCGGCGGCACCACCACCACCGGCGGGGTGGCCTATCCGGGTATTTTCTTTGCCTGGGGCAAGCAGGTCATCGGCGGTATCGGCTGGGAGATGGTGCAGGAAGCCGTGGCGCTGAACGACGATACGCTGCCGGATTTTTCGATTCCGCACGGTCGGAACCACCCGCGCCATCAGGTGCGCCTGAACGGGCAGTTGTATGCCATGCTGATCGAAGAAAAAGCCATTGAAGCGGGCGTTCAACTCC
This sequence comes from Larkinella harenae, assembly GCF_054780515.1. NCBI lineage: Bacteria > Pseudomonadati > Bacteroidota > Cytophagia > Cytophagales > Spirosomataceae > Larkinella > Larkinella harenae. The sequence goes on along the minus strand of NZ_BAAGWE010000003.1, from coordinate 239,209 downwards.
GGTTTTACGAAACGCCTACCAGTGCGGTTTTCCAGAAGGGAAATTGGGTGGTGCAAACGGTTGGAAAAGGTGCCAGCACCCAAATCATTGCCAATCAGCTGATTGATTGCACGGGGAATGCCTACGCGGCTTCGCTAGCCGGTTATACGCTGCTGCGCGAGTCGGTGACGCAGCCGGGAACGCTGATGTTTCAGATTGGCGGCTACGATTTCAAGTCGCTGGATTTGAATCTGATTCGGGCGCGTTATCAGGAGGAAATCAAGAAAGGAACGCTGGTCAAAACCGATTTTAGGAACAACATTGTCGGGCTGTTGAAAAGCGCCGGAGACAACATTCAGCACGTGCTGGGTGCCGATTCCACGACTTCCGAAACCCATACGCTGGCAAATATCCAGGGCCGGTCGTCGCTGCTGAAGACCCTGCGGTTTTTGCGGACCCTGCCCGGATGTGAAAAAACGAAGATCATCGACGTGCAGAACGAAACCGGTGTGCGCGAAACCTACCGCATCGACGGTCACTACAAAATCACGCACGAGGATTACGTTACCGGCAAGGTCTTCGACGATTCGGTTTCGTATTCGTATTACCCGATTGACGTGCACGACGAAAACGGCGTGGTGCCCGATCATTTGAAAGAAGGGGTGGTGCCGACCGTTCCGCTCCGGGCGCTGGTCCCGAAAAACAGCCGGAATTTTCTGGTTGCAGGCCGCTCGGTGAGCAGCGATCGGCTGGCGAACTCGGCGTTGCGGGTGCAGGCATCCTGCATGGGCATGGGGCAGGCGGCTGGTGCGGCTGCAGCTCTGGCCAGTATGCAGAACAAAACCCCGCTGGAGGTGCCGTTCGGCGATCTCCGCAAACTGATTGAAGAACACGGCGGTATTGTGCCGGGTTCGGCTCAAAAAGGCTGATTTGGCGTATGAAGCGTATTCAGAGATTTGGGTTACTCGCCGTACTTTCCGCAGGAATGCTTTTGCTTCTGGCCCACCGAAGTCAAGATACGATACGCTATTTTCAGTCGCAAACAATTTCGTTGAAGCCGGATACCGTACAGGCTTATATCGTTGATTTTAAGGACGACATAGACAACGACACCTTGTTTCAGGCGCGGTTGAGGGAAGGGTATCCGGTTTGGTATTTCCGAAAAATTAAAACCAGTGTCTGCTTCGACAACAAGTGTCGGTTGCTCGACATTGTGGTGTATTGGAACGTGACGGGACGGTATTTAGGGTATGAACTGCCGAAAGGGGAGTTCCTGAGCAAAACCGAACACGAACCGTTCAAACCAGCCGAATACACGCGTCTGAACGAGTTGCTGGCTGATCCGTTTTCGCCACTGGCCAATTTTTCCTACGAAGAACTGGCTCCTAAACCGGCGACGGAAACCCCCGGCGTTGACGCGGTTTCGTCGGCGACGGCTAAAAACGTGCTGGATTACGTGGTCGAAGGGGCGGTGTACACGACGTATAAATTGTGGCATATCGTGTACGGTCCGGCGCAGCAGGAAGTGACAATGCTGACCGAGAAGCGGCTGTCGCCCGGTTTTTTGCTGAAAATTCTGGAAAGTCCGGATGCCAGCGATAAGCTCTGGGCGCTCAACCACATTCGCGGTCATGTTGAACTGACGCCGGACTTGCAGAAAACCGTCCTGAGTTTTATCGACAACAACCAGTTCAACCGGGCCGAGCGGGCCATCAATGCCTTGAGTCCAGAAGCACTTCAAAAAGATGCGTTGCAACTGGCGTTATTTGAAAAATACGAAAGCGTTAATTACAGCCTTAAGAACCTGATTGTTACAAAACTAAAAGAGGCCCCGCACCTGAACGATCAGATCAAAAACGCCTTGGTTCAAAACCTATCGGCAACGAATGGCGAACTGCTGACTAATGTGTTGGATCTCTTTAAAAAACAAAAAGTTGCCGATCTGGAAACCGTTCGCGCCATTGCCCGGTTACTGAAACATGAGAATAATTTCCTGGCGCAGAAGGCTTACAACTACCTGAAAAATGCGAATATTGCTGACCAAACTGTGGCTGAACAGGTCAATGCCTACAAGGCGCAACACAAGCTATAGCGGCAATGCCGATGGTAGCCTGGGGTGTGGACGGTGCTGCTGTAACTCGATTTTTGCAACTCCTATTCCGTGAAATCGTTCGCATTGCTGATACTGCTCTTGTCGTTGGGAATGACTTTTCCGGGCAAGAAAGACAACCCCCGACGTTCGGTGGATATTCCAATCGTGACGCTGACCGGCGAAGCGCAGGGCACTACGTACCAGATCAAATACCGCGACGCGCAGCAGAGAAATTTCAAGAAACAGGTTGATTCCATCCTCATTGCGTTCGATCAGTGTCTTTCAACTTACCGGAGCGACTCGGAAATTTCGCGCTTCAATCGGCAGGAATTTCACGTTTTTGAGCGGCCTTATTTTTACCCGGTTTTGCAGAAGTCGGCGGAGGTTCACCACATGACGAACGGCGCTTTTGACCCAACCGTCAAACCGTTGGTGGAAGCCTACGAACAGGGTAAGAGATCCCGCGAGCCCTGGTTACCCAATACCGATTCCTTGCTCCAATACGTGAATTTTTCGTACATCACGTTTGATTCGGTGGCGGTTAAAAAAAAGAAAAAGAACGTTCGGCTGGATTTTAACGCGCTGGCGCAGGGCTACACCGTGGATGTAATTGCGGCTTTTCTGGAATCCAACGGTATCGATCAGTATCTGGTAGAGGTCGGTGGAGAACTCCGCTGCCGGGGTGAGCGCAGCGCGGGGAAGTGGTGGAGCGTCGGTATCGAAAGCCCGGTGCGGCCCGGTGGTTTGCAGACCACCGTCCGGATGGCCAACCGGGCTATGGCGACGTCGGGAAACTACCGGAATTATTACCGGCAAAATGGCGAAACGTTCGGGCACATTATCAATCCCAAGACCGGTTTTTCCAGGCCGGACGTGTTGCTGAGCGCCACGGTTTTTGCACCGGATGCGATGACCGCCGATGCCTTTGCAACGGCTTTTCTGGTGATGGGTCTGGACGAAACCCAACGGTTTCTGGCCAAGCATCACGAACTGGATGCTTATTTAATTTACCGCGACCCAACGGGCCAACTGAAAACCGCAGTAACCGACGGCATCAGAAATTTTCTGAATTAACGCCTGTCACAACGTATCTAGGCCGCTTGCTTCTTAAGCTCAAGCTGCTAGATTTCACCCCTTTTTTCTTTGTGGAATTGAACAATTTTGTTGATCAGTACGCTTTTGTGGTGATAGTTCAAATTCTTCATCTTTCTTATTTGTAATGAAACTAAATAAGCTCTTCCTTTGCGGAAACCCTCACCCCGGGTTTTTATCCGCCAGAAAGGGCACATGAGCAACGGTCGGTCAGAAATATTCTTCATTACGGAAAAGTCTTTCAAAAGGCTGTATGACCTTTACGCGAAAAAACTATTTCAGCTCTGTCAGTATTACCTTAATGATCGGGAAGAGGCCCGGGAAATTGTTCACGACATTTTCCGTTCGCTCTGGGAGCGCCGGGAGGAGCTCGAAATCCGGCAGTCGCCCGAACATTACTTAACCCGATCGGCGAAGCTGAAAATCAACCGGTTTTTCCGGGACCGGGCTGTGCAGGCGAAACATTTGCAGCGGGTGGGCAGCGGCCTTGTCGTTTCGGATAATACGACGGAAAACATGGTACTGTTTGAACAATTATCCGAGCAAATCACCACCATACTGGCTACACTTCCATTTACAACGCAACGTATTTTTCGACTCAGCCGCGAAGAGGGCCTGGGCAACCGCGAAATAGCCAGCCTGCTCCAGCTTTCCGAAAAATCCGTTGAATACCACATCACCAAAAGCCTGGCACTTCTGCGCAGCGGCCTGGATCAGTAAAAAAATGATTTCTCGTTTAGGGTTGGCGGTTCGTTGCGGAACTCTGTTTATGAAATCAGAAACGATGCCATGCGGATTACGCCCGATCTATTGGAAAAATACCATCGCGGACTTTGCAATCACGACGAAGCAAAAGCCGTGGAAGACTGGTTAACGGCGGGCCAACTCGAAGAAAATTATCCCCAAAACGACGAGGATGATCAGGTCATAGCCGATCTGTGGCAGGATTTGAAAAGCGAAATTCGTCCGGAACATGCAGTGGCAAAGCAGCGGTATTGGTACGGTTATCTGACCGGCCTAGCGGCTTGCCTGGTGGTATTCCTGGGTATCCGTTACTTCTTTTTCAAGCCAGAACCGGACGTTCTTCCGGCGCAACAGCAGGTAACGAACGTGCGCTACCAGTACCTGCAGACGGCCGCTGGAGAACGCCGGAAGTTTGTGCTAAACGATGGTACTGTCGTTTATCTCAATTCAGAGAGCCAGCTCGCGTACCCGGAACGGTTTTCGGATACCGCTCGTACGGCCTGGTTGACGGGCGAAGCGTATTTTGAAGTGGCCAAGGATTCATCCCGCCCTTTTACAATTCGTACCCGCGACACCCAGACGCGGGTGTTGGGAACAGCCTTTAACCTCAACGCGTACCCAGCCGATCAAGCGGTCACATTAACCGTGAGCGAAGGGAAGGTACGGTTTTCGGGACGGGACGCGAAGGCCGGTTCCGTGCTGGTCATGGCCAATCAGCGGAGTATGTACAAACCGGGTCATCGCTTGGATCACGAGCAGGTATACGCCGGTGCTTATTCGGCCTGGAGACAGAATAAACTCGTTTTTGACAATCAGAAACTAGCAGAAATTGCGACGACACTGGAGCGCTGGTACGGTCGTAAAGTCACCATCAAGTCGCGGGAACTGGCCGACCGGCGGTGTACCGGAACGTTCGTCAATCCGTCGCTGGAAGAGCTTCTGGAAAGCCTGGCGTATTCCGCCAACTTTCGGTATCAACTGAATAACAAGCAAGTGATTATCCATTGATGAATACCCCCCAACGCAAACCTCCCTAAAGAAAATCCACGGCTACGGATATAGCCGTGGATCGACACTCCGGCAGATGTTTGGCGACAGGATGCCGGAGCCGAAACAGTCAATTGTTACCATTAACCGTTTATTCAAAAGTATGAATTCTTCGTTAGAATCCCGGAATTATCTGCATCCGGCAGATGAACGTATGGCCGTTTCTGTTCGAAAAAGCAGGCTTGCGCAATCCGTCAGTTATGTATTGATTGTGGTAGGGATGTTGCTCACGCAGACTGTGTTTGCGCAGGGCAATGTTCTGGATCGTAAAATAACCCTTCAGTTAAACCAGGTATCGGTGGCCGACGCCTTACGCGCCCTGGAAGAGCAGACTGGTAGCACGTTTGTGTACAGCAGCACGCTGTTGAACAGCGACCGAAAAGTAAATGCCAGTTTTCGGAATCAACCGTTGCGCGATGTGCTGAAAGAGTTACTGGGCGACGTGGCGCGGGGCATTCAGGTACAAGGAAACCGCATTCATATCAAGCCCACCAAAGGTGAACGGAAAGGGAATTTGAAAGGGGCCATCCAAACGTCGGATGGGCAACCCGCCAGCTACGTAACCGTATCGGTAAAAGGAACCGGCAAAGGAATGACTACGGACGAGCAGGGCCATTTCCTGCTTCGGAACGTGCCCGCGGGGCCGCAAACGGTGGTGGTGCAACTGATCGGCTACACTTCCGTCGAACAAACCGTGGAGGTACCGGAAGACGAAACCGTTACGTTGCCGGGCATTTCCATTCGGGAAGATTCCAAAACGTTGCAGGAGGTACTGGTTCGGGCCAGCACCAATAAGTTTGCCGACAAGGAAAGCGAGTCAGTGGCCCGGATGCCGCTGAAAAATCTGGAAAATCCGCAGGTATACAACGTCATCAGCAAGGAGCTGCTCAACCAGCAGATGGTAGTCGATTACCACGATGCCCTGAAAACCTCACCGGGGGTGGTGCCGTTCATCAGTGCTGCCGGAACCAATATTGCCTACATCCGTGGTTTTTCGGTGCAGGCCCGGGTCAGAAACGGCCTGGCCAGCCAGACCTGGACGCTGGTTGATCCCGTCAATCTGGAGCGCGTTGAGGTGATCAAAGGCCCTTCCGGAACCCTATTTGGGGCAAGTATGGTTTCCTACGGAGCCGTTACCAATCGGGTGACGAAAAAACCGTTTGAGACGTTCAAAGGAGAAGTGTCCTACTCGGTAGGCGGTTGGGATCTGAGCCGGTTGACGGTGGATGTCAATACCCCGTTGAATCCGGAAAAAACCGTTCTGTTGCGCGTCAATGCGGCTTCGCACAACGAAAAATCATTCCAGAATTTTGGGGCAAACAAAAGCTATGTCGTAGCGCCGAGTTTATCGTATAAAGTGAATGATCGGCTGACGTTCCTGTTTGATGTGGAACTGTATAAAGCCGCCGTGATTCAGCAGCCCTATAATTGGTTTACCGACGGCGTTTCGTTCCGCAACCTGAAAGCGTTGTCCGGGTATTATAAAAATTCTATTGCCGGGGCCGATGCCGAAGGAACCAAGATTTCCAACAATGCCTATGCCGTAGCTACTTATACCTTGTCCGACAAGTGGACCTCCTCGACCAGCGTTTCCTACAGTTTTAATCGGGAAGCGGACCAGTTTCAGCTGACCGCCCAGTGGGTAAACGACACCACCATCGACCGCACTTTCTGGAAAAATCTGCGTCGTGACTTCAGCACGATTAACATTCAGCAAAATTTCAACGGTGAATTTAACCTGGGCAGCATCCGCAACCGGGCGCTGATCGGTGCCGACCTTGCCTACAATACAGACAACCGGTTTGTGGTCGAGGATCCTACGTACGACATCATTAATCCCAGGAAACCGTTTGCGCCTTTTTACAAGGACAAAGCTGACGCCATTGTAGCCAATTCAACCATTCAGTATTCGAGCGGGAGCTGGGCTACGTACGGCGCTTACGTTTCCAACGTGTCGAACCTGACGGACCGGCTGCTTCTGATGCTGAGCCTACGCATGGATTATTTTGTCAGAAATAACAGCCGCTACAACGGTGCGAGTGAAAATAATCACTTCCAGCAAGTCGCTTTTTCGCCCAAACTCGGCGTGGTGTATCAGGTCGTAAAAGATCAGGTGTCGCTATTTGCGAATTACCTCAACGGTTTCAATAACCTGGGGCCGATTACCCAGCCCAACGGATCGGTTCTGAACCTGAGACCCCAGCAGGCGAATCAGTGGGAGGGCGGAATCAAAGCCGAAACGTTTTCTAAAAAGGTAAGCGCCACGCTGAGTTATTACGACATCACGGTCAGCAACTCCACGCGAACTGACGCAAACCTGTTCATCGTTCAGGATGCCACTCAGCACAGTCGGGGTCTGGACGGTGAGGTGATTGCCAACCCCGTTCGGGGCCTGAACATTACGGCGGGCTATGCCTACAACAGGAATACCTATACCAAAGCCAACGAGAGTGTTCAGGGGAAAACTGTTACGTCAGCCCCCCGAAATGTTTTCAATACCTGGGTAAGTTACAAGCACAACGGACGTATTTTTAACAATGTCGGTCTGGGAGCCGGGGCCAATTTCGTCGATGAGTCATTTTATGATTCGGCTAACCTGTTTATAATTCCGTCCTACACGGTTTACAACGCCACGGTTTTTTACGAAACATCCAAATGGCGGTTGGGCCTGAAGATTAATAACCTTACGGATCAGAAATCCTGGAACGCCTGGGGGTATCCGCAACCACTTCGCCAGTTTATCGGCAACATTACCTTTAAATTTTAAACAATCGGATGAGTGTTAAAAAACTCATCGGCTACCTGCACCGCTGGCTCGGATTTGCATCCGGGCTGGTGGTGTTTGTGGTCAGCCTGACGGGCTGCATTTTTGTCTTTGAGGAGGAACTGTACGCTATTTTCCACCGCGATCTGGTTTACGTAACCACGCCCGGAACCAAAACCGTATTGCCGGTTGCCGTTTTAAAAGCCAACGCTCAGAAAGCACTGGGACCGGAAGCTGAAATCAACTCCGTCAACATCTTTTCCGAACCGGACAAGGCTTATGCTTTCGAGGTTTTCCAGAACGACCCGAATCAAGCAGAAGACAGTTTCTGGGACAACACAGGGTTGTTCTGGAAACGGATTTACGTCGATCCGTACACCGGAAAGGTTAATGGGATCATTGACATGCAGTACGAGTTTTTCATCACCGTGCGGGCCATCCACCAGAATCTGTACATCAACCCCAAAATAGGGAGTCCGCTAGTGGGTTCGGCAACCCTTATTTTTATGGTTATGCTGCTTTCGGGACTGGTTTTGTGGTGGCCAAAAAACAAAGCTGCGGCCAAACAGCGGTTTTGGTTTCGCTGGAAAGACAACACGAAATTGAAACGAAAGAACTACGACCTGCACAACATTCTTGGCTTTTATGTACTGACTCTTGGGTTGTTCATCGGACTGACCGGTATTGTCTGGTCATTCAAATGGTGGGAAAATACCGTATTCAGGCTATTGGATGGCCGGGTTACTCAATTTGCGTACCCGCCCCCTCCGGTGGCTTCTTCGGTACAAAATCCGGGAACGTTTGATCGGATACTGGAAAAAATGATGGTTCAACATCCCCAATTTTTACGGATTTACCTGTCCGAAAACAAAGCAGAGAATTTCATGATTGCGGCCGTGAACAACCCCAGCGAAGACTTGTGGACGCATTATAGCTACTCTTATTACGACCTCTCGACCGGCCTGGAGTACGCCCGCTTACGGCATGAAGACAAAACCCGGGGCCAGAAATGGCGGAACAGCAATTACGATTTGCACACGGGTAAAACCTTGGGCTACCCCGGAATGATCCTGGCGTTTCTGGCCAGCCTGATCTCGGCCAGTTTACCCGTTACCGGTTTTTACATCTGGTGGGGTCGGCGTAAAATCACGAAAAAGAAAGGCAGAAGTCAGGCTTCCGTAAATCGGAAAATCGCCGGCTAAACGATCTTATTTCACTTCGCCCGCCGTCGGTCGCCGACCGGTTTTGGCCCATTGCCGCAGCTGATCAAATACCGTTCCGGTTTGCTCCGGCGTGAACTTGCAATGGCCCTGGCCGTCCGTAAATTTCATGACGAACAGTTGATCGTTGCCGGCCTGGCGAACAATGGCGTCGTAGGCGGTTCCGATTTCGGGCGGAATCAGTTCGTCGTAAGTCGTGTGAACCAGGAGCACCGGATCGGTGATTTGGCCACTAAACGCGGTATACGGGCCTAGAAACGACCGGGATTTGGGCTGAGCTGTAACCCGGATAACTTTCCGGTTGACCAGTGCATCATCCGGAAAACCACCGTACAGCCCATTGGTATTGTCGAACGGATTTCCACCCGCTTGCTGGCTGATGTCGCGGTAGATTTCCTGAAAAAACCAGAGTACGCTCGGTAAATCGGGATATTTAACGGCAAAGCGTCGGGCAAACTGCTGGCCGGTTAGCGAGTCGGTGTGCAGCGCCTTCCCGATCACATCCGGTGCCGTGGGTTTGCCGGTGCCGGTCGCCAGTTTCGGTAGGTCCAGCGTGTTGGGATAAAGGGCGTCGAAGGTGACCAGCATGGTAAAGAGGTGATTTTGCAGCGATGGGTACAAGTGCCCCGAAATTGGACAAAACGGCAGTGCGCCCTGGTAATGCTGCGGGTATTTTTCGATGGTTGCCAGCGTAATCATGCCGCCCATCGAATGGCCCGTGATGAAAGTACTGTCGGGCTGACGGTATTTTTTGACAAAATATTGTCGCAATGCTTCCGAATCGTCTACCCCTTCCGAAACCGCCCAGCCCTGCCGCCGGTAGGCCGACTGCGCTACGGCAAACCCTTTTTTCAGGAAAGGACTGAGCCAACTGCCGCTCAAATTGCCCCGTTTATTACCTATTGTTTCATAACCGTGGGCGTAGATGAGCAGGAGCCGGGGCTTGCCGGACGCGCCCCAGCCCGCCGGAAAGTCGATCCGGTAGCGTGCTCCGCCAATGGTGCCGGTATCGACCCGAGCCACGGAAGCCGGTTGGCCTAAGGCCGTCATTGTCAGGCAAAGAAGGAGAAATACAAGAGTCAATTTCATTTTCTTTCGAGGGTAGGAAATGTAATCGAGTTAGCAGAACGGTTTGAGAAAAGCAAGCCCTTTTCGGAAAAGAAATGTTTATAGCCTAACCGGCACCTTTTTTACTTGAATGATTGTTCTACAACAATAGAACTTTGATTGATAATTAAGACAGCGATGAATTTAAGTGTGTTAGATCAATCGCCCATCCGGAAAGGCAGCACCGCGCGCGAAGCCTTGCAGGAAACGGTGGCGTTGGCCAGGCTGGCGGAAGAGCTGGGTTATACCCGTTTTTGGGTTTCCGAACACCATAACGTAACTTCTTTGGCCGGTACAACGCCCGAAATTCTGATTGCCCACCTGGCCGGGCAGACTCAATCGATCCGCGTGGGGTCGGGCGGGGTAATGCTGCCGCATTATAGCGCGCTGAAAGTAGCCGAAAATTTCCGGATGCTGGAAACGCTGTTTCCCGGTCGCATCGACCTGGGGATGGGCCGCGCGCCCGGCGGTGATCGTGTGACGGCCAGTTTGCTGAATCCAACCAATACGTTCAATGAACAGGATTTGGTGCAACAACTGTTTGATTTACAGAATTATCTGAATGACCGGTACGCGCCCGGAAGCGCTCAGGCGAAAGTTCGGGCCATGCCGATACCGCCTTCGGTGCCGGAGCAATGGTTATTGAGCTCGTCGGGGCATAGCGGAGTGCTGGCGGCTCATTTCGGCATGGGTTTTTCGTTTGCTCATTTCATCAATCCGCACGGCGGACCGGAAGCGGTGCAGAACTACCGCACACGGTTTCAGCCGTCCGAGAACCTGGAACAACCGCAGGCCAACGTAGCCTTTTTTGTGTTTTGCTCCAATGATCCTGAAACCGTCCACCGGCAACAGGCCATGATCGACTACCGGTTTTTGCAGTACGAAACCCGTGGTCGGGTCGATCCGTTCGATTACAATGATATCAAAACCGTTGATTATTCGCTGGCCGAAGAAGCGCGGATTCAGCACAACCGGCAGCGCATGGTGATGGGCAATGCGGAAGAAGTGAAAAAACAACTGCTGACTTACGCTGATCGCTATGAAGTCGATGAGATTATGCTCGTCAATGTAGCCTCGGAACTGGAAGAACGGCTGGAATCGTACCGGTTGCTGGCTGAGGTGTTTGAACTGAAAAGCGTAGTGGTTTGACGTTTACGATTCACGGGTTATAGTTCACGGTGGCTGATGCATTAAATGGATGAGTGCATCAGCCACCGTGAACTATAACCCGTAAACTTATTTCTTTTTGTAAGCGATCCGGAAAATGGTTCCGCCCAGATCGTCAGATACATAGAGGGAACCGTCGGTGCCCTGTGCGAGTCCGCAGGGGCGGTGCTGAACCGGACCGGTTGGCTTGGCCAGATCCGTTCCGGCAAAATTGTCGGCAAAAATTTCCCAGGCGCCAGACGGTTTTCCGTTTTTGAACGGCACAAACGCAACCAGGTACCCTTTTTTCAACTCTGCCGATTGACTGTGAAACGCAATGAAGGCGCCGTTCCGGTATTTCTCGGGAAACATCGTTCCGGTATAAAATAACAACCCGTTTGGACCCAAATGCGCGGGGAAAGCCGCCACCGGATTCATGGTTTTTTCACCACCGGTTTTCTTGCCATCGCCCCCGTATTCCGGGGCCAGCATTTTCTTTTTCTGGATGTGGTCGTAGTAGATGTAGGGCCAGCCAGCATCTCCGCCTTTTTTGAGTTCGTACATTGTTTCGGCGGGGAGCTCGTTGCTGTGCTGAGCGGTATAGTACTGCGGGTAAAAGTCGTGGAACTTGCCCCGACCGTGCTGCATCACAAACAACGAGTTTGTTTTCGTATTCCAATCCAGGCCCACCACGTTCTTTAAACCGGTAGCAAACCGGACGCCATCGGTATACGACTGGTTCAGCCGGTTGGTGTGAAACTGCCAGATTCCGGCCGCCGAATCCAGCAGCGGACATGGCATTAGACCTTTGCCGGTGCCGGCTTCGCGGCAGGCATCGTTATCGGAAGCAATGTTTACGTAAATCATCGACTGGTTATCCACTGCAATCGATTTGGATTGATCACGCTCTTTGACGCGCAGTCCGGAAATGATTTTTTCCGGCTGTTCCGGCTGGACTACTTCTCCCTTGTCGTTCAACTCATACCGATACACGTCACTGTTGGAAGACGCGTACAGGTAATTATCCTTGATAAAAATGCCCGTTCCGGGATAATCGCCAAAACCGGTTATTTCATCAATTTTACCGTCTTTGTTCGTGTCGCGAAGCCGGTAAATACCCTTGCCATCTTTCAGTTTTGCCAGTTTGACGTATAGATCGCCGTTTTTGCCAACTGCCATATGCCGGGCTGCGCCTATTTCATCGGCCAGAACGGTGGCCGAAAAGCCGGCCGGAAGCTTGATGATTGCCGGATCAACGGTTTTTGGTTTTTTCTCGGAAATGGGTGTATTGTCGTTTGCCTGGACCGCTGTAAGGCCGCCCAACGTACCAATCAGGCAGATAGCCCGAAGAAAGTATCTTTTCATCGAAAGGTTTAGTGAGTAAAAAGGGAACCGGAACCTAAAGATTGCTAATTTCTCCGTATTTTGGCAAAATCTCCCGGTAAAATCATACTTTTCCTAAAAACATGCGCTTAAATCGCCGAAATTTTCTTCACCAACTGGGGCTCGGTGTAGCCGGGGTCGGTTTGCTCAGTGGGCTACCCGGTATCGTTCCGGCAGCTCCGTTTCGCTCGTTTCAACTGCCAAGAAGTTTGCCCGAAGCCCAGGGCGTGTCGTCGGCAGGACTCTTGAACTTTGTGAATGCGGTTGAAACGGGCAAGCTCAATCTGCACAGCCTGATGGTCGTACGGCACGGCAAGGTGGTGGCCGAGGGCTGGTGGGCACCGTATGCACCCGCGCTGAAACATACGCTCTATTCGCTCAGTAAAAGTTTTACGTCGTCGGCCATCGGCATGGCAGTTGCCGAGAAGAAACTGACGGTGGAAGACAAGGTAGTTTCTTTCTTTCCGAACGAGGTTCCGGCCACCGTTAGTCCCAATCTGGCGGCCATGCGTGTGAAAGATTTGCTGATGATGGCGACCGGCCACGACAAGGATTCAACCGGTTCGCTCCGGTCTGATCCGGACAACAACTGGGTGAAAGCCTTTCTGGCGCAACCGGTGGAACACGAGCCGGGAACGTTTTTCGTTTACAACAGCGGAGCCACCTACATGCTGTCGGCAATCATCCAGAAAGTAACCGGCCAGAAGCTGGTTGATTACCTGAAACCCCGGCTGTTCGATCCATTGGGCATTGAGGGGGCCGACTGGGAAACCGATCCGAAAGGTATTGATACCGGTGGCTGGGGGCTGCGCGTGCGAACGGAAGACATTGCCAAATTCGGCCAGTTATACCTGCAAAAAGGCCTGTGGAACGGCAAACAATTGCTGCCCGCAGCCTGGGTTGAGGAGGCTACGAAATTCCAGATTCAGTCGAAAGGCGGTTCGCGGCCCAAGGAGGAAAACGACTGGCTGCAAGGCTACGGTTATCAGTTCTGGCGCTGCCGCAACGGCGCGTATCGGGGCGATGGAGCTTTCGGGCAGTATTGCATCGTTCTGCCCAGGCAGGACACCGTGATTGCCATCACCAGCGAAACCGGCAACATGCAGGGCATCCTGGATGAGGTCTGGAAGCATATTTTACCCGCCGTTCAGTCGGAAGGCGCTACGGCTCAGGCAACGGGCCCGTTGAAGCAGAAACTGGCGTCGCTGGTGTTGCCGATGCCCACCGGACAAATCATGTCGCCAACCAGCACCCGGGTGTCGGGAAAATCGTACCAGATTGCGGAGAATACGTTGGCGATCAAAAAAGTATCCCTGGTATTTCAGAAAGATGCCTGTGTTTGCACCTTGCAAGACGACAAGGGCGAGCACCGGGTAACGTGCGGTTTGGGCAGCTGGAAAACAGGCGATACCGATTTATCGACCGTACCACTGAAACTGGTTGCCACGTCGGGACCAAAAGAAGCCCGAACAAAAATTGCCGGGAGCGGGGCCTGGACCAACGAAAATACGTTTACGATGACCTGGCGGTTTATCGAAACTGCGCATTATGAAAACGTAATCTGCCGATTTTCGGGTGATGATCTTCAGGTAGAATTCCAGCGGAGTCTGGCGGTTATAGCCAATGCCAAAGACGATCGCCCGGTTCTGGAGGGGAAACTACTGACTACCGTTTCGCAGGGAAAATAAAGAAACAATGTCAAAAGAATCCGCTGAATAACAGTTGGTTATAGGCGGATTCTTTTGGTGGCAGATTGATAAAGCGGAGGGGGACTTGATTCGCCGGAGCTAGATTTCCGTGAAGTAAAAGCCCCAGGCTCGTTTTGACTGATCCACTTTTACCAGAATAGTGTGTTCTCCTTTCTCCATCGGTAAGGTGATCAGGTCCTGATTAGGCTCGGCTTTGCGGGCAACCGGGCGGTCGAGCACCAGCCTGCCGTCAATCCAGACCCGGACACCGTCATTGCTGCCAACGCCGAACTTCATGGTTTTCGCTTCCGGGAGGATTAGGTTGCGTTGGGCGTAGGCCACCACCTCTTCGGTGGGCTTGAAAAGTTTGGTGAAATCCATATAGCCGGACGTTTTATCTTCGTGCTGCTGCCACTTTACCGGGGTGCCGCCCCGGCCTTTGTACACCTGTTTCCGATCCAGCGACTTCTCCGGCGAAAACGGTGTAACCAGCCCTTTGCCGTCCGAATTGTCAAAAGGGCCAATGACCCACCAGTCGGAATAGTAGGTCGACGCATTTTCGACCCTGGCAATAAAGTTGTTCAGATTGCCGTACGTTTGCGGCATGTCGCCAATGGCCTTGATCTGGTGCCGGTTGATGAGCGCCTTGAAATGCGCCATTGTTTTCGGCATGTCGGTCTTGCTCAGATAAGCCGTTCCACCAATGGAATAGAAATACAGTTTGGTGTACAGAATGGGAAGATAAGCCAGCTCCACCCGCTTGGTCAGGCTGGTATCGCCAGTTGTGGCTTTGAAGGCCTGCTGAAACAGGCTGTCGGCTCTCTGGATGGTTGGCAGCCCCAAATAGTTAACCTCCAATGGTTGCGACCAGATGCTGAAATGGACGCTGTCGGTTTTTACCTGATCGTGCATCAGCCTGATATAACGGCTCATAAAAGGGGCTGCTTTACCGTATACATTCTCCACAAATTCATCAATCAGTGCCTGGGAGTCACGGTCTGGGTTCCACAACAGCTGGGCGATGACCCAGGCCCGGAGTTCAGAGAATTCTCCTCCGCCGTTGTCCGGAACGTTGTTGCCCTGGGCAAACATGCCTTCTACTCCGCGGTCGGCGTACCATTTGATGTCGTTTTTAAAGCTTTCAAAGTTGGGGAAGGGCATCAGGTACTGCGAAAAGTCGGTGTAATAATCCCAAATCGAAATTCGTCGCGCAATTTTTTTCCATTCATTGAAACGGTCCCGAAACGGTTTGTGGTTATCGCATCCTTCCATGGAATGCGCCGAGCAATAATTGTAGTGGCACAAACGGATGGTGACATTGTCGGCGGGCCGAATCGTTTTGGGAGGAACTTCAGTGTAGGCGTAGGCAAACGTCTGGATTTTGACATTTGGATGGATCTTTCCGACAGTATCTGCAATCTGGTTAACAAAAGTCAGCAAAGACCCCGCCGGGCTACCTTCCCGGTCGTCGATGGCCTTGCAGGATCGACACGTGCAGTAGCCTTCTCCATCGCTCTGATCAACTGAAAAAACGTTTACCTCGGGGTGCTCCTCAATCCATTTGAATACCTGCGCGGTTGCAATCCGGCGCACGTCGGGGTTGGTCAAACAAAGCTGAATGTGTTTGCCGGGGAGCCGCTTTCCATTCACTTCCGCAAAATACTCGGGGTGGCTCGCAAAGTACTTCTCCGACGGGACCAAATTCATCGCCGTATGGGCAAACGGGTACGTGATGTAGCTTCCGCCCAATGAATCCGGAATGGGCGTAAGGCTGGGGTTAAGGCGGTTGTGCATCGCCCATTCCGGATTATATGCTTCTCGGTACCAGGCTTCGCGGTACACAAAAGCGGGTTTCTGGCGATCGTCTATTTTGGGTAGCAACACGGTTTGCTGTTGGGGCGTTTTAACCACTTCGCGCGTATACCAGCGGCAGTGCAGGTGATCTGACAAATACCCGATGACGCCGTACAACGTACCTCTTGTGCCACCACCGGCAATGAGGAGCCGGTCTCCATCGGAGCGGATCAGGTACTCTTCGCTGGCAAAATCGGTAGGCTGAAGTCCCCGGAGCAATTGTTCAGGTGCACCCGCGAAACCCACATAGATCAATTTGGCTTCCGGCTTGGTTTCGTGCGTGATTTCAAGCGTACAATTACTGACTTTTTGCAGGTATTTCTGTAGTTCCGAAGCCGCCAGTTGCTCCGGTTTCGACGCCCGGTCGGATACAAAAATTTTATACTCACTTTTGCCGTCAGAAATCAATTTGCTGCCGGAGGAACAGCCCAGCGTTAGCAGCGCCAGAAGAAGAGCTAGATACTTCATCAAGAAAGGAGGTTAGGGAATTTTGAAGCAATACGGTTTTGCACCGAATGCCGTACGGTATTGGGCCGGTTTAATTATAAGGAATACGGTTTTCGTTCTACTTTGGGCTATGCTGCCAATGGCAAAATTTCAACGAAAGAGCCGCGTACGCCAGCGCAATGGCGTCGGAATGAAGCCAGGAGAAGGAATATGAGAGCGGTTTTCTCAGCAATAACCGCCGATTGTTGCTGAGAAAACCGTATGCGTTCAGTTAAAAATAAGCCTTAATGGCTTTGGGGTAGTCGGCGAAGGCCAGCTCGGGTTCGGCAATTTCGGGGTGCCACATTTTTTCCCATTCCAGGCTGTAATACCCGGTGTAACCACCTTTTCGTAAAGCACCAATGGCTTCCTGAAGGGGCGCTTCCCCCTTGCCGAGGAAGGTGTATTGCGGTTTTCCGTCGACCCGGCGGCCATCTTTCAGGTGTACGTGCCGGATGTACTTCCGTAAGGTTGAATAAACCTCAGCGGGTGGTTCTTTGGTTACCGACCACATGTTGTAAATATCCCAAATGAGGCCCACATTAGGGTTTTCTGCCTGTTTCATGATGCGCAACAGCACATCCTTCCAGATCACTTCACCGTGCGATTCGAGCAAAACCGTCACGTTACTGCCTTTGGCGTGCCGCGCCAGTTCCAGCAATCCATCGCTGATAAGATTAATCGTTTGCTCACGGTCCTGATCCTTCGGCAAATCGTTGGGAAAAACCCGCACGTAGGGGCACGATAACGCGTGGGCCAGGTCGATGAATTGCCGGGCTTCATCCAGGTTTTTCTGCCGTTTGGTCGTGTCGGCGTGGTGCAGGGCTGTCGAAGCACCCAGGTTACAGATTTTGAGTTTGCTATTGGCAAACTTGGCGCGGGTTTCGGCAATACGGGCCGGGCTGCCAAACTCCGGGCATTTCGGCAGGAACAGTTCGCCCTGAATACCCCGGATTTCGATGGCTTCGTACCCCTCGGTAACGGCGGTTTTGATGATCTGCTCCAACGGCCATTTGGGGCAACCCAGCGTTGAAAAAGCCAGGCGCGGTTTGGCTTCCCGGGCGGAGAATCCCAGCATCGTAGCGCCAGCCAGACCCAGCGTAGTTTGGAGAAAAGTTCTGCGGGTAGTCATAAATGAATTGTTTATCACGTTGGGAGTCGAAGACACGAAGTGTGCAAACCGTTACCTTTTGGTGTAAAAGCAGTAATTTCGCCAAATTACTGCTTTCCTGCTGCGAAAGAATTCGCGATTGAGATCATCACCGGAAAAGCGTCAGTTTTCCACCAGCAATTTGACAGTCTGACTTTGTTCGGTCGTGGAAAACCGTAGTAAATACAAGCCCGGAGCGGTTTTCAGGCTCACGGGTGTGAGAGCCAACGGCGGACCGGAATACGACCGGCTGAATACCGCTCTTCCCAGATTATCCAGAATTTCCAGCCGTCCGGATCGGAAACCCGTGGGCCACTCGATCCAGAAGGTGCCTTTTCCGGGATTGGGATACACCTTAATCGAGCCAATAGCCGGTTCTATTGCCGTAATCAGCATAGGGTCTGAGTCGCTGGAACAGCCCTGTTGCGTAACGCGGACGTAGTAGGTTCCGGCCCCCGGGCTGCGCAGAACCTGACGGGTCGAATCCGGCAGTGGCTGACCGTTTCGGTACCATTGATTTCCGGTCAGGCTGCTCGACCGGAAACCCTCACTGTCGAGCGTAACCGTCGGTTTGGGTGGCTTGGCCCTGAACGTCAGCGTAACGTAGGCCGAAGCTGGTCCTGCCAGATTACCCCGTTTGGGAATCACCGCAACCGAGGCATTTTGTCTGTAAACCCGCGTGTTGCCGGTGGTGGTGACCGATGAACCGTTGGGGGTTAACCAGGTGTAGGAACTGAAATTTTCGGGCGCCTTAACCACCAGGCTATCGCCCTCGCAGGCCGGGTTGGTTCCCGTAACGATCAGCACCGGCTGCTCAATCCGGACCGAAGCCGGGTTCGATACCGCCGAACAGCCGTCCTGGGACACCCGAACGGTGTAATCCCCCAGCAGGAAGGCCGTCACCGTATCCTGGGTTGTTTCCCGCCAGCGTTCGTTGTTGATAAACCAGCTAAAATCGGAGAACTTTCCCGTTGGCGTGACCCGCAGCCGAAACCGGTCGGGCAGGAGGTCCACCGTTAAAACCGGCTTCTCGGGACCCGGTTTTGCCGTAACCGTAACACCCTGACTGGTGCTGGCTTCCTGACCGCATTGTTTGGCTTTGGCCGTGTAAAAACCGCTCTGGGTTATGGCCAGGCTGCTGCCGGTCGCGCCGTTGATTTCCTGCTCGTTACGAAACCAGCGGTAATCGGTTAAATTGGTCGGTAAAGTCAGTGTTGTGGTATCACCGGGACACAACGAGAACGAACCGGTTGTTGAGATTGCCAGCGGTTCGGTATTGGAGCATTGAGGTGGATCGAGCAGCAGGAGCGGGTCGCCCAGCAGGTATTGGGAGCTGTTGCAATCAAAACTGTACCGATAGGCATCACTGACATAGGCTCCTTTGGCCAGCTCATTGAAGGTTTGCTTTTCTTTAAAGGCATCCAGCAAGGGCGAGTCGGTTTCGTACGAAGTAATCCCGATTGGTACTGAATAGGCTTTTACAAACAGTGTATTGCCTTTGTTCAGGTAGGTACCGGCCAGATAATCCTGGGTATCAGCCGCACCGACCGAACAGGAGTTGAAATCGAAGAGTAACGTATTAAGCTTCTCCAGGTCATTGATTTGCGCGGTTCCGATGCCAAAATAATGCTGGTGAGGAGTGCCGTGTCCCATGTAATAGACAATTTCGTAGGAGTTGCTGCTCAACTTTTTCAGGTAATCTGTTCGCCAGGCTTCGTCATCAGCGTGGTATTCGGAGCCGTATTTTTGGGCAACATGAATCGTATCGTTGTTTTTCCAGCGTCCGGTGAGTTCTTCCACTTTTTGCGGGAAACTGCCGTCGTACCGGAACGTATCGGCGAAGAGGACTTTGCGGTCAAATTTGAGTTGCCCCGTTTTATACCGGTGCAGTTTATCGAAATACCGCAAAATGTATTCTTTCGCTTCTTCATCCCGGGTCGGGATCACGGCCCCGTAGGAAACATCGAAGGCCGAGGACTGAGAGTACGTTGAAGCCATGTTGTCGAGTATGGGATCCGTGCCGATCTCCAGGTACTGGCAGCCATAACGCCGGTTCAGGAAGACATTTTCCTGCTTGTCAAACGGGTAATCCTGCGTCAGAATTTTAGCGTAAACACCAAGGCTGGAAAGGTGGGAAACGCCATTCGGAACTTCCTGATTGGTTATTGGATCAAGGAGGTAAGACCGTAGGTAGGTAGGGGCATTACGGCCAATAAAAAATAAATAATGCAACGGTGCTGCTGAATCGAAATACAGCTTTTTGATGTGCTCGTAAAGTTTGCCTTTATCAGCCGGATCAATAGAAAGGTCATAGCGTTCAAAGACGAGGCTCTGATCGGCCCGGATTGCGTCGGCCTGATAAACTGCAAGGGCCTGATTGACCTTCGAATCTGTTGCATACTGTTTATCCACCACCAGTAGTACTTTTTTAGGAGTGATAGCAGCAGGTCCGGTTTTGTACTGCCCAGTTGCCAAAGGATCACCCGTGCAGCCGCTCCAGTGAGTCAGTTGAAAATAAAAATCGGTATTTTCTTTTAACCCGCCGACGGGGATCTGCATGGTTCGGGAGGCTTTATCGACGGCGGTACTGGAAATGAAGATGACTTCGGCAGGCGCTCTGAAAGCATCTGACATTCTGATGTGCAAGGTAAACCAGCTGCGGCTATTCAGCACGATGTCATCGCCAAAAGTAATCAGAACGGTAGCCGTGTTGGAGGGTCGTCTTGGGTCAGCCGAAACGGAAATGACGGTTGTCGATGCTTGCCGGATCGTGGAAAAACGAGATTCTTTATTGCTGTGAATCTGGTAAAAACCGTTCGAATCCAGGCGAGCAGAATATGATTGGCCAAAAACCAATGAGGTGGCGAAGAGCAGTACAAAGCAACAACACAAGCTACGTCGAAAACCGCGGCTTTGTTGGAGAAAGATGGATTGGGGTAAGGATAGCGGTATCATGACGATAAGACGCCGATCGGGTGTAAAGGGTTGGATAACAAGGGTATAAAAGGTTGAGTTTGCCCGTGTCTACCCAACGCCCCGGTGTTATATCCGAAAAGGCACCCTGCGCTCCTTACTGCTGGCTATTTTGGATCAGCGTGACATAGAACCGGATCATGGTTTTGTAATCATTGAGGCTAATGCGTTCGTTGGTGCCGTGGATGCGCTTCGTATCTTCGTCGTTCATGGGGGTGGGCGAAAATCGGAAAATCTGCGGACACACGCGGGCGTAAAACCGGGAGTCGGTGCCGCCCAGTGTCAGATACGGCGTGACAATCGTCTCCGGAAAAACACCTTTGATGGTTCGGTGAATGCGCTCAAACCCAAACGCCGTGGGGTCGGAAATGGGAGAGGGCTGGCTGATGAATTTCCGCAGCACCTTCACCTGAATCCGGTCATCGTCGATCACTTCTTTCACCCGTTGTTCCACGGATTCTACGGTTTCGCCGGGCAAAATCCGGAAGTTGATGGTGGCCGTGGCATCGATGGGTAACACATTGTCTTTAATGCCCGCCTGAAAAATTGTGGGTGCCGTTGTGGTCCGCAGTGCTGCATTGCCGGAATTCGACTGCGCCATAATCCGGCTGATCAACGGCGCGAACAGCCACTGGTTCGCAAAAACGATTCGCTGGCCCAACGGCATTTCAGGACCGATGTACGTAAACATGCGATCCAGGCCGGCATCCAGTCGGGCCGGAAAAGGATTTTCCTCCAGTTTACTCACCGCGGCAGCTACCAGCCCAATGCTGGTTTGTGGGGGTGGCATTGAGGAATGTCCCCCTTTGCTCACGTTAGTCAATTCAATGCTGGCGTACCCTTTTTCGCCAATGCCGATCAGCGCGACGGGTTTGCTGAGGCCGGGAATACCGTCGGTTTTCAGCACACCGCCTTCATCCAACACGTATTCCAGCGTAATTTTGCGCCGTTCGAGTTCGGCCGCAATGGTCTGTGCCCCCCGAAAACCAGTTACTTCTTCGTCCTGCCCATACGCCAGCAGCATGGTTCGTTCGGGCTGAAAACCAGTTCCGAGGAGCCATTCAACGGCTTCGAGCTGAGCCAGTACGCTGCTTTTGTCGTCGAGTGTTCCGCGACCATATAGAAAACCGTTTTCAATCAGGCCCGCAAACGGCGGTTTTTTCCAGAGCTGCTGGGTGCCCTGAATAACCGGAACCACGTCGTAATGGCCCATGAGCAAAACCGGTTTCAGCGCCGGATTGCGCCCTTTCCATTCGTACAGCAAACCGTAGCGGTTGAACGTTTCGCGTTGGAGCTGGCGATGAATGCGGGGAAAAGATTGTTGCAGCAGCGTCAGAAATTTTTCAAACTGCGTGGTATCCGTCAGCGTATAATCGGAATAGGAAACCGTGCGCAGTTGGAGGGTTTTCACTAAGCGCCCAATGGCTGAATCGCCCACCAAAACGGTGGGAGCAGGTGGTACGTCGGTTAGCTGCTTCGACGAAAACCGAAGCATGTTGATCAACAGAATACCGAGCAGGACCAGAAGCCCCAAAGCGAACCAGCGGAGTCTTTTCATAAAGCTAGATCATACCCCGCGCTTTTAATTCGAGGTATTTATTAACGGTGTCGGCAGTCAGGTTCTGCGGAGCGGTTAGAATGGCCTGAATACCGTATTGTTGTAATTCTTTGACAATCTGTCTTTTCTCGTAATAAAATTTCTCGGCAATGGTTTTCTGGTACACTTCCTCCGTGGTGCTGGCCGGCGTGTCCAGCAGTTTTTTTAACTCGGTATTTTCAAAGAAGACCACAATCAGCAAATGTTCTTTGGCCAGCCGACGCAGGTAAGGCAATTGCCGGTGGAGGGCGTTAACGGTCTCAAAATTAGTAAAAAGCAGCAGCAGGCTCCGCTGGCGAATGTGATGACGGATGTTGGCGTAAAGGGCTTCATAATCGGACTCCAGAAAGCGGGTTTTCTGCCGGTATAAGGCCTCCTGAATTTTTTGCATGTGGCCCGGACGGCGTTCGGCAACGACCAGTTGGCCAATCCGGTCAGAAAACGTCAGCAGCCCGGCGCGATCCTGTTTAAGCAGGGCGATGTTGCTCAACACCAGCGACGCATTGATGGCGTAATCCAGCAAACTCAGACCCGCAAACGGCGATTTCATCACGCGGCCCTTGTCGATGAGGCAGTAAATAGCCTGCGATTTTTCGTCCCGGAACGAGTTCACCATCAGGTCGCTGTGCCGGGCAGTGGCTTTCCAGTTGATGGTCCGGACGTCGTCGCCCCGGTTATAAACCCGGACCTGCTCAAATTCCATGCTGTGCCCCAGCCGCCGAACTTTTTTGATGCCCACTTCGGATAAGCGGTTTGAAATGGCCAGTAATTCATACTGCCGCATTTGCAGGAACGACGGAAAAACCGCAACGGTTTTATCCTGCGAAAACCGGTAGCGCCGTTTCAGCAACCCCAGGGTGGTGAGGGCGTACACGTTCACGGCCCCGAAGCTGTATTCTCCCCGCTTGGTCGGCCGAAGTTCGTAGCGTAAGGTCTGGGTTTCATGCGGTTGCAGCGTTGTGGTGAACAACACATCCCGTTTTTGAAACTGAAACGGTATTTCGTCAATGACCTCTACCTGCACCCGAAACGGATAACGATTTTCCAGGTAAATAGCCACGGGGTTCTCGTCGCCATTCGAGAGTCGGTCGGGCAGTTCACGCCGGGCAAAAAAAGCCGGTTGTGCGTTCGATTTTCGGAATAACATTATTCCATCGAACAGGCACAGAACGACAAAAACCGCCAGGGCCAGTTTTGCGAACGGAAAAAGCACTGGAAAAACGTATGCCGTGATGAAGAGCAACACAAAACCGATCAGTACCAGCCAGACCCGAACCGAGACGTAAAGGGCGCGGAAGACACTCATCGGGGCACCTCGATCTTCTGAACCACCTGCGCAATAATCTCATCCGCCGTGCCGCCTTCCATTTCGCGTTCGGGCGTCAGCAGAACCCGGTGGCGCAGGATCGGTACGGCCAGCTCCTGGATGTCTTCCGGCGTTACAAAATCGCGGCCCCGGAGAGTCGCCAGTGCCTTGGAGCTGTTCAGCAGCGCCACCGAAGCCCGGGGTGATGCGCCCAGGTACAGCGATTTGCTGGAGCGGGTGTTCTGCACAATCTGGGCGATGTATTCGAGCAGGTTGTCTTCGATGTGCACCCGGTGAACCTGCGTACGCAATGCCTGCAGTTGGTTGGCCGTCAGCGTCGGTTGAACGGCCTCGACGGCATCGGCCAGGCTGCGCCGTTCGTGGTGGCCTTTCAGAATATTGATTTCTTCCAGAATGGTCGGATAGCCGACTACCACTTTGAACAGAAACCGGTCGAGCTGGGCTTCGGGCAGCCGGTAGGTTCCTTCCTGCTCGACGGGGTTCTGCGTGGCCAGGACCAGAAACGGATCGGACAAAGGGTACGTGACGCCGTCGTTGGTGGCCTGCCGTTCTTCCATCACCTCGAACAACGCTGCCTGAGTTTTGGCCGGGGCACGGTTGATTTCGTCGATTAATACGATGTTGGCAAAAATTGGTCCCTGGCGGTATTCGAACTCGGTGGTTTTCGGGTTGAAAATCGATGTTCCCAGCACGTCGGACGGCATCAGATCGGGCGTAAACTGAATCCGACTAAAATCCACCGAAATGGTTTTGGCCAGCAGTTTGGCCATCAGCGTTTTGGCCACGCCGGGAACGCCCTCGATCAATACGTGACCGTCGGCCAGCAGCGCCGTCAACAGTAAATCAATGGTCTGGTGTTGGCCGACAATGACTTTGCCGATCTCGGTGCGGATGGCTTCGACCGCGTTGTTCAGTTCGGTTAAATCCAGACGGTTTTCGTAGGGAGACATGGTGGGAAATCGGAGTTACGCTTTCGCAGTGGTGTAAAAATTTTCAATTAATTCGTTCAGGCGGAGCAGGTCGTATTCGCTCATAACCTGCTGCTGGGAAAAGGCGATCTGGCGAAACAGCGCCTGAACATCTGACTCCGGAACGCCACTTTTTCGGGCCAGCAGTTGCTTGAATTCCTCGTCCGGATGGGCCGTATTGAGTCCAAATTGTTCTCGAACATACGCCAGAAAATACTGAATCTTTTTCTGGGCGAGGTTGCTGTGGTCGGCCCGCTGGAAATACAGGCGACCGACGGTTTGAACAAATTCCAGCGAGGTATTTTTCAACGGTTCAATCACTGGAATGATGCGTTGGGTTCGCTTGCCCGCAAAAATAAGGTACAGCAGCAGACCCACAACCGTTAGGTAGTACGCCCAGATCAGGGGCGGCTGGGTCAGAATGTACCGCAGGAGCGACTGTTCGTTTTCGTTGAAACGTCCTTGTTTCTGGTACTCGTCCCAGTAGGTTGGCTGGGCGGGCAGGTACGACAGGGCTTTGTACGCATAATCGGCCGTTGCCGAATCCAGAACGTAAAAGTTGGTAAAGGCAATGGGCAGGTTGTGAATGTAAAAATGGCCTTTGCCGTACCGGATTTTCAGGAAAATAGGTTCGTTCCGGGCGTTTCGGCCCAAAACCGTTATGTCGTTGGCTTGAGTTGGGGTGAGGAAATTGCGCCCATCGTCGTGCCGGAACCGGTAGTCCGTACGGTTTTTCAGAGCCGGGTTTGTAAAGTTCATGCCCAGGGTGGTATCACTCAGCGAAGGCGCTTTTAGCTCGGCCCGAAAACCCAGCTGCTTTGTCAGCGAATCCGGAAATTCGTAGGCCGACAGAAAAACCGTATTGCCTCGCTGGACGTATGTTAGAAGCTTTTCCCGGTCAAACCGGGAGAGTTTCAGCGACTGGCAAACGAAGATGTAATTGCTTTGGGCAGGTAGCGTGCTGTCTGAAAGGTGGTTGTAAACGGGTAGGCGCAAGGTCGTTACCGATTGCTGATTCATCAGATCCGGCAGCAGTTCGAATAGCACTTGGGTACCGAACGGAATCTTGTCCTGGTTGATGTAGGTTGGGTTCCAGTCGATGCGTTTTGGGCGGTAATACTCGAACAACCCGTAGGCAACGAGGGTAATGAGCAGAAAAAAGAAGTATTTATTCGGTTTCAAACGGTATCGGTTTATCACCGGCAGGAAATCAGGACGGTATGCCCGTGTTCCGGCGGCTTCTGATGGCTTACGAATAGCGGTTCACCTGCAAGTTATAACAAGTTAGAAACCTGCAACCAAGCATTTTTTTATAACTTTCCCACTTTCTATATAAATGCACTGATTTATGAAAAAAATCTTATGGATCATCGGTCTTCTTGCGGTATTGGTTTTGGTGGGTTACTGGGGCCTTCGTTCGTACACCAAATCAGCGAGCCCGGAGGCTACTGCCGAAATTAACCAGAATGGCGTTCAGGTGAAAGTAGAATATTGTCAGCCGTACAAAAAAGGACGTAAAATTTTTGGCGACCTGGTACCGTACGGTGAGGTCTGGCGGACGGGTGCCAATGAAGCAACGGTTATTACGCTGGATCAAAATGTGACCGTGGCCGGGCAGCCATTGGAGGAAGGGAAATATTCGCTTTGGACCATCCCGTCGGAAGGCAACTGGATGGTTATTTTTAACCGCGAAACGGGTCAGTGGGGTACAGATTATGACCAGACGAAAGACGCGCTGCGGGTGCCGGTTCTCACCCGGAAACGCAATGCTGCCGCCGAACAGTTTTACATCAGTTTTGCCCCGCAACCGGGGGGATCTGATATGCTCCTGGCTTGGGATGAGACCGAAGCCGTAGTGCCGATTCGAGCGCGGAAGAATGAATAGAGTACCAAAGAAAGGGCGTAGAAAGCCCAAGGCAGCGGGATTCGCGGTATGGAATCGTTCCCCGCTGCCTCTGGTTGTTTTGTTCGGTTTGCTGGGGTTCGTCCGGATTGGCTATGCCCAGTCACTGCCGCTTAGCCCGCGGATTGCCAATTATCAAATTGAAGTTCAGCTTGATATCCACGCCAAGCAACTGACGGGGAAAGAGACGCTGGTTTGGAAAAACCCGTCCAATGAAGTGCTATACGAATTGCAGTTTCACCTGTACCTGAACGCGTTCAGGAATGCAGAATCGACCTTCATGCGCGAGTCTGGGGGGCAGTTGCGCGGTGAAGCCATTGACCCGGGGGACCAGGAAGCATATGGTTGGATCGATATCCTGTCGATGAAGGCCCGCGCCCGGGAAGCGGCTCCGGCCGAGAATCTGACAAATCAGTATCAATTCATTCAGCCCGATGATGGTAACCGGGCCGATCAGACGGTTATTCGGGTACCGCTGAACCAGCCGCTTCGGCCAGGGCAAAGCATTACGCTGGATATAAACTTTCGGGCCAAATTGCCCAAACTATTCGCCCGGACGGGGTATAGCCGCGATTTCTTTCTGGTGGCGCAGTGGTTTCCCAAAATCGGGGTTTATGAACCCGCCGGAACCCGCTACCAGGCTCCGGGTACCAAAGGCCGCTGGAATTGCCACCAATTTCACGCACACTCCGAATTTTACGCAGATTACGGTGTTTACGACGTAACCATTACAGCCCCCCAAAACTTGGTAATTGGAGCAACGGGTTCGTTGAAAAGTGAACGAAAACGGACCAACGGAACCAAAACCCTCCGCTGGCGCGCCGAAGATGTCGTCGATTTTGCGTGGACAGCTTCGCCGGATTTTTTGGTTTTCGATGATCGCTGGCAACATGTTGCCATTCGAGCCCTGATGCATCCGGAACACGCCAGCCAGACCCGGCGTCATATCGACGCGGCCAAACTAGCACTCGCTTATTTTGATAAACACCTGGGTCGGTATCCTTTTGCGACCTTGACCATCGTGGACCCGCCCGTCTGGGGCTTGGGGGCCGCGGGGATGGAATATCCTACGTTCATTACCGCCGGAACCAGCTGGGGGATGCCCACGGGGGTACGCCTTCCGGAGCAGGTCGTTATTCATGAGTTTGGACACCAGTATTTTATGCAATTACTGGCCACCAACGAATTTGAAGAAGCCTGGATGGATGAAGGCTTTAATCAGTATTACGAAGGCCGGATCATGGACGAAACCTACGGGGCAAACTCATCGCTGATCGACCTGTTTGGGTATCGGATGGGCAATCTGGAAGCATCGCGGGATTATTACGTTCATCTCGACCATCCGGCGGTAGCACCTTCTTTTGGCAATGTATGGCAACTGCCCGAAGCCTACGTGGGAGAACTGACGTACTTTAAGCCGGCCACCTGGATGCGGACGCTTGACGGGCTGGTGGGGCGGCCCGTGATGGATGAGATTATGCGGACGTATTTTGAACGCTGGAAATTCAAACACCCGAATGCCCGGAATTTTATTGCGATTGTCAATGAAGTTGTGGGCAAACGGCTTGGAAACCGGTACGGAGCCAACATGAACTGGTTTTTTGATCAGGTCCTCTACGGCGATCAGGTTTGCGATTATGCGCTGCATTCGGTGCAAAACCATCCACAGATTGGCGCGTACCGTTCGACCATTACGGTTTACCGGCACGGAGATGCGCAGCTTCCGGTTGAGGTTCAGGTGCATTTTGAAGATGGCCGTGAACAAGTCCTGCGCTGGGATGGAAGGGCCCGGATGCATACGTTCGCCGTTACAAAATCCAGTCCGGTCGAGTGGGCACAGGTCGATCCCCAGCAAAAGATTTATATTGACACCAATCTGAACAACAACAGCTTCACGGTTCAACCATCCACGAGTCCGGCGGCAAAATACGCAACTAAACTGATGTTCTGGGTACAGAACTGGATGCAGTGGCTGGCCTGGCTGGTGTAGCTATCTCCATTAAAATACTAGACGGTTTTTGGTAATATGGTATTGGTCAAGGCGTTTAAGCTGGCGCTGCGGTCCTGGCGCATGGTATTCTGGCTGTATGGCGTTAATTTTTTAATCGGATTACTAATGCTGATACCCGCTTACACCACCTTCCGCCGGGAGGCCGGTTCGTCGCGGGCGTTTCTGAAACTGCTGGAAGGATTCGATTACACGGTTTATGCGGATTTCATGCACAACAGCAAATCGGCTATGATGCCTTTCCTGACCATTGGTTTCTGGTTTGGCGTGCTGTATTTGTTTCTCAGCTTGTTTTTTTCGGGCGGTATTCTTCTGAATCTATTGCCCAATCGTCAACAGCCGTTTCGGGTGAGCTGGTTTCTGGCGGCCAGTGTTCAAAATTTCGGACGGTTTTTTCGCCTGTTGCTGTGCGTGGGCGGTTTTATTTTTTTGGTGGCTTTGGGCGGGCTTTGTATTGGCGGACTGGGCGCCATCATCCTGAGCGAAATGGTCAACGAAGAAACCATGATCTATTTTCTGTTGGCTTGTTTCTCGCTGGTTGCCATGCTGTTTTTGCTCGCGGTTTGCGTGGGCGATTACGCCAAGATACTGCTGTTTCGTCAAGACCGAAAGCGGGCTTTGGCGGCTTTTAGGCAGGCCATACGCTTCGTTTTGAGCAATTTTTGCCAAACAATTGGATTTTATTTGCTTCTGGTGAGTATGGCAGGGGGATGTTTTGCTATCTACTTCCTGGTAGCGTCCTGGCTCGTTACGCACGGCTGGACGGAAATTGTTCTGCTGTTCCTGATTCAACAGGTCTTTATTTTTTTGCGTGTTTTTCTAAAAGTCTGGACGCTGTCAGTAGCCATGACGGTTTTCTCGCACCAGGAGCCGCAACAATTTATCGGGACTAGTAACCAGTAAGTGGCAATAGACACTACCTTTGTAAAATAAGCTGATCTAATTTGGTTAAATCAATACCGAACTATTTATTGTTTTTCCTAAATCCCTTTTTACCAAACGAATGCAATCGACAGTTCCTCCTCCGTCAAAAGTTTCTTATAAATCGTTATTTGGGCTTCCGGTTATTGTGGCCGCGTTAGGCTATTTCGTTGACATTTACGATTTGTTGTTGTTTGGCATCGTGCGCGTCCCGAGCCTGAAAGACCTCGGGTTGAACGACGCCCAGATTTCCAGTGTTGGTGCCAACATTATCAACTGGCAAATGGGTGGCCTGCTCATTGGCGGGATTCTCTGGGGCGTTCTGGGCGACAAACGAGGGCGGCTTTCGGTATTGTTTGGTTCTATTCTGACTTATTCGATTGCCAATATTGCCTGCGGTTTTATTGATCGGGTCACGTTCATGGACCCCACCGACTACTACGCCCTGATGCGGTTCGTTGCGGGCGTTGGTCTGGCCGGTGAGCTAGGGGCCGGAATCACGCTTGTGTCGGAAGTATTGCCCAAACAGCTGCGGGCAATCGGTACCTCGTTGGTAGCTGGTGTTGGGCTGTTTGGAGCTGTATTCGCTTATTTTACCGTTGAGTTATTCAACTGGCAGAATGCCTTCTTCGTCGGTGGAGCGATGGGCATCGGCTTGCTGCTGTTGCGGGTTGGCGTGATTGAATCCGGTATGTTTACCGAAGTGGCGGAGCAGAAAGGGGTCGAGAAAGGAAACTTCTTCGCTTTTTTTACAAATCGGAGCCGTTTTTCCCGCTACATGAAATGCATTGGTATCGGCCTGCCAACCTGGTTTGTGATCGGTATTCTGGCTACGTTCAGCAATGAATTTGGAACCGCATTCGGCATTACCGAGCCCGTTAAACCGGGACTGACCATTATGTGGTGCTACGTTGGCCTGGCCTTTGGTGACCTGGCCAGTGGAGTCATCAGCCAGGGGCTGCGATCACGCAAGCAGGCGGTGGCGCTATTGATGGCCTTTACGCTAGTGGTGAGTCTGGTTTATATTTTCATCATGCCAAAAACCGTCACTGGTTTGTACATGTACTTCCTGGCAATGGGCTTTGGAATCGGTTACTGGGCGATGTTTGTAACCATTGGCGCCGAGCAATTTGGCACCAATCTGCGGGCAACGGCGGCTACAACCGTGCCGAACATGGTTCGGGGTATGGTGATCCTGATGACTAGCCTGTACACGTACCTCAAACCGTCGATCGATGTCATCAATGCCGGCGTTATCGTTGGGATTTTGAGCTTTGCCATCGGTTTTTATTCCATTCTGACCATTCCCGAAACGCACGGTAAGGATTTGAATTATTTAGAAGAATAAAGAGCAGGGCAGGAGAGGAATGCCGCTTCTGCCCTGTTTTTTCGCTTCCTCTTTTCTTCCTCTGACCATGACTGCTTCTTCCGGGTCTTTCCGACTGCTGTTTTCGCTACCGGTTATTGTAGCTGCGTTGGGTTATTTCGTCGATGTGTACGATTTGCTGCTGTTTAATATTGTTCGGGTCCCGAGTCTGAAAGATTTGGGACTGGATGACAAACAGGTGTCTGTCATTGGAGGAACGGTGCTGAACTGGCAACAGGCCGGATTACTGCTGGGGGGAGTTTTGTGGGGCATCCTGGGAGATAAGCGGGGGCGGCTTTCGGTATTGTTTGGCTCCATCATTACGTATTCAGTGGCCAACATTGCCTGCGGTTTTGTGCAGGATGCAGACACGTACGCGCTGCTGCGGTTTGTGGCGGGGCTGGGGCTGGCGGGCGAACTGGGCGCAGGCATTACGCTCGTTTCCGAAATCCTGCCGAAAGAACTCCGGGGTTACGGCACCTCGCTGATTGCCGGTGTTGGCCTGTTTGGGGCCGTCGTTGCGTATTTTACCGTAGTGCTGTTCGACTGGCGGACCACTTATTTTATTGGGGGTGGTTTGGGATTGCTGCTACTTTTGCTGCGGGTTTCGGTTTTTGAGTCGGGTATGTTTTTAAAAATAAAAGATCAAACCGTTCAGCGGGGTAACTTCTGGTCGCTGTTTTCCAACTCAACACGGCTGATCAACTATTTGCGATGCATGGGCCTGGCGGTGCCTACGTATTTTGTGATCGGTATTCTGGCTACGTTCAGCAACGAGTTTGGCAAAGCGCTCGGATTGGCCGATCCAATTGCGCCGGGCCGGGCGGTGATGTTTACGTATATTGGCATGGCGGTCGGTGATTTGGTGAGCGGTCCGTTGAGTCAATGGTTTCGGTCGCGTCGGCGGGCGATCGGAGCGCTGATGAGCATGAACCTGCTTTTTGTCGGTATTTATCTCTTCGGCGGTATTTCATCGGTTCCCGTATTTTATGCCGTTTGCGTTGGGCTGGGTTTTTCAATTGGCTACATTGCCCTTTTCCTAACGGTATCGGCCGAGCATTTTGGCACCAACCTGCGGGCCACGGCCACAACTTCCATCGCTAACAACGTTCGGGCGACTACCCTGCTGACCATTCCGCTTTTTCAATCGCTCAAGCCTTCCGTTGGTGTTGTTTATTCGGCTGCTTTCGTAGCACTGCTTTGCTTTCTTATCAGCTTCTGGTCGCTGGCAACCCTGGAAGAAACGTATGGGAAGGATCTGAATTACGTGGAAAATTAGGTGTCGGTTGACGCGCAATAAAGAAGTCGCTGGCTATAAAAAATAAAGCTGATGGCGGGGTCTTCCGTTAATTTTTTGTAGCCTGTATTTTCAGTTCAGATGCTTCAGAAGCCGTTTATCCTTTTTTTCGGCCACTGCTCCTAACCCTCCGCTCCGGAGGGTGCCGCTTTACATCTTTTTGGTGAATTAGAACAGTGAACAACAAATCTAACGAACACCATGAAAACGATTGTCCGCGCGGCCAATGCTCTTTTGCTGGGCGCCCTTCTATTGGTAGGCACTACTTCTTTTGCACAAACGGTTTCTGAAGTTAAGCCGTTTCAGGTCGCTACGTATCCGTCGGCCAACCCGCTGAAATTATGGATGAATATTCAGAAGAACGACCCCAAAAGCAAAATTACCGTTCGGCTGTTTGATCAGAAAAACCGGGTGGTTTTTGCCGAAACCATGCCTCGGCATCTGGACAAATACCGCCAGCGATTTGATATGAGCCAGATGAGCGACGGCGCTTATACTTTGGAGATCAGCGATGGTACAGAAACCGTTGAGAAGTCATTTCAGGTAAAGACGTCCGGTATTCAGGAGCGTTCTACGCAACGCGTGCTGACCGTTATTCCGGTCAACGAGCGGCTGACGGGCATGTGATCCGTCTTGGTATAGCATATAAATAATCAGCGCAGCGCACTGGGTAATTGGTCGTGAGAAGCAATCCGGCGGGATCAATTATTCATTGCGTGCCCAGTTGGTATACATCGAGGGAGCTACGTGCCGCCGGATCAATTGCGTAGACTCTTCGTCGTATTCGGCCATTCCACCCTGCTGCAAAGCGTATTTTTTCATCTCACCGAGCAGGCCCGAATAATGAACAATGAAATTGGCCAGCCCTTGCTCAACCACCACCCGGACCCGGCTGTTGTTTCGTTTTACGTAAACTTTGGCTTTTTGTGCCTCGGTAACTACGTGGTCGGCGGTATGCACCAACAAGCGAAAACCGATGGGTTGTTGAGCCACATTCACGACAGCTTCGCCTTCCAGCCAGATGTTGCGGTTAGGGCCCGACCAGTCCGAAGAAACCCGAACGCTGGAGTTTTTATTGAGAATGATAAACGAACGGTCGGGTAAGTCTACCCGCATGTGTTGGTCATTGCCAGACTGGTAAATGACGTCGGCGGGTAATTGAGTCTGTCGCAGCAGGCGTATGCTCAATCCCAAAACGATGATACAGCTGACCCAGATAGCGATCCGGATGACCTGATGCCATATCGTACGGTAAAGCGGTATTTCGGGGTCGTTTGGTAAATCTTTGGTTTGCCGGGTAATTCCGGTCCACATGCGCTGCCAGTCTGGTGGTTCGGTACCGACTACCGATGGATTGTGCCATTGTTTCCGCATCAACCCGCGCAGGTGGGATTCATTGTTCGGATTTTGCAGCCAGCCAATCACCCATTGTTCTTCTTCTGGGCTGCATTCATTCCGGACGTATTTATCCAACAGGTCCTCCATCGGTGTTAGGCTGAAATTTAGTAGGTATGTTGCTGGAAATAAGTGCCTAATGTTTCGTAGGCGTGGGCCAGATGATCTTCGATGGTCTGGACTGACAGATTCATGCGATCGGCAATTTGCTGGGACGTGTAGCCCTCGTGCCGACTGAGCAGGTAGACTTCACGACGGCGCGGAGGAAGTTGGGCAACAGCTTGCTGGTAAAGCAGTTCCAGCTCTTGATAGAGTACTTCTTCTTCGGTATCGGTGCCTGATTGGGTGGTCAGTCGTTGCAGAATTTCCTGCGGCTGGCAGTGGCTATGCTGTTCGCGAAAGGAAGCTAGCAGCAGCCCGTAGGTCATCGTGAACAGATAACCATTGAGGGGGGTGTTTTCGTCAAGAGTACTCCGGCGTTCCCAAAGCGACGTAAACACGTCGTGCACAATTTGCTGGGCCGCTGCCGGCGACTTGAGAAAACTTACCGTAAAATAATAAATCCGTTGAACATACCGGTCGTAAACCCGCCGAAAAGCTGTTGGATCAGCGTTCCGTAGTTGTCGAAGGAGAGTCTTTTCAGCTTGCATCCTACATACACGTTTGAATGGTGTCTGAGCAATTTAGTTATCAGACGTGAGGCTTAACTGATTGGTTGACAACCTTGGACCTTTCGTTCCCGGGCTTCTTCACTATGGTTATAGAAAACTCCTGACATACTGAACAAAAAAACATGGAGCGTACTAACTAATGGGCCTGTATAGAGTGCTGGGGTAAATATACGCAGAATTGTCAGAAATGCAGGGGAAGCGGTCGCCGTACAGGCAGACAATCAGGGTGGATGG
This sequence comes from Larkinella harenae, assembly GCF_054780515.1. Classification (NCBI taxonomy): domain Bacteria; kingdom Pseudomonadati; phylum Bacteroidota; class Cytophagia; order Cytophagales; family Spirosomataceae; genus Larkinella; species Larkinella harenae. The sequence goes on along the minus strand of NZ_BAAGWE010000003.1, from coordinate 204,797 downwards.
CCGTTCCATCAGTATAAAAAGGTCAGATTCGTTCAGGAGATAATTAACGGGTTTGAACTTACTAAAAATTTCGGTATTCTGCATACTTTTACCAAAAAACCGGATAGTTTTATCGGTTATTATCCAATTCTGAGCATAAACTGGCCACCCATGAATTTACAAGATTTTACCGACGAGATTCGCCGTCGGGTTGGTACCGAAAGAGACTTAAATGCAACCGTTAAACTGGCTACTGATCAGGGTGTTATCTACATCGACGGGCGGCAAAATCCACCCATTGTGTCCAATGAGGATGCCGAAGCTGATAGTACCATCAAGGTGTCGCTGAGTGATCTGCAAAAACTGGGTTCTGGCGAACTGAACCCCATGACGGCTTTTATGTTTGGAAAGCTCAAGGTACAGGGAGATATGGGGCTGGCGATGAAAATCGGGCAGAAGCTGAGTTAAGCGGCCAGTTGCATAAGTTGTATTCCTAAACCTCTGACTATGAAATCTTCGCTCTTTTCCCGCCGGAAATTCCTGCAAGGAAGTGCAGTGGCGGCCGCTGGATTTACGATTGTGCCGCGGCACGTGTTGGGCGGCCCCGGTTTTGTAGCTCCCAGTGACAAACTGAACATCGCGGCTGTGGGGTGTGGTGGCAAAGCGGATGTGAACATTCGGTTGGCATACAACAACGGTTCGGATCATATGGTAGCGCTTTGCGATGTTGATAATCGCCAGGCGAAGAAGTTTCGCGCACAGTTTCCTAAAGCGCCTTATTTCAAGGATTACCGCCAAATGTTTGACAAAGAATCGAAGAACTTTGATGCGGTCATCATCTCTACGCCCGACCACATGCACGCGCCCATTGCGATGGCGGCCATGCAGTTGGGAAAGCACATCTATTGCGAAAAACCGTTAACGCACGATATTTACGAAGCCCGAATGCTGACCGAAGCGGCCCGGAAATACAAGGTCGTAACGCAAATGGGCAATCAGGGCAGCAGCGGGGACGATACCCGCAAAATTGAAACCTGGGTTCAAAAGGGCGTAATCGGGCACGTTCATACCGTCCATTGCTGGACAAATCGCCCGGTATGGCCGCAGGGGGTTCGTTCTCCGAAAGACAAAGGCGAGTCGCAGCCGGTACCGTCGGAGGTTGACTGGGAATTGTGGCTGGGAACGGCTCCGTTTCGGGATTACCACGAAGCCTACATGCCGACCCGCTGGCGCGGTTACTGGGACTTTGGAACCGGTGCGCTGGGTGATATGGGGTGCCATTTCATGGATGTACCGTTTCGGGCACTGAAACTGAAATACCCGACTTCGGTGGAATGCAGTGTTGGATCGGTCTACTCCGATTTCTTTAAAGAAGCCTTTTATGACGACGTTTGCCCGCCCTCTTCCGTCATTCATCTGACGTTTCCGTCGGACGATCGGAAGGTGAAAGAAATCAAATTTTCGTGGTACGACGGCGGCATTCGTCCGCAGGTACCGGAAGGCATTCCGTACGAAAAAGTATTCACGAACATCGACGGCGGGATTATGTTTATCGGCAGCAAAGGCATTCTGGTGGCGGAACTGTTTGGGAACAATCCGCGGCTGTTTCCGGAAGAAAAGTTTGAGGGTAAGAAACTGCCCGATCCCGAGAAGCCATTGGTCGAAGGAAAAACCGAAGGACACCAGCAGCAGTGGGTGAAAGCCTGCAAGCAAGGCTATGGTGCGTATACTAGCTCGTCGTTTGAGGAGGCTGGCCCCCTGACCGAAACCGTACTGATGGGCAATCTGGCTACGCGTAGCTACATGCACCGGGAGGCTAAAACGGGCGGAGGGTACGTTTTTCCCGGGCGCAAAAAACTGTTCTGGGATGGCGTCAATATGAAAATCACCAACTTCGATTATGCCAACCAGTTTGTGAAACGGCAATACCGCGGTAGTTATTCACTTTGATGGTGCCGGCCTGGAGACCTGCCAGGTTTTGATAAACCTGGCAGGTTGGGGACTATTGGGCTTTACGGACTGCTATCGCTTCGATTTCAATCAAAAAACCGTAGTGCAGTTTGTTGGTTGGTACGACGGCGCGGGCCGGTTTGTGATCACCGAAGAAGTCTGCATAGATCGCGTTGACCTGATCCCAGAGTGTAATGTCGGCGATGTAAACTGTGGTTTTTAGCACGTGGGATAAATCGCTCCCGGCAGCTTTCAGAATGGCTTCGAGATTTTCCAGAACCTGATGGGTTTGGTCTTCGATGGAACCCGTCTTCTTTTCTTTCGTGATGGGATGAATCGGCAACTGGCCGGATACAAAAATCAGATCGCTCCAGACCGTAGCCTGCACGTAGTGCCCGGCGGGAAGCGGGGCGTTTGGCGTTTCAACGGATTGAATCATAGTTTAAACAAGAGAAGTGAGGTATGCGGCTCCCGTTCTTTTCTATTCCAATTGCTTCAAATACAACTGAATGGTATTCTCCAGTCCAAAATACAGCGCATCGCTGATGAGGGCGTGACCAATCGACACTTCCAGCAAACCAGGAACGGTTTGGTTAAAATACCGCAGGTTTTCCAGACTCAGGTCATGGCCGGCGTTGATTCCTAGTCCTAATTCGTTGGCCAACTGGGCCGCCCGAACAAAGGGCGCAACGGCCGTTTCGCGGTTTTCGGCGTAGTGCGCAGCGTACGGTTCGGTGTAGAGTTCAATCCGGTCGGTGCCCACTTCCTTAGCACCCTGAACCATTTTTTCGTCGGCATCGACAAAGATCGAAACCCGGGTGCCGAGCTCTTTGAACCGGCTCACCAGCTCCCTCAGGTAATCGCGGTGGGTAATCGTATCCCAACCCGCGTTGGACGTAATCGCGTCGACAGCATCGGGCACCAGCGTAACTTGCTCGGGCCGGACGTGGGAGACGAGCTCGATAAACCGTTCGTCGGGATTTCCTTCAATGTTGAATTCGGTGGTCACTACCGCTTTCAGATCCAGCACATCCTGGTACCGGATATGCCGTTCGTCGGGGCGGGGATGAACCGTGATTCCTTGGGCACCAAATCGCTCGCAGTCGAGGGCCACGCTGACCACATTCGGATTATTGCCACCGCGTGAATTCCGTAAAGTGGCTATTTTATTGATGTTAACGCTCAGACGAGTCATTTTCTAGTGAAGAGTGAAGAGTTATGAGTTAAGAATTATGAACAAGCCCATCCTGTTTTCGTAACTTTGCCAACCATTCATTGGTTCCGGAGTAGAAATACTCTTAACTCATCACTTTTTATTCTCAATTAAAATAATGGCGCTGAAACAACAAATTGATACCGACATTAAAGAAGCAATGAAAGCGAAGGAGCAGGATCGGCTGCGGGCGTTACGGGCCATCAAATCGCTGATTTTGCTGGAGGAAACCAAAGACGGATCGGCCGGGGGCGATCTGAAACCCGAAGACGAACTAAAGTTGCTGACCAAAGCCGTCAAGCAGCGGAAAGATTCGGCTGACATTTACCGCACCCAGGGGCGTGAAGACCTGTTGCAGGCCGAGCTGGCGGAAATTGCCGTGATCGAAAAATATTTGCCGCAGCAGTTATCAGAAGACGAGCTGAAAAGCCGTTTACAAGACATTATTGCCCGTGTGGGCGCTACCGGACCAGCAGACCTTGGCAAGGTGATGGGCGTCGCAACCAAAGAGCTGGCCGGACAGGCCGAAGGCAAAGCCATTTCAGCAATGGTAAAGAATTTGCTGAGCTAAAGGAAACGGAAAGAGGAAGGAGGAAGAAACCAGCTCCTTGTTCCTTCCTCCTTTCTGATCCTTTTCTCGTTACTATAAATGAAAATCCTCGACATCGTTATTCTCATTACGCTGCTGTATGGCGCTTACAACGGTTACCGCAAAGGGTTGCTGGTGGAAGTGGTCGCCATTGTGGCATTTATCGTTGCGATGATCGTGGGCTTTAAGTTTCTGGGTTTTGGCATTGACTTGCTGGCCCCCTACATCAGCATGGAGCTGGCCCGGCGGCTGTTGCCCTGGATGGGCTTTTCCGTTATCTTTTTCCCAACGGTTTTTCTGATTAATCGGATGGGGTTTTCCCTGCGAAACTCCCTGCGATATACGCTGCTGGGAACATTCGATAGCATGGCAGGAGCCGCTGTTGGAATTTTTACCTGGGTTTTCGGAATTAGTGTAATGCTCTGGTTGTTAACGTGGATGGGAATACGTATGCCCGTTAAACACACGCAGGAAACGTACCTCTATCCGGTTGTAAAACCCATCGCGCCCAAAGTCATGGATGTGACGTCCGGCTGGATTCCGGTGGGGACAAACTGGATTCGTAAACAAAAAGAAGAGTTCTCGCGAAGCTGGTCCGATGACGAAACGGACGGCCTTAAGGCGGAACGTGCAGATAAAGAAGGATGATAACCACGAAGCAGGACATACGAAAACTCAATGAAGAACAACTGAAAACCTGGTTGACCGGTCACGGGGAACAGGGTTTTCGCTCCAAACAGATCCAGGAATGGCTCTGGAAACGATCGGTTCGGACGTTCGACGAGATGACCAACCTTTCGCTCAAGACGCGGCAATTGCTGGCGGAGCATTTTGAAGTTCGGACACTGACCGTTGCCCGGCAGCAACAAAGCGCCGATGGCACCATTAAATCGTCGTTCCGGCTGTTTGACGGAAACCTGGTGGAGGGGGTCTTGATTCCGGCCCTGCGGAAAGACGACCGTAGCGACGGACCGGACAACCGAATGACGGCCTGTATTTCGTCGCAGGTGGGTTGTTCGCTGACCTGTAAATTCTGCGCTACGGGCTACATGGACCGCAAACGGAATCTGGAAGCGAGTGAAATGGTGGATCAAGTGGTGGCCATCGACCAGCAGGCTAAAGAGGCTTACGCAACTGGCCTGACTAATATTGTTTACATGGGCATGGGCGAACCGTTACTGAATTACACCAATATGCTGGAGTCGGTTGAGCGGATTACCTCGCCGAACGGATTGGGCATGTCGGCCCGGCGTATTACGGTTTCGACGGCGGGCATTGCCAAGATGATCAAAAAGCTGGGCGATGATCAGGTGAAGTTCAACCTGGCGCTTTCGCTCCACGCGGCCAACGACGACAAGCGGAACCAGATCATGCCGATCAACGAAAGTAATTCGCTGCCCGCGCTGGCCGAAGCCCTGAATTATTTCTACAAAAAAACCGGTACGCGCGTTACCTTCGAATACATCGTCTTCAACAACTTCAATGATACCCTGCAGGACGCCAAGGAGTTGTGGCAGTTTACGAAGAAGGTTCCGGCCAAGGTCAATATTATCGAGTACAATCCGATTGCCGAAGCGGATTTCCGCAATACCGAAGCCGACAAGCTGGATCAGTTCGCCGGTTTTCTGGAAGAGCGCGGGGTGGTGGTTAACATCCGGCGAAGTCGTGGAAAAGACATTGATGCAGCTTGCGGGCAATTAGCTGGAAAGCAATAAATTGTCTGATCAGCACTGTGGCCTTACCAAGTTGCAAAGACATCTATGTATAGTACCAATTAATACAATTTTGCAAACCTTGACGGTTATTGCTTAACATTTAGTTAACATTGCGCTCGAAAGTTTACCGTACTTTTGAGTCATAATTGCGTGAGTTTTTACCAAAACTCATTACCACAGACTTGTATCTGCATGTTCGGATTAGAAACGGATATTTTCATCCTCCTCGCTCTTTGTCTATTTGCTGCCTGCGCGTTTGAATTTGTCAATGGATTCCACGATACGGCCAATGCCGTTGCTACCGTTATTTATACCAACTCCCTGAAACCCAATGTAGCCGTTGTCTGGTCAGGTATCTGCAATTTTGTAGGGGTATTGCTCGGGGGGATTGGCGTTGCGATGGGTATTGTTAATTTACTGCCCGTCGAATTACTGGTCGATCAGAACGTCTACCACAGTATTGCGATGGTACTGGCGTTGCTGTTTAGTGCCATCATCTGGAATTTAGGGACCTGGTATTTTGGGTTGCCCAGCTCCAGTTCACACACCCTCATTGGGTCGATTCTGGGCGTTGGTCTGGCTTTCTCCACCATGGGCACAACCGGTGAGCGCGGTGGCGTCAACTGGGAAGAAGCCGAAAAAATCGGGAAAGCCTTGCTGCTGTCTCCGCTCATCGGTTTTAGCCTGGCCATTATTTTAATGTTCCTGCTGCGCCGATTGGTGGGTAACAAAGACCTCTTTAAAGAGCCTAAGAAAAATGCGCCACCGCCTACCTGGATTCGCTCCATTCTGATTCTGACCTGTACCGGGGTTAGTTTTTTCCACGGATCCAATGACGGGCAAAAAGGAGTCGGGCTGGTTATGTTGATTCTGATCGGGATTACGCCCGCTTATTTTTCGCTCAATAACAACATTGACCCCACTACAATGCGCGGCAATCTGGTGCAGATTTCTCAGATTGTGAATAAAATCGACAGCGTCGGTTTGTCGGATGCGGATCGCAGACGGTTGTCAGGCACAAAAACCGAGCTTGCAGAGTTGCAGCAGATTACCAGCCAGCCCCTGGAAAACGGCAAGTTCAAGGCGGAAGAACGGTTACAGATTCGCCGGGATTTGCTGCTGATCAACAACAACGTGAAGAAGTTGATCGAAAGCGAGGATGTAGAACTGAGTTCGGCCGATATCAGCACCTTGACCGCCAATTTGAACGAGAAAGGCGGTTTACGACGCTTTACAGATTATGCACCTCTTTGGGTGATCCTGATGATTGCCCTTTCGCTCGGTCTGGGAACGATGGTCGGCTGGAAGCGCATCGTGGTTACCATTGGCGAAAAGATCGGAAAACAGCACCTGACGTACGCGCAAGGCGCTTCGGCGGAGCTGGTTGCGGCTACTACCATTGCCCTGGCCACTTTGTATAAAGCCCCGGTCAGTACCACACATATGCTGTCGTCGGGTATTGCCGGTAGTATGGTCGCCAGCAAAGGGATTAAAAACCTGCAGGGCGGAACGGTTCGGAATATTGCCCTGGCCTGGGTGATGACGCTGCCCGTTTCGGTCACACTCTCTTTTACATTATACCTGCTTTTTCGCTGGATTTTGGACTAAGATAAGCAAGTGGCCTAAAGGCGTTCCCCGCTTTTAGAGCCACGTCAGCTTTTCTTTCGGAAGCTCCTGCTCGATGGCTTCCCGCACTTTGTCGATCAACGATTCGACCGGTTCCTCTACATCATACGCCAGCGGTGGTTTAAACCGTACACTGAGCTTCGTATGCTGCTTTTTCAGCCGCAAACCCTTTTTATCGAATGCGCGCCGAAAACCGTTGATGACCACCGGAATAACAATCGGATTGGTACTCTTCAGAATATGAGCCGTGCCCTTGCGAATAGGGGCATACGGGCTGGTGGTTCCCTGCGGAAAGCTGACCACCCAGCCGTGTTCCAGACCCAGCGCAATGCGCTCGTTGGCGGTATGGTCTACTTCTCGTTTAATATCTTCACCTTTGGCCCGCCAGGACCGTTCAACCTGGATGGCTCCGCCCAGTGCAAAGGCCCGTGGCACCACCCCCCCTTTCATGGTTTCGCTGGCGGCTACGTAATAACTACGGGCGCGGGGTGAGAGCAGGTAAACGGGCGGGATGATTGAATTTCGAAAACCCCATTTAACGCTGCAAAAAATGTGGTAGAAGGCAATAACATCGGCGAAATACGTCTGATGATTGGAGAGGAAAAGCACGTTGTTGACGGGCAATTTTGCCAGGTGCTCAGTTCCTTCGATGTGCAATTTATTGTAAAGCGTGTACCGGAAATACGTGGCTCCACCCACCGCGGCCATCAGCATACGCTTAATCAGCAACGAGTTACCAAACGGGTCTTTCTCAAAAATTCCCAAAAAATCCAGTTGGTCGAGGGGGCGGGGCAGAAAGCTATAACGGGTTGGACGTAAAAAAGTCATGGTTTGTGGGTTGACGGATCAGTTAGTAAAGCCAAAAAGGCAATACAATGTTTTCTAATCCAAGAACGCCTTGATAATCATTGTGCTGTAAATAAATTGCCATAAAAAAACAAGGTGCATTAATCCTTTGTGATCGAGGTGTGTCCAAGGTACAAATTGCTAAACCAGGCAGTAGGGCCTTGCTGGCTGGGTTTGGCGGGACAAACCAACTTATCTTTTTGATCATGAAACGATTGACGCTGGCAGGAATAGTGACGCTGAGCTTTTTATTCATTCAAACCGTATCCGCTCAGGTTCAGGTGGGTTTTCGGGCAGGCGCTAACTGGGGAGCCGTTTCCAAACCCGAATTTTTAGACAACTTTTCGCCCACGTTTCGTTTATCTCCTGGCCCAGCCGGGGCGCTATTCCTCGAAGTGCCGGTTAGTGAGCGCGTAAGCATCCGCCCCGAGATCTCGTATATACAGAAGGGTTTTGTAATTAACGAAGGGTTTAACCTACCCATTGGAAACGTTAATCTTCCTTTTGGAGCGCGTGTGTCGTATCAAACCCGTTACATTGAATTGCCGGTTTTGGCCAAAATCAACCTGAATGAAGGGCCGGTACAAGTGTATTTATTGGCGGGGGGAGCGGCTGGTTACGCAGTGGACGGGCGTATCCGGACCCGGACGAGCGGTATTTTCCGGAGCAAACCGATGGATGTTAGCATGAATATGAATACAATCAGCTACAACCGCTGGGATTTCAGTGCCATTGGGGGCCTGGGTTTAAGCGCCGACGCAGGACCGGGCAAGATTTTTTTCGAAGCGCGGTATGAACACGGTTTTTCCCGCCAGTACGATTTACCGATTATTCAGCTTCCCATCCGCAACCGGGGTCTTAGCGCATCCATCGGCTACTCCTTTGCGATTGGGCAATAACATAGATGAAATAGCTATGGACTGGCAAACTGAGCGGTCTTGTGAATCATCAACACTATTGTTTGTGTGTGTTTAAGGGTTAGAGTTGAACTGGAAAAGCCCGGGGCGTCTGCACCGGGCTTTTTTGTGCCATTTTCTTACAATACTCCTTTTACAAACGACAGGACGCCGTCCAGTTGTCCTTTCACGGCAGGTTCGGCGGCCTTGGCGGCTACCCCTCCTTTGCTGAGTTTCGACAGACCGCCCAGCGCGGAAGTAATGAGCGAATTACCACTGCTGGCACTGCTTCCGCCCAGTGCGGAAAGGCCTGTTTTGACCAGGTTCAGGTTCTGGGTCAAACCGCTCACTTTCGAGATCAGGTTGCTGCCCCCCATGAGCTTGTCAATCTGATTGGCACCGAGGGCCATCTTGGCTAAACTCACGGCTTTTTGCAACACATTGCCTTTGAGCAACCCACTCTGCGCCAGTGGGAGAAGTTTTTTCAGGTTGCCTACCTGGCCCAACAATTTGTCTTTCAAACTGCCGGTGCTGCTTTTTGCTTCCGTTTCGAGGGCCGCGGTTCCGGCTTCCAGGGCCTTTACGGTTCCGGCTTTGTCACCTTTGGCATTGGCGGCAACTGCTTTATCAAGCAGCGCTACAGTGGAATCGGTTTTGGCCTGGAACAACGGGCTGATTGTCGGAAAAGCAGGTAAAGCTGCTGATGCTAACGATGAATAACCAACGGTTGCAAGCGAAACTGCCAGGCTCAGAATGATTTTTTTCATACTCTGTAATGATGTTTTCGGAGCGATTAAGATAGAATTGTCGAAAGTTAATGCTTTTACAAGCAATAAAATGAGGGGCTGTTTAAAAACCGTACACTTTTGTCCGCAATTGAACAGAAAGTGTCCGGCTTCGTACACCGGCAAAAAGTGTAAAAGATTTTAGTGTGCTGATTAGTAATGACTTATAGATTTTGGTGTGCGCTGGCACGGCGTTGGTATATAGATAGACGAATACGTAAACAACGATACTACTCTTAAACAACATACCGCAACAGCGGACATACTAAACAACAAATACGATGATGAATCTTCTGAGTAACCTGATCTGCACTGCTATCCTGAGCACAACATCCGTTGATCCTGCTGTAACGCCCAAGAACCTTTCGTTCGACGCCAGTGCTTATGTAACTGTTAAAAACGAAATCCGGGTGGCCGTTGCCAAAACGTCGGCGGAGCCAGTGACAATACTGCTGCGCGATAAAAAGAACCGGGTCCTTTTCCGGCAAATGGTGGGTAAAAAAGATGAGAAGTACGCCGTCAAACTGAACGTTGCGGACCTTGCCGACGGAACCTACGAGCTGGAAGTGAAATCCAAAGAAGGCAGCATTCGCAAAGAAGTAAATCTGGGACCGGAAGCCGTCGAAGTACCTACACGGTTGGTTGTTATGAATTAAGCAAAGAACAAACTGCTACGTTATAAAAAAGGCCGGAAACTCCGGCCTTTTTTATTGATTATCCGATGTATTTTTTCCGATCCCCAGCCTGTCGTTCAACCATCCAGCCGGGGTATTCCGGAGCCAGTTTGCTGACTTCGTCCAGCTTTTTCAGGTCGTCGCTACTCAAAACAACATCAACGGCTTTCAGGTTGTCGTCCAGCTGATCCGGGTTTTTGGCTCCGATGATAACCGTGGTAACGGCGGGTTGGTGCAACAGCCAGGCCAGGGCAACCTGAGCCACCGAAATGCCTTTTTCGGTGGCAATCGGTTCCATGACGTCAATGATGTCGAAGGCTTTTTCCTTGTTGACGGGTGGAAAGTCAAAATTCAGCCGCCGGGCTTCCTCCGGATTTTTGTTACGCCCGTATTTGCCACTCAGAAAACCGCCCGCCAACGGACTCCAGACCATCAAACCGACCTTCTGATCGAGTAACAACGGAACAATTTCGCGTTCCAGATCACGGCCTGCAATTGTGTAATACGCCTGGAGTGAAACGAAGCGCGCCAAATCTTTGTGCTCGGAATAGGCCAGGGCTTTCATCAGATGCCAGGCCGCGAGATTACTGCAACCAATGTAACGGACTTTCCCGCTACGCACCAGATCGTCGAGCGCACGAAGGGTTTCTTCCAAGGGCGTCAGAAAATCAAAACCGTGGATCTGGTACAGATCGATGTAGTCGGTTTTCAACCGGCGCAGGCTTTCGTCGGCTTGTTGTACAATGTGTTTACGACTCAGACCGATCTGATTCGGCCCTTCGCCCATCTTGCCCCGAACCTTGGTCGCAATCACCAGATCATCCCGGTTAAGGCCGAGGTTATGAATGGCCTGTCCGGTCAACTCTTCCGATACGCCTTCGGAATAAACATTGGCGGTATCAATGAAATTAATACCGGCATCGATGGAGCGTTTCACCAACTCATCGACCGGTTTCTGATCGAGCTGGCCAATGTTTTTCCACATGGCACCTTGCCCGCCAAACGTCATCGTTCCCAGGCAGAGTTCAGAAACCAGCAAACCTGTGTTTCCTAGTAGGTTGTATTTCATAGATTAAACGGTTTTTAGATGGAGCGATTATTCCTCTGAACCTATTGGCTGACGCATTGCGCCGTTGCTTTTAACAAATGCCTGTGTAATTCGTTTCAGTAAATAAATGATCTTTATTATGCGCCCGGTTTTGTGTCTCCTTGCATTTAGTTTTTCCGCCGTCTGGTGTTTTGGCCAGAGCGATACGGCCCGTCAAATAAATCAGCAGAAACCCACCACGATTGCCCCGATTGTAACACCTTCAAACAGTGTTCCGATGACCGCCCCCGCTGCGGAGCCCCTGTCAACGCCGGGTACGGTTATCAGTCCGCGCGAAGGGCGCGGAAAGCGCAAAATCCGCGTGGTTCCGCCGAGCGATCCGAATGCCTTTGGCGTGGGTGCTACACTGGAAAAAAGGGATTCGACCCGCCGAAAAGACAACTAAGGTTTAGGGGGCAACCAAAACAATGGAGCCGCCCGGTTGCATCGTTACGACCACAAAACCGTCTGCTGCGGGAGTAAGGGTTGCCCGTTCCGATGATTTAACAGCGTAAGTTGGAAAGGGCAATTTCAACGATGTTGTTCCTCCTTTTTCCGCCGTAAGCATCACTTCTTTCACCAGACCATTGTTTTTGGTTGCGCTGACCAGAAAAGCACCTTCGGTTCGTAAATTGGTGAAACGGGCATCGCGCCAATCGTCGGGAATGGCGGGAAAAACCTCGATAAAACCGGCGTAGCTCTGAATCAGCATCTCCTGTAAGCCGGAGGCAAAGGCAAAATTGCCTTCCAGCGTAAAGGGTCGGTACGTAAATTTTGATTTGCCGGATTTAGTCTGATCGCCGTTCAAATGAAAAGAATTTACGGAACAGAAGGCGGAGGCAAAGGTGCGTAACGCACTGCTGGCACCCGCGCCGTCTTTGGCCCGGGCTTTGAGGCTGCCCAGCCAGGCGTAGGAATACCCGCACCACCAATCCGGCCCGACGCGATCAAGTAATGCCAGCGAATTGCGGATAATCTGCTGCGACGCTGGCCCATCTTCCCACCGAATCAGGCCCAGTGGATGAATGGCCATGAGGTGCGAAAAATGGCGGTGCGACTCGTTATACGGCAAACTAGCCGCAAACATGAGTTCGTTCTGATCGCTGAGCGCAAAATCACTCCATTGTTGCTGAATTTCCTGCCAGTGCCGGGCGTCAGTGTTGTTACCCAACACCGTGGCCATCTCCGCAGCGGCTTTAAACACAAACTTCATCAGCGCAAGATCGTAATTGGTATTGGTCAGAAACCAGGCTTCGAGTTTGTTGTTGTTTATTTCGGGGCTGGAGCTGATCGGGAGCTTCCGTTTGCCTGTTGCATCCAAAACCGTTAGCTGTTCCAGGTGCTGGGCCACGCCTTTGAGCCAGGGATAGGCTCTCTGCCGCAGAAAAATTTCGTCCTCGCTGTAGCGCCAGTGCCAATAGTAATGATGGGCCAGCCAGGCCGAAACCGTGGGTGAGAGCGAATACTGAATCCACCCGCCCATCTCCTTGCCCGTCAGTGTGGTAACACCGGGGACAGCAATGCCGTCGGTGTTGAAATACCGTTTAGTGTAGGCGCGGTAAACGGGCAAATTCTCGTCCAGGTGATTGAGATAGCCGATGCTTTCTTCCAGGTGGTTTCCACTGTAGCTGGGCCAGTAACTTAGTTGCGTGTTCAGGTCGTGGTGGTAGTCACCTTTCCAGGGCGGAATTCGACCGTTGTCGGCAGTCCAGACGGCTTGCAGCGAAATGGGGGGCGCATCGGCCCGGGCGGTAGCGCCAAACTTGTACGTTTCCAGATGCCACTGTTTTTGAAGTAACGAATCCGGCACCTGGATCGACGCTTTCGACCAAAACCGTTGCCACCAGCTTCGGTGCGACGCCAGGTCTGCGGCATACGTTCGGCTGACGGGGCTGACCGGCACAAGTCTTTTCTTTTTCTCGGGATAATCGGAGGTGATGGTCCAGGTGCCTTCCAGCGTATTGCCCTGCTGGCTCCATTGCACCGTTACGTCGTACGAAAAACCGCCCCAGCCTTCCTGATGGTATGTAATTCGGTTCTTTTGCCGTACCACTTTTCCCTGCGTGTATCCCAACCGTACCAGGTCATCGCCATCGACCACGGCGTTCTCGGCCTTTTTCTGAACGGATTTGCCGTAAGAAGGGGGAAGCAATTCAAGAGATGCTTTTCGGGGAAGCTGCTCAAACCGAAACCAGCCGACCGGTTCGGTTGCATGAACGAAGGTGCGTAAAACCGTTCCATTTTGCCATTTCACTTCCGCAATGGCGTCTTCAATGAGCAAACGGGCCGACTGGACCGCCCCCCACGATTGGGTGTTAAATTCCAGTGCCGCCCCCGGAATCTTGGTCGGGCCCGGTTCCTGATCGTACGGTTTATCGAAATAGTCCTGAACAATTTTGTATTCCTTTTTCAGGACCTGCTCCTGTACCCAGCGGTAACTGAACTCGGGCCGGTCGAGCCCCTTCATGGGCCGTAAATCCCACAAGTCTACCCGATCAAGCGAAAACCGTAACCGGTTCTCTTTCTGCCAGATCAGGCTTCCCAGTACGCCGTTGCCGAGCGGCAGTGCTTCGTCCCAGCGCGTGGGTAATTGGGAAAACTGCAAGTCATAGGGACTGGTCCGGAGAGGCTGGGCAATTGCGGGCCAAAGGCCAATCCATAAACCGCAAACGACGGCGGTAATAAACCGCTGGCATCGCTTTGCGCTGATTTTGTGCATGATCATACGGGTGAGGGTCGGAATGGGTAATAGCCAGCAATTTTTTAGTAGCACTCAAAAAAGCAAATCGTAAGGAAAGAAGAAAGAAGGTGGGCGTCCGGATGCTTCTTTTTTCAAGATTCTTACCCTTTTTTCACCAAATCCGGTATCTTGCTACCCTTTAAAACTATTCCCATGCACCTGTTTACAAACTTCCGCCTTGGCAAACCGCACGGTTTTGCGTTATTTTTCATCGTTTTTAGTTTAGTAATCAATTTGGCGGCACAGGCCCAGAAAGGATCACTGGCCGATGTCAGTTTCATGGAAGGGCGCTGGCGAGGAACGTTCAATGGCGGGCCGATCGATGCTGCCTGGGCTGCCCCCGAAGGTGATAACCTGCCCGGATTCATGCGCATGATGAAGGATAATAAAGTGACGATGTACGAGATGCTGATCTTCGAACAGACGGAAAAAGGTCCGATTGTTCTGGTGAAGCATTTCAAACCAGGGCTGATTGGGTCAGAAGAAAAAGACCAGTCGGATCGGTATTCGTTCATCGAAGCCAAGAAAAACCAGGTGTTGTTTGAAAAGTCGGACGGCCAGGTTCGGATTATCTACGAAAAACGGTCGGACAATCAGCTGGTTATCCAGCGCGGCAAGCAGGAGGGGGGCAAATGGGTGTTTGCCGATCTGTTCGTATTTAACCGCGTTCGGTAATCATTTAGCAGAAATCATACTCGAGCCATCACGAATCCGCCTACTCCAGAGTGGGCGGATTCGTTTTTATAAAGGAGGCCAGGAAGTTTTGTGTCTCGGAACTCCCTGATCAATACCGTTGTTCTCCGCTCCGAAAGAGGTACTGCACCCTCCACCGTATGAAAAAAATCTTCAAAAAAATGGCCCTCGTTATCGTTTCACTTTTGGTCCTGCTGATTCTTGGCGTTGTTGCCTTTGTTAACCTTTCCCCCCAATTTGGGGCCAACGCGACCGGCGAGCGGCTGAAACGGATCCAGGCGTCGCCCAATTACAAGGACGGTACGTTCCAGAATCTGGTGCCAACCACGCTTGATCTATCCTTGAGCAAAATGGTGCCGGCTACTTGGAAGATGCTGACGGGTGTGCCGGGCGCCGAGCCAACCGATACCATTCAAACCGTACCGTTTGATGCTGCAGTTTTTGAGGGGAATGGTGACTCTAATCAGGTTGCCATCAGCTGGTTTGGGCATTCGTCGCTGCTTATTCGTATTCAGGGAAAAACCTTGCTAACCGATCCGGTATTTGGCGAACGAGCATCTTTTGCGTCTTTCAGTGGCCCGAAGCGGTTTTTGTATAACCATTATATGGACGTGAATGAGTTGCCGCACGTAGACGCCGTCCTGCTTTCGCACGATCATTACGATCATCTGGATTACGGCACCTTCACGCGGTTAAAAGGCAAAGTCAAGCAGTTTTTTGTTCCACTAGGCGTCGGGGCACACCTGGAAAAATGGGGCATTGCTCCGGAGCAGATTACCGAACTGGACTGGCACGAATCGGCCAAAATGGGCGACCTGACGCTGGTTTGCGCACCGGCCCGGCATTTCTCCGGTCGTGGTCTTACAAACCGCAACGGCACACTCTGGTGTTCGTGGGCGTTGCTGGGTACGAAAAAACGGGTGTATTACGGCGGAGATACCGGTTATTATCCCGGACTGAAAACCGTGGGCGAAAAGTACGGCCCGTTCGATGTTGCATTGCTGGAATGCGGGGCTTATAACGAAGACTGGATCGATATTCACATGATGCCGGAACAAACGGCGCAGGCGCAGCTGGACGTTCGGGCCGATCTGCTCATTCCGATCCACTGGGCCAAATTTAACTTGGCTTTGCACACCTGGCGGGACCCCATTCAGCGGCTCCTGAAAAAATCGGCAGAGCTGGGTACGCAGGTTGCCACACCCCGGATTGGTGAAGTCGTTGTGCTGGACTCACCGTTGCCGACCGGGCATTGGTGGGAAGCTCTGCCGTAAACCGTCCGCGCTACAAACGGGCCAGCAACCCTTTCATCATTTCCACAAAATAGGCTCCATTCTGCGGGCCGAACCAGTTCATCGTCTGTGTTTCGTAGGCCTGTCGATGGTAGTACTTATCCGGGGTTATGTAGCCAACATACCCGCCGTTGAAGCTCGTTACCATCAGATTCAGCCCTTTCTGGTTTGCCTGGCGGGTCAGGTCGGCTACCAGTTCGCCCGAAAAATCGCAGGGTGTACCGAGCAAAACCGTCTGCCCAATCCGCAGGGCTTTCAGGTCGGACGGGTAATCGCCGTAGACGGAATGAAATAACCATCCTCTGACGCGCCAGTCGTCGGCAACGCGGGCGTGGGGTTCACGTAATTCCAGCGGTAGTGTCAGCATTTCCAGTGTGCTGTCTGGCTTTGTCCGCAGCTGGGGCAACGTGGGCACAATCCGGTTGGTCAGGCTATCGGCGTAGGTTCGAATGGTGGCAAAAACCGTCTTTTGTTCTTTTGCTTTTGAGCCGGTGCTGCCCACGGATCCGGCCATAAAAGCGACAAAATTTCCCGATTGTTTTTCGAGCTGATCGACCAGCACGCCCGGATAATCACGACTGAGGTACTGGGCGTCGTGCGCACGGAAAATTGTGGCGTGGCCGCCATAAGTGCACAGCAGGGCCGATTCGCCGGTTTTCTTTCGAAGTTTTAGTAGCCGGATGGTGCCGTCAACTTTGCCTTCGTCGTTCATGCGGTTGTAAACCAAGTCGTTGGCGGCAATCTGCGAAAAGCCAACTTCTGCCGGAGCCAGTTGCTGCTGTGCCCGTGTAATTGATGTCAGGATGGCGTTCGTAATGTGATCGACAACCCGCTGATCGAACTCCCCCGCAAACAAGCCGCCGACCAATCCGGGAGCCCAACCCCCGAGGCTGTTGTGGCTGTGGATGGCACCCGTGAACAAATTCTCCCACCGGAAACCGATTTCGGGCAATCTTTTTTTGAGTTGTTCTGTTACGGTGGGTGGAGTGATGAGCAAATCCAGTGCAACAACGGCCACTTTGGTACTCCCGTTGGTGAGCACGATGGTACGGACGTAGATGGAATCACTGACGGTTTTCCAATGTTCTCCTCTTCGAACACCGTAGCCGCCCGTTGGAGTTGTGAACGACGGTGTTAAGTTGACTTTAGCCCAGCCAGCCAGCAAACCGGTTTGGGGCGCTGGCGGAGTTGGTAGCTGTGAAAGCCGTTGGCGGGTGTGAGCGTAGTAGTCGGTTTGTTGGTATGGGGTGTTGCTGACTGGCGCGATGCTAACAGCCAGAAACAAAAGGATGAACACGAACAGGCCCAGCAGGACCCGAAGGAAGATACGCAGGTATTTCATGATTTTCGAATCCCAAATCTAATAAAATCTAACCTTGTATTGGCAAAACCAGTTATTAAGGAGTGCAAAAAAAAGTTTATCGTTTATGGCTCATCGTTTTTGAGTAATCATTTGAAAAACAGATGCCTATAAATTGTAAACGTGGAGATCGACCAATGATACATTAAATACCGTAAGTACATTAATGCAAGCCAGCACCTCCTCAAAAAATGATTCGACCGCCAAACCGGTCGTTTCCCGGCGGCTCGACCGCATGTTTCTGGCCTTAAGCGATGTAGCGTCGTTTATCATCCAGTTTTTCAAAGAAGTATTTGTTCCTCCCTACGAGGGCAAAGAAATTGTCCGGCAGTGTTATGAAGTGGGCGTTCGATCGTTGCCGCTGATTTCGCTAACCGGTTTTATCACCGGTATTGTATTTACCAACCAGTCTCGTCCGTCACTGGCTACGTTTGGTGCAACATCCTGGTTGCCTTCACTGATTTCCATTGCCTTGGTTCGGGCGCTGGCTCCGCTGGTAACAGCCTTGATCGCATCCGGGCGGGTGGGGTCCAATATTGGCGCCGAACTGGGATCGATGCGGGTCACGGAGCAAATCGAAGCCATGGAAGTGTCGGGAACCAACCCGTTTAAATTCCTGGTCGTGACGCGCGTCATTGCTACCACTTTCATGATTCCGACGCTGGCCATGTTTTTTGTTTTTCTCGGTGTTTTAGGCTCTTACGTCAACGTGGCTCAGAACGAGAAAACCAGTTTTATGTCCTTTATCGAGACGTTTTTCAGCTCGATCAGCTTCCTGGACATTAACTCAACCGTCATTAAAGCCATCATTTTCGGATTTACGATTGGCATTGTAGGGTGTTACAAAGGCTATAACTCGTCGAAAGGAACGGAAGGCGTTGGCAAAGCCGCCAACTCGTCTGTGGTAACTTCCATGTTTCTGGTTTTTATCGAAGAGCTGTTGTTTCTCCAAATCATAAACGCCATCCGCGCTGCGTAACGCATGAATACGAAAAAAACGGTCAATCAGCCGAAAGAATCCGTTATCGTTCTCCGCGATCTGAAAATTTCGTTTGGCGATTTGCATGTGCTTAAGGGGGTTGATCTAGACCTGTACCAGGGCGAAAACCTGGTAGTACTGGGGCGTTCGGGTACGGGGAAGTCGGTATTGATTAAAATTATTGCCGGGTTGCTGGAACCGGATCAGGGAACGGTCAATGTGTTGGGCGAAAACGTTCGTCAGTTGAACAAACGCGAATTGGACGCGCTGCGGCTGAAATTAGGATTTTCATTCCAGAGCAGTGCGTTGTATGATAGTATGACGGTGCGCGAAAACCTGGAGTTTCCGCTTATCCGGAACGTCCGGAACCTGAGCCGCGCCGATATCAATCAGGCGGTTGAAGAAGCCCTGGAAGATGTTGGGCTGAGCCAGACCATCAATCAGATGCCCTCAGAGCTGTCGGGTGGACAGCGGAAACGGATCGGGATTGCCCGGACATTGATTCTGAAACCCGAAATCATGCTCTACGATGAGCCAACGGCGGGACTTGATCCGATTACGTCCAATGAGATCAATAATCTCATCAATGAAGTCCAGGAACGCCACAACACGTCTTCCATCATTATTACGCACGATTTAACCTGCGCCAAAACCGTTGGCGACCGGATTGCGATGCTGCTGGACGGGCGGTTTGAAAAACAGGGAACATTCGAGGAAGTTTTCAGTGATTCAAACGATGAGCGTGTAAAACAGTTTTATGAATACAACTTTGTTGATTAATAAGTTATAAGATCAAAGGTCTATGTTTTTAAGTTTATAACCAGCGAGTTATCGGGTCAGGAAAATCCGTAAGCCGCCAACTGTAAACCGTAAAAATCCCTTCCATACCTAACAAGAAACACAATGAAAGCAGCAGAAAATAAACGGGCGGTATACGTCGGTATTTTTGTTTTTATCGGAATCGTGATTCTGGTGACCGGAATCATGGTACTCGGTGGGCAGCAGAAACGCTTTGTTAAAAGCATTCGGGTAAATGCTATTTTCAACAACGTCGGGGGCTTACAGTCCGGGGCCAATGTCTGGTTTTCCGGGGTCAAGATCGGCACCGTTCGCCGGATTCAGTTTTACGGCAACTCCCAGGTCGAAGTGACCATGAACATTGAAGAATCCGTTCAGCAATACATCCGCAAAGATGCGCTGGCGGCCCTGAGTACCGACGGGTTGATCGGGAATAAAATTGTTGAAATTGTGGGCGGAAGCACCAACGCCGAAACCGTGGAGGACGGCGATATTCTGCACTCCAAAGCCGCGTTGAATACCGAAGAAATCATGACGACCCTTCAGGCCAACAACAACAACCTGCTCCGGGTAACAAGTGATGCCAAAAAGATTCTGGACGAAGTGCTGAAAGGCAAAGGCGTTGCCGGAGCGGTATTGCGGGATTCGACCGTGGCTACCCGTTTCAAAAACACAATGGCTAACCTGCAGCAGGCTTCGAGCAGTGCGGCCCAGGTAACTAAATCGCTGACGGCGGCATCGGGATCGTTAAACCAGTTTGCGGCTAAGCTCAATGCCAAAGGCACGCTGGCGAATGATCTGGTGTCCGACACGATCATTGTCCGGGATTTGCGGGCATCGTCGGCGCGGCTGCGGTCGGTATCAAACACGGCGGTTGAAGCCACAGATAACGTCAAACGGGCGACGGAAAAGCTCAACAGCAACAACAATGCGCTTGGTTCGTTGCTCAACGACGAAGTGGTCAACCGCGATCTGAAAAGCACGATTCATAACCTGGAAACGAGCAGCCAGAAACTGGACGAAAACATGGAGGCCCTGCAACACAACTTTCTGTTTCGCGGTTTCTTCCGGCGTCGGGCCAAAGAGGAAGCCAAGCAGAAAGCTGCTACGGCCGCTTCCAGCCCAGATACGAATATGAAGAAGTGACAGAAACCGTATCTTTGCGGCATGTCATCAACCCAACCCATTGGCGTATTCGATTCCGGCTACGGCGGCCTAACGGTCCTGAAATCCATTGTTCGGCAATTGCCGCAGTATGATTATGCGTACCTGGGCGACAACGCCCGGACTCCCTACGGAACGCGTTCCTTCGAAACCGTCTACCATTACACACTTGAGTGTGTCCAGCACTTGTTTGCAATGGGATGCCGGCTGGTTATTCTGGCCTGTAACACGGCTTCGGCGAAGGCGTTGCGAAATATTCAGCAACTTGACTTGCCCACCATTGCCCCCGACCGGCGCGTCTTGGGCGTTATCCGACCTACAACGGAAGTAATTGGCAAGTATTCGCAAACGGGCCATATTGGTATTCTGGCGACGCGGGGTACGGTTACGTCCGAATCCTATACGGTCGAAATTGATAAGTTTTTTCCGGATTTGAAAGTCTATCAGGAAGCTTGTCCGATGTGGGTGCCACTCGTTGAAAATGGTGAACACAACGGCCCTGGAGCAGACTATTTTGTGCAAAAGCACCTTGCTCACCTGCTGGATCAATCGCCGGAAATCGATGCGGTTTTGCTGGCGTGTACCCATTATCCGCTTTTGCTCCCCAAAATCCGGCAATTTGTGCCTGAAGATCTAACCATTCTGAGTCAGGGAGAGATTGTAGCCGACAGCTTGCAGGACTACCTACGGCGTCATCCAGAAATCGACGCCCAATGCAGCAAAGGAGGAAGTCTGAACTTTTACACGACCGATTCGGCGGAAGAGTTTGAACAGAAAGCGGGTTTGTTCTGGGGCGAACCCATCCGGGCGGAGCGCCTGAAATTGTAAGAATGACTCTTATACCGTAGATCCATTCAATAACCTAACGCCCATGAACCTCAAGGCCATTTGTCTGCTTGCGGCTGTGGTCGGTGTTGCAGGGCTGGTGTGGTTGGGCGACCCATTGAATAAGCCCGGAGCCAGCCCAAAACGGGATGAATGGAGTACGGTTTTGAAAGGGCTGGGAACGCTTTCATCGCCCCGGATGGCCGATCTGAACAACGACGGCATTCTGGATCTTGTTATGGGGGCGGGCAGCGTCGAATTCCGGACGAGCGATTCGGCCATTATTGCCGTTGACGGTGCAAACGGTCAACTGCTTTGGAGCGTTCGGGCGCGGGACCAAATTTTTGGTTCTCCGTTGTTTCACGACATTACCCGCGATGGTATTCCCGATGTCTTCATTGGTGGGCGGGCCGCCGAACTGAAGGCCATTGATGGCGAAGACGGCGATATCATCTGGGATTATTTTACCAACTCCGATAACCGAACGCCGAGCGACTCCGGTACCTACAACTTCTTCAACCCTCAATTTATTCCCGATCAGGATAACGATGGGCTTGACGACCTGCTCGTTGCCGCCGGTGGATACGTTAAAGCACTGCCCTACGATCCAAAGCGGCCTCCGGGGCGGCTACTGGTGGTGAGCAGCGCCACCGGGAAACGGCTGGCCGCAGCTACCATGCCCGACGGTTTCGAGATTTACATGTCGGTGGTGGTTGCGGACTTTAAGCAGGACGGCAAGCTGTCGGTTATTTTCGGAACGGGTGGAGAGACCCTCAAAGGTAGTCTCTACAAAGCTCTGCTGAGTGATGTGTTGAAAAATGATCTGTCGCGGGCGAAACAGCTGGAGCCGGGGTATGAGAAAGGGTTCGTAGCCCCGCCGGTTTTGGCCGATATTACGCAAGATGGCATCCTGGATATTGTGGCTAATTCTGTCAACGGGCGAATGATTGCCATTGATGGCGAAACGCAGCAGGTGCTCTGGCGGGTGAGTGTGCCTCAAACCGAAGCGTATGGTTCGCCGGCAGTCGGTTTTTTTACGGATGATGAGGTGCCGGATTTCTTTACAAATTACGGGATTGGTGCCTGGCCCAAACTGAATCAGTCCGTACAGCTGATGGTTGACGGAAAAACCGGTCAGGTGGTATTTCGGGATTCACTGGGCAGTTTTCAGGAAAGCAGCCCGCTCGCGTTTGACTACAACCAGGACGGTTTTGATGATGCTCTGATCAGTCTGAATGCTAACCAACCTGCCAAGATCAGCAACGAACTGAGGGTAGTCGATTTTCGGAATGATACCACGTACCGGATAGGAGAGCGGCAAGTTGGCGCAAATGTCGCCAGCACACCCTGGCTCGGCGATCTGGACAATGATGGTTGGCTGGATTTGCTCTATTGCCACGAAATCAATCCCGCCGATCTACTATCGATCCGGCAGAAAAAAGGGTTGAAAATTCATAAAATGAAGCTGAACGTGCCGCTTCGGGAAAACCGTATCTGGGGCGCCTATCTGGGCAGCGACTATACGGGCATTTTTCGGAAAAAGCGAAAGCCATCCGGCTGAATTTGCTAAGGACTCAGGTCGCCCTAATGCATAGTGTTTTGTGAACGGTTCGTTTCTTTACCAGTTCATACTCATGGAGATGCATGGTTTTTCGGGGAATTAATGATAGCTTGTTGCTGGAATAGTTATCTACCCCCAATCATGCTAAACACGTTGCCGGGAATACGGCCCCAACAGCCTGTTAACCCCTTAGCCCGCTTCAGTAAAAAAGCCCTGCAAGGCACCAGCATTGCCCTGGTGACAACGGTCTGGGTGAGTGCAGCCCTGTTTGGGCTGTACATCCTGGCTTTCTATGCAGCGGCCCTTTACAAAGGCAATATGGAACGATGGAATGACGTGTTGCCCGGTTTGTACGAGCGTGGAACAACGGCAGCTACATCGGGCATTGGCCTTCATTTTGCAATGGGGGGCATTATTCTGGTGCTGGGTAGTGTGCAGTTATTGGATGGTGTTCGGACGCGTTTCCCGGCCTTACACCGCTGGATTGGGCGTGTCTATGTGGTGGCATCGCTGCTGGCGGCTGTCGGGGGCTTGGTATTCATTGCCATCAAAGGCACCGTTGGCGGCCTGGTAATGAATGTGGGCTTTTCTCTGTACGGAATCCTCATGTTTGTTGCGGCTATTCAAACGTACCGCCATGCGGTAGCCGGGCGGTTGGAAAAGCACCGCGCCTGGGCGCTGCGGCTGTACGCGCTGGCAATCGGGTCGTGGTTGTTCCGGATGGATTACGGTTTCTGGATTATGCTAACGGACGGTCTGGGGCATACCCGATCGTTTCGTGGCCCGTTTGATCAGGTGATGGCTTTTTTCTTCTACATTCCCAATCTGGTGGTCGTCGAAGCGTATATCCGCGCCCGTGCGTACCGGGCTTCTCCCTGGCTGCGATTGGTGGCCGCCAGTATGCTGCTGGGTGCCACCGGTTTTCTCGTAATCGGCACGTATTATTTTACCTTGTACTATTGGGGACCAGCGATTATGGGTTGGATAACGGGCTAACGTAGTTGGTGCGCCCGGTTTTCGGGTTTTAGCGCAAAGCATGATGAGGCTTGTTACGATTTGCTCGAAACGAAAAGCAACGCTATTTTGCCGGAATGAAACGTTCCGTTCTTTTTCTGGGCGCAGCGCTGTGCTGTGCTCAATGGGGTCAGGCCCAGACCGGTAGTCCGCAGGAACCCGTGCGGTATATCGGTGGAGAAACCATTGATCCTACTTTACATGAAGGCCGACTTCGCTACGCTATCGGTGTCGAAAACCGTCAGACCATGCGAGCCAACCGCACGCATCCCGACGAAGCGGATGGCCACGGGTGGACGTACAACCATGCCTCTAACCTATGCTATTGGAATGGTACGTTCTATCAACAGTACCTGAGCAATCCCGTTGACGAACACGTGGCGCCGGGGCAAACCCTGCTAATCACGTCCAGAGACGGTCGGCACTGGAACAAACCGAAGGTCATATTTCCTCCGTATCAGGCTCCGGAAGGCGTTAAAATTCCGGATGGGTATAAGGGGTATATGATGCACCAGCGAATGGGCTTTTATGTAGCACCCGACGGGCGTTTGCTGACGCTGGCTTTTTACGGACATACCGAAAATCCTTTTGACAAAGGGGGGATTGGCCGGGTGGTTCGGGAGGTTTACAAAGACGGTACCTTCGGCCCCATCTATTTTATTCGGTATACGACCCACGTTGATTGGAACGAATCGAATACAAGTTACCCCTTCTTCAAAAAATCAACCGATGCGGGGTTTGTAAAGGCTTGTGAGGCCTTGTTGAACAATCCGCTGATGACTTTTCAGTGGTACGATGAGGAAAAAGGACTGGACGGTTTTTACGGCGGGAAGGAAGGCGGGCGAGCGCTGTCTTATTTCCACCGCAAAGACGGAAAAGTGGTTGCTCTCTGGAAAAAATCGATGGCGGCTCTGTCGTCCGACGAGGGGAAAACGTTCTCAAAACCCGTGCAGGTGCCTACGCTGGTTATGTCTGGCGGAAAGCAATGGGGGCAGCGAACGGAAGACGGGCGGTATGCGCTGAGTTACAATCCGATTGATCAGACCAAATACCGGTTTCCGCTGGTGGTGGTAACGGGTGAGGATGGCATTATTTTCGATAACATGTTGCTGGTTCAGGGCGAGTTACCCGTTCGTCGGTTTTCGGGGCGCTGGAAAGACTTTGGTCCGTGTTACATGCGGGGCATTCTGGAAGGCAACGGTAATCCACCGGGTAACGATATGTGGCTGAGTTACAGCATGAACAAGGAAGATATCTGGATCAGCCGGATTCCGACACCCATTACCTACAGCGTGAAAGGTGCCGTAAAAGACAATTTTGATTCGATGGCACTGGACGGAGACATTCCCAATTGGAACATCTATGCTCCGAAGTGGGCTCCCGTATCGGTCGTCAATACGCCCGGAAAATCGGGTAAAAGCCTGCTGCTGGCGGACCAGGATTTGTACGACTATGCCCGGGCCATTCGGGTATTTGAAGAAGGTACAAATGTAACGGCCAAGATGAAGATTTACGCCGATCCCAGCAATACGGGCCAGTTGGAAATTGACCTGACCGACCAGTACGGTAACCGCCCTGTACGACTGCGGTTCAATGCAGAAAATCAGATTGTTGCCACCGATGGCGGCACTGAAAGAACGGTGCAGGAATACCGGAAAGGGCAATGGTACGAATTGGAGTTGCAAACGCTGGCGGCTCTCAACGGTCATTATTCCTTAAAAATCAACGGGAAAAACGTTTTAGATAAAGCCCAACTGGCCGAAGCTGTCAAGTCCATTGAACGCTTATCGTTACGCACCGGGCCGTATCGGAATTTACCCAATCGGCAAACCCCCAACGAAACCACTGAGCCGCCCTTACCGGGTGCGGATATTCCGACGACGCCTACCCGGTTTTACGTCGATGAGGTGGAGATTCGGAAGTAGTATCTTGATCAGAGCTATTACCTTTGTGGGGAACTTCTCGCTAGACAATGTTACGTACTATCCATACTATCATTCAACCGCAGGCCCAGAAAATGGGACCGCTAACGATGCACCAGCCGCTTCCGGCCAGTGGCATTGAACAACTCGACCCGTTTCTGTTGCTGCATCATCACGGCCCTACGGTTTTTCCTCCGCAGAACAGCGGTTTACCGTTTGGACCACACCCGCACCGGGGTTTCGAAACGGTCACCTTCATCTATGAGGGTGATGTACAGCACCGCGACAGCAGCGGTTTTACCAGCACCATCCAGACCGGCGGAGTGCAATGGATGACAGCGGGGAGCGGCCTGGTTCATTCCGAAAGCTCATCGGAAACGTTCAAACAAAACGGTGGCCCGGTGGAACTCATCCAGCTCTGGACAAATTTACCGGCCCGGTTCAAAATGGTGGACCCGCATTATGTGGGCTTGCAAAAAAACGAAATTCCGGACGTAGTGCTGGATGAGGGCCGGGTAACCGTGGCCGTTACATCCGGCGTCTGGAACGAAGTGAGCGGCCTCATCCGGCCTGTTTACAACGTAGAGCTGGCCAATATCACACTGGCTTCCGGCGGTTCGTTTACGCGACAGATTGAACCCTACCGTACGGTTTTATTTTATGTTCTGAATGGCTCGCTGGTGGTAAACGGGCAGGATGTGCGCGGTCGGGCTCTCGTGGTTTTCGGAGCAGGGGGCAACGAACTGGTGGTGCAGGCCACCGAGAATTCCCGGATATTGCTCGGATCCGCCGAACCTATTGACGAACCGGTGGTTTCGTACGGCCCGTTTGTGATGAACACCGAACAGGAAATCCGTCAAGCGATTATGGACTACCAGAGTGGGCGGATGGGAATGCTTACCGATTGATTTTGAGGATGGTATAAGCAGCCTGGTGCGGCTGGCGGGTTTGTGTTCCTACCTTCGTAGCCGCGCGGTCGTCGTCGTGAATGACCAGCAGGTGATTGGCGTCCGGGAACGTCAGGTCTTCGGCTTTGTGGTTGAAATGAATCGGCTGGCCATTCTCATCCCGAATCAACGTCAACGGTTTGTTGGTCAGCAGCGCATCGGGTGTAGCGGTCCACAGGTAGGCATCCAACTGGCCATTGCTTTCAAGGGACGTTAACAGCCAGAACAAATTACGGGTGCGGTCGTACTCAATACTCGACAAGGCCAGCGGCTGCGGTAGGCCGGAAACCGTGGCGGGGTTAAAGTCGGTTACAATGCGCCAGTCATTTTTCAGGAATAACCGTTCGCTGCCGTTCTTCCGTTCAACCGCAAACGACACCGCCACCACCCGGACCCGGTAGTCGAACTTGTCGTATTTTTCCCCTTCTTCCCGAATGCCAAACAGCAGCAGGGAATCCATGACGGCTAAGCCCTCCACTTTGAAGTACGGCAGGCCGTTTGGAAAATCCGGACGGTTTTGCGCCAGGACCTTGCTGAGTGGTTCGCGATACGCCATCGAGTTACTGGCATCCGGCATCGGGGCCAGCACCTGCGGATTAGCTTCCTGGCCTTTTTTCCAGTACAAAATGGTATTGTACCCATCCCAGTCGGTCGAACCCGGCTTAACCCGATCGAAGGCGGTGGTCAGAAAAATGTAGTCGCCATTACTGGCAAAATCTTCGTACTTCTTAGCGGTCCGGAACGCAGCGGCCTGGAGCGGGGCTGGGCGAACGCTGGTGTCGGACAGGCTTTGCCAGGCTTTGGTAAAAACCGGGCTCAGGCCGGCGGGCATGTCTTTATCATTGGCAATAAAAACTGTGCCATCACTATACAAAATGGCCGATGTTTCGCACGATACCGGGCTGCCATCGGGCATCTTAGTGCCGAAATCGCAGCAGGAAAGCAGGCCCTCTTGCTGGATTGAAACACTCCGGACGGAAGCGGTTGAACGGGTGGTTGTCCGGCTGGTTTTACACCCAATCCATAAAAATGTAGTAAGGATCAGACCCAGTGATACGGCGTATTTTTTCATGAATAATTGAACGCAAGGAATCGATTCGTCGCAAAATTAGCTCCAAACACCGCAATGTGCTTTTCTTTTGCAACAGTTTTTGGGCATCTTGCGTATATTAAATATATAGATAAAAAGGTTAGAATTACATGCCCCGGTGTTTACCGGGGTTTTGTTTTGGGCCGTGCTTACCGTTTGCGAAAAAGTTTGCCCGCAAACCCGTGCGGTTAAGTATATTTATGTGGGTCCTACTGTGAGTAATTTCCTGCATGAAGCACTTCTCTTCGCTGGCTCTGGCTAGCGTTCTTTTCTCTTCTACTGTTTTTTCGCAGTCACCAGCCCGGCATCAACGTCAACTATACGCCGAAGTCAGCACGCTGGTTTCGTCCGCTGATCGAACCCCGTTCTGGTTGCGGGCCAATCAATTTGGTACGGTGCCGCTAACAGCACCAGTGGGCACGTTGCGGATTGGATTGTCCGGTACGGTTTTGCTGAATGATACAACAAAGAACCGTTTAAACCGTGCCTGGACGCTGGTCTACGGTGCCGAAGCGGTCGGGAATGCAGGCAAGTCGAGCCAGTTTTTGGTCCCGGAAGCTTATATGGCAGTTGCACACCGAGGAATCGCTTTGGTAGCTGGACGTCGGCGTGAGGTGATTGGTTTAGTGGATTCAACGTTGTCGTCGGGTTCATACGCCTGGTCGGGTAATGCGCTGCCCATTCCGAAAGTACAGTTTGGCACGCGCGGGTTTGTGCCCCTGGGTCGCCGGGGCTGGCTGGCTCTTAACGGTTTTATCGCGCATGGTTGGTACGCCGATACCTGGTATATGCAACATTCGTTTTTACACCAGAAATCGTTGTTCGTTCGGGTTGGAAAACCGTCTTCCACGGTGCGGCTTTATGCGGGCATCAACCACCATGTTCAATGGGGTGGACGTTCGGCTTACATCGATCCCAAATTAGCGGTCAACGGGCAATTGCCCGGGCGTCTGTCCGACTTTCCCAATGTGCTGTTTGCCATTCGGACCAATGGATTGAACAACGACCGAATCTCTTCGTTTGATTATGTCAATCTATACGGCAATCATTTGGGAAGCATCGATTTTGGGGGCGAATTGCGGTTTGCGTCCGTGAGCGTCTTTGGCTACCATCAACACGCATTCGACGATGTGACCGGTATGTTTTTTAAGAATTTGCCCGACGGGTTGAGCGGTATTCGGTTGCGCACCAATCGACCCGGGAAAGCGAAGTTTCAGCTTAACGAAGTGCTGCTGGAATTTCTGACGACGCTGAACCAAAGCGGACCAACCTTGTATCAGGCGGACAAAAACTGGAAAGGAGCGGACAATTACTTCAACAATTCGCAGTACCTCGAAGGATGGACGTACCGGGACCGGGTCATTGGGACACCCTTTCTGACGCGTCGGGATGACATTCGGGCTCAGTACCGCAATGCGAGTGGATGGGCTATTGCCAACAACCGGGTCGAAGTGTGGCATGCGGCCTTGCGGGCTACGGTGGCGGGGCGAATCGATCTTCGGGTCAAGGCTTCGTACAGCCGCAATCACGGGATTCCTGAAGTATTTCTGGGACCTCCGAAGCAGCTATCAGCGCTGGTGCAGGCTGGTTTTCCGGTCCGTTGGCTCGGTGGCTCGTATCTAATGGTAGCATTGTCGGCCGACAAGGGACAGCTGTACGACAATGCAATAGGTGGTTTTGTCGGGTTTCGCAAAACCTTTCAACACCGTGCTGAAAACTAAGAAAATCCTAGTTTTCGTGGATTGCTCGCTATTACTCAGCGGCCTACTTTTGCTTTTGTAAATCCTTCGCGAAACAAGCGATGTAGAGAATAAAGAACCATTCCGGTAGGAGTACCCGGAAAGCTGCTCCAAACCGTTTGCGAAAAAGCTATACTTTTATTTCGAATTTACCGTTGTAGGGTAACCAAAAGCTGAACCGGGTATTCCCGCTTAATCAGCGTTTTATACGTTTCAGTGGCCGGTTTCCCCAGTTAATTCTGTTCCTGATTGGGGAGATTTAATTTAGTTACCACCTTTGTGCCGTCAAGTTGGATGGCTAGGCCTCTTTCCTGAACAGTAAACAACAACGAAGGACGTAACGATTCATTTCTCTGGTGAAGAAAACAGTCTTATATTTTACGCTGTTCGGCATACTATGTGCAAGGCCTGGTTACGCGCAGACGGCCCGAAAGATTGACAAAATGCTCAATTTGGGGCTGGGTTTGCAAACCTATGATCTGGGTGGTTTGCGCAATGGAGCTTCTTTTGAGCTGGGTTTGACGGATCAAATCAGCGCGGGCTGTTTTTTTGATTACGTCATATCCGGTACCAAGGTTGGTAATCGCCAGTGGAAATCACAATTTGTGAATCTGGGCATTCGCGGATCCTACCATCTAGCCCGTTTGCTGGCTATCGATAACCCCAAATTTGACCCCTATGCGGGCGTTTCCGTAGGTACCCGCAGCGCACTTCACCGTCATCAGGTCGAGCAGCGCGGTTATTTTATCCCTAGTCCGCGGGGCATACAGCCGGGTGTGCATTTGGGCGGTTTCTACCATTTTAGCAATAGGATTGGCGGTTTTGCCGAAATGGGCTGGGGTTTTGCTGCACTGCGGCTGGGCATTACCGGAAAGTTCTGAAACAAAAGAAGGCGACCAAAGCCGCCTTTCTCAATTAATCTTCAAAACCGTCGCTTTTCATCAAGGCCTGTTCATCCTTAATTCGCAACCGCTGAACGTAGCCCGACACCCAAATACTGACTTCATATAGTAGAGCCAGCGGGATCGCTACCAGAATTTGGCTATAAATATCCGGTGATGGTGTAATGACAGCTGCCACGATCAGGATAACAACCAGGGCGTGCCGGCGGTAAGCCCGCATAAACTGGGGAGTCAATATCCCGATTTTCGATAACACAAAAGCTGCAATTGGCATCTGAAACGTCAGACCGCAACCTAGCGTTAGGGTAGCCAGGGTAGAGATATAGGACGTAATGTCGAACTCATTGACAATGCGGGGGTCCAGCTGAAAATTAGCCAGAAAGTTAAGCGCCAGTGGGGCTACGATGTAGTAGCCAAAAAGGACCCCCGAAAAGAAAAGGGTGGTTACAAAAAAGACGGCACCCCGGGCAGCCCGTCGCTCCGAAGGGCGCAAACCCGGCATGATAAAGCGCCAAAGCTCCCAAAAAGCGTAGGGAAAGGCGAATAACAGACCAATCATCAACGAGGCCGTTAGCCCCATTGTAAATTGACCGCCTACTTCACGGCTTTGGAGCGTAAAGTTTATTTTATCAACGCATAAATCAGCAAATCCCGTCTTTTCAGACAGCTTACACATCATTCGGTACGTCCAGAAACTGGGACTGGAAGGCCCCAGAATTACCAAATCGTAAATTTCACGAATGTAAATGAACGCCAGAATCGAAAAGACGGCAATAGATGCAATGGCCCGGACAAGGTGCCACCGAAGTTCTTCCAAATGTTCGAGAAAGGTCATTTCCCCTTCTTCCACCTCGCTCTCGCTATCAAATTCCTGATCTATGGGCTTCATTTAAATTTTGAATGAGTGAATGAGCGATTGAGTGAATTATTGAGAGGGCTGAAAATTGGCCGCACAATTCACTCGATCGCTCATTCGCAATTAATTAACTATACAAAGGAAATGCTTTCATCCAGGAGTTGATCTCATCTTTCACGATCTGGATTTTAGCGTCGTTGTCGTGGTTCATCAAGACTTCGTCGATATATACGACAATTTGCTCCATATCGGATTCTTTCATGCCGCGCGTTGTAACGGCGGCCGTGCCCACCCGCATACCGGAAGTTACCATCGGCGACTTATCGTCGAACGGAACCATGTTTTTATTGATGGTGATGTCGGCTTTGATGAGCGTGTTTTCCGCCAGCTTGCCCGACAGGCCTTTTGAGCGCAGGTCGATCAGCATCAGGTGGTTATCTGTGCCGCCGGAGATGATCTGGTACCCTTTTGCCAGGAACGCTGCGGCCATCGCCTGGGCGTTTTTCTGGATCTGATCGGCATAATCCGCAAAATCATCGGACAAGGCTTCACCGAATGCTACGGCTTTGGCCGCAATAATGTGCTCCAGCGGCCCACCCTGCGTACCCGGGAACACGCCCGAATCCAGCAGGGACGACATCAGCCGAAGGTCGCCTTTAGGAGTTTTGATACCGAACGGATTTTCGAAGTCGTTGCGCAGCATAATCATACCGCCCCGGGGTCCCCGCAGGGTCTTGTGGGTTGTGGTGGTTACGATATGGCAATGCTCCATCGGATCATTCAGCTTTCCTTTGGCAATCAGGCCCGCCGGGTGTGAAATATCCGCCAGCAACAGCGCACCTACCGAGTCGGCGATGGCCCGCAAACGGACGTAATCCCAATCGCGGCTGTAGGCCGAAGCCCCGCAGATCAGCAGTTTCGGACGCTCGCGTTGAGCGGTTTCTTCCACTCTATCGTAGTTGATTACGCCAGTTTCTTTTTCTACGCCGTAGAACGTAGGGCGGAAATATTTACCGGAAATGTTTACCGCCGAACCGTGCGTCAGGTGGCCACCGTGCGACAGGTCAAAGCCAAGAATGGTGTCGCCGGGTTTTAGGCAGGCCACAAAAACCGCCGTGTTGGCCTGGGCACCCGAGTGGGGTTGTACGTTGGCCCAGGAGGCTCCAAACAATTCCTTGACGCGGTCGATGGCTATTTGTTCAATTTCGTCAACAATCTCACATCCTCCGTAATACCGTTTTCCGGGCAGACCTTCGGCGTACTTATTCGTTAAGACGGTTCCTGCGGCCTCCATCACCTGTTTGGAGACAAAGTTTTCGGAAGCAATTAGTTCAATACCGGACTCCTGACGGTGTTGCTCTTTGGCGATGAGCTCAAAAATCTGCGTGTCGCGGGCAACGGAGGTGGCTGTAGTCGACATAATTAGCGATTTGCTATCAATGATTGGATAACGATTTAACAAACAGATACAAAAATACAGAGAAAAACAGCAATCTCGCTGTCTTCTACTTATTATGTTGCAGGGATTGGTATTTCAGGGGCGTTGTGCCGTTGTGAAGCTTAAATTGACGGTGAAAATGCGATATATTATTGAATCCACATTCCAGACCAACCTGACTGATGCTCAGGTCTGACTCCATCAGTAACTTGCGGGCGTGACTGATGCGCAGTTCGTTCAGGTATTCGATGAACGATTTGCGGGTTCGCTTGCGAAAATACCGGCAAAAAGCCGCCGGAGCCATTCCTGCCACGGAAGCCATGTGATCAACCCGGATTTCTTCCCGAAAATGCGCCAGCATGTAATCCAGTACACGTTTCATCCGCTCGGTTTCGGCCTCGCTGGCTTTCAGTTCGTAATTATTGCTGGCCAACATGGTGGCCGCCGGGTCGCTGGCCAGTTGCTCGAGCAGATAAAGCAACCGCAGCAGGCGTTCCAGACCCTCGCAATGCAGCAGACTTTCCAGCGAGCTTCTGACGGTTTCCGCTTTCTGGCGGCTGAAGCGTAAACCGTACCGGGCGCGGTTAAGAAGGGCCGAAAGGGGTTGCGTTTCGGGCAGTTGCGGTAATAAGGTGTCGCCCAGCTTTTGGGCAAACTGAACCACGATGGCTTCGGCAGTTGCGTTGGATTGCGGTTGATAGTAATCGTCGTCGCTGCGCCAAAAATGGGGCAGGTCTGGGCCGAGCAGCACCAGATCGCCGGAGTCGTAGGGTTCAACATGATCGCCGACAAACCGTTTGCCGTGACTGCGGACGATGTAAGTCAGCTCATATTCGGGGTGAAAATGCCAGTGGGCATCAAAATACGGGAGTTCCAGATGGATAACCCGCAGGGAATTATAATCTCCCAACTCAATTTTTTCAAACAACGCTTTCACATCGTGCATTATTTTTACTCTTGACGAGTAATCCGGGGAACAAAAAGTCAAAATTATACAGGAATTGGAATGATAATTAAATTTTTACAAGAAAGAATTGAATCAATTTTGTAACACTGATTTTTCCTAAATCCTTTATGAATATGCATGTAACCGTTGACAACACTTCTCTGTTGCAACAACTGGATGAAGAATATGCCGTCAGCCCGGAGGCCATTGCCTTTTATCGTAAAAACGGTTATGTGAAGCTAAAAAATGTGCTCAGCGCGGAAGTGCTCCAGTATTACGGTAATGTGATTACCGAACTGGTCATCAGGCTCAACACCCTGACGAAAGCCATGGAAGAGCGCACGACGTACGAGCGGGCTTTTCTTCAGATCATGAATCTCTGGCGAGAAGACGAAACCGCCCGGGAATTTGTCTTTTCTCGTCGGCTCGCCAAAATCGCTGCCGATCTGATGGGGGTCGACGGCGTTCGGCTTTACCACGATCAGGCGTTGTACAAGGAACCGTCGGGCGGCTTTACACCCTGGCACGCCGACCAGTTTTACTGGCCTTTGTCGTCTCCCAAAACCGCTACTGTCTGGATTCCGTTGCAACCCACGCCGATGGAGATGGGGCCGCTGGCGTTTGCCGAACAGAGTCAGAATGTCGAAATTGGTCGCAACATGGAGATCAGTGACGAAAGTGAGCGTGTGCTGGAAGAAGAATTAACCCGCCAGGACTTTCACGTCAACGACAGTCCGTTTGACCTGGGGGAAGTGAGTTACCATGCCGGGTGGACGTTTCACCGCGCGGGACCGAACACTTCCGACGCCCCCCGGAAGGTGATGACAATCATTTATATGGATCGGGAGCAGACGATTACCAAACCGCAAAATACGTATCAGGAAGCCGACTGGACAACGTGGCTGGCCAGTTACCCCGTTGGTGGCAAGCCGGAAAGCGCTTTGAACCCGTTATTATATGAAAGAACATAGAGAGCAGGGGCAAGAGCGTAAAGAAAGTCCTTATGCTCCTGTCTCTGTTCTTTTTCATTTCTCTTTCAATAAAGTAAATATAGGTTGGTTGTGCAGAACACCCCGTTGGAACTCCGGCGGGGTGTTTTTTTGGGAGTGACGATGATTTATGCCCGGTTTGGAGATATTTTTGCGGAATTGGTGTTGTTAGGTTGGGCATTATTTAGGAAGCCATTTTATGAAACGAATTGGTGTATTTTTCTCTTTTTTAACCGCTTTGCTGGTCACACTGGCGGCTTCGGCACAAATTCAGCCGGACCCCACCCACTGGACCATCAGCGCATCGAAATCAGAAGCAAAAGTTGGGGATGTCATCGAAATCCGGATGAATGCCACCATCGATAAAAGCTGGCACATGTACGCGTCAGACCTGAATCCGGATATTGGGCCGATTCCAACGACGCTCAAACTAAAGGAAACCGGGAGTTTTGAAAAAGTAGGAGCCTTTGCTTCGATTGCCCCGAAAGAAGAGTTTGAGGAAGTATGGGGAAGTAAAGTACGGTTTTTCGAGAACAAGGCTTCCCTAGTTCAGAAAATCAAGATCCTGAAGCCCAATCCGGTGGTTGAAGGAACGCTGGAATACCAGACTTGCTCGGGAACTACCTGCCTGCCTCCCGCCGAACACGAATTTACCGTAAACATCAAAACGGCCGCGGTGGCAGCTGCGCCCGCTTCAACGTCGCCGGCTGTGGCAACCACGGCTCCGGCCACCACCTCAGTGACCGCGAGCGCGGATACGGTTTCGGACGTCGCCGTTGCACCCGCTCCTGCCAACACCGCTGCTGATACCCAAGCCGTCAAACCGTCGGCTGCCCCCGAAACGGCTTCAGAAATAATCAGGCAGCCGGAAAATGCAGACGAGTCACTGGTCGGGTTTATGGCTGCGGCTTTTCTGGCGGGCCTGCTGGCTTTGCTGACACCCTGCGTTTTTCCGATCATTCCGATGACCGTCAGCTACTTCACCAAGCAGGATCACGGTTTGTGGAAGGCAATTCTGTACGGGTTATCAATTATTGGAATCTACGTGCT
The DNA here is from genome assembly GCF_054780515.1 of Larkinella harenae. Classification (NCBI taxonomy): domain Bacteria; kingdom Pseudomonadati; phylum Bacteroidota; class Cytophagia; order Cytophagales; family Spirosomataceae; genus Larkinella; species Larkinella harenae. The sequence goes on along the minus strand of NZ_BAAGWE010000003.1, from coordinate 169,132 downwards.
GATTGGCACGGTGGTATCGCGGATCAACGGCCCGGCTTTTGCCAACTTTGTCAGTACTCACTGGCTTCCCAACGTGCTATTTTTTGCTATCTTCTTCATTTTCGGGTTGTCATTTTTGGGGTTATTCGAAATCGTTCTGCCAAACTCGCTGGTCAATTCGATGGACGCGAAAGCTGAAAAGGGCGGTACGCTGGGCATTCTGTTCATGGCTTTTACGCTGGTGCTGGTGTCGTTTTCGTGTACGGGTCCGATTGTGGGTAGTTTGCTGGTGGCTTCAGCGGGTGGAGAAGTCTTGAAGCCGATCGTAGGCATGGTGGCGTTCTCATCGGCCTTTGCGATTCCGTTTACCTTATTTGCCGCTTTTCCGCAATGGCTCAAAAGCCTGCCAAAATCGGGCGGCTGGCTGAACTCGGTGAAGGTCGTGCTGGGTTTTCTGGAACTGGCGCTGGCCCTGAAATTTCTGAGCATTGCCGACCAGGTCTACCACTGGAACCTGCTCGACCGGGAGGTGTACCTGGCTTTCTGGATCGTTATTTTCGCCCTGATCGGTTTTTATTTACTCGGGAAAGTTCGGCTGCCGCACGACAGCGAAACCAAAACCGTTAGCATTCCGCGCCTGTTGCTGGCTATCGTCACGTTCGCGTTTGTGGTTTATATGATTCCTGGTTTGTGGGGTGCGCCCCTAAAAGCGTTGGCGGGTTATCTGCCGCCCGAAACCACGCAGGACTTTGGATTTACTGCCAACCGCCGTTCGGTTGCCGAACCCGGTTCATTAACCGAAAAACCGAAATACAGCGAGCTTTTTCGGCTGCCGCACGGTCTTCAGGGCTTCTTTGATTATAAGCAGGCACTGGAATACGCCCGGAAAGTGAACAAGCCGGTTTTTATCGATTTCACGGGACACGGCTGCGTAAATTGCCGGGAGATGGAAGCCCGGGTGTGGAGGGAAGAACCGGTATTGCGTCGGTTGCAGGACGATTATGTTTTGCTGGCGCTTTACGTCGATGATAAAACCGAACTGCCGGAGTCGGACTGGTATGAATCAACATACGACAAAAAACAAAAGAAAACCATCGGAGCCCAAAATGCGGATTTGCAGATTGTTCGCTACAACAACAACGCCCAGCCGCATTATTGCCTCGTTGACCATACCGGAAAATTACTGGTGCAGCCCAAAAACTATGACTTGAATGTGAGCAATTTCACGGATTTTCTCGACGGGGGGAAACGAGTGTTCAAATCTTTAACGACCCGCCAGGCCGGAACATCAGCCGAAACTCAAACAACCTTGTCGGCCTCGCGGTAGCAGCAGCCGTGCAACATTTTTGTGCTACTGCTGGTTAAAACAGGACTATCCCATCCGTCATGGCAACTACTGTTTTAATCACTGGTGGCACCGGCGTTATCGGTCGCCGACTTACCCAACTCCTTCTTCAGCAGGGCTTTCATGTTTCACTTCTCAGCCGTTCGGCGGCCAAAAAAAACGATCCGAACGTAACGGTTTATCAGTGGGACATTGAGAAAGGGCATATCGATCCGCAAGCTATTCTGACCGCAGATTACATCATTCATCTGGCGGGGGCCGCTATTGCCGACGAACGCTGGACCGACGAGCGGAAACAGCAGATTATGGAAAGCCGCACCCAGTCGACGAACCTTCTGGCCGGCGCTTTGCGCTCGGGCAAACATCACGTTCAGTCTTTTGTATCGTCTTCAGCTATTGGGTATTACGGAGGTGATACCGGTGATCGACCGTTGACCGAATCCAGTGAAGGAGGCAGCGATTTTATTGCTCAGGTGGTGCGCGCTTGGGAGCGCTCCATCGATGAAGTGGCGGCTTTGGGCATCCGAACCGTCAAACTGCGCACAGGGATCGTTCTGACGATGGAGGGCGGAGCGTTGCCCAAACTCGTACAGCCCATTCGTCTGGGTTTAGGGGCTCCACTCGGATCAGGGCAGCAGTATCTATCGTGGATTCACATTGATGATTTGTGCCGTATGTACATTCAGGCCATTACCGACGAGCGTTGGCAAGGTATTTATAATGCCGTGGCCGACAGGCCTGTGACCAATGCTGCATTTACACGTCAAATAGTGCAAATACTCAACAAACCCTTTTTTCTGCCCAATGTGCCGTCATTCGCATTGCGGCTTTTATTTGGCGAGATGGCAACCGTAGTGTTAGGAGGCAATTATGTGTTAAATAAAAGAGTACGAGAAGAGACCAGCTTTCGGTATTCATTTAATGATTTGGCGCTAGCCTTAAAGGATTTGTTGCGTAAATAAACAGCAAACAGGAACCTTGTATAAAAATATGCATGCCTAATGTTGTTTTTGCAAGCAATAATAGATGGGCAATTTTTCCGATTTAAACTGTACCCACCGGACCATAGCAATGATGAAACGACTTCTAAAAACGAGCGCAACGCGCTTTTTGTCCAGCTATTTTGTGTTGAGCATTGATGTGATCCTGTCTGTTGTTTCGTTTAGCATCGCTTATCTGCTGCGGTTTAACTTTGAAATGAATGGCTTGGAACCGGCAGCTTTTTTATACTATTTAAGCATTTTGATCAGTATTCGTGTGGTGTTCTTTCGGCTGTTTCGTTCTTACCAGGGCATCATTCGGCACACCAGCGTGGAAGACGTTACATTGTTATTTTATGCCATTTTTTTGAGCGGAGCTGTAACCACCTTGATTTCTTTTTTGCTTTGGCAAGGGTTCGGGCAGCAACATCTGTACATCCCGGTTTCCATCCTTCTGATCGACTTTTTCTGCTGCTTGGTGATTATGTCGGTTAGCCGGTTTATGGCCAAAGCTCTTTATTGGACATGGGTAGCTGGAAATGGCCGCATGCGGCAACCCGTCCTGATTTACGGAGCTGGTGAAACGGGTTTATTAACCCGAAAAGCATTGACTCAGGATTCAGACCAGCGGTATAGTATTCTGGCGTTCATTGATGATAATCCGTACAAAATTCACAAAGTCATTCAGGGGCTACCCGTTGTGTCGCGGCAGGAAGCCTACGAACGGTATGTGCGGAACCGGGCCGTGGTTCCACAGGTCATTTTAGCGATGGGAGCGGTGACAATACCGCAAAAAAACGAGATAACCGAGTTTTTTCTGAATCACCAGGTTGGCGTCAAAACCATTCCAACCGTTGGGCAATGGATTGATGGGGAGTTAAAACTATCGCAAATCCGCGACGTACGGATCGAAGACTTACTGGAGCGCGAGCCGATTGAGGTGGTTAATCCGGCAACGGCCCAGCAGTTACACAATCAGGTCGTGCTCGTCACGGGGGCGGCCGGGTCAATTGGTAGTGAATTGGTTCGGCAAGTATTGCAGCATAAACCCCGCACGGTTGTTTTGCTGGATCAGGCCGAGTCGGCATTATTTGATCTGGAATTGAAACTGCGACGGGATTGTAAAGCCGTGCCGGAGTCTACGGAACTGGTACTAAAAATTGGCGATGTGGCTGATGAAATCCGGATGGGGCATATTTTCCGGGATGTAAAGCCGAATTTCGTTTTTCATGCTGCGGCTTACAAACACGTTCCATTGATGGAAGAGCATCCGTACGAGGCTGTCCGGGTCAACGTGCTGGGAACCAAAGTTCTGGCTGACTTATCCGTCCGGTTTGGCGTTCAGCGGTTTGTGATGATTTCGACCGACAAAGCGGTGAATCCGACTAATGTCATGGGTGCAACAAAACGGTTGGCCGAGATGTACGTACAGAGCTTGAACCATCCGGACGAAAACCGTCGGCAAACCCGGTTTATCGTTACCCGTTTCGGAAACGTGCTGGGGTCAAACGGATCGGTTTTGACGGTTTTTCGGCATCAGATTCAAACGGGAGGCCCGGTAACGGTCACAGATCCGAATATCATTCGTTACTTTATGACGATTCCGGAGGCTTGCCAGCTCGTGCTGGAAGCCGGAACGATGGGGAAAGGGGGTGAGGTGTTTGTTTTCGATATGGGCCAACCCGTCAAAATTGCGGAACTCGCCCGGAAGATGATTCACCTTTCAGGGTATACGGTTGATAAAGAAATTCAGTTGACTTATATCGGTTTGCGTTCGGGTGAAAAACTATTTGAAGAACTTCTGAATCACAATGAGCAGACGATACCGACGCATCATCCCAAAATTATGATTGCCCGGGTGAACGCACCGGAAGCCAATGAGATTAATGCGATTGTGGAAGAACTCCGTTACCGGCTGGCGGAAGGAAATGCCCATACGTTGGTGCGCATGATTAAACACGTGATACCTGAATATATCAGCAATAATTCTGTTTTTACATCCCTGGATGAGCAAAAAATGGAAACGATTGAGTTGTCCCCAAAAATCTCCCGTTTAGCAAGCTAATTTTGAGTCAATTGCTTGCGGTCTATCGCCCATACCGGTAAGTTTGTTTTCCGCCCATTGTATGTTCGCATACGGTTTCGGATAAACAACGTACTCGCATGGCTCAGGCTTTCATTTACGATGCCGTCCGAACGCCCCGTGGCCGGGGTAAGAGCGACGGTTCACTGCACGACGTGCAGCCGATTCAATTGCTGACTTCGGTACTGCGCGAACTCAAAAATCGGAATCAGTTTGATACCTCCCTTCTTGACGATGTTATCATGGGCTGCGTTTCGCCCATTGGGGAACAGGGGGCTGATATCGCCCGGACAGCGGTGCTGGAAGCCGGATATGCCGAAACCGTCGCTGGGGTGCAACTAAACCGCTTTTGTTCATCCGGACTCGAAGCCATCAACATGGCGGCTGCCTACATCATGTCTGGTCAGTTTGATGCGGTCGTCGCTGGTGGGGTTGAGTCAATGTCGCGTGTGCCCATCGGTTCCGATGGTGGAGCGCTCTTCATGAATCCACAGGTGGTAGCCCGGCATAACATCGTTCCTCAGGGTATTTCCGCCGATCTGATTGCCACAAAATACGGTTTTAGCCGAACGGATGCCGACGCCTTTGCCGCCGAATCGTACCGGCGGGCCGTCGTTGCCCAGCAGGAAAATCGGTTCAACCGAACACTTGTCGCCATCAAAGATAACTTGGGGGCTATTCTGCTCGACCGTGACGAAGGCGTTCGGGCCGACACAACGACCGAGAGCCTGTCGAAATTAAAACCGGCGTTTGAAACGGTAGGAAAGCTTGGTTTTGATACACTGGCATTATTGAAATACGCCGAACTAGCCCGCATCAACCACATTCACCACGCCGGAAATTCTTCCCAAATTGTGGACGGTGCCGCCGGATTGCTGATTGGATCCAAAGCGTTTGGGGATAAAGCCGGTCTGAAACCCCGCGCCGTTATCAAGGCCTTTGCCGTAATAGGTACCGAGCCAACAATCATGCTCACCGGCGTTGTCCCGGCCACGCAGAAAGTGCTGAAAAAAGCGGGCATGCAGCTGAATGATATCGACCTGTTTGAAGTTAATGAGGCCTTTGCGGCTGTGCCACTGCTGTACATGAACCAACTCGGAGTTGATCATCAGCGGCTTAATACAAACGGCGGAGCCATTGCAATGGGCCACCCACTAGGAGCCACCGGAGCCATGATTTCGGCTACCTTACTGGATGAACTCGAACGAACTGGCAAGCAAACGGGATTGGCGACGCTTTGCGTGGGGGGCGGAATGGGCGTTGCAACGGTTTTTGAACGGGTAAACTAAGCCTTCAACATGATTAACTACACCATTGACCGCAACGTAGCTATCCTGAGCTGGAACATGACCAGCGCGCCGATGAATGTTCTGAACGACAATTCCATTCCGGCTTTTGAGGCTGCCTTACAACAAGCTTATACCGACCCGGACGTAAAAGGAATCGTTATTACTTCGGAGAAAAATGAGTTCATTGCCGGAGCGGATTTAAAAATGATTCTCCGAAATAATGAAAAACCAACCGAGATTTTAAAGATTTCGGCGGAGCTAAACCGTATTTTCCGGTCGATCGAAACCTCAGGAAAACCAACCGTGGCCGCCATCAACGGAACGGCGTTGGGGGGGGGCTATGAAGCCTGTCTGGGCTGCCATCACCGTATTGCCCTCGACCACCCCAAAGCATTGATTGGTTTGCCGGAAGTGACACTGGGCTTGCTGCCCGGCGGGGGCGGAACGCAGCGGTTGCCCCGGATGCTGGGCCTGGAAGCTGCGCTGCCCTTGCTGCTGGAAGGAAAACGGGTGAGTCCGCGGGAAGCGCTGGCACTGGGAATGATCGACGAACTGGTTGTTTCGCGGCAGGAGTTATTGGAAAAAGCCTTTGCCTGGATCGATGCCAATCCGAATCCGCTGCAACCCTGGGATGAGATTGATAAGAAAACCCGGAAAATCATCGCGAAAGACCATTTCAAGGTGCCGGGTGGAGCGGTGCAAAGCCCAGTCGGAGCGCGGACATTTGGGGGGGGAACGGCGATGGTCATGGAAAAAACGCGCGGTAATTACCCCGCTCCGCTAGCGATTTTATCCTGTGTTTACGAAGGATTACAGGTTAACATTGACCGGGGGCTGGTGATTGAGGGGCGGTATTTTGTGCAGGTCGCTACCTCAAAAGTTGCAAAAGGACTGATTCAGACCCTATTTATTGGATTGAACGAAGTAAATAAAGGGGTTAGCCGACCGAAAACCGTTCCGCCAACGGAGGTGAAAAAAGTCGGTATTCTGGGAGCCGGAATGATGGGGGCCGGAATCGCCCATGTGGCCGCAGGCGCTGGCATGGAGGTCGTGCTGAAGGATGTATCGTCCGAAGTGGCCGAAAAAGGCAAAGCTTATTCCACTACGGTTTTCCAAAAGGCCATTGAGCGGCAGAAAACAACGCCGGCTCAGGCAGAAGCTGCGTTGAATCTGATCAGAACAACGACCGATGTAGCCGATTTGCACGGCTGTGATCTGATCATCGAAGCGGTTTTTGAAGACCGGACGTTGAAGGCACAGGTAACCCGGGAAGCTGAACCGATGCTGGCCAGGAACGGTATTTTTGCTTCGAATACGTCAACGTTGCCCATCAGCGGATTGGCCACGGCTGCGGTTCGGCCCGAAAATTTCATCGGACTGCATTTCTTTTCGCCGGTCAACAAAATGACCTTGGTTGAAGTGATTCGCGGGCAAAAAACATCGGATGAAACGCTGGCCAAGGCGCTGGATTTTGTCAAAAAGATTCGAAAAACGCCAATTGTAGTCAATGATTCGCACGGCTTTTTCACCTCTCGGGTGTTTACAACCTATACGGCCGAAAGTATGGAGTTACTGAAAGAGGGGGTAAGTCCGGTTTTGATTGAAAACGCGGGCAAAAATGCTGGTATGCCGGTGGGGCCGCTGGCGGTTTCGGATGAGGTATCGCTGGAACTGATCTACAAAATTTCGGAGCAAAGTATTCGGGATGGCGTGTTGAAAGAGGACGATACAGCCTATCAGGCATCCCGGCAACTGGTTGCGTTAGGTCGCCTGGGCAAGAAAGCCAAAGCCGGGTTTTATGATTATCCGGCAAACGAACCGAAGCAGCTCTGGGCGGGATTGGCAGAACTCTTTCCGGTGGCCCAACAGCAGCCCACTACCAAAGAAGTTCAGAAACGGCTCCTCTACCGACAAGTGATGGAAGCCGTCCGGTGTTTTGAGGAAGGAGTGATTCGGACTCAGCTTGATGCTGACATTGGCTCCATTCTGGGCTGGGGTTTTCCGACGTACACGGGCGGGGTATTATCCTTTGTTGATTACGTCGGAATCACGAACTTCGTGCAGGAATCCGACCGGCTGGCCGATACCTACGGGGAGCGTTTTCGCCCTACGCAACACCTGCGCGCGATGGCCGAACGTGGAGAAAACCGTTTTGAATAAAACCGTAAAACCGATCATCAACTCTAGTATGCTAAAACCGTTTCTTTTGCTATCGAGTGTTTTCCTGTCTGCGTTTGCCGTGGCGCAGCCGGTTTCCAAATTACCTGAATCGAAAATAACCCGCACGGAGGTTGAAGCGCAGATGCGTTTTCTGGCGTCCGACGAGCTTCAGGGGCGTCGAACGGGTGAGCCGGGGAATTGGGTCGCGGCCCGTTATATTGCCGAGCAGTTTCGGGCGCTGGGGCTGAAACCGGTGGCCGGGCAGACGGATTATTACCAGAAAATCCCCTTTCTGCAAACCAAACCCGTGGCCTATGCCCGCGTTCAGATCGGAGCTGATTCGCTGAAACTGGGCAATCAATTCGTCGTGATTAACGGGAAAGAAACCAATCTGAAAGCCGAAACTGTTTACATTGGCTACGGTTTAACCGACGGAGCGGATGGCTACAATGGACGCGATGTACGGGGAAAAATCGTAGTGGCCCAGGTTGGTTCGCCGGAGGCTACCACCAACCGGGGCTTGCTGGCGGCTTCGGAACAAAAACGGAAGCTGGCCGCTGAGAAGGGAGCTGTTGGATTGGTAGAATTGTACACGAGCGGAACGTATCCGTGGCCGATCGTTACCCGGTCGTTCCAGAGCGAGCAACTAACGCTTGCCAGCTCAACCGAATTGCCCACATTGTTGCATCTTTGGGTCGATAACGGAAAAAATCAGCTGGCCAGTTTGAAGGAGGGCAGCAAAACCGTTGGTGTTCAGACCTCGGGCCGGGTTCAGCGCATTATTGAATCCGTTAACGTGGCTGGTGTGGTGGAAGGGTCCGACCCAAAACTGAAAAACGAATACGTTTTATTGTCGGCGCACTTCGACCACGTGGGCGTTGGTAAGCAGGGTGGACAGCCGTATACGGCAGAAGACAGCATTTTCAACGGTGCCCGGGACAACGCGTTCGGCACGGTTTCGCTGCTGACATCGGCAAAGGCGTTGCAGGCACAACGGCCCAAACGTTCGGTGTTGATTCTAGCGCTGACGGGCGAAGAAATCGGTTTATTAGGTAGCCGTTATTACGCCGAGCATCCGTTGGTACCGCTGAAGCAAACGGTTTTTAACCTGAACAGCGATGGCGCCGGGTATAACGACACGAGCATCGTTGCCGTTATAGGGCTGGATCGGACGGGTGCCAAAACCGAAATTGAAGCGGCCAGCAAAGCATTTGGCCTGGGTGTGTTTGCCGACCCGGCCCCCGAACAGAACTTGTTTGACCGTTCGGATAACGTCAATTTTGCTGTAAAAGGCATTCCTGCCCCGACCTTCTCGGCGGGTTTCAGAAAGTTTGACGAGAGCCTTTTTAAGTATTATCACCAGGCTGCCGACAATCCGGATACGATTGATTACGGCTATTTGCTGAAGTTTTGCCAGGCCTTTACGTACGCAGCCCGGCTGATTGCCGACAAACCGGCGCGGCCACAGTGGGTGGCTGGCGATAAATACGAAGCGGCTTCGAAAGCGCTGTACGGAAAGTAAACTTAGCCCTAATCAACAAAAAGGCCCTACGAACTGTTGTCCGCAGGGCCTTTTTGTTGAAAGATTCAATTAGTAATTTCGGCCGACGCCAAAGCTGTAACCAACTGTGAAGGAGAAGGTTGAGTTGCCCAGCCAGGGGTAGGCATTGGTTCGTACGTTTGTTGCGCCCAGGGTGTAACGGGCGTCGATCAGGAAGCGTTGACGCTCTTTAACTTTAAAATTAGCCTGAAAACCGCCCGTCGCACCCAAGTCCAGGGGTTCGAACTCGTCCGTGTTTTTGGCGTCCGGGAAGCTCTGACCGCGGCTGATGGTCTTGGTGCGCTTGGCATTTAACAGAACACCCAACGATGGCCCAATGAAAAGATTCGGGCGGAAATTTCCACTTAAGTTCAGGTAATAACGAGCCACCACCGGAATTTCCAGGTAGTTCAGGTGCTGAACATGGCTACTACGGTCGTCGATGTTCTCGTAGTTGCCGCCCCGCTGTGAGTACAATACATCGGCTGAAATACCGAAATGGTTGATGGAACTGTAGCTGACAAAAGCCCCCGCTACCAAACCGGCCTTGGCATCAAAAAAACTATTCTTACCGTATAAGTTAGAAACGTTGACCCCAACGCGTGGCCCGGCGCTCCAGCGCTGCTGCTGCCGTCTTTGAGCTAGTAAAGTCGATGTACTAGCAAGCAGAAAAATCATTCCAAAGACTATTCCTCTTTTCATTGTGCAATTTAGTTGAGACATACTCGTGATGTGGGTTTGATTCGCATTCATTACAACTATTACGGCTGTTAAATGTTTGAAAGTACGCTAAAGGGCGCAAAGATAACGGTTTCGGTAAAATTGCGAAGTTTTTTAAAAACCGTTTGATCGAAAATAGATTCGCCCTTTTTTTTAAATCACAGCCCATGCTAAATTTTCAAAATACAATTTCCTGTTCGATAAATTGGGCGTACGGTTTTCCGTTTCGGATGGCGGGCTGCCAGCGCGGGCCTTTCTGAATCAGCCGAATCGCTTCTTCATCACACCCAAAACCCAGCGACTTAACAATCGAAAACTGACTGGCCGAACCGTCGCTATCAACCCGAAACCGGACGCGTACCGTTCCGGTAATTCCTTTCTCTTTGGCTTCGGCGGGTATTCGGCGGTTTTGATCCAGATAGGTTTTGAAGTTGGCAGGCGGCTTCACAACGGAGAGTGGTAAAAACCTGGCTTTGGCCCCGAAGGCGGGGGCGGTTCTTCGGGGGCGTTTTCCGTATTCCACAGCAACGACCTCTGATAATGTTGTTGAGTCGGATTTTAAATGGATCACCTCCGTACGATAAACTTCCTCCAGATGCACTGACGCGGTTCGGTGGCCAACAGAAAAGAGTTGTAATGAGTCGTTGGGTGACAACCGGGCCAGGTGAAAGCGCCCGGCAGTATCCGTCGTGGTTTGTTGGCGGGATTGGCTAGCAATTACCGACACCCCGGGTAACGGTTGATTGTTTTCATCAACGATTTGGCCATCAACAGCCCGAGAGGGAGCAGCCTCTATGGCGGTCAGAACCTGTTTTTGGTTTGATTCGGGTGCAAGGGTTATAGGGAGCGAAGGCTCCAACGGATTGAGTGTACTGGGCTCGGGAGCATTAGCCAGCCAATCCTTTTCCGGAAGTGACAGGCTATCCCGGGCCTCGACGGTTTTTTGGGTGGTCGGTGACGGTTTCCGGGTGGTAATTTGGGGAGAGCGTGGTACAGGCTGTTGCATCGGAGACGACTCGACGGCTGGAGCCGTTTCGTTCAAGGCAACATTCGGGGCAAGGGGTGGCTGTACGGGTTGCCGGGGAGTAGTCTGTTGCAACCGCAGGTACAAACCGATGCTGAGCGCCAACACCACAGAAGCGGCAAGTGCTGGTAGCCAGATCGGTAACCGACGGCTTTTTTTATTCTGGACTCGGGCTTGGAATCGGGTACGCAGCTCGCCCTGAATACGGTTTAATTCAATGTTCTGTTGGTCGCCCATTTCCAACCCGTCCAGTGCATCGGCATAGAGCGGATTTTCGAGCAAAAGCCGTTCCACCCGGTGCCGTTCGGCCACCGATAGCGCCCCGGTCCGGTACTTTTGTAAGTCGTCGGCGGTCAGGTGATCGTTATGTGGGTTCAGCTCATTCATGGTGTTTGTCCAGGCAGATTTTTAGGTTGCGTCGGCCATTTTGGAGGTAACTCTTCACATTTTTGAGGTCGTAACCCGTCAATTCAACAATATCGGCGTAGGTTTTCTGATTGAGGTAAAAAAGTGAAAGGCTGGTACGCTGTTCTTCGGAGAGCGTTTTCAGGCAATGGTCCATCTGGCTTAGTTTCGATTCCAGATCCAACTCGTCGTTTTCCGGCCAGACGGTCATCGGCATCGCGATGCTTTCGGTGTCGTCGTCGCGTTCACCCGCCATGCTTTTCCGTTTTCGCAGCTGCATCAGGCAGTAATTCCGGGCGGTAGAATGCAACCAGCTTTTAAAGTTCTGAATGTCGTATTTCCGCAAATCCGTGATTAATTGCTCGAACAACTGCATCACCGCATCCTTGCTTTCGTCTTCATCGCGCAGGTATTTAAAACAAACCGCAAACACCAGATCCATATACCGCTCGTACAGCGCACCGAGTACTTCCAGGTCGCCCGTGGTTTTATAGGCCGAGACGTATTCGGCATCAGTAACGGGTTTGGATTTACGGAACTGCTTAAAAAACATGTCGTTACGCGTCTTCTTTGCGAACTTACGAAAAAATAGTCCGGTGCTGTATGGAATTTAAACCGGGCTTTCATCCATAGGAGAAAAAAGCCACGCTAATTCCATACAACTATGCGCACTATTTTTTTGATTTTGATGACCGGCCTCCTGTTCGTCTCGACGGTTCGGACCGATCGGGTAATTACGGGCCGGGTAACCGATCTTCTTACCAGCCGGCCGTTACCGGGTGTTCATGTTTCGTTGAAAGGAATTTCGGTAACAACGACAACCGATGCCGATGGGCGTTATAAATTGGTTAGTCCGGACGGACCCCAACAGTTGGTGTTTTTGTACATCGGTTTTCAAAAAGCAGAAGTCAGCGTGACAACGCAAACGGTTGTCGATGTGCAATTAAAAACGGATATACGGGCTTTGGAAGAAATCGTGGAGGTTGGGTATGGTACCCAGCCAAAGCCGATGAAAACGATGAACCGCATGGTGCCGGGTCTGCGAAGAACGGCTTCGTATGAAATTTATATCGTTCCGCGTCTTAACACCGAAGATTACAAGGCTATCGAAGAGGTCGGGTTTCGCACTACGCAGCAACAGCCCGTTACTACTTTTTCGGTTGATGTGGATCGCGCATCTTACAGCAATATTCGACGGTTTTTGAATGGAGGAAATTTGCCGCCAAAAGATGCCGTACGTATTGAGGAGATGATCAATTACTTCGCCTACGACGATCCGCAACCCACTGGGAATGATCCTGTAGCGGTCAGGACGGAATTGTCGGACTCACCCTGGAATCCTGATTTGCACTTGCTTCGGATTGGTTTACAGGCCAAAACCGTGCCGACGAATCACTTGCCAGCCTCCAATCTGGTGTTTCTGATTGACGTGTCGGGCTCAATGGGAGCGGAGAATAAACTGCCGCTGGTTAAGTCCGCGCTGAATTTGCTGGTCGATCAGCTGCGTCCGCAGGATCGGGTAGCTATTGTGACGTATGCCGGGGCGGCAGGTTTGGCTTTGCCTTCAACGCCGGGCAGCGAACCGCAGAAAATCAAAGAGGCAATCAGCCAGTTAACGTCTGGTGGCTATACGGCGGGTGGGGAAGGCATTCGGCTGGCGTACCGGATCGCGCAGGAAAACTTCCGAAAGGGGGGCAATAACCGGGTTATTCTGGCTACCGACGGCGATTTCAACGTGGGGGCTTCGAGCGATGCCGAGATGCAGCGGTTGATTGAGGACAAACGGAAATCCGGGGTTTTTCTGAGCGTGCTGGGCTTTGGAATGGGCAATTACAAGGATAATAAACTGGAAACATTGTCGGACAAAGGCAACGGTAATTACGCGTACATCGATACGTTTCAGGAAGCGCAGAAGGTATTCGGGAAAGAGTTTGGCGGCACCTTGTTTACGGTGGCGAAGGACGTCAAGCTACAATTGGAGTTCAACCCGGCGCGGGTGCGGGGCTACCGGCTGATTGGCTACGAAAACCGGATGCTGAACAACGAGGATTTTCACGATGACCGCAAAGACGCGGGCGAAATGGGCTCGGGTCATGCCGTTACGGCGTTGTACGAACTCATTCCGGTCGGTGTCGAAAGCTCGTATTTGAAAAAAGTCGACGCGCTCAAATACCAGAAGAAGTCGGCATCCTCGGGAAGTTCGAAAGAATTACTAACGCTGAAAATTCGGTACAAGAAACCGGACAGCGAAACGAGTCAGTTGCTGAACCATGTCGTGAATGACCAGCCGCAAAAGTTCGCCAGTACGTCTGCCGATTTTCGGTTTGCGGCTTCCGTAGCTGGGTTCGGTCTCCTGCTCCGCGACTCCGAATTCAAAGGCAACATCCACTATGAACAGATCGAAACGTTGGCGCGGCAGGCATTGGGCCGTGATCCGGAAGGGTACCGGAGCGAATTTATTCGATTGGTTAAACTCGCTCATTCTCTGTCGGATGGCGCGACGGTGGCCACACGAACGGATGAAAAATAAACGGTGATTCCAACGGTATTTTACGGAGTGGGGTCTTTGAATCGGTAGCTACCACACCATTTCATTTTCAACAACAGGAACAGTCCTGAGTTTTCGAGGGGTTTCAACGGCTTACGGCCCGGTCTTTCGGATGGTTAGGATTGTCGTAAAACCACATTTATGAAACTAGTAAGATGGACGGTTGCCGCTCTTTGGTTATTCGTAGGGGCATCTTGTCAGGATAGTGCAGTTGGACCGGATGGACCAGTGACCATCGTTAATTCTGATTTTCAGGCCGGTGCCGATGGTTGGGTTGCCGAAATTACGGATTACTCGCCCGACCAGCAGGACATCATTGAATTTCAATCGGGCATAAAAGGATTACCGGCGCCCCTGGATTCGAGCCAAAAGTCCTTTATGATTTCGAGTCATAACCGCAGTGATGATCTGTTCATGTTTCTGAAAAAGAAAGTGACCGGTTTACGGCCGAATCAGTCGTATAAGATTGTATTTGACATCGAGCTGGCTTCGCAATACGCAACGAACAGTGTTGGTATTGGTGGCTCACCGGGGAGCAGTGTGTACCTGAAAGCGGGGGCTTCGGCCGTTGAGCCGAAAAAGGTAAAGGAAGGTGATGATTACCGGTTAAACATCGACAAAGGAAATCAGGCAGAGGGGAGTGCGGCTGTACCGGTGCTGGGCAATATTGGGGTGGGCGATGATGCGACGCAGTACAAGCTCATTCAGCGCACCAACCAACAACCGATCACGATGAAAACCAACGATGCCGGTGAATTGTGGTTGCTGGTAGGCACCGACTCCGGTTTCGAAGGCCTGACAACCTTGTATTACAACAAAATCAAGGTTTCTGCGGAATTGTAACAATTGAGTATACGAAAAGTTAAAGCCGTCTGGTCGTTTACCGGGCGGCTTTTTTAGTTAAATACCGTTCCATTTCTTCCGGAATTGCGGACTGTTCATTGCTTTCTCGGTTAGATCCGCATTCGTTTGGGCCAGAAAATCTCCCTGGGTTATACCCTATACGTTCACTAGCTTCTTCATTGTTTTAAGAGAGTCCGATCTTCCCATTTTCCAATTGGGAATAAGCCGATTGTGAAATTTCCAGTTGGACGGCCACGTAATCTTACGAATATCCAAACAGATGACGCAGGCGGAGTATTTTGTCGGTTAAATCAGTCGTCATAGCGTGAAAAGTTGATTGATAGGCTCTGCGTTACTTACCGTTATAAGACGCGTCTAAGTTAAAAAAAGACACACCCGGCATCTGTTTTTTGCATAAAACGCCGAGCTTATTTGTTTCAAATAGGTGACTGATAGTTTGATAAGTTTAATTTATTGTTTTATAAGTTCTACTAATGGTTGTGTATTTCAGTTTATGTCATTTTTGTTGTAACCAATCACCGCGCTGCTTACCGGCCCGGAAGGTGAAAATCGCGGGAAGGTTGGGAGACTTAACTATTTTCTCAAATGAACAAGGAACTAAACTTAAATTTTGAATTGCAGGAAATATCGGAAAACGATCTGCAGGAAATAAATGGTGGATATGGGCATTGGGAGGGACATAATGTAGGGTCAGCAGCTTTTTCAGCAATAATGTCAGATGCTTGGAGTGAATTCTGTACAGAATTTAGCAAAGCTTACTCACAAGCGAGACATGGTAGATAAAGCTTTTTTACCTTTAATTATTTAGTAAATAATCCTTATTAAACAATGAAAAATCAAAATTTAGCTCAATGGGGTGTGATTGAAATAAATTCGTCATCAACCTCTGAAATGAATGGTGGCAGTTTAGCTGGTGATTTTGGATATGTATGTGGAACTCTCGTTGGACATGCCACAAATGCGGCTGAAATGTTAGGTAATATTGCTTATGATGCTGTTAAATCTTTATCTCTCCAGAAAGGGATAAGACGTTAGTATAATAGAAGGCACTATTAATTAATAGTGCCTTCTATTATTATGTATAAAATGAATATTTATAAAGATATGATCAAATGTAATAATGAAAAAACAATCTTGTTATCAAAGAAAATTAAGTATATAGTAGTTTTACTAATTTCTCATTATGTTATAACGCTAATAAGTGTAGTATTTATGGTTTTTATTGATTTAATATTAGTTAAATTTTTTGGATTTAGCTCCATATTAAAATCGCGTATAAAAAGTAATTATACTATAGAGTATTACGGAATCTATTATGGGGTTTTCATAATGTGTATCGGTGGGCCCTTTATTGAAGAAGTATGTTTTAGATTATTACTTTCATTATCAAAGATACATGTTGGAACTTCGTTAGCTGTTTTATTTTATTACTTTAGTGGACCAACTTGGACTTTAGATTCTTATAGCTATCTTATCATACGTTTGTTTATTTATATAGTTATTTTTTCTATTTGTTATAATTTTTGGAATATATATTGGGTGAGTAAATTGTTTAAGTATAAATTGTTGATAATCAGTGCTATTTTGTTTGGTTTGATTCATGTAATGAATTTTTATCCCCTTCAATATTCTGTATTATATTTATATCCTTTTTATGTAATTCCCCAAATGAGTGTAGGCGTAATGCTTGGGGTGTTACGTGTGAAATTTGGTTTTATTTGGGGTGTTATATTTCACATTATTGTAAATGTTAGTTCGAGTTTAGAATATGTATATATGTTTTTCTGACTTGTGGTTTTTTATATTGATAAAGTATATGTCAAAGCTTTTATTTAATAATTTGATTTCCAATCATGACATATTAGTTTACATCCCCCGCATTACAGTCCGTAGTCAACTTATATATACTACGGTTCTACTAGCCATCACAGCAATAGTTGTAGCTCTGCCGTTCATTTACGTTGATGTGTCGGTGCAGGCATCTGGTTTAATTCGCCCTGTAGCGGAAAGGAGTGACGTCAAGACGACAACTAGTGGGCCGGTGGCGGTTTTATGGGTTCGTGAAAATCAGGCTGTTCGGGCGGGGCAACCGTTGCTGCGGCTGCAAACGGAGATTCTGGATACGAAACTCCGGCTGCAAACGGCTCAGCAAAACGAAAAACGGACTTATATCCGTGATCTGGAGCGATTGACCAAACTAACTGACCGTGATTTGCTTTCGATTAGCGGGCTGGCTTCTCCGCTTTATCGGCAGCAATACGAACAGTTTCGGTACCTGGTGCACGAAAACCGGCAAACGCAGCAGAAACGAAAACGGGAGCTGGAGGTAAGCCAGCAACTTTATACCGATAAAGTGATTCCCCGGCTAGAATTTGAGGATAAAGAATTTGCTTACAATACCGTTGCGGCCCAATACCAGACGCTGGTCGAACGGCAGCGTAGCGATTGGCAAACCGCCCTGACCGAACATCGTCTAACTTTAACGGAATTGCTGGCGCAGAAACGCCAGTTACAGCAGGAACGGGAATTATCGACAGTTAAAGCACCCGTTGGTGGAACAATCAGCCAGCTTTCGGGCCGGTACGCGGGTAGTTTTGTGCAGTCTGGGGAGGTGATCGGTGTGATTTCGCCCGACTCTACCTTGATCGTTGAGTGCTATGTACGACCGAAGGACATCGGTTTGTTGCAAACCGGGCAAAAGGCTCGTTTTCAGATCGATGCGTTTGACTACAATCAGTGGGGACTTTTGGAAGGACAGGTCCTGGATGTGGCCAACGACTTTGTACTGATCGACAACCAACCCGTCTTCAACGTTCGCTGCCGACTCGATCAATCCTATCTTACATTGAAAAACGGTTATCGGGGGCACTTAAAAAAAGGAATGACGGTTCGTGCCCGGTTTATCGTCACGCGCCGGTCGTTATACGAACTCCTCTACGACAAAGCCGACGATTGGCTGAATCCGGTGAATAAGTCCTGATTGTTCCGGAACCGTCGTCTACGCTGCCTGAATTTCACACCATGAACGCCCGAGTCAAAGTTAAACAACGCGATATCACCGATTGCGGAGCAGCCTGTCTGGCTTCTGTGGCCGCGCATTACCGTTTGCTGATGCCCGTAGCCCGCATTCGGCAGTTGGCTTCTACCGATCAGAAAGGAACGAATGTGCTGGGATTGATCGAGGCAGCTAAAAAACTCGGTTTTCAGGCAAAAGGTGTAAAAGGGTCTTTTGAAAGTCTCTCAAAAATACCCAAACCGGCCATTGCGCATGTGGTGTTGAAAGGCGTTTTGCAGCATTATGTTGTGATCTATGACATGACGCCAAAGCATGTTATTATTATGGACCCCGGCGATGGGTTGATTCACAAAAGAACGCACGACGAATTTGAACAGGAATGGACGGGTGTGCTGGTGTTGCTGCTGCCGGACGAAACGTTTGAAACCGGGAACGCGAAAGCTTCGGTTTTGCGACGATTCGGACAATTGCTCTGGCCTCATCGGACAGTTTTGGCGCAGGCATTGTTTGGGGCAGTCGTCTATACGCTTTTGGGTTTAACAACTTCCATATATGTACAGAAAATTGTTGACAATGTTTTGCCGGAAGCCAATCAGAATCTGCTGAATTTGCTCAGTGTGGTGATGGTTGTATTGTTGTTGTTGCAGCTTTTCATTGGTATGGTCAAAAGCCTCTTCAATTTCAAAACCGGTCAGCGTATGGATGCGGCTCTGATTCTGGGCTATTACAAACACCTGCTCAAACTGCCCCAAACCTTCTTTGATACCATGCGCGTTGGCGAAATTGTCTCACGAATCAACGACGCCGTCAAAATCCGGACATTCATCAATGATACGGCGCTCAACCTGATCGTCAATGTGTTAATTGTCGCATTCTCGTTTGGGTTGATGTTTACTTACTACTGGAAGCTGGCGCTGGTGTTGTTGCTGGTTATTCCGATGTATGCCGTACTGTACTGGGTTACGAACCGGATCAACCGGAAAAATCAGCGTCGCTTGATGGAAGATTCTGCGGAGCTGGAATCGCAGCTTGTCGAATCGCTCAATGCGATGTCGACCATCAAGCGATTTGGATTGGAAGAATATGCGGGCTATAAAACCGAGACCCGGTTTGTGAGATTGCTGCAAACCATTTTTCAGTCGGGTAGCACTGCTATCTATGTCGGCAGTGTTTCCGAATTGATTTCCCGGGTGTTTACCATCATTTTGTTATGGGTTGGCAGTTGGTTTGTGCTGCGCAATGAAATTACACCTGGCGAATTATTATCGTTTTATGCGTTGATCGGGTATTTTACAAGTCCGGCTGCGAGTTTGGTAGGAGCAAACCGTATGATCCAGGATGCCTTGATCGCGGCAGATCGGCTGTTCGAAATTATGGATCTCGAACGCGAAACATCCGGGCATACCATTCAATTAAAACCGGACATGATAGGTGATATTTCCTTTCGGAATGTGTCCTTCCGATATGGCTCCCGCGTTACGGTTTTTGATGATGTAACATTGACCATTTCAGTCGGTACCATAACGGCAATTGTGGGAGAAAGTGGTTCCGGAAAGTCAACTTTATTATCACTATTGCAAGGACTTTACCCCTTACAGAATGGAAGTATTCATATTGGCAGCTATGACATCAAACACATTCACCTGGGGAGC
The DNA here is from genome assembly GCF_054780515.1 of Larkinella harenae. NCBI lineage: Bacteria > Pseudomonadati > Bacteroidota > Cytophagia > Cytophagales > Spirosomataceae > Larkinella > Larkinella harenae. The sequence goes on along the minus strand of NZ_BAAGWE010000003.1, from coordinate 149,527 downwards.
TTGCGGCAGGTGGTTAGCGTTGTGCCGCAAAAGATTGATCTATTTGCGGGAAATGTAATTGATAACATTGCGTTGGGAGAGGCCGAACCCAATATGCAGCAAGTCATTGACATTTGTCAGCAATTGGGTATTGCTGATTTCATTGAAAAGCTTCCCAACGGTTTCCATACGTATTTAGGAGAGAACGGGGCACTCTTGTCGGGTGGCCAGAAACAGCGTATTGCGATTGCCCGGGCGTTGTATCGAAAACCGGAAATCCTGATTTTTGACGAGGCCACTTCGGCTCTTGATTCGGTCTCGGAACATTACGTTCAGGAAACCGTTCAACAACTTCGTAACAATGGTAAAACAATAATCATTATTGCGCACCGATTAAGCACCGTTCGCCAGGCTGATAAAATCCTGGTGCTGGATAAGGGAAAATTGCTCGAGGAAGGAACACATCACGAACTGCTGAACGAAGGGAAAATGTACCGGCACTTCTGGCAACAACAAACAGAATACAACTAGCTAATGATATCCATTGAAGTTCAACCGTGGATCGATCAACCCACGGTTGAACTTTTTGCGTTTTACGGAGTCCCGCCGGTGTTTTATCTTCTATTCTGAGCTGGCATGATTTATGCACCGTTAGCTTTGTTACCAAATCAGGGTTTGTTATTAGCATTGAAAATTTATAACTACCATTCATGTATATTTGCTTGGTAAAGCAATTGTTACAGTGTGTAACGGGGTAATCTTGACCTGGTTGATACGCTGTTTTTATCGAATTAACGACTGAACCCGGTCTTGTGGGGCTTCTAGTCCCCAAAACCCTATTCATATGGGCACTTATCATTTGAAACGTTGGCGGAAACGATTGCTTTCCGGGGCATTCGTTTTGTGGTTCGCGGGATTCGGTTTCGCGCAATCCGATACCCTCTTGCAACAGGCAAACCGTCAATATACTCTAAAAGCCTACGCCCGTGCCATCGAAATTTATACCCAGCTTCTGACCGAAGCGCCAACAAAGCTAACTGTAGAACAGCAGGTTACGGCAAAGGTTAATCTGGCACATTCCTACCAACTGGTTGGCGACCTGAAAAAAGCCGAGCAGACTTACCAGGAGCTAACCTCGGCTACGGAGTTGACCGGAACGCATGTCGACACGTATCGACACTACGCCCAGGTTTTAGCCAGCAATGGAAAATACAATGAGTCGCAGTTGATGTACGAAAAGTATAATCAGTTGAAAGAGAAGGCCACCGAATCTGAACGGCTCTCCTTTACGGATCCCAGTACGGGCGTGATTGGCAAGAAGGAACCTACCCGCTACCGCCTGGAAGTACTGGCGCTCAATACCTCAAATGCCGAATTTAGTCCGATGTATTATCGGGATGGGTTGGTGTTTGTATCGGGCAAGAAAGCGAGTGCGGCCATTGAGACGGCGGGTAAGGGAGGGGGAGGTAGCTACCTTGATTTGTTTTACATACAGGATCGGCAGCAACTTCGAATCAATCAAATTATCAAAGCCGACGGAAGCGTGGCAAAACCTGTGCAGCCGAAAACGTCAAAAAACCGTCAGCCGGCTTCACCAAACCGCGCTTCTGCCAACGACTCCCGTACCCTTGGTGGCTATCAGAGTGGGGTTAGTATTTCGGACGGGCTGCGGTATTCAAAAGGAATTCAGTCGTTTAGCCGATCCATCAACAGCCGTTACCACGAAGGCCCCGTCACATTTTTTAACGACGGTTACCAGATGGTTTTTACCCGGAATAACTACGATGGCCGGCGGGTTCGTCAAAGTTCTGAAGGAGTTACAAACCTGAAACTTTATACCGCATCGCAGCAAAACGGCACCTGGGTCAATATTGAAGAAATGCCGTTTAACAGCAATGACTATTCGGTTGGTCACCCCGCCCTGAGTAAAGACAATCGACTTTTGATTTTTGCTTCGGATATGCCAGGAGGTTCGGGGGGCACAGATTTATACGTGTCCCGAAACGAAAACGGTCAATGGACCAAGCCGGTCAATTTGGGTAAGGAAGTCAATACAAAAGGCAATGATTTATTTCCCTTTATCGATGAACGCGGAAACCTTTATTTTGCGTCCGATGGCCGGAAGGGGCTGGGAGGTTTAGACATCTATTATGTACCCCTTGTCAACGCGGCCATAGCCGGACCAATTGAACACCTCGAGGCTCCAATCAATTCGGATATGGATGACTTTGGGCTCATTACCGATGGCAATCGTAAAAGCGGTTATTTCAGTACAAACCGTCAGAAAGGAAATGATGATATCTTTCGTTTCGTTCGGGAAAGCTCGCTTTACGGTTGCCGGAATCTGACCTTACGGTTTTACGATGAGGAGACCAAGCAACCCATCGACAGCGTCATGGTTGATATAAAAGCGCGCGGAGAAGATCGCAAAAACCGTACGGTTGCGACAAAAAAAGACGGGATTGTGCAACTATGTCTGGAGTCGAACAACGATTTTGTATTTCGCGCCATGAAAGATAGTTACGTTTCAAGTACCGTCGGTTTTTCGACCCATTCGTTAACGGATGATTCACCATCCCGCTTGGAAATTGCCCTCAACCAACCTCGTAAAGTTATCGACACCGTTCAATACGTTGCTGATCCGGCGGGTGATGGCTGGGATGTTGTCGATACGCAAAAAGCCCGGATTCGTGGAACTGTTCTGAGCGAGGGAGATCGAAAACCCATTGAAGGCGTTAAGGTTACGCTGAAAAATGATTGCGATGGCAGCGTTCGTCAGCTAACTACCGGAACCGACGGGCGGTATGAATTTGAACTAATGGAAGGATGTGACTATACCCTCAGTGCGTTGAAAGAACGGTATGGGACTAATACCAATCGCATCAAAAAGATTACGAGCCAGGCCAGTACTAAAAGCCTTTCGGCTGATCTGAATATGCTCCGGGTGGGTGATATCGTTCAGCTGGATAATATTTATTACGACCTTGATAAATGGACGATTCGGTCGGATGCTTCCCGTGAACTGGATAAACTGGTAGCTACCATGCAGAAATATCCATCGTTAACCGTCGAAATCCGCTCGCATACCGACAGTCGTGGTGATGCCGTCTATAACCGATATCTATCTGCCCAGCGGGCGGCTTCGGTAGTCAATTATATGGCTTCCAAGGGCGTTAGTCGAAAACGGATGATTGCTGCCGGATACGGTGAATCGCTTTTGCTGAATAACTGTACCAACGACGTTGATTGTACCGAAGCCGAGCACCAGCGTAATCGTCGAACGGAATTCAAAGTATTGTCAATTCGGTAAAGAAGAAAGAATAACAATCAAAAAGCCGCAGAAACCTGCGGCTTTTTGATTGTATAGAAGATTGTAGTGGTGGTGCCAGCTTTGTACGGAAAGCAACTTCGTCCAAAAATCAGGACGGAGAAATGCGAGCGAGCCTATGTCTTCATAAGACTGCCAAGCAGGATTTTACGGCTCTAACAGACCGAAATCATCATAGCGTCCTACCTCACCCGAAATATCCAGCAGTTGTGACCGTTGTTTGGTTTGGGGATCGACGTGAAAAAAAGAATTCAGATAAGGAAACCAAGACTGATCGGCCCAAGAAGTGTATATTCATCCCCTCAAACCTTGTTTTACTACAAAAATCACTTAAAATGTAGAAAAGTACAGCCGCTTTCGATTTTATATAACCGTTTTGTACAAACGGTTATATATGGTGAATGGCCTCGTATTTGTTTTGCTGATCTCTGTCTGACACGCAGTTCTAAAAAAATAGCAACCGTTTATTTCCCTCGCTTAATGCTGGTATTTCCTAATGCTAAAATCAACATCGGTTTACGGATCACTGAAAAGCGTCCCGATGGATTTCACAATCTGGAATCGTGCTTTTACCCCATTCCTTTGAATGATCTGCTCGAAATCATTCCCGCAGACCAGACTTCTTTTGAAATTGGAGGGATAACTATTCCGGGCGATCCGGGTCAGAATCTTTGTATACAGGCTTATGAGCTTCTGAAACAGGACTTTTCCTTGCCGCCTGTTCGTCTTTATCTTCACAAAATGGTTCCCATTGGGGCGGGGTTGGGTGGAGGGTCCGCAGATGCTGCTTTTACACTTCGTCTGCTGGATGAACAGTTTAGTCTAAATTTATCCGCCGATCAATTGGAACAATACGCCCGCCGTTTAGGAAGCGATTGTGCTTTTTTTATTCAGAACCGTCCCCGGTACTGTACCGAAAAAGGAGATCGTTTTGACGATATCGACCTGTCATTGAATGGATACATCTTGGTGTTAGTATACCCTAATATGGCCATTTCAACGGCGGAAGCATACGCGAATGTTCGGCCACGAAAACCGTCTGTGCCACTGCGAACGTTGCTGGCGGCTCCGATTAACGCCTGGCGGGAAACCGTCTGGAATGACTTTGAAGATAGTCTGTTCCCCAGGTATCCTATTCTAAATACCGTTAAACAGGAGCTGTATCAAGCTGGCGCTATTTATGCCAGTATGAGTGGTTCGGGCTCAACGCTGTACGGTATTTTTGATAAACCCCTAGAGCTACCGGCTTTTTTTGAGCCTTATCAAACCTGGCAAATGGTTTTATAAATTCGAAGTTGCTTCTCGATCTAATAAAAAAACCGCTACCAATGGTAGCGGTTTTTTCGTGAATCAGGGGAAAGATTTATGGCTTAATCAAAAGACGCTTGGTAAGCATTCCTTGCTGTGTCTTTAATTGAACCAGGTACATATTCGAACCTAATGTGCTTAAATCAACGGTTTCGCGCTCCAATTGGCCCGTACCAATTTTGGATTGATGCCAGACCGATCGGCCCAACATATCCACAATCTGCAAATCGGCCCGTTGACCTGCAATTATCCGGTAACTGATTTCAACCGGTCCGGAGCTGGGGTTCGGGTTCACAGTAAGCTCCAAACTGGCTTCGGCACTTTCGAATCCTTGCCGGCCTCCGTTTGGACAGGTGAGGGTTTTGGGCGACCACATCAGTACGTACGAGCTGTTAGGAACCCGCCCGCTGATGGTGTGAGGACGACCATCCTTGAGAGAAGCCGGCACCGTAAAGGCATAACCATGAACTCCATTGCCTTTCCCGGCACTCTGCAAATCGGGTCGGAACAAGTTGGCATCGGTTGATCCAATAACCGTTGAACCATCCAGAAACTCTACCGCAATAACAGTATTGGGTTTGTTCTGATCCCAAATCCAGCCCTGGATGCTGTTACAATCGACTACATCCAGATAGCCTTCATAGTTGCCTGGTCCGGTCACGCCCCCGGTCGGCGGGTTGCCTGTACCGCCACTGGTACCGACCGTCAACAGGACGGTGGTGGACACGGGGGCACTCTTGCCATCGGTGGCTGCATAGCTCAGGTTGAAGCTGCCCGATTGGGTGGGCGAACCTGAGATACTGCGGTTACCCGCATCGAAGCTCAGTCCACTGGGCAGCCCCGTCAGCGAGTAGGTCAGCGGATCGTTGTTGGCATCAGTGAACACGGGCAGTGTTTGGCTGAAGGCCGAGTTGACCGTGGCCGTCAGTGCCGACACCGTGGGAGCCACCGGGGGCTGATTGCCCGGTGTGGGGCTCCCCACCGTCAGCAGGATGGGGACCGACACGGGGGCACTCTTGCCATCGGTGGCTGCGTAGCTCAGGTTGAAGCTGCCCGTCTGAGTAGGTGTGCCCGCGATGGTGCGGTTACCCGCATCGAAGCTCAGTCCACTGGGTAAGCCCGTCAGCGAGTAAGTCAGCGGATCGTTGTTGGCATCGTTGAACACGGGCAGTGTTTGGCTGAAGGCGGTGTTCACCGTGGCCGACAGTGCCGACACCGTGGGAGCCACCGGAGGCTGGTTGGTGGGGGGCACTCCACTACCGGCACAGCGGATGGTTTTGGGCGCCCAGATCAGCACGTAGGTGGAGCCCTGCACCCGGGCCCAGATGGTGTGGGGCTGGTTGTCCTTGAGGCTCTCAGGGATGGGGAATTCATACCAGTGTTCGCCGTTGCCCTTACCGGCATCCTTCAGGTGCTGGCGGTAGTCCTTGGCCAGGATGGAGCCCACCAGCGTACCACTGGCAATGGAGGCTCCCTCGAAGAACTCGACGGAGAAGGTCATGTTGGGGCGGTTTCGGTCGTAGACCCAGCCCGAGAAGGTGTTGCAGTTGGCCTCCTGGGTGAGATAGCCTTCGAAGTCACCCGTCACCACAGGGCCACCACTGGTACCCACCGTCAGCAGGATGGGGACCGACACGGGGGCACTCTTGCCATCGGTGGCCGCGTAGCTCAGGTTGAAGCTGCCCGATTGGGTGGGCGAACCTGAGATAGTGCGGTTACCCGCATCGAAGCTCAGCCCACTGGGCAGTCCCGTCAGCGAGTAAGTCAGCGGATCGTTGTTGGCATCAGTGAACACGGGCAGTGTTTGGCTGAAGGCCGAGTTGACCGTGGCCGACAGGTTAGAAACCGTGGGAGCCACCGGAGACTGATTGCCCGGTGTGGGGCTACCCACCGTCAGCAGGATGGGGACCGACACGGGGGCACTCTTGCCATCGGTAGCTGCGTAGCTCAGGTTGAAGCTGCCCGTCTGAGTGGGCGTACCTGAGATAGTGCGGTTACCCGCATCGAAGCTCAGTCCACTGGGCAGTCCCGTCAGCGAGTAGGTCAGCGGATCGTTGTTGGCATCGGTAAACACGGGCAGTGTTTGGCTGAAGGCCGAGTTGACCGTGGCCGTCAG
>NZ_BAAGWE010000003.1:0-142698 GCF_054780515.1 Larkinella harenae | reverse complement strand
GAAATCGTAGTGCAGTTGACCCCATCGAGGTAGCCTTCAAAGCTGCCCGTCACCACAGGACCGCCACTGGTACCGACCGTCAACAGGACGGTGGTGGACACGGGGGCACTCTTGCCATCGGTGGCTGCGTAGCTCAGGTTGAAGCTGCCCGTCTGAGTAGGTGTGCCCGCGATGGTGCGGTTACCCGCATCGAAGCTCAGTCCACTGGGCAGTCCCGTCAGCGAGTAGGTCAGCGGATCGTTGTTGGCATCAGTGAACACGGGCAGCGTTTGGCTGAAGGCCGAGTTGACCGTGGCCGTCAGTGCCGACACCGTGGGAGCCACCGGGGGCTGATTGCCCGGTGTGGGGCTACCCACCGTCAGCATAAGGGTGGTGGTGACGGGGGCACTCTTGCCATCGGTGGCTGCGTAGCTCAGGTTGAAGCTGCCCGTCTGAGTGGGCGTACCTAAGATAGTGCGGTTACCCGCATCGAAGCTCAGTCCACTGGGTAAGCCCGTCAGCGAGTAGATCAGCGGATCGTTGTTGGCGTCGGTGAACACGGGCAGTGTTTGGCTGAAGGCGGTGTTGAGAGTAGCCGTCAGTGCCGACACCGTGGGGGCTACCGGGGGCTGATTGGTGGGGACTCCTGTTCCCTGACAAGTCAGGGTTTTGGGTGACCATAGCAACACATAGGTGGATCCCTGCACCCGCCCCCAGATGGTTTGCTGCTGGTTGGTCTTGATGCTCTCAGGCACAATCAAGGTATAACCGTGAGCTCCATTGCCTTTGCCGGCGGCTTGTAAATCCGTGCGGTAGATATCGGCTACGGTTGTCCCAAAAGCGGTGGCGCTGGTCAGGGGTGGGTTGCTGCCGGTAGCGGCTAAAAATTCAAGGGTGATGGGGGTGTTGGGTTTGTCGGCGTCCCAGGCCCAGCCTGAAATCGTGTTGCAGTTGACAACATCCAGATAACCTTCAAAGCTGCCCGTAACAACGGGGCCCCCGCCTGTTCCAACGGTCAATGTTATGGGCAGATCAGTTTTGTTCGTCCCATCACTGGCCGAATACGTCAGATTAAAGCTCCCCGATTGAGTCGGAGTTCCCGTGATAGTCCGGTTTCCTGCGTTGAAAGTCAGCCCACTGGGCAGTCCCGTCAGCGAGTACGTGAGCGGGTCGTTATTCGGATCGGTGAAGATCGGTAATTGATTGTTGTAGGCGACACTAATCGTAGCTGATAAGGCTGAAATGGCCGGAGGAACCGGGGCGGGATTGGTACTTCCGCCTGTTGCTACCGTCATCAGAATCGTAGTAGACACGGCGGCACTCTTGCCATCGGTGGCCGCATAGCTCAGATTGAAGCTGCCCGTCTGGGTGGGTGTGCCCGAGATACTGCGGTTGCCCGCATCGAAGCTCAGTCCACTGGGCAGTCCCGTCAGCGAGTAGGTCAGCGGATCGTTGTTGGCATCGGTGAACACGGGCAGTGTTTGGCTGAAGGCGGTGTTGAGAGTAGCCGTCAGTGCCGACACCGTGGGGGCCACAGGGGGTTGGTTGCCTGGGGTGGGGCTACCCACCGTCAGCAGAATCGTAGTAGACACGGCGGCACTTTTGCCATCGGTGGCTGCGTAGCTCAGGTTGAAGCTGCCCGTCTGAGTGGGCGTACCTAAGATAGTGCGGTTACCCGCATCGAAGCTCAGCCCACTGGGTAAGCCCGTCAGCGAGTAGGTCAGCGGATCGTTGTTGGCATCAGTGAACACGGGCAGCGTTTGGCTGAAGGCGGTGTTGAGAGTAGCCGTCAGTGCCGAAACCGTGGGGGCCACCGGGGGCTGGTTGGTGGGGACTCCCGTTCCCTGACAAGTCAGGGTTTTGGGTGACCATAGCAACACGTAGGTAGAACCCTGCACCCGCCCCCAGATGGTTTGCTGCTGGTTGGTCTTGATGCTCTCAGGCACAATCAAGGTATAACCGTGAGCTCCGTTGCCTTTGCCGGCGGTTTGCAAGTCGGGCCGGTAGATATCGGCTAGGGTTGTCCCAAAAGCGGTGGCGCTGGTTAAGGGAGGATTATTGCCAGTGGCAGCTAGGAACTCGATGGTGATGGGGGTGTTGGGTTTGTCAGCGTCCCAGGCCCAGCCTGAAATCGTGTTGCAATTAGCTACATCCAGATAACCTTCAAAGCTGCCCGTAACAACGGGTCCTCCACCTGTTTCGACGGTTAGGACAATCGTAAGGTCGGTTTTGTTTGATCCATCATTGGCCGAATACGTCAGGTTGAAACTGCCCTGCTGAGTGGGCGTGCCCGTGATAGTCCGGTTGCCTGCGTTGAAAGTCAGCCCACCGGGCAGTCCCGTCAGCGTGTAGGTGAGCGGATCGTTATTCGGATCGGTGAACACCGGCAAGCTCATGCTGTAAGCGACATTGACCGTGGCCGTCAGAGGAGAAGCCGTAGGAGCCACGGGCGGCTGATTACCTGTAGGCGTTTCAAGCGTTTTGGCCGTTGCCGTATTGCTGTTGCCGGAGGTATTCATCGCTGCGTCCCGAGCCACTACTGCAAAAGAATAAGTGGTGTTAGGTGTCAGCCCCGTAACTGCAAAGGTCGTAGCGGTGATGATGTTGGAATTGATTTTGTTACCGTTCTGGTAGACATCGTACCCCGTTACACCCACGTTATCCGAAGAGGCATTCCAGTTCAGTTGGATTGACGTCTGGGTAATGTTGGAAGCTGTCAGACCAGTGGGGGCCGAAGGCGGTTGAGTATCCGGCCCCGACGGTGCGCTGTTGGTAACCATAAACGACCGTTCCACGGGTTCGGCGTACTTATATTGGCCATTGCCGTGCTGCGTAGCCCGGACCGTTACACGGCCCATACCACCCGTTAGTTTCACTTGGCCGTTTTCAATGGTTGCCGGACCGTCGACCACAAATAAGGAAATTGGCAAACCTGACGAAACCGAGACTGGGGGCCTGAAGGCCGGAGCGTTCGGGGCTTTGTCGGTGATAGGGTCGAAGGTGATGGTTTGCTGCTGTCCCGAACAGGTCAGGTAAATGTATTTGTTGTAGGTGGTTGTCAGTCCTCCGTTATCGGTAACTGCCAACTCCATGCCGTACCAATAACTGGCATCACTGCCGCAACTTCCTTCCGTCAAATTCACGGAACCGCTCTTGCCATTGATAATGGATACCGCGTGCCGGTGATCATTATGGTACAGATAAACCGTCCATTGGTATTTCAACTGATTCTCGGGCGTTTGGGCGTCCGAAGCCGTTGCATTCAGATTGATGGTTTGTGGCAGACTAATCTGCGTGTAGCCATCTACCGAAGTTGACTGAACCGTTGGTGGAGTATTATTGATGGAAATAACGGACGTGGTGGTGTGGCTTTTCCCCTGACCATCCTTTACGGTGAGGGTGACGTTGTAGGACCGCTGCCCCCCGTTGGTAAAAACCTTGGTGGGAGGATTCATGACGGTGCTTTTCGAACTGCCGTCGCCGAAATTCCATTCGTATGACAGGGGTGTGCCTTCCGGGTCAAAAGAGTCTCTGGCCGAAAAATTAATCGACAAAGGGCTGTTGCCGTAGGTCTTATCCTGCGTAATGACAGCCGTTGGCGGCTGGTTGGTGGTAAAGGCAATCTGGCGGACCAACGACTTTTCACCGAGGGTGACGTAGTACATGTTGCGGTCGTACGGATTGAACGCAAAGCCTACAAGTCGCTCGGAAAATGGCGTAATGGTTATTTTGTTCGCCATTTTAAAAAGACCGTTGGCCTCGGGATTTTCGTCGTGACCGAAACGGGCCCCGGCGATCCAGCCACTGCCGTAATCACCGAAATAATACGTATCCTGAAATTCTTTGGGGTAATTACCGCCCCCTTCGTGCCAGACACCGCCTACAATACAGTTTCCCTCCAGCGGGCGTGTATTTGAGCTCGTAACGGTTTCTCCATTCAGAATTTCGGTGTTCCGTTCTTCGCGGTATTGAATGCGGGGTTTTGTATGGACAGCCGGTTTGAAGACTTCGGTTCTCCAATAGCCTTCACGACCTCTTGCGTGGCCTTCGTAATAAGGCCAGCCAAAATTCTGACCGGGTGCCGTTACCACATCGAGCTCTTCCCAGAACGAGAAACCTACATCGCCAATGTACAGAACACCCGGATTTCCGTTGGCCGGGTTAGGGTCTCCCGTGCGGGGCCGCACAGAGAGCTTAAACACTTGGCGGAAACCGAGAGCATAAATGAGGTTCTGGGGGTCTTTCAGATTGGAGCCGCTGCCCTTGTAGAACGGGTTGGAAGGGTAACCATCTCCCGTTTCCGGGTTGATACGCAAGACCTTGCCGCAAAGGGAAAAGAGAGCCTGGGCCTTGTAGGCTCCGATATTTTCCGTAATCTTATTTTTATCGTAAACGCCACACCCGCCGTAACCTTCGGAAGGGATGGTTTTGATGATTTTCCGGTCGATAGCCTGACGATACCAGGTCGTTCCATCGCAACCAACGTCCACATCAATGAAGCTGGAGGCATCGCCTGATCCCAGCAAAATACTACCGTCTGCGCCGGTGGCAAGCCCACCTCCCGCGTGCGAAAGCGTGATGATCGGTATCCCGTTTTCGAGGGTTTCGCCCAGCAGAATCTTACGGCTGCCGGGATCGACCCGATGTTCGTTACCCGGATTCAGGGTATAGCGAACGAGTCGCCCAATGGTAGCACCCTCTTCCGCAGATCGGTTGGGGTCATAACCGGGTTTGCCGAAGTTATCGTACCAATACATGTCAACTACGTAGTAGATGTACATGCGATTGTTGTTCAGGAAATCGCGGTCCAACGTAAGACCAAGCAAACCGTGGTCGCCGTAGCCAGCTACTTCTTCCTGAATGTCCAGAATAACGGTTGCTTTGGTTTCTCCGCGTTTGACCCGGTAAACCAATCCGTAGCGGCAGGCTACGTATAAGTTACCGGCGTTGTCGAAGACGATGCTGGTTGCTGATTTAAAAGAGACGGCGGGATTAGGGGCGGGGGTAACAGAATTGATATAATCCTTGTCTTCCATATTGACTCCCACTTGTCCGTAGCCTATCAAGGATAGGAATAAGGACAATACCATAACAGCACACGTACGTGAAGTAAAGGAATTGAGCATAGAGGGGTGATTTAGTGAACACTGGTAGCGACTTAAGTCAGAGCGATAGAATAGGAGAATCTTAATTTCGGGAAAGATAATTAACAAAAACTGGGCCGCAAAACCTCCAGTTCCCATATCTTAGCGTCCGGTTGGACCCCAAAAACCGGTAAATCTGCTATTTTTTGCCTGAATTGCGAGCTAAAACGGATCTTATATGGCTAAATAAAGGTCTTTTCATGAGTGTGGGAAATGATTTAACGGTAAAAGAACAACTGACATTTTTTTATATTTTTTTTTGCGTTTTTTTCAATAGGCTGCTTGTCGGAATATTATTTTTTTCACAACTGCTGACGCACCAAACCATTTTAGGATCGTTTGCGTTTGGCAAACAAACCTTCTAACCCCGTCCGTATTGCCCAATGGAATCCCGTCGCAAGAAAAACTTTATTACGCGTCGTCGGGAGCCCAAGCGCTTTATCCTCTGGTTGTGCATGGTCGGGAGCGTTCTTCTGTTTACCGTGTTGCTGGTTGCCTATATTGTGCGAAGGATGGGGGGCGACTGGCGTACCATTACACTGCCAACGGTCTTCATGGCCAGTACGGGCGTTATGCTGGCCAGCAGTCTGACCTTGCATATTGCCAACCTGGCTTTCCGGCACGAACGGTTCCCGCAATACCGGATCTACCTGGGTACCACGCTCTTTCTGGGCGTTCTGTTTGTGATTTTGCAGGTGCTGGGCTGGCGGCAACTAATGATGAGAGGAGTTTACCTGCAAACCAATCCATCCAGCAGTTTTCTGTTTCTCCTATCGGGGCTCCACCTGCTTCACATTGTGATCGGATTGATTTTTCTGGGTATCGCGTTTGCCGAAATCATACGTCGGCTATCGTATGTGGAAGCCTTTGTGTACAGCGTCAATCCACCCAATCGGCTAAAGCTAAAACTGTTTACGCTGTACTGGCATTTTGTAGACGTTCTATGGCTATACGTTTTCCTGTTTTTGCTCTACAACCACGGTTTGTGAAACAATCCCGCTGAATCGCCCGGCAGGTATTTTGCTCCAGCGGGAACAGTTTTCAAGAGTTGGTATCCTTAAAAACCAACTGTAGTTTGAGTTTCAATTCTTCGTTCACCGGTACCATCATCAACGACGGTTTTTCAATCTTGTAATCGGATAATTTCACCTCGAAATCACCTTTGACGGTTATTTGGCCGTTGCTATCCTGCCGAGTAGCCTGAATGACTACCGGTTTGGTAATTCCGTGAAAAGTCAGATCACCTTTGACCGTCAGATTGCTACCTTCCTGCTGAACGCTGCTGCTGGCAAACGTGACCTTCGGGTATTTTAAAGCTTCCAGCGTTTCCAGGGCGTGGGAGTCACGGTTGGTATTGTCACTATCGAAGCTGGATACTTTAGCCGCTGCGGCCACACTTTCAATCTTGTTGGCATCGTCGATGACGATTACGCAGGCCACATCGCGGCTTACACCTTCAAAACTGTGCATCGGATGGCTCATGGCGTAGGTGATCGTAGATTTGCTGCGATCGGCCACTAGTTTCCGTTTAGCGGGCGCGGAGTTGGGTTGGTGAAAGGCCACCAATCCTGCACCGACGAGCAAAATACAGCCCGCCAGTCGGGAAGTTGAAAGGAGCGTCTTCATAGCAGGTGTGTTTGTTTGGCTACTGTTAAAATTTGATGGCTACAATGGCAGCTGCAAATGACGCAAAGGTGGTATAGGCGGCTGCGCGGTGATACGGTTTTAGGCTGGCGTTCTCGGAGACCTGGCGCGCCAGCACATTGGTGGCCACCATCCCGGCCAGGTGAACAACCGCCAGGTACTTGTGAAGCTGAATCGAACTGAAACCGCGCCGGGTGCTGCTGGTTGGCAGTTTGGGCGGGGCTGTCAGCGACAGCAGCGCCGTGGCTCCGTACGTGTAATTGATGATCGTTGCCATCGTTTCGTGCTGATTTTTGATTCGGATATAGTCGGCTCCCTTGGCGTTATATAGCCTCGAACCCAGAATGCCCTGCGCCACAAATCCGGCCAGTGTTGCAAACCCCAGCACCTGGTGGCTGACCAGCATGGTCCGCCGGATTTTCAGCTCTTTCTCCCGGCCTTCGGGGGTCAGTGGCGCGAGATTCGTGAGCCGCAGCAGGCCTTTGGTTCCCCAGAAGGCCCGCTGCGTGAAAATGATTTTTTTGGGCAGCAACTCCTGAGCATCTGCTGTACTGTCTGTCAGCTCGGCCAGCAGGTCGTTGGCGTCGCTGGTCGGGGTGATCAGGGTGTCGGCCGGAGCGGTCGTTTTGACACGGGTCGAGTCCTGAGCCCGGAGCGGCAGGTAACACGACAGTAGCAGGCAAACAATCGAGAGATACTTCATACACTAGCTTTGAGTTACACGCAAATTTGTGCCCGTCAGGGTCGTTTTAAATTGGGTCAAGTTTCGCTGTCCTGATTGGGCGGGCACTTTCACCACGCCCGCCGTGGTGTATTCAGAACCGTGGGTGGCGCAGTAAACATCGTCGCTGGCCGAGCGGTAGGTTACGGTGGAGGCCTGGTGCGTGCAGATTTTCGACAGGGCGATGTAGTTGCCGTTTTTCACCCGCGCAACCAGAACATCATCTTTGTACGCAAAACCGCCGATGGTCTGCAGGGCTTTATAGTCATTGCTGGTTAAGTCCAGCGTGAAATCAACACCAGTTCCGGCGCCCGGATCCGGGTCGGGTTCGTCGGTATCTTTCGAACAGGAAGTAAGCGTACCCATGCAGTAAAAGGCCATCAAAGCCGCGCTGCTCAATCCCAGGCTCCGTAAAAATTCGCTTCGTTTGATGGGTTCTTGCTGATTGGTTTCCATAAAAATAGTGAGTTGGTTGTGAATAAATGTAGCTACATTGTTTAGGCTAAACGGTTCTGGTTCCTGAAAAAGTGTGGTCAAAGCCGATAACGTAACGAGAAAAAGACGCCCGCGCTGCGGAGCCGGATTTTGCCGTAACCCAGATCAGATAACGGTTTTTTTAGAAAAGGTTCTACTTGCCAGGACACCCGGCGTAAAAAACCGTCGGGCCGGAAATTGCGCTCGTAGCCGACGGAAAAATTGATATGACTGAACGGGTGTAAACCGGTTTTGCCACTCCAGCCCTTGTATTTCTGTTGAGTCGACGGTTTTGTACCTGGTGGATAATTGTAAACATAGGTTTCTTGCTGCATAATGTACGACGAAACGCCGGCATTGATAAACCACCGTCGCCGATCGTTCAGAAGCACATCGTACCGCAGATTGACCGGAATGTCAAGAATCCGGCAAATGGCCCCAACACTTTCATAATAAGGGCCGTACCAGTGTTTGGCAATGGTGTCTGGCATGGTGTATTCAGACGCAGGAGCCGTGTATTTTTTGACGGATCGGATGACCCCGCTCTGAATTGTAAACCGGCGTAAAAACCGGTATTCAGCCAGAATACCCAGGCTCAGATCATTGGCCCCCTGGCGGCTGTTGCCCACAAAGTTCCGATTGGGAGCGGCCACCACGCGAATTGAAAGGGCCGGATAACCCACCACCGGAATCAACGGTGCTGCCGTTTCGGGCGCATTGATCACAGGCCGCAATTCGGGCTCGGGCAGGGCCGGTAGTGCGGGCGATTGCGGAGCCCGGGCGCTGATATCAACAAACTTGCCCGACAATTCAAGGGGCGTGGTGGTCGTCACTGTTGGTTCGGAATTCGGTCGGGCAGACAATGGATTGTTGCTATGGCCGTCACCATCAGGGGGTGGAACTGTCGAACCCGCATTCGGTTGTTCCGTCCGGTTTGGGGCTATGCCCGCATCCGTCGGAAAATCAGTACCTTCGGCAACATTCTGGTGGTTTCGCGTTGTAGCCGATAGGGCGGTTTTTCCTAAAACCGGTCTTCGGGCCGAACTACCACCTGCCTTTGTTCTTGCCTCTGGCCGGGCCGTCAGCTGGGTTTTCGGTAGCGAACGACTCGCCGAGTGGGGGCTTGTGGCCGACTCGGTCCGTTCGTTGCGCGACCGCAGTAAATTGGCGGAAATGTCCCGAGCGGTTTCTGGTTGGACAACGTTTCTTTTCGTTGGTGTATTCTCCGTGATGGTTTCGGTATCGTTCTGTTCTACTTTTCCAGCCTCTGAACGGGTCGATGTTCCGGTTTCGGTTGATGGAGTGGTTTCAGAATGCTCAGCCCTGGTAGCAGGTGAAACCGTTGGTAACTCCTGTGATCGTGTTGCTGGCGTGCCTGTTTCGTGATGCGCGTACGGCTTGGGTTGGTTCGCTACAGTCTGCACTGCCGAACCCACTTCAATGGCGGGTGCCAGGATGGAAACCGCGCTTAGTACCAGCAGCAAAAGCGGCAACCCCCAGTAAATCAACCGGTCGAAAAACCGCGACAGATCGTCGTCGTCGAGACGTCGGCGCAGGTGGGTCCAGTCATCTGGATTGTAAGGCGGCTCAAACTCCTCGGCTGACGACCGGAAGAGCTTGTCCAGTTCGTCATCGGGAAGTTCTTGCAAACTCGCCATGGTATCTACGGATTAGTAATTGTTTCAATTGTTCACGGGCACGCGCCAGGTTTGATTTGGAGGTGCCCACCGAAATGTTTAGTTGCCCCGCAATTTCATCGTGCGAAAAACCGTCGATAGCGTACAGATTGAACACCATCCGGTAAGCGGGTGTCAACAACTGCACCACTTCCATCAATTCCTCGTGGCTCAATTGCTCGACGGCATTGGCATCCACGTCCGGCAACTGAATCGCCTGATCTATGTCTTCGTGGTAACGGTGTTTCAGGTTGTGCCGGTAATAATCCAGGGCGGTGTTGATCATGATCCGGCGCAGCCACATCTTGAACGGTACCTCCGGGCGGTATTGGTCCGACCGCGTAAACACCTTCATAAAGCCGTCGTTCAAAATTTCCACGGCTTCTTCCCGATTGTATGAATACCGCAAACAAATTCCCATCGCATAGCCATAGAACTGCCGGTAAAGCTGCTCCTGGCTTCGGCGGTTGCCACGCTGGCATTCCTGTAACAGTCCGGCGATATCTGGGGAGGGAACGGTCATACGTCGGTTTTCAATCGTCAATACGCGAATCGGCGCCCGGGGGTTGCGTCCGGTGGCCAAAAGATGATCGACAATTTTCAGTGGGCAGCTCTCATGGTGGAATATAGGTTGGTACAAGGACAGAACGATTGAGAAACTACCCACTGAAAACCGTGTTCGCTCAGGACGTAGGAGCTTCCGGCGTGTCTTTATTGACAATCGGCCAGACGCCGGGTTGCGGAAAACTGATTCCTTTGTTGAGTCCCCGTTTTCCGTTATCCTGCTGAAAGAAATACAGCGGCCAGCCTTTGTAGGTCAGTTGCTGACGACCCGCCACCGTAATCGATCCAAAGAGGCTTTTATCCAGCGTGGATGGCACTTCCTTTAGGGTTTCTTCGAACATCGGCCAGACGGCGTTATTGCTCAAATCAGCTTTTGTAAAGTTATTCTTATTTTTCTTATCGTTCCGAAAAGCGTACAAGGTTCGGCCCTGACCATCCGTAAAGTAAATAGTTTTTCCGGTACCTTCTTTGTAGTCAGCGGTATACGACTTGCCGTTATGCCCGACCAACTGGGCACTGGCCATCATAATCGAGTAATTGGGTTTGGCCACAAACCAGATGTTGCTCGCGTTTTCCCCTTTTACATCGCCCTTTGCCACATCATCCTTAAAATAGTATAGCGGCCAGCCTTTGTACGTACTTTGTTTTGCGCCGTCGGCCCGGGTAATGGTCCCGAAATCGGCGGCATTCAGCCCCGACGCCAGCTTAGGGTTTTCGCGGTAAAAAACCGGCCAATTGGTCAGGCAGTTGCCAGAGCAGGTGGAGGTGCCAGTGCTGTCGTAATCATTGGAGAAAAAATACAGCGTCCGACCGGTTTCATCGGTCATCACGTTGCCCAGCGATGTGCTGGTCAGGTTGATGGCGGGTTCGGCAGCGGGTGGTGTGTCATCCGACGTGTTGTTGCAGGACTGACTGAGTCCGGCGGCAATAAGCATCAGGGCGACCACAGGAGTCGCAATCCATTTGGTTTTCATAAGTATAGATAAAAAGGTTAGAATTACGACGCGTCCTGTGAATCGATTCGAGACCAGTACGGCGAAGCGAAAAAAAGGGTTGCGTGCGGGCAAAAAAAAAGCCCGTCCTGTGCGACGGGCTTGCGGTGAAATGTAGGAAATTAACCGACCTGATCGGTAAAATGCTTGAGGATATGCCCCATTTTATCGCGTTTGGTACGCAGATACGTTTCGTTATGCGGATTGGGATGAATGTCGATGGGGACGGTTTCGACGATTTCCAGACCGTAGCCCATCAGGCCCGCCCGTTTCTTCGGGTTATTGGAAATCAGCCGGAGCTTGGTAATGCCCAAATCCCGCAGAATCTGCGCGCCAACGCCGTAATCCCGGGCGTCCATCGGTAGCCCCAGTTCCAGATTAGCCTCGACGGTATCGCGGCCCATCTCCTGTAACTTGTAGGCTTTCAGTTTATTAATCAAGCCAATGCCCCGCCCTTCCTGAAACATGTACAGGACAATACCCTTGCCTTCCTGTTCCACCATCTGCATAGCCGCATGGAGCTGTTCCCCACAATCGCAGCGGCACGAGCCGAAGATGTCGCCCGTTACGCAGGAGGAATGGACACGCACCAGCACGGGTTCGTTCTTCTCCCAGGTTCCTTTGATGAGGGCCAGATGCGTATCGTCGGTGTTGATCTGCTTGTAGGCAATCAGTTCGAAATTACCGTATTCGGTGGGCATTTGTACCCCAATTTCGCGCCGGATCAGGCTTTCCTGCTGCAGACGGTATTCAATCAAATCCTGAATGCTGACCAGCTTCATGCCGAATTTATCGGCCATTTCGCGCAACTGCGGCAACCGGGCCATGGTGCCGTCTTCACTCAGCACTTCGATCAAGACCCCGGCGGGTTGCAAACCGGCCAGGTGCGCAAAATCAACGGCTGCTTCGGTATGACCGGCCCGGCGGATGACACCACCATCCACAGCCCGCAGCGGGAAAATATGGCCGGGACGACCCAGGTCTTCGGGCTGAGTTTCCGGATCAACCAGGGCGCGAATGGTTTTGGAGCGATCGCTGGCTGAGATGCCCGTGGTACAGCCGTGGCCCAGCAGATCCACCGAAACCGTAAACGGAGTGGTATGCACCGAGGTGTTGTTGCCAACCATCATTTCCAGCCCCAGCTCGTGGCAGCGGGCTTCGGTCAACGGGGCGCACATCAGTCCCCGGGCTTCCCGGATCATGAAATTTACCATTTCGGGCGTGATTTTTTCTGCCGCGCAGATCATATCGCCCTCGTTTTCCCGGTCTTCGTCGTCAACGACGATGATAATTTTCCCGTCGCGAATGTCCTGGATCGCGTCTTCGATGCGATCCAGACGAATACCGGGATTGGTATTATTATTGCTCATCATATAGCGTAATGACTTGAGATCCTAGACAAGAAATGTGAGATAAAAGACCAGTTGCCGGGATTGCGCCGTACGGGTTCCTCTTTTTTCTCTTGTCTTTTCCCTCACGTCTTCAAGAACATTGTTCTGCAAAGATACGTTCGGTACGCTAAATTTGTGTTTCAGACGTTTTATCAAAAATATTGATTGGAGCTACGAAAACGTATACCTTCTGTGAGAGTTATCAGGAAATGGTCCGCCGGTTCAATGGGGTTCGTCAGGTATCAGGTATGGGTTTTGCTGATGGGTGCCTTTTTTGGTGTGTTTTTTGATGCGTTTGCTCAAACAAATGTTAGTGATTGGTGTGCGAATCCACCAGCCGCAGCCGCAAAAGGCGGTTTTTCCGTATCTGGGTTGAAAGGATGTGCTCCATTCACTGTTACCGTTAAGAATACCACCAACAGTCCGGACAACATTTTTCTGTACGTCTATGATTACAAGGGAGGGGACCCCGTGGCGGCCAAAACCGGTATTGCAGACGTAACATATAAGTATGAACGACCGGGTAAATACAAGATTCTTCAAATCGGAAGTGTCAATACCGGTTCCGTTGCCTGCCAGGAAATCGAGGTCCTGGATGCTACAGCGCCGAATTTCCGGGCTTATAGTTGTGCAGATATGAAAGTCATCGTTGATATTGTGAACGATGCAGTGGCGAATCAGTATGAACAGTTTACCATTGACTGGAACGATGGCAGCGCTGTTGAAACTATTCCCAAAAGCGCACTGGCAAACATTACGCACGTTTATCAAACCAGATCAACGTATCAGATTAAGGTGTCTGGTGTTTACCAGGGGATTAGCTGTGGAGGGGGTTCTTCTCAGCAGGTCACGCCCATGCTAAGCACAGAATTTGTAAATCCGGTTATTACCCGACTTGCAACGAGCGGGAATACGGTGACTTTGCAGGTGCAGGCAGGAGGGAAACAAACCGTAGTGCTACACCAGAAAGATGCCTCGGGAGTATTCACGCCCACCTCTATCTCCCGAGTTGGCAATGGAACATTAGTGATTACTAATATCACAGCGCATCCGACTTGTTTCAAGGTGATCTCACAGGATGCCTGCGGCCAAAAATTTGAATCCAACGAAGTGTGCAGCATCGGTCTGGAAGTGGAAGCACGGGAAAAGCAGAACGAAATTGTCTGGACTTCGCCGGGAAATTTACCCGCTTTTCAGCAGTACACGGTTTCTAGAAACGATGCGGTGCTCCAAACCATTACCAGTCCGGGTACAACCTCCGTGAACGATTCGGAAGGCCTAACGTGTAACGAAGAATACTGCTACCAGGTAACGGCCCAGGCCGGGCCGGTCGAGGTGGTTTCGGATCGGCTCTGTGTCACGGCCCGTTTATCGGAAGCACCACCGCCTTTTTCGACGGTTCAGGTGACGGTAAACGGCGACAACCGCGTTGATCTACGAGGCTTGCCACCCGTTCCTACGTCAGTGAATCCGAGTTATAAGATGCTGGTTTTCCGGCAGGGGGGCGGAGGGTTCGAGCCAACCGGTGAAGAACAGAGCCGCAACATACACCAGGACGGTGGGGTGCAGCCTCAGCAACAGTCGTACTGCTATCAGGTGGTTTACCAGAATGCCTGTGGCGTCTCGTCGGAGGCATCCAAAACCGTCTGTACAATTCATCTTGGCTCACAAGCTGCTTCGACCATCAACTGGACGGCCGCTTCGCCCTTCGCTGACGAGGAAATTGATCGGTACGTGATCGAGAAAATAGATGATAGCGGGGCCGTTTGGGAGGAGGTTCCGGTGGGAACCCAAACTTCGTACCGGCCTACGCAGAATGATCCTGATACCCAACGGTTCCGGTTCCGGGTCAAAGCCGTATCGAAGTCCGGAGCGATCAGTTACTCCAATTTCTACACATTTGCCCAGGCACCCCGGATTTTTGTGCCCGATGCATTCTCGCCCAATGGGGATGGCGTGAACGACCTGCTGGAAGTGAAAGGCAGCACCTACATCGAATCCATCCATCTAACGGTTTATAACCGCTGGGGCGAAGTCGTCTTCCGGAGCGAAAACCGTGAGGGCTGGGATGGAGCCATTGGCGGTCAGCCCGCTCCGCCCGGAAGCTACGCCTACCGGATTACGACCGTTGATCAGGCTGGTTTGAAAACAGAAAAGACCGGCTCCGTGTTACTCATTCGATAGACACAGAGAGCGGCAATAGACAAAAGAAAAGGCGAAAGCCGAAGGTGTTTTGCATTCATTGCTACCTTTGTTTCGTCAACGCTATGGTGTGGTTGGCTTTCCCTGTTCTTTTTCTCAATTTCTTTTTTCGTACGCTATGTTCAATATGATGGATATGTTCGGTAAAGTGAAGGAGTTTCAGTCTCGCATGAAAGATGCGCAGGCTAGCCTGAACACCATTACCGACTCAGGAGAATCAGGTGCTGGCATGGTCCGGGTAACGGTCAATGGCCTTAAGCAAATCATCAAACTGGAAATTGATCCGGATTTGGTGAAGCCCGAAGAGCGTGAAATGTTGCAGGATCTGGTGGTAGCGGCTACCAACAAGGCCCTCGAAAATGTAGAACCCAAAATCAAAGAGCACCTTCAGAAAGCAACCGAAGGATTATTGCCCAACATTCCCGGTTTCGACCTGGGCAGTATGATGTCGTAAGGCATGGATCAGGTTGCCATTGTTATCCTGAATTATAACGGCAAATCATTTCTGGAGCGGTTTTTACCGTCCGTGCTGTTGCATTCGGCGGGGTGCCCGGTTTATGTGGCTGATAATTGCTCAACGGATTCATCCGTTGCCTTTGTTAAAGAAAAATTTCCGGAAGTTCGGCTGGTTCAGTTGCCGGTCAATTTAGGGTATGCGGGGGGGTACAATGCCGCACTGAAGGAAATCGAAGCTCGTTATTATTTGCTGCTCAACTCTGATGTGGAGGTTAGCCCGGGCTGGTTGTTGCCGCTGCAGCGCCTGCTGGAGCAGAATGCGCAGATTGCTGCCTGCCAGCCCAAAATCCGGGCCTACACAACGCCCCACTTGTTTGAATATGCGGGAGCAGCGGGGGGGTATATCGACTACTTAGGTTATCCCTTTTGCCGGGGACGGATTTTTGATACCGTAGAAATTGATCAAGGGCAATACGATGATACTCGCCAAATCTTCTGGGCAACCGGGGCGTGTATGCTGGTCCGTGCCGATGTTTTTCACCAGCTCGACGGTTTTGATCCGCGCTTTTTTGCCCACATGGAAGAAATCGACTGGTGCTGGCGGGCCAAAAATGCCGGTTATCAAATCTGGTACTGCCCGGAATCGACGGTTTTTCACGTTGGGGGCGGCACGCTCCACAAATCCAATCCGCGAAAAACGTTTCTGAATTACCGGAATAATCTGGCGATGTTGTACAAGAACCTACCCGCCAACCACGTATTTCTCAATATCTTTATTCGGCTGGTGCTGGACGGTATATCGGGCTTACGGTTGCTGTTGGGGGGGCAATGGCGGGATACGCTGGCCATTATCCGGGCACATTTTGCTTTTTACGGCTGGATTCCATTTCTTCGCCGACAACGGAACGCACTCGCCGATTTACGTTGTAACCGCATTACCCATCCGGAGATTTATCCGCACAGCATTATTTGGCAATACTTTGGCAAGGGCCGAAAAATATTTCAAAAGCTTCAGCGCTGGGAGTAAGGCTAGAAAGTGGGTGCGAACGGAATTAAAGTTCCCAGACGGTTGGATGATGGTGGCGCCGGAGGTGTTTTCGCATCTCCATCCAAAACGCCAGAATCAGGTATAGAACAACCGGAGAACCCAACGTAAGACAGGATGTATAAATAAAGTACAGGCGAATGCTGCTGGCGGAAATGTTCATTTTCTCGCCCAACCGGGTGCAAACGCCAAATGCCTGACTTTCGACGAAATACCTAAGCTTATTCATCGTGGTAATATTCCTGATAATCAGTACATGCCCGCAAAGGGGTAACGTTTTGGGTCAAATCCGCTGATGCGGCTTGTTTGATAATCAAATATACGTTCAACAAATTGTATCAACAATTCTCCTGCCAAAATGTTTTCCCTAGTTAAGCAGGAAAAGATTCTTTTGTATAATTAAGTCGAGAAATAAGCCAATTATTTTTCGCGGAAAATTATTTAAAAATTAGTAACAATTTTTGTTACTTTGTGTTTACTAAGGCGTTGTCTTATAAAAATTAAGATATTTTGCTATTCAACAAAGTCAATGCATAGACGGCCAGTTCCATCCGTACCGCTTTCGTATGTTAACCTGGAACCTGTTTGAAGACTTTTGTTAAGAATACTCCAGTTCAGTAATGTTTTATTTTTAATTTTTTAAGTTTTATGCAAACAGGTGTTGTCAAATTTTTTAACGAGAGCAAAGGCTACGGATTTATCGTCGAAGATGATACGAACCGTGACATTTTCGTCCACATTACTGGTCTGAATGGCACGACTATTCGGGAAACAGACCGGGTCTCTTTCGAAGTAATCGAAGGTAAAAAAGGCCTTAATGCCGTGAAAGTGAAAAAATTGGAAGGGTCATACTAATCAATGATTTCTTCAAAAACATAAAAACCCCGGTATTTCACCGGGGTTTTTTTTATGATGTCTGCTAAGAGAAAACGCGGATAAACAAGAGGTAAGAACGGATGAACCTGGCTGACTGACCCCGCTTATCGATCCACGCTTCTCTAAACTTGTCTGTGCTAACTAACAGCTATGATTTGGATCGGTTTTCCGTTGAAAAGAACTTCGTCGTTCACTTGTTTACGGTTTAACTGAATGCCAATGGGCGAAGCTGCTGAAACCGCAAAATAGTCGCGCTGATCGATAGTCAGTTTTCCGGCGCTGATTGCAATAAAATACGCTCCCTGGTTGGTGATCACCAAGCTACCGGGCTGAACACTTTCGTAAACTTTACCGGCATCAATCCGGGCCAGTTCCTGCTGGAGCTTGAGTGCTTCGGCCAGTAGCTGGGCGTGCCGGTCACGTTCAATCTGTGCCATAGCCCGCCCTGTTTCGTATTTATCGCCCGCACTGCTTTTTGACTCCTCGTTAGCCGCTGCCTGCGCAGCCTCCATCGCGGTTTTGGCGGTTTCAATGCGTTGGGTGACGTACTGCTCGCAACGCTCGAAAAGAAGCGGCTTTACCGTAGCGTAATCCGTCATGGCTTATTGGCCCGTCCAGTTTTTAACCTGATCCAGCGTCGGCATTGCTACATCCAGCTTCAGCTTCTTGCGCATACCGCCCAGATCGTTAAAAATCTTGTTGGCATTGGCACCGTTCAGCTGGTTGACGTGCTGATACCCCATTTTCTGTAACGCCGGTACCCAGGCCGCTGGAATACCCAGTTGCTCAAAGTCAGCTTCGGTGGAAAGCTCCAGCTTTTTTTCGGGCCGCATCTGCGGAAAGAACAGCACATCCTGAATGGACGGCTGATTGGTCATAATCATCGCCAGCCGGTCGATACCCAGGCCGACGCCGGCCGTTGGCGGCATACCATATTCAAGCGCCCGCAGAAAATCTTCGTCCATCGCCATAGCCTCTTCATCCCCGCGCTTAGCCAGCTCCAGTTGTTCCTCAAACCGGGCACGCTGGTCGAGCGGATCGTTAAGCTCCGAATAAGCGTTGGCAATCTCCTTTCCGTTGCAAATGGCCTCAAAGCGTTCGACCAGCCCCGGTTTATCCCGGTGTTTTTTGGTCAACGGCGACATCTCAACCGGATAATCCGTGATAAAAGTTGGTTGGATCAGATTCGGTTCGACGGCTTCGCCAAACAGTTCATCGATGAGTTTGGATTTGCCCATCGTGCTATCGGTTTGAATGCCCCGGCTTTCGGCCACCGCGCGGAGTTCATCTTCGCCCATCGCCGACACGTCAACGCCGGTGTATTCCTGAATCGCTTCAAACATCGTGAACCGTTTCCAGGGGCGCTGGAAGTTGATGATTTTGTCGCCGACCGGCAGCTCAGTTTTTCCGTGCAGGTCCAGCGCGATTTTCTCAACCATCTCCTCAATCAGATCCATCATCCAGTTGTAGTCTTTGTAGGCAACGTACAACTCAACCTGTGTAAATTCCGGATTGTGGAACCGGCTCATGCCTTCGTTGCGGAAATCCTTGGCAAACTCGAAAACCCCGTCGTAGCCGCCTACAATCAGCCTTTTCAAATACAGCTCGTTAGCAATCCGCAGATACAGCGTCATGTCGAGCGTGTTGTGGTGGGTCCGGAAAGGCCGGGCGGCTGCACCCCCGTGAATGGGTTGCAGAATTGGAGTTTCTACTTCCAGGTACCCGTGGTTGGCCAGGAAGGTCCGGATCGAATTGACCAGTTGCGTCCGTTGGACAAAGGTTTTCCGAACGTCCGGATTCACGATCAGGTCGACGTACCGCTGGCGGTAGCGCTGCTCCGGATCGGAGAAAGCGTCATACGTTTGTTTATTGCCCTGTTCATCCACCACTTCCTTCACAA
Organism: Larkinella harenae; assembly: GCF_054780515.1. Classification (NCBI taxonomy): domain Bacteria; kingdom Pseudomonadati; phylum Bacteroidota; class Cytophagia; order Cytophagales; family Spirosomataceae; genus Larkinella; species Larkinella harenae. The sequence goes on along the minus strand of NZ_BAAGWE010000003.1, from coordinate 123,634 downwards.
CAGGCAAGGGCCGTAGTGATTTGGTGAGCAGTTTGAATTCCTGCACATGGATGGAAATTTCACCGGTCTGGGTGGTAAAAACATACCCTTTGACGCCAATGATGTCGCCGATATCCAGTAATTTCTTGAAAACCGTATTGTACAGCGTCTTGTCTTCACCAGGGCAGAGATCGTCGCGCCGGAAATATAGCTGAATCCGGCCTGTGGCATCCTGCATTTCGGCGAAAGAAGCCGAACCCATGATGCGGAAGCCCATCAGTCGGCCAGCGACCGAGATGCTTTTATAGTCGGTTTTGTTGCGTTCGTAGTTTTTATGAATGTCGGCCGCCGTGACGTTAACTTCAAATAATTCGGCGGGATACGGGTCGATGCCCATCCGCATGAGTTCTTCGCGCTTGTTGCGCCGGTTGATCTCCTGTTCGCTCAGTATCATCTTGAATTAAAAAAGAATTTGCAAATATAGGGGATCGAAGCACGGATTTCACGGATGAAGGCGATTGAAACCGATTACTTTATCCGGATTATGAACGCATTACCGGTATTTTTTTGCCGATGATCCAAAATACGCTGGTATCGAATTAAAAGATTTGCTAGTATTGTGATATCAAAATAATATCAACCATCATGACTGAAAAACCCCTTACCTCCACATCCGGTTACATTCTGTTACTGATAGCCGTCATTTTACTGGGTGTTTCCGGCTACGGTTTTGTCTCCGGTGCCATTGCACTCGGTGTCATTGCCTTTCTTGTTTCTGTTGCCATCATGAGCGGTCTTGTTGTGATCAACCCTAAAGAAGGGGTGGTTACTACGTTTTTTGGTGATTACACCGGAACGATGCGACAAACCGGTCTTCGCTGGGCGAATCCGTTTTACAACCGGCGGAAAATCAGCCTTCGGGCCCGCAACCTGAATGGCCAAACCCTCAAGGTGAATGATAAAATGGGAAATCCTATCGAAATTGCGGCAGTGGTAGTCTGGCAGGTAGCCGACAGTGCCAAGGCGCTATTCGAGGTGGACGATTACACCTTGTTCGTTCAGATTCAGTCGGAGGCAGCCGTTCGGCATTTGGCCAGCACGTGTTCTTACGATAGCATGGAAGATGAAGATGCTACGGTTACCCTTCGCGATAGCACAGGTCAGATTAATCTTTTGCTGGAACAGGAGTTAAACGAACGACTGGCCCGCGCAGGGGTTGATGTTATTGAAGCCCGGATTAGCCACCTGGCGTATGCACCCGAAATTGCCGGGGCCATGTTGCAGCGTCAGCAGGCTACGGCGGTAGTGTCGGCCCGGAAGCAGATTGTGGAAGGAGCGGTTGGCATGGTGGAAATGGCGCTGGCGCGGCTGGCTGAAAAAGAGGTCGTTGCGCTCGATGAAGAACGCAAAGCGGCCATGGTGAGCAACTTGCTCGTGGTGCTCTGTGGCGAAAAATCCGTCAACCCTGTCGTCAACACGGGCACTCTGTACAATTAAAAGTTAATAATGAAGAAGAGTTAAAAGTGCTAAGGACCTGCGGTAGTTATTCTTCACTTTTAACTCTTCACTGAAAAAATGGCTGCGGAGAAAAAAGCTTTTGTTTTACGAGTTAATCCCGAAATGCTGAAAGAGCTCGAGCGCTGGGCGCAGGAGGAATTTCGAAGCGTGAACGGGCAAATTGAGTTTATCCTCCATGAAGCGTTGAAAAAACGGAAGAAAGAGTCGGACGCCGACAAAAAAAAGGAATAATCGTCCAACTGCCACCGGGAGACCGGATCAATGCCCCTGGGCACGCAGGCCAATTTCCCGAATCCCGTCCAGGGTAAGGTTCGGAACAATCTCCACAAAATCGGTGCTCAGTGACGGAATTGCCGATGCCATGCCGCCGGTGGCCACGGCCAGACACTCGCCCTTCAACTCGGCCCGGATGCGTTGAATCAACGACCGAACTAAGCCTTCATAGCCCAGTACCACGCCAGCCTGAATGGCGTGTGCCGTACTGGTTCCTAAAGCCGATTCGGGCGAGACAAGCGGCACTTCGGGAAGTTGAGCCGTGGTGGAAAACAGGGAACGAACGGCGGTTTTTAATCCTGGTGCAATGGCAACGCCGAGCATCTGGCCTTCGCCGGAAACCGTAGTGAAAGTCAGCGCGGTACCAAAATCAACGACGACACAATTTTTTCGGTAACGCAGATGGGCAGCCAGAGCGTTGGAAACCAGGTCGGTACCGATTGCGTAAGGCCGTAAAATCTGGAGTGGCAAGGTTTGGTAAATCGCCGGTCCTACAACAATCGGCTCCTGTCCAAAGAGCCGGGAGAGTGTGGCGCGTAAGGTTGGGGTCAACTCGGGGACAACGCTACTGATCACAACCAGCTTGATCGCATTGAGCGGAATAGCAGCTTCCATCAGCCACAGCCGGAGCAGCCTTTCGTAACGATCCCGTTCCGCCGGAACAGCCTCCGTGTCGCCAACCTGCCGGTCGGTGATGTGAAAGGCCATCGGTTCTTCGAGTAGGGAGCGCGTCCGCCAGACGTGCCGCCATTGCTGCTGATCGTATAAACCAAAAACCGTATCGGAATTGCCTGCGTCGACGGCGAGGAGCATAGGGATATAAGTAAATCAGTAAAAGGCGCAAAGATAGCACGAAAGAGCGGTTTGAAAATCAACTCAATGGGCAAATCGTGTAGCGTAGTGGGGAGGGCTCTGTTACAAATCCGGCGTTTTTGTTGCTCGATTCCTGTTGTCCGCTAATTTTGAGCACCGCTTTTAAACCCTGCAGGGATGTTTCGCGAAAGAATTCAACGGGTTACGATGATCGGCCTGATCGTGGCGTTGGGCTGGGCAGTGAATGGCTGCGGAAAGTTTAATGATGAACTGCCACCCACCGAATCGTTGACGTGGTTTGATTACTTTGGCCAGGCCCTCAACGATTCGTTGAAGACCAAAAAGATTGGGTACGGTTTTGTGATTCTGGAAAAAGGCGAGGTGCGGGCGACGGGCCGTGGCGGATTGAAATCGCGGACCACGGAGTTGGAAGGAGAAAAACCGTTTACACTGGATACCAAAATCCACATTGCCAGCATGAGCAAAACCGTTACGACGATGGCGTTTCTGCATTTGGCAGCTCAGAAAGGCCTCAGAACGACGGATAAAATTATGCCGTACCTGCCGCCAGCCTGGGTTAAAGGTCCCAACGTGGACCGAATTACGTTCCGGGATTTGCTGACCCACCGCAGTGGAATTATCGGGATGGGCAACAATTGTGTCAATGGAGCCTATTTGGAAAACATCTGGTCGGGTTTTCAGCAACTGATTCAGAAAGGCATCGTGCAGACCAACTGGGGAAATTATTGCTACCAGAACGCGAATTTCGGACTATTTCGCGTTCTGATTCCGGGCATTCTGGGGTATCCGTTTACCGGTGACGACAGCGTCGACGATGCGCAAACCCAGCAGCTGTACATTGACTACGTACAGAAAAATGTCTTTGAGAATGTAGGAATCACGCATGCCGTGGCCAACCAACCGGTGGGTGATCCGACTTACGCTTACTCGTATCCGTCGACCAGTATCACGGGCTGGAATCCGGGTAATTTTACCAATACCGTTGGGGCTTACGGTTGGTACCTGACGCCCACGGAAGCCGGAAAATTATTCGCAACGGTTTTGTCAACCGATGATCAGCGGGTGTTGAGTACGGCCTGGAAAGATACCCTGTTTGCCAATGGGCTGGCTCATTTTTCGGGAACCGTGCCGGACGGACCGATTCGCTACCACGATGGCTGGTGGTACCTACGGCTGGCTCACTATCAGGGCGTCAGGACGATCTGGATGAAATTTCCCAACGACATAACGGCGGTTTTGTTTGTCAATGCGCTGCACGGTACACGCGGTTATTTTCCGAGCGACGACGGCACCGATATTGTGTACTATCTGAGTCGGGCCTATACACAGGCGCGTGCCATGAAAACCGGTCGAAAGGCGGCAGGAGCCGTTAGCCTGGAGCATCCGGAGCCGCATTGATTCAGGGGTAGGAAGTGGCAAATTAGCGCCGTTCGTTGTATCTTTACCTATTGATTTTCAGGAGATGTGAGGATTGTTTCGCCGTTAGTTACGAGGAGCATGGGCGACAGCAGCTTATTCAGTAAACAATAGATACGAACTTATGTACCCGGCATTGCTCATTGCCAGACAATTTATTAACAAAGGCATCGCCGAAGGCCGTCCGCTGACACCGATGAAGCTACAAAAGCTCATCTATATGGCGCACGGCCTGCATCTGGCCCGGCACGAAAAACCGTTGATTGCCGAAAAAGTACAGGCGTGGTCGTATGGGCCGGTTATTCCGGATGTATACACGCGCTTCAAGCGGTTTGGGAATAATCCGATCACAACACCCATTCCGACCGGCGAGTGGGACGAAGACCTGGATCCGCAGGCGCAGGATTCCATTAATTTTGCCTGGGATATTGCTAAAGATTACAGCGCAATTCAGCTTTCTAACTGGACCCACGTGGAAGGATCGCCCTGGTACCAGTCGGTCAGTCGCGGTGATAGTGGAGCGATTGAACTGGAACCCATCGACAACGAGTTGATCAAAGAATATTTCACCGAAATTATCAGACGGGATGTCGGAGAGTGAAGACAGTGCTAAAACGAAGGAAAACTTTCGGAAGCTCATCGAGTCGTCGTCGCACAACCCGCTGAACAGCGAACTTTCCCGCAGTGAATTCGAACAGTACGACAAAGAGGAACGGCGGACGAGGCTGTTGGGCCTGGCTCAGGATATTCAGGAACGGAAAAAATTTGCTCAATGGATTTTCTGGATGGTGGTGATGTGGCTGGTGGTTATTCTGGGCATTATCATCGCCGAGGGACTGCATTATCTGGATATTCCGCAGGCCGTAACCATCGCTCTGATTGGTTCTACAACGGTCAACGTAACGGCTTTTTTCGTCATTGTAACCAAGTATTTGTTTCCAGGAAAATGACCTTTTGCCAGTATAAAAAGCCTCCAGAGGGCTTTTTTCGGCATCAACAGCTTATTTATACGCATTACAATGAACTTATGCATTTCCCGGTTTCGCGCCCTAGCGGCAAGTATTACTTTTCTTCTGCTTGTTTTCATTGACAGCACGGCGGTTGCTCATCCCGGATCACCCGTTGCTGCGGGAAATAAGGGCAAAAAGCAATCCGTGCGGCTATTTATTATTGGCAATAGTTTTTCTGGCAATGCCGCCCGCTATTTACCCCAATTGAGCGCAGAAGCCGGGCATGAATTAATCATTGGTCGTGCCGAACTGGGCGGTTGTTCTCTACAACGGCACTGGGAGATTGCGGAAGCGGCCGAAGCCAATCCGGAAGATCCGAAAGGCCGGGCGTATAAGGGGAAGTCGTTGAAAATGTTGCTGTCGGAAGGAAACTGGGATGTTGTTACATTACAGCAGTATTCTATGCTATCCGGTGATGTGGAAACGTATCGGCCCTACGCCAGAAAATTGTATGACTACATCAAAAAAATTCAGCCGAATGCCCGAATTGTCTTTCATCAAACCTGGGCTTACCGCTCCGATGCTGACGGTTTTGGCAAAGTGGCGGGCGAAACGCTGGCCCAAAGTGAAAAGGAGATGTGGGAAAAGTCACGGGCAGCTTATCAAACCATTGCCCGTGAGTTGAATACGACGGTTATTCCTACGGGTGATGCGTTCTGGCGGATGAGCTCGGACCGTAAGTGGGCCTATCGCCGGGATAATTCGTTCGATGCCAGCAAAGCCCAGTCTCCCAACTTACCTAAGCAGGATCATTCGCTCCACATTGGCTATCAATGGGATAAAGAGAAACTGGCTTTCGATTCGCACCACGCCAATGAGGCTGGTTGTTATTTGGGGTCACTGGTCTGGTACGGTTTTCTCTTCAACGAATCCCCGGCCCAACTACAATTCAAGCCCGAATCGGTGGCCATTGATTTTGCGGCTCAGTTACGAAAAACTGCCTGGTCAACGGTTAAGATGGCGGAGCCACAGCCAGGTAGAGCAGCTAAGTAAGCTTAGGGTTGTTGTATTATTCTAATGATTTATTATCCGGTTGATGGCGCTTCAAGATAGGAAGTTCTTTCTTTGGATTCTCTTCTTCCTGCGATTCGCGCACTTTACTTCCTTTTTGAGCAGTAATTGTAAGCGTCAGGAGTTTACTCCAAAACCGGCATAAAGCTGGTTTTTTTTTGTCGTTTTTCTACGTGTTTATCTAAAGGATAGAATTAATGTTGTTATATACGTTTATGGAGTAGTCTTTATACGTTTAAATAGGAAGTTTTCTATTTGATGAACGTATACAGGAACGGTTGTTTGTAACGTATTCTTTGTCGTACTATTTTTGCTAAATAACTATTTAGTTTATAAGTGTTTATGAGTTATTTAAGCGAATGATTTGTGAGATCATGTTGCCAGATGTGATTTTGCAATCTTAACTCTCTGTCATGCAATGAGGACTATTAAAGATCTGACTCCTCAGGAGGTCGAACAGCTTCGATACTTCTCTGGTCGCCGGGGGCAAAGTGCTCTGAAAAGACGATGTCAATGCATTCTTTACAGCTACTATGGTATGAATGTGAATGAATTGATGGACTTGTTTGAAGTAGACCGTCGCAGTATTTACAATTGGATGGATCGCTGGGAAAAAGGGGGAATCAAAGCGCTGTCTGATAAGCCAGGACGGGGAATAAAACCCAAACTCAGTCTGGCCAGTAAAGAGCAGGTAGAACAGGTGCGGCAGGCTTTTCTGCTGTATCCCGACAACCTGTATCAAATGCTGAATCATGTCAACACGTTTCTATCCCAACCGATTAGTCACGATACTTTGCGTCGGTTTGTGAAAAAACTACAGATCACTGGTACGATTCAAAACAGCACCTATAGATAACTCGCTATTTAAAGTCTATTTTTCTCTGTCTACCTGAACCAGCCTGATTCTGTTGTGGGGTCAGGCTGTTGTTTGTTGAAAATAAGCCGGAAGTGGGGGTGGCCGCCGGAATAACAGGCTGGGAATGGGCTAAAAAGTAAACCCGCTAACCAATTGGTAGTTAGCGGGTTACAAGTGTTGTCAGTTGCCGGGGAAGGATTCGAACCCTCACAAACAGAACCAAAATCTGTCGTCCTACCCTTAGACGACCCGGCAATTGCGAGTGCAAAGATAGGGGCTATGTTCATAAAAAAGCAAGTCAGCCCTGAAAAAAAATGGCGGTTTTTCGTTAAAAATAACAAATTGACAAGGTACTTTAAGGTTAGCTTGCTGATTATGAGTTAAATTTAAAAGAATAAAAAACTTGGGTGGAAGAAAAAAAGCGGACTAAAAGTCCGCTCATCGTGCTCAATAATCCGTACCGAAACGGCTGAACGCTCCCTGTCAGATTGCAACGCCCTGCGTTTCGGCAGTCGGAATAATTTTTTTCACCAATCCCTGGAGCACCTTTCCCGGGCCGCATTCAACAAAAACCGTGGCGCCATCGGCTCCCATTGCTTCGACGGACTGGGTCCAGCGAACGGGCGCCGTTAACTGGGCAATAAGGTTGGCCTTGATGGTGTCGACGTCGGTAGCAGGTTTGGCGTTTACATTCTGATAAATGGGGCAGCTGGGCTGGCTGAACGGGGTGGTTTGAATCGCCTGAGCCAGCTCGGCCCGGGCGGGCTCCATCAGGGGAGAGTGGAACGCCCCGCCGACCTGCAACGGAAGCACCCGTTTGGCACCGGCCTCTTTCAGTTTTTCGCCCGCCAGTCGGACACCTTCGAGTGAACCGGAAATCACCACTTGCCCCGGGCAATTGTAGTTGGCCGGAATGACTACTTCCTGGAATTGCGTGGAGGAAGCTACTTCCAGGCAAATTTTTTCAATCGTTTCATCAGGCAGTCCTAGCACGGCGGCCATCGTCGACGGTTTAAGTTCACAGGCTTTCTGCATGGCAGTAGCTCGCTGCGCAACCAGGCGTAACCCGTCTTCAAACGATAACCCACCGGCAGCAACCAGGGCCGAAAATTCACCGAGCGAATGCCCGGCCACCATATCCGGAGCAAAGTCTTCGATGGTTTGGGCCAGAATCACGGAGTGTAAAAAAATGGCCGGCTGGGTAACATTTGTTTGTTTGAGTTCGTCCTCCGTGCCCTCAAACATCACCTTTGTGATGTCGAAACCCAGAATGTGATTTGCCTGTTCGAACAGGTACTTTGCTTTTTCGGATTGCTGATACAGTCCCAGCCCCATGCCGGTGAACTGCGCCCCCTGACCGGGGAAGATATAGGCTTTTTTCATACTCGAATGGTTCATTTTGAACGACGATTTGGCGAAACCGCCGTTTGGATAATTTGGGGGGCAAAACTAACAGTTTCACGGCTTTTATTCTAGGAAACGGTTTCTAAACGCCGGAACGGGAACAAGGAGCTGGAGCATACCAACAGGCGCAACCACCCAAACGGAAGATTCCCTTCGATAATTACTTGAAATAATTCTATTCGACAGGCTTTTCCGGAGGAACAAAAGGACATAGCCCCCTGTTTCTTAATAGGTAGAATCCTTCACCTTTTATTGATTCCAAATAAGCGTAAAAACGAGGGCTTTTTTTGGTTCGAATTGCTTTGTGCAGTAGTTTTGACCTCTACGAATCGGTTAATTTTCAAGCCGGTTTACTAAACAAAATTTTCTGATTACACAATATGTCTTGGGTAACAACAACACTTTCCAGCACCCTTGGCCGCAAGGTCGTCATGTCACTGACGGGGCTGTTTTTGTGCACGTTCCTGATTGTCCATCTGGTTGGGAACCTGCAATTGTTCAAAGGCGATGAAGGACAGTCCTTCAATGAATACAGCTACTTTATGACCCACAATCCGATCATAAAGACGATTTCGTACCTGCTGTATGCTTCCATTATCGCCCATGCTGTAATGGCCCTGGTGCTAACCCGGTATAATCAGGCTTCGCGTCCCGTTAAATATGCTTACGCAAAACCAGAAGCTAACAGTCATTGGACGTCTCGGAATATGGGTATTCTCGGAACGATCATTCTAATTTTCATCGTAATCCACATGCGGACTTTCTGGTACACAATGCACTTTGGCCCCATTACGTTGGCCGGGGAGCAAATCCAGCCCGGATCAATTCCGGAGGTGACGTATGATGGCGAGCCTATCAAAAACCTGTACGCGGTTACAACCTTTGCTTTCTCGTATCTCTGGTATGTTATCCTGTATGTGGTATCAATGGCGGCTTTGTCGTTTCACCTGGTTCACGGTTTTCAGAGCGGTTTTCAATCATTGGGGCTACGGCATAAGAAATACTCTCCGCTGGTAGAATGGATCGGTACGTATGTATTCGGGATTCTTATTCCGGCGCTGTTTGCGGCTATGCCGGTGTACATTTATTTAAAAGTACACCATATTATTTTTTAATCAGAACAGGGTTTATTACGACGAATTGAACCGTATCTGTCTATGATCGACGTACTCGAAGAACAAGAAACCGGAATCAAATTGGAATCTAAAATTCCGGATGGGCCCCTCGCTGAAAAATGGGCCAAACATAAATTTAACATGAAGCTGGTTAACCCAGCTAACAAGCGGAAATACGAAGTTATTGTTGTTGGAACCGGTCTGGCGGGCGCTTCAGCGGCTGCCTCTCTGGCAGAATTAGGGTACAACGTTAAAGCATTCTGTTTTCAGGATAGCCCCCGTCGGGCGCACAGTATTGCAGCGCAGGGTGGAATCAACGCGGCTAAAAATTACCAGAACGACGGTGATAGCGTTTTCCGTCTGTTTTACGATACCATAAAAGGTGGTGATTACCGGGCTCGTGAAGCCAACGTACACCGGCTGGCAGAAGTGAGCGTCAACATCATTGACCAGTGCGTAGCGCAGGGCGTACCGTTTGCGCGGGAATACGGCGGGGCGCTGGCAAACCGTTCGTTCGGGGGCTCGCAGGTATCGCGTACTTTCTACGCGCGCGGACAGACCGGGCAGCAGCTGTTGCTGGGAGCCTACAGCGCGTTGAGCCGCCAGGTTTCCAATGGCAAAGTGAAGTTGTTCACGCGAACCGAAATGCTCGATCTGGTGATCGAAGGCGGAAAAGCACGGGGCATCATTACCCGAAATCTGGTAACCGGAAAAATCGAATCGCATTCAGCACACGCGGTTTTACTGTGTACGGGCGGTTACGGAAACGTTTTTTACCTGTCGACCAACGCGATGGGTTCCAACGTGACGGCGGCCTGGCGGGCGCACAAAAAAGGCGCTTTGTTTGGGAATCCGTGCTTTACGCAGATTCACCCGACCTGTATCCCGGTTAAAGGAAACTACCAGTCGAAACTGACGTTGATGTCGGAATCGCTCCGGAACGATGGCCGGGTCTGGGTACCGAAAACAAAGGAAATGGCCGAGAAAGTCCGTAACGGCGAAATCAAGGCAAAAGATATTAAAGAAGAGGATCGTGACTACTTCCTGGAGCGCCGGTATCCGTCATTTGGAAACCTGGTACCCCGTGATGTGGCTTCGCGGAACGCGAAAATGGTTTGTGACGAAGGACGGGGAGTCGCACCGACGGGTCTGGCGGTTTTCCTGGATTTTGCCGAAGCCATCAAACGCGACGGACGGAAGGTGATCGAAGCGAAATACGGTAACCTGTTCGAGATGTACGAGAAAATCGTGGATGACGATCCGTACGAAACGCCGATGAAAATTTATCCTGCCGTTCACTACACAATGGGCGGTTTGTGGGTCGATTACAACCTGATGACGAACATTCCGGGCCTTTATGCCCTCGGCGAAGCCAACTTTTCTGATCACGGTGCGAACCGACTGGGTGCTTCGGCGCTCATGCAGGGACTCGCCGATGGTTATTTCGTCATTCCGTATACACTTGGCGATTACCTGGCCTCCATTGGTCCAGCGGATAAAATTCCGGTCACCCACCAGGCGTTCAAAGACGCCGAGAAGGAGGTTCAGGGAACGGTTACGAAGCTGCTATCCATTAAAGGCCAAAAAACCGCTGAGGAACTGCACCGGCAGTTGGGCCATATTATGTGGGAATATTGCGGAATGGCCCGGAATGCGGAAGGACTTAAAAAGGCGAAAGGGCTGATTCAGGATCTGAAGAAAGAATTCTGGAGCAACCTGCGGGTAACCGGAACCGACCTGGAACTGAATCCGGCGCTGGAACAGGCTTCGCGGGTGGCCGACTTTATCGAACTCGGTGAGTTGATGGTTGACGATGCACTGAACCGCAACGAATCGTGCGGAGGGCACTTTCGGGAGGAATATTCGACGGAAGATGGGGAAGCCAGACGGGACGACGAAAACTATACGTACGTGGCGGCCTGGGAGTATAAAGGCCCGAACCAGCCGGAAGAACTGCACAAGGAGCCGCTGAAATTTGAAACCGTTAAGCTGACGCAGCGGAGTTATAAATAGGGTTTAACGTTTAAGGTTTAACGGCTAATGGTTTGAACCTTAGGCTCAGACGTCAAAAAAATGAATGTTACACTAAAAGTCTGGAGACAAAAAAATAGCCAAACACCGGGCCAAATGGTGGAATATAAATTGTCGGATATTTCCCCGGATATGTCATTCCTGGAAATGTTCGACGTACTGAACGAAGACCTTTCGCATAAAGGAGAAGAACCCGTCGCGTTTGATCACGACTGTCGGGAAGGAATCTGCGGGATGTGTTCCATGTACATCAACGGTCGTGCGCACGGTCCGCAAACCGGAACGACGACCTGCCAGTTGCACATGCGGAGCTTCAACGATGGGGATACCATTGTTGTAGAGCCTTGGCGAGCGCGGGCGTTTCCGGTGATTAAGGATTTAATCGTGGATCGCGATGCTTTTGACCGGATCATTCAGGCAGGCGGTTACGTTTCAGTCAACACGGGCTCGGCACCGGATGCCAACGAAATCCTGATTCCGCGTGAGGTTGCCGACGAAGCAATGGATGCTGCGCAGTGTATTGCTTGCGGAGCCTGCGTCGCAGCCTGTAAAAATGCCTCAGCAATGTTATTTACGGCTGCTAAGGTTTCTCAACTGGCTGTATTGCCGCAAGGACAGGCTGAACAGAAGCTGCGGGCCGAACGCATGGTTGCTCAAATGGACGCCGAAGGTTTTGGTGCCTGTTCGTTTACGGGCGCGTGTTCTGTAGAATGCCCAAAATCAATTTCGCTGGATCATATCGCCCGTCTGAACCGTGAATATCTGGGAGCAAAAATAACGTCGAACAACGTGTAAAATGCCCCTTAACCGGTGGAAACGCCCGGCCTCAAGCCGGGCGTTTTTTTGTTTCTGTTTTTGGAAAAATGTATAGAAAGGGTGTGACTTTACCCCACTTTTTGCGTCTTCATTAGGCAAATGTTCTTTTTTAAAAGACATAAAAACGTTTCAATCTCTGTTCTGAACTTATTGTAGTATGGGAATCCTCATTTCGATTTTAGTTGGTGCTGTTGCCGGCTGGTTGGCTGATCTGGTTTTCAAGCGATTTTCCTTCTCAATCTGGTTACAGATTTTGCTGGGTATCGCCGGTGGCCTTGTCGGTAGTTGGTTGCTGGGTAATGATTTACAGGTAATCTTAGGAATGCCCGACCTTTTAGCTCGCATTGTCACGGCTTTTCTCGGAGCCCTGGTTATCTTGAGCGTTATAGCTCTTATTAAAAGCCGGCAAAACGCCTAAGAAACTATTGATTCACAGTTAAAGATTTTTGTAATGCCCATGTGACTTTTTCTGATGCCCTGCGTCGGAGTAGTAACTGGAAGCAAATGATATCACAAATGGAAAAAGTAAAACGTAACCGCGCCCAAACCTCCTTACGAATTATTGATGCTCTGGAGGAAGTTCTTGCCGAGAGAGGTATTGAAGGAATCGGTATCAATCGAATTTCAGAAAAGGCAGGTGTTAGTAAAGTGCTTATTTACCGATATTTCGGGGGGTTAGAAGGGCTACTGACGCATTACATTAAGATGGGCCGGTTGTTTCCATTGCTTAGTCCATCAACCCTGGAGCAATTGCGTCCGGTTCACGAAAATGATTTATCCAAGCTTTGGTACAAACAACTCATCCATACGTATCGCTTATTCCGGCAAGTGCCGGCGGGCTACCACATTTTAAAAGCGACTGTTGCTGAAAATGGCCCCGTGGTTGATGAAGCCAGTAAGGCTTATGACGAAGAGGTAACCCGTATCGTCAAGCAGTTGGCATACGTGAAAGGGGTTGACTTCCAGGCAATCTCCGCTATCATGACCGGCGCGATGTCTTATTTAACGTTATTATCGAAAAATAACCGTACCGCCGTGGGTATCGACTTATCAACCGAAGAAGGCTGGCAGCGGATCGAAGAAGCGACCCGAATTATATATACGGCGTTGAATCAGATGGCGGTTCAGTCTCAAGTTGTAACGTTGGAAGTACACCCAACCGGCATTCCCTCTACGTATTGGTGAACCCCCGTAATAGCTAAGCGAATTAGATAGAAAACTAGAGTTCTTCTTCCCAGAAGGAGCGGTCATAATTACGGATAAACAAGAAGAAGGCCACTGCGCTGCCACCACCTGCTAAAGACCATACCGGTAGCCGGTACATGATCAGAAGAAACAAACCGATGGCCGGCCAGAACAGGCGTTGTAAGAATCGGTCGCGGGTAGTGTGTCGGGTCAATAAGGAGGTGTACTGAAGCAAGAGTAGGCTTAACTCGAAGGCCCATATACCGATAATAGCCAGTAACGAGAGATCGTCGGGACGGCTATAAATCAGCAGAATGGCTTCGGGGCTGGTGCATAGAATGACAATCCCCACGTAGTGCCCCCACCGTTTTCTGATGGGTATCGGTAAGTTTCGCAATAGTAGTAGTTGAGTTGCTTCGAACTGATATAACTCAAAAACGAGCCCGGCGTGGAATGTCGCTGCAAGAAGCATTCCCAACGTAAACAACCGGATATCATAATCATCCGTGGGATAGACCGCCAGTAAGCCGATAGTGAGTAAACACGACCCAGTTTTGGCCAACAATAATGTAGCAGGTTGTTCGCGGAAAAGGTAGCGAATAAAAAACAAACCATACGGAGTTGTAAGACGTTGTCGAAGCCAGGCACCCAGATTGCCGGTGAATCGTTCGGGATTAGGATGGCGTAGCGCATAGTCAACGAACGGCAACGGAAGTATCGTCAGAATAATCATCGCCAGTATAATAACGGCATTGGCCACGGTTGTATCTTGCTGATTGCCCACCCAAAGCATAAAGCCAGCGTAAAAAAGAACCGGAGCCAGAAGTTGCAGGTGTAGTAGGTAAAGAAGAAAAACGCGCTTCAGCGTTGGAACAAGGCGGAAAAGCTGCAATAGATCGGTGGTTTGGAAAAGCTGCCAACTAAAGCGGATGGCATAGGCTGCATAAAGGAGCCAGAGGATAAGATAGCCACCCAGGAAAAGAAAATCATGCACCGCATAAGCCGCCAACGCTATGTGTTCATTCGAGCTTAGAAAGCCGAATCCCAGCATCAGCACCACGATAAACAAACCAGCATTTTGTAAATAAAATTGCCTAACGATCAGCTTTTCCGGAACACTCCATAAGCGAGTTATCATCGCGAAACCGACTCGATAAGGGGTTCCAGGGCTTGGTGTTGAACAATCCAGGTCGAGTCGACCGGAAGGTCGCCAGGATCGAGGTCCTGGTGCGTCGACAGCAGAAAGCTAACACCTTGGGTACGGTTTTTCCGAATGCAATCGAGTACGGTTTTCGTAGTTGCGTGGTCGAGCGTAATGAGTGGTTCGTCCAGTAGAATGAGTGCGGGATTGCCCAGAAAAGCCAGAACGAGGGAAGTTTTTTTGAGCATTCCGCTCGAATAAGTACCGATCGGAGTTTTCATAAAGCTCCGGATTGCAAACAAATCAATCAGTTCATCAACCTGCCGGGTCGTTGCTTTTTTCGTAGATGCTACCCAGTTCGTCAATTCCCAGGCCGTCAGGAAGGCCGGGTAGGTCGGTTCGGCTTCTCCATAATTAACCCGAAGACGGTATTCGATGGGATGCTTTCGGAGGTCATACTGATTATTCAGCAGGAGGTTGCCCTCGAATGGTAATAAACCGGCAATGGAACGAAAAAAGGTCGTTTTTCCCGAACCGTTCTGTCCCTTTATCCAATGAATTCCCGACGGAAAATTCACCTCCGGAATAGCCAGTACCAGTCGACTGTGGTAAGTTTTTTGAAAATTCTGGATACGGAGCATCAGTGGGAAGTACTAGCTACTTCTTGCTTGCTAGCTAGTTTTTTAACCACATACTCACCAACTTTCTGGCCCTGAACGGTTCCAATTTCGTTGGCATCCCGGAAGTGGATACCACCGTATAACCGACTGTTGGCAACTTCTAAAGCCGCATCCCGAAACGATTTGAACGAGCGGACTCCGTGCCCATACGGATGTTCAGTAGAGTCAGTAAAGGCAACGTTGTCACCGTATAACATAGTCAGAACTTCAGCAGCCGCGGCCGAAATCACACTATGCCCACTGGTATATTCCGGAAAAGGAGGGGTTTGCAGATAGGGCGTCCATTTAGGGTCAATGAATTTGTTGATAACTGTTTCGGGGCGAACCCGGTTGCTACGGTATTTTTCATCCCAGCAGCTGATAAAACCATCGGCCACCGCAAACGCCGTCAGCGCATAGGCCTGCACGCTTTTGGCGAAGTCTGCTTTTTGCTGGCGGGCGATGGTTGCCGAGATGGCTTGCCAGTGACCACCGGGAGTCATTTTCTTGGATGCGTACGAAACGTGACCCGCTACGTTCATAACAAAGGCATTATCATCCCAGAAAAAGGCAATTTTTCGTTGTTCCTCCGTTTGGTGAATGCCATTTTGGTACACCTCTTCAACCAGTTTGTAAAAAGGACTCCCTTTGGTCATGTTATACGGCGTGGCTTGGGGGGGCATAAACTGCGAGCAGGTATCCATTACCCAGCAGCGGATTTGCATCCATTTGGGCTCAGCGGCTTCCATGTAGGCCGGTGGAGTAGGGACCCAGCTTCCTTCCGCATTGGTAACAGTATGCTTGAAACCGCGTGTTTGCTTATAATGGTCTTTTCCCGCAAACTCCATGATGTGCTTGGCCACGGCTTCGCCATACGCCATCGAACGCTCAATTACTTCGTCAGGAACCCCAATTTTTCGGTACTCGTCGTAGAACTTCTTCTCAAAATTGTCGAACATATCACCCGAAAACGTCAAGTTGCGACCGATGGTCAAAAAGGCACGGGTACTGGCAAGCGGAAAACAGTATTCCTGACCCGGCTCCGGTTTAGGCGGAGCGGTAAAATCTTTGAGTTTTCCAGCCAGCGATTCATAACCGGGCTGACCGGGCAGCATGGCTTCATAACCGGCCAGATTGGCATAACAATAAATCCGGCTGGCCACAGGAGGAGAAAAAATATCGTGAATAATGACGTCGGTTAATTGCTTAACACATTGGTGGTAACGCTCCGGTTCAGCGGCTTTGGCATTGTATTCTTCCGGGGTGGCTTTGGGCTGACACCCCGCGAAAATCCAAAGGAAGCCAAGCAAAAGAATCCCAACTATTGGATTTTTCATGAATGGTTCTGATTATGATGGTACAAGAGGACTACAAATTTACCTCAAAATAAGCATATACAAGCACTGATTTACGCTAATTCGACGGTTTTTGTGCAACACGGCTACCTATCGGTTTGGGTTTCTGGAAGATTTGCAGGGGACTGTTGTTCCGGCCAATGAGCCAGGAAGGGATTCCGTTTACCTGAATTGGTTTGATATCGCGCACTTGTCCTTCGAGTAGAAAACCGCTCTCAAAGGGCGAAAGCGCCAGAAACCGGGATTGGTTGTCCGCTTTTTTGCCTTGGTTTTGCAGCACCAAACCGTAATTGGCATCATAACGCCCCTGATAGGTACTGACGCCGAAAAAATTGCCGCCTGCCAGTACATCCGGAAAACCGTCGTTGTCAATATCAGCGGTTTGCAGAGCGAACAGCTTGGAAACCTGCGCCAGCATGGGCAATGGATGAACCGCAAAGTGTCCATCACCGCGGTTTTCCAGATAAACCGACGCAAATTGGTTGACTTCGTACAGCTCGGCTTCTTCCAGCTCCTCGGGTTCAAAGATTTGTTCGATCGGTTTTCCGGCAAATGAAATGTAATCGGTGAATCGCTTATTGATAATGCCCGGCATTTGCTTGCCCAGCTCATCTTTAAAATTGACCGGATACCAGTCTTTTCCGTTGCGCTGGTAGGCAAGTACCTGATCGATACGTCCGTTTTTGTCGAAATCCTTTACCCACATTTTTAAACGCGGGTCGGGCTGCTTAATGAATTTCGTATTTAAACCCAGGTTCCCGGCAACCAGATCCAAATCCCCATCGTGGTCGAAGTCGGCGGCTGTCAGGCATTGCCAAAAACCGTTCAGAGCCATCTCATCCTCAACAATACTTTTGACGGTCGTCAGTTTCCCATTTTGTTTGGCAAATACCCGAATGGGCATCCAGTCGCCCGCAACTACCAAGTCGAGGTCCTTGTCCTGATCGTAGTCCATCCAAACGGCGTCGGTGATCATACCGGCCTTGCGAAGTTCCGGGGCCAGCCGGTCGGTTTGGTCCGAAAACCGTCCTTTGCCGTCGTTGATGAGCAAATATGAGTTTGGAATTTTTCCGTAGGCAAAAGCCACGACCCGGCCCCCAACAAACAGATCCAGGTCACCATCGTTATCGAAATCCACCGGCCGAACGCAGCTTTTGTTGTCGTACATGGGGGGCAAACCGTTCGAGCGCGTGAAGGTGCCCTTTCCGTCGTTCAGATACAGCCGGTCGAACTGTTCGGGCATTTTTTCGAAAAACTCGTTGCCACCCGATACCACGTACAAATCCAGGTCTTTGTCGCCGTCGGCATCGAAGAAAACCGCATCCACATCCTCATACGTCGAATCGGCCCGGAAAGCCGGTTGCTGTGCAACCGTAAACCGTCCATCAGGCTGTTGAATGTGTAAACTCCCCGCCTGCCATTTGGCACCGGCCGCGTAAAAGTCCTCCAGACCGTCGCCGTTCACATCGCCAACGGCCAGCCTGGGTCCTTCCTGCGATACTTGGAAAGGCATCAGCGATTCACGAACAAAGTCGAAGTAGGTGTTTTCTGTATGCTGGTATCCAATCACGTTCTGCTTCGTCACTTCTTCCAGCAACGGTTTTGGCGCGGGCTTCGTAAACGGGAATGTGCCAACGCCCTCTTGGGCCGCGGTTTGTTTCAACGTCAGCGTTTGGTTGGTTTGCACTGCCGTCCGGATTTCCATCTGCTGATTGGGCCAGATCACAATCAGCGAATCAACGGTAGCGAGTTCTCCCAAACCAAACGTCAGGGCTGGTTCTACGGACGACTGAAAACCGCGTGTGGGCATCAATTGCTGAAGTTGCAAGCCATTTCTGGTTTTCAAAACAACTTTGGCGCCAACACCAAAACCGTTGCCCATTTCGCCTTGCAGTCTGATTTTCAGCCAGTGATGCGTCGGAAAAAGTTCGTTTGCCTGATTTTGATGGATTCCCGCCGGGTCGTTGATGTCATTGGTAACCAGGTCTAAATCACCGTCGTTGTCCAAGTCTGCGTAAACTGCTCCGCTCGAAAACGTCGGTTTTTGAAAGCCCCAGACCAGCGATTTGTCCGCAAATTTCAGGTCTGCTGAGCCCTGAAACAGGTAATTATGCACCTTGCCTTCAGGCATCATAGCGATTGCTTTTTCGTCCAGCACGTTAGACGTTTCGATGGTAGACCGCATCGAGTTGTCGGAGGTGAACTTAACATAATCGAGATCGTTGGGCCGTCGGACAATGCCGTTGGCCACAAACAGATCTTTTATGCCATCATTGTCGTAGTCGGCCAGCAGCGGTGCCCAGCTCCAGTCTGTGGCTGCTACCCCGGCCATCGCGCCAATATCCATGAATTTTTGCCCCGATTGATTGATTTGCAGGCAATTGCGACTGTACTGGTTCATGTAACCAAAGGTGAGCTTATAGATATAAATATCCAATGGTTCTTCGCCAAGCGACATTTTCTCGACGGTTTCGTCTTCGGGATACATATCCAGCGTAACCACGTCCTGAAAACCGTCGTTATTTACATCCGCAATGTCGTTGCCCATCGAAAACCGGCTCACGTGCGCAAACGCTTTCCGGACACTTTCTGTAAAACCGCCTTTGCCGTTGTTGATGTAATAGTAATCATCCTCGTGAAAATCGTTGGAAACGTAGATGTCTTCCCAGCCGTCGTTGTTCAGATCGGCCACCGAAATACCTAGCCCGTAGCCCATTGCCGCACCGTAAATACCGGCCTGTTCGCTGACGTTGGCAAAAAGAGGGGAAGATGTATTACCTTCTTTTTTGCGCTCCATCAGCATGTTTCGGTATAGGTAATCACCGGATTCATTCTGGCGCAGATTTCGGGTCGTAACGCGGTCGTAACTAAGGGATGTGTGTACGGCGTGATTGAGCAGATACATGTCCAGATCCCCATCGTGATCGTAGTCAAAAAAGGCGGCCTGGGTCGAAAAACCGGTAAAATTTAAGCCGTATTCGGCGGCCTTTTCGGAAAATGTGCCGTCCTGGTTGTTGATGTATAACTCGTTAGAGCCTTGCTGACCTTTGAAATTTCCGACGGCGCAAACGTAAATGTCCAGCCATCCGTCACCATTGACGTCCGCCATCGTCACGCCCGTTTGCCAGTCGGCGACCCCTTCAACGCCCGCTTTTTGGGTGATGTCTTCGAATTTGAAGCCGCCTTTGTTCAGGTACAGTTTATTATTGCCCTGATTCGAGACAAAATACAAGTCGGTCAGGCCGTCGTTGTTAATGTCACCGGCAGCCACCCCCGCACCGTTGTAGAAATACAGGTAATCGATGATGTTGAAATGCGCCGTGTTCTGGACACGGTTGACAAAGCCGACGCCGGTTTGGGTAGAATCCAGCGAATGAAAAAGCGGTTTCTCGGATGGTGAGGATGAGCGGCAGCCCCAAACCGCCAGCGTTCCAACTG
Source organism: Larkinella harenae (assembly GCF_054780515.1). Taxonomy (NCBI): domain Bacteria; kingdom Pseudomonadati; phylum Bacteroidota; class Cytophagia; order Cytophagales; family Spirosomataceae; genus Larkinella; species Larkinella harenae. The sequence goes on along the minus strand of NZ_BAAGWE010000003.1, from coordinate 103,593 downwards.
TGAGAAAAAGACTAATGTATTTGATCATAGGTTACTTCCGAACCAATTCTTTTTTCAGACTCGCTTTGGGTTTTCTGACGTCGAAAACCTGAGCCTGATCGTTGTTTTTTGCCAGCACAATTCGTTTATTGCCGTTAGGCCCCCGCACTTCCCGCATGGCGCGCACCTGGCCCAGTACCGAAAAGCCTGATTGCGCAGACGGCATCACGGTGAACTGACCGCGCCCGTTGCCCGTTAGCAGCAGCCCGTAGCTGGCGTCATAGCGGCCAATCTCATTGAGCACATCGAAGAAGTTACCCGCCAGCAGAATATCCACCTTCCCGTCCGCATTATAATCATCGATCAAAATGCTGCGAATAGGCGACAATTGCGCTTGTAAAGGTAATGGGCGAAGTGTAAACCGGGGTTTGCCGTCAGCGCCGGGTCCTTCATTAAGCACTATTACTGTTTCGGCGGTTTGAACGGTTTTGACCTCGGTGCCCTCCCGCTGTTCCTCCGTAAATAAATCTTCAAAGCCCGCTTTGGCGTAATCGGTATGCTTCAGATACTTCTTTTTAATGGCCGGAATTCGCTTCTGCAAATCCGGTTTCTGAATCATCACGCATTCGCGCCCCTGGCGGTAGCAGGTTACAATCGGGTCGTAGGTGCCGTTGCGGTCAAAATCGTTGCCGTACAAGTGCGCCGGTTCCTGCTCCGAGGCTACCAGCCGACTATTTAGCCCCATGTTTCCCACCACAAAGTCGAGATCGCCGTCGCCGTCCAGATCAGCGGCCCGGATGGTATTCCACCAGCCCCCGCTTTTGGCGAGCGCTGGGACTTCCAGCCGTTCAAACCCTTTGCCCTGCTTATTTCTCAGAATCGTGATCGGCATCCAGTCGCCCACCAGGACCAAATCCGGATACTGGTCGTTGTCCACGTCGGTCCAGACTGCGTCGGTAACCATTCCAATTTCGCCCGAAAAAGGCATTAATTCACGGGTCACCTTCTGAAAATTTCCCTGCCCATCGTTGACCAGCAACGTCTGCTCTGGATTCCGGCCGTATTGCCCCGGCACCAGCCGCCCCCCGACAAACAAATCCAGATCGCCGTCCCGGTCAAAGTCACAGGCCGTTACGCAGGAGCTACTTTCCAGCACGCGGGGCATGGTTTTGTCCCAAGCCAGATTTCCTTTCCCATCGTTGCGGTAAAACCGGTCGAATAATAACGTTCGGTCATCAAATTCGTTGCCGCCCGTGGCGACATATAAGTCCAGAGCCCCGTCGCCGTCGGCGTCAAAGAACGTAGCGGCAACATCTTCTGTATACGTGGCATCGAGCAGAAAAGGTTGTTTTTGTAATAGATAGGTACCGTCGGGCTGTTGAAAATAGAGCGAGCGCGGCATGTTGGCAGCCCCGCCAAAGAACAGATCATCCAGACCGTCGCCGTTGACATCGCCAGCCGCCAGGGCCGGACCCTCGCGGGAGAGCATCTGTTTCAGCAGGCCATCCCGGTCGTAGTCCACAAAGTTGTTTTCGGTATGCTGGTAATTTAGTTTAACCAGCTTGGTCACGTCGGCGAGCAAAACCGGCTTAGCGGTTTGAGCGGGTTGCGGAGAAACCGTCTGGTGGGCGTTTCGGTAGTCGAGCAAAAGCGTTTGGTTGGCTTTCGGCTGACGAATTACCTGCCTGCGTTCGTCGGGCCAGATCACCGTCAGGGAGTCGATGATCGGTTTTTTTCCGAGCCCAAACACCAGCGTCAGGTCCACCGATGATTGAAAACCCCGGTTGGGCATTTGCTGTAAATACTGCGTCTGACTCTTCTGGTGAACGTACACTTTGGTCCCGATGGCGTTCCGGTTTTGTGCATAACCACGGAATTGAACCCGCAGAAAGGCTTGCTGATTGACCTCAACGGCGGTATTTCGGTAGATCGAAGCCGGAGCGTTGTTGTTATTCACGACTAGGTCCAGGTCGCCGTCGTTGTCCAGATCACCGTAAGCGGCTCCGTTCGAAAAGCCGGGTGTCGCCAGTCCCCAGTCGGCGGCTTTGTTGGTGTATTGCAGCCCGTTGCCGTTGTTGCGGAAGGCGTAGTTAGCCAGGGGCGTCGACGGCATTTTATCAACGTACTCTTTGTAATCAAAACTTTTCTTCCCTTCAATCATCAACTGAATGTCGGGATTGTCGGATAAGTAATTGACGAAGTCCTGATCGGTGAGGTCTTTCAAAATACCGTTGGTGACGAAAATATCTTTGTGGCCGTCCATGTCCATATCAAACAGCAAAGCGCCCCAGCTCCAGTCGGTGGCGGAGGTACCCGAAAGCCGTCCGATTTCCGAAAACGTTACCTGGCCGGTCGGGCCGGCCCCGTTGTTGAGGTGGAGCATGTTGCGCGGGTCCTGGTGGTAAAAATCGCGCGACAGCTTCAACTGGTATAGCTCGTAATTCTCGAACGATCCGGTGGTTTTCAGGCGGTAATCATCGTCGGGCATCATGTCCGTCACAAAGATGTCCAGATTACCGTCGTTGTTCATGTCTGCAATATCGGCCCCCATCGACGTCAGGCTGATGTGGCCCATGTGGTCTTTAATAGACTCTTTGAAAGTACCGTCTTTCTGGTTGATGTACAGGTAATCCCGTTCGTAGAAATCATTGGAGATATAAATGTCCAGCCAGTTGTCGTTGTTCACGTCGCCGACGGTAATGCCCAGTCCAAAACCAATCAGGCTGCCGTAAATTCCCGCTTCTTCACTAGCATCAACAAAGATGGGCGCGTTCGAATCATTCGCGTTCTTGCCCAGCTTTTCCCGTTCTTTGGTCATGTTCCGAAACAGTTTCTGCCCGCCCAGCCGGTCGCGGGTTTCGCGCATGTTTTGGTAGCCCAGCCGGTCCATTGGGGTAAAGCTGTTGTTGAGCAGGTACATGTCGAGGTCGCCGTCGCGGTCGTAATCAAAAAAGGCCGCGTGGGTTGAAAAACCGCCGTCGACCAGCCCGTACCGGGCGGTCTGTTCCTGGTATGTTGGCAGTCCCGGCTGGCCCGCACGGTTTTTAACGCCCTGGTTGATGTAGAGCTGGTTACCACGGGCATCCCGGCTGCCCGAATTGCAAACGTAAATGTCCAGCAAACCATCACCATTGACGTCGGCCATTGTTACGCCCGTCGACCAGAACTTTTTGCCTACAATGCCTGCTGCTTGCGTAACGTCTTCAAACTGCCAGTTGCCCTTGTTCAGGTAAAGCTTATTTTCTTCAAAATTAGAGGTGAAAAAAAGATCGGGCAGGCCGTCGTTGTTCACGTCGCCGATGGCTACCCCCGCACCGTTGTAGAAATTGCGGTAATTGAAAATATTAAAGTCTTTTTTGTCGAGACTGCGGTTGATAAAGTCAATTCCGGTCTGGGAAGCCGGCAGCTCCTCAAACAGCGGTTTTGAATCGGGTTTACAGGCTGCCAGCCACAGTAGACTGACGATTCCTATCCATTTCTTGCGAATCATAGTTGGTTAAGCACTTGATTAACGGGATCGGCGGAAAACACGCAACGGGCGGTTGTTGACGCCTACCAGCACATAATTGCCCACCATTTTTACATCCCGGACATCGCCTTTGACAAAGATGCCGGACGCGGTGGACGAAACGGGCGCAAACTGCCAGTTACCACGGTTGCTCAGTAAAACGCCGTGATTGGCATCGATCTTCCCAATCCGCAGACGCATGGTGGAGTTGTTGCCCATCAGCAGCAAATCAGTCCGACCATCCCGGTCAATATCCTGGGCTGCAATACCGTATACGGGGGCATACTGGGCCTGCAAGGGCAGCGGCCGCGGCACCAACTCGCCGTCGCGGTTTTCCAGCAGCAGCGTTTTTACTTCGTTGATGGTTTTCTTCCGGGCTTTTTGCAGCACATCGGGTGCGAAAAACTGGTCGATGGTGGCGTCGGAATACGTCTGATAGTTGGTAAAAATCTTCCGCAAACTGGGCATTTGTTCACCGATTTCATCGCGGGAATAGGCTGGGTACGATTTGCCCTGAATGTAATAATTCATGAAGCAATCGATGGTGCCGTTCTGGTCGAAATCTTCGTACACCAGCGTAGCGGGTTGCTCGGTTGAGGTCCGGATTTGGGAATTTAGCCCCAGATTGCCAACGACCAGATCATCGTCGCTATCGCCGTCGAGGTCCGCTTTTTCGATGCGGTTCCACCAACCGGCCAGTGCCTCATACGTCTTGGTATTTTCAGCCGAAAAAACGCCTTTTTGATTCATTAAAACCGTTACGGGCATCCATTCGCCCACCAGCACCAAATCCGGCCAGCCATCGCGATTCAGATCGAGCGGAACGGCGTCCGTCACCAATCCCAGCTTGCCGAGCGAAATGCGGGTAAAGTTGGCCTTGCCATCGTTGCGTAGCAGAAAGGATTCATCGGCCGCCGGAAAACGGCTGGGTTTGATATGTCCCCCCACAAAAAGGTCCAGATCGCCGTCGCGGTCGTAATCCAGCACCTTAACGCAACTGCCGTTGTCGGTCTCGGTGGGAAGTTGCTGCGGAATAAAACCGCCTTTGCCGTCGTTCAGCCACAGTTGGTCCTGTAAAAGCGCCGTTTCGCGCACTTCGTAGCCGCCGTTGACCACGTACAAATCAGGACGTTTGTCACCGTTAAAATCTGCCAGAACCGCATCCGTGTTTTTCCGGGATTCAGCGCCAGTCAGCAGCGTCGGTGTAAAGCCTGCGGTGGTTTGTCGGAAAAAGCGGCCGGGTTGTTGGGGCGTACCACACACAAAAACGTCTTGCTGGCCATCGACGTCAATGTCGCCCACCGCCATGCGCGGCCCGGAGTACGAGTACTGCATGGGCAGCAGCAACTGGCGGTCAAAATTGTTGGTAGGCTCGATGGTATGGTTGAAGACTGGGGCCGCCATTTCCTCGAACAGCGGCTTGGCTGCGGGTGGTGTGTTTTCATGGGGCGTTGATGCCTGCCGATAATCCAGCGTCAAGACCTGATTCGGATTTACCGGATTGGTTGTCTGCCGCTTTCCGTCCGGCCATTGCACGGTTACCCGCACCGGAGCCGCTTGCGAACCCAGCCCAAACCGCAGGTCGCCGTGGCTGCACGACTGGAAACCGCGCGTCGGGTACCGTTCCTGCGTTTGCGTTAGGCTGTCGGTTTGCACGGTCACGGTGGCACCAATGCCGAACGGATTCGAAGCCGGTCCTTTAAAGCGAACACCGACGTAGGCTGATTGGTCCTGTTCACGACGCTGGTTTTTATAAATCCGCGCCGTTTCGTTCAAGTTGTTGGTGACCAGGTCCAGATCGCCGTCGTTGTCCAGGTCCGCATACACGCAGCCGTTGGAAGTGGCCGTCTCATCGAATCCCCAGGCTTGCTGCTGGTTGCTAAACGTCAGGTTACGGTTATTTTTGAAAATAAAGTTTTTCGTGCGGGTCGAGGGCATTTGACGGATTAGTTCAATCGGAGAACGTTGGCCTGCTTCGGCTTCGTCGGAATACTTAACAAAGTCGCCGTTCGTAAAATCCCGCACCATACCGTTGCTAACGAATACGTCCTTGTAGCCATCCAGGTCAAAATCCGCCAGCAGTGTTCCCCAACTCCAGTCGGTGTTAGAAATACCTGCCAATTGACCAATCTCGGCAAAATGGCCATTCGCCTGCTGAATTTGCAGCATATTGCGCATGTTCTGATGCCAGAAACCGTTCAGGAGTTGGGCCTGATACACGTTCCAGCTGTCGGGCCAGGGCAGTAGTTTTTGTCGGGCATTGCTTTCGGGCAGCATATCCAGCGTAAAAATATCGGGCAGTGCGTCGTTGTTGACATCGGCCACATCGACGCCCATCGACGAATAAGAGGTATGCTCAATGCGCTCGCGTAGTTCATCGCGGAAGGTTCCGTCGCGCTGGTTGATGTACAGGTAATCATCCTCCACAAAATCGTTGGTGACGTAAATATCCGGGTAACCGTCCTGGTTCAGATCAGAAATGGAAACGCCTAGCCCGAAGCCCAGCGGGTTACTTTTGATCCCGGCATGTTCGGAAACGTCCGTGAAACGCCCGTTGCCGTCGTTGCGAAAAAGCTTGTCACCAGCGTTGTAATCCCGTTCGGTCCGCATCACGGCGGCTTCTTTCCGCTGATAGTCTTTCAGGTTATGATTGATCAGAAAACAATCGAGGTCGCCGTCGCGGTCGTAATCGAAGAAGGTGGCCTGCACCGAATAACCGGAATCATCGAGTCCATACTGGGCCGCCTGGTCCGTGAAGGTCAGATCGTGGTTGTTGATGAACAGCTGATTTTTTCGCAGGACATCCGGGCGCTGTCCGGAGTAACAGACATAAATGTCAAGCCAGCCGTCGGCGTTAATGTCCACCAGCGTCACACCGGTTTTCCAGCCGTTGGGCCGACCGGCCATCCCAGCCCTCCGGGTAATGTCCTCAAAACGGAAATCGCCTTTGTTGAGGTATAATTTGTTGTCAACCTGGTTGCCGGTAAAAAAGAGATCGGCCAGGCCATCGTTGTTCAGGTCGCCGACTGCCACACCGCCCCCGTTGTAGAAATACTCGAAGGCCAGAATGTTTTCCTGCTCGGTTTCCTGTAGCTGGTTGATGAAGTGAACGCCGGTTTGCTGGTCCTCCATCTTCTGAAACAACGGTTGATCAGACTGACAGGCACTTAACCAGAGACAAAGAGGAAGAATAAAGAAAAGAAGGTACCCGAATTTCATGTAATCATCCACACGCAAAAACACACGGTTTTTCTAACACACCTTAACAAACGGAACAGCAGCCCGTAGTAGGCTGCTGTTCCGGGTATTAATAGTATGAAATTATTGGTTAATAACCAACATTCTGCTTCAGGTTCGGGTTGGTATCCAGCGCCTGTTGCGGAATAGGGAAAACAATGCGGAAAGCTTCCGATTGGTTGGGTTTCTGGTCCATCGGGTTCAGGAACGTTCCAAAGCGGATCATATCATTCCGACGCCAGCCTTCCCAGTATAGCTCACGGCCCCGTTCGGCCAGCAGAGCTGCATCGTTTACGGCAGCCAGGGCTGTCGTACCGCGCGTTGTCCGGAGTTGGTTGATTAGTGATAATGCCGTTGCCCCGCCGGTGGCAGCTCCGCCCCGGTGAATCGCTTCGGCTTTCATCAGCAGTACATCAGCGTAGCGGAAGAAAACGTAGTCGTTACCACCGTTGTCGAGCCGTGATGGATCGGGCAGGTATTTCACCACCCGGATTCCGTCCGCTTCCCGCGAATACAGCAGGTTAAGCTGCGGGGTAAACATTAACGGAGCACCAGCGCGGTCGGTCAAGGGGCGGCCACCCGGACCGAGTTGCTGACCTGCCAGGAAACCCGCCCGGAGTCCCAGGCTATCAGTCATAACCGGAATGGCTTTCCCACGGCGTTCGTCGGCGGCATCAAAGCTGTTATAAAAGTCTGCCAGGGTTGTGAAACCGTTCCAGCCGTCGGGGCGCTGGTTGTAGTGCAGCGACATCCGGTAGCGGTTTTGCGTATTTCCCACGGCGGCACCTTTTTCGTTGGAGATAACAAAAATCAGCTCTTTCGACAGCGTTGTGTTGTTCCAGTGGAAGTTATCAAAATATTCTCCCTTCGGCTCCAGTGCATAACGATTTGAATTGATGATGGCATCGCAGTTTGCAATTACCTGATTCATATCAGCCTGAGCAAACGTAAAAGGTCCCGAGGGTGAATTGGGGTCCTGCGTAAAGACCGCCCGGTTCAGGTACACCTTGGCGCGCAGAAACTGAGCGGCATCGCGGTTGGCGCGCCCTGGGTTCAGGGTTGCTGGCAAATTCTGAACCGCGTAATTCAAGTCTTCAAGGATGTAGGCGGTTGCCTCCGAGCGCGTCATGACCCTTGGGTTGTCGTCAAAGCTGGCGTTGGCTTCCCGAAAGGGCACCTGACCGTATAAATCAACAACGTGGTACATGAAAAATGCCCGCAGAAAACGTGCCTGCGCCTGAATGTTGGTGTTGGAACCGGCGGCAGCAGCCGCCTGCGTAGCCCGGAATACACCCGAGTTGAGTTGATTCCAGGAACCAATTACATCAACCGTGGTGGCGTCCCAGGTGTGCTGGTGGAGCCGGCGCCAGCGTCCGAAGTCATCCCAGTCGGTTCCGCGGGTTGGCCCCATCATTTCGTCCGAAGGATGTTCCAACAGAGCGTACGCGTTAGCCTGATCTGTAATGGTATTCAGCTGGGCATACACCCCGTTCAGTAAACTCTCCAGGTTCCCTGCATCGGCTGATGGCAGCGAAGTTGATCGATCCAGCACCTTGTCCTCCAGATTTGTACAGCCGATGACCAGCATCGTTCCTGTACAAACTATTGCAAAAGGTATTTTGAGTGATATATTCATTGGTTATGTCAAATGTTAATGAATGAAAAAGCAGTCTGTTGAACGGTTTAGAATCCGGCGTTAATGCCAAACGTAAACACACGCTGCGAAGGATAAGACGTGTAGTCGATCCCCAGAGACGGAATGCCGTCGATTGCTTTATTGGTGTTGACCTCAGGATCCAGGCCGGTGTAGCCCGTGATCAGCAACAGGTTCTGACCTGTCAGGGAGAAACGCAAATTGCGAATCGCGCTGCTTTTGGGCAGCGGTAAGTTGTAGCTGACCACCAGGTTGGACAAGCGGGCAAAATCTCCTTTTTCCAGAAAACGGGTAGAAACCAAAGGTGGGTTTACCGCATTTTCTTCGCTGGAAGCCACGTCTTTCGTTACGTTGCGACCGTTGCGCAAATTCCCTTTCGTGAAGATGGCGTTGGTGGTGTTATTGTAGATGTAATTGCCACCCGCGCCAGACCAGAACATGGTCAGATTCCAGTTCTTATAACCGAAGTTGTTGGTCAAACCCCAGTTATAGTTTGGAATAGCCGTTCCCTGGTAGCTTAGGCCCAAGGCTGGATCGGTGTAAACGCCAAAACCCTGATCGTCGTAGCCCGTAAAAGTAGGCATAAAGAATGAGAACAGCGGCCGACCACCGACGATGCGTTGTGCGTAGGCTCCCGACAGACCCTGGCCGTTGATCGCTCCCGTGTTGTAAAGACCGTTGAAGTTGGTCACTTCATTGCGCAGGTATGTACCATTCGCTGATACCGTCCAGGTGAAGTCCTGACCCGTTACAACGTCGTAGTTGATGCCTAACTCAATACCGCGGTTGATAACGTTAGCGTCGAGGTTGATCCAGCGCGAACGGGCCGGGGCAGGTTGAGCATAAAGGGCTTCGAAAAGCAGATCGCTGGTGTTCTTGTCAAAGTAATCGATGGTGGCGGTCAGACGACCTTTCAGGAAGCCCAGATCGGCCCCAATACCCCACTGACGGGTTGATTCCCAGCGCAAATTCGGATTGGGTGTGATATCGGGCGAAGAAGCCGCGTTGTTGGGATCGAAACCCCGGCGGAATTGCGTCAGGTTCGGCGGAAACTCCTGGTTACCCGTGCGACCCCAGTTGACGCGCATTTTCAGGTCTACGCCTTTCCCCGCCAGAAACGATTCGTCCGACACTCGCCATGCACCCGCAAACGACGGGAACGCGCCGTATTTATTGTTTGGACCGAATTTTGACGAGCCATCAACCCGAACAGTTGCTGTCAGCAAGTACCGGTCGTTGATGTTGTAATTTACCCGGCCGAAATACGACTGCAATTCGCTCTGGTTACGATCTGACCCGGCGAAATACGCCTTTGTGCTTCCCTGGTTATTAACCGCGCTAATGTTGTTGGCATACGGAAAAAACTCGTCTGCTTCGGGCAGGAATTGTTCTGCCTGAATAAAGCTGCCCCGGTTCTGGAATTTCTGGTAAGCAAAACCTACCAAACCGTCGAAGTTGCCCGGTCCCAGTTTTCGGTTGTAATTCAAGGTGTGTTCCAGAAGCGTGGAGCTTCGGTCGCGGTTCTGAATAATGGCACGTCCGGCCTTGTTCGGAATGTCAAAACCGGGGATGTTCCGGCGAATTGATGTTCGGCGTTCCGATACAGAATTGTCGAGTCCCAGGTTGAACTTGTACGACAAACCATCGAGAATGCGCCAGGTGGCTCCGATATTGCCGAGCGTACGGCGGGTACGGCCCTGATCGTCAATCATCTCCAGCAATGAAACCGGGTTGCGGAATGCATTACCCTGCGGTTGGCCCTGAGCATTATAGCCCTCCGGCGTAAAAAAGCGACCCTGCGCATCGCGCACCGGATAAGTGGGGTTGGACTGAATGGCGGCAGCAATCAAGTTTCCTTCGAAACCGGCATTATCGCTGTTAGGCACGTAAACGTCGTTGACGCCCGAAGTGGTCAATTGCAGATCCAGCACCACTTTGTCGTTGAATAATTCATGGGTGGCATTGATACGGCCCGTGATCCGACGAAGGTCTGATTTTTTTACAACACCCTGAATATCAGAATAACCCAGTGACATGTAGTACCGCGTATCGTCGTTACCACCCCCGTAGCTCATGTTGTAGTTTTGCGAGATGGAGGTACGGAAAATCTCTTTCTGCCAATCGGTAGAAGCGCCGGCATTGACGGCCGGAGAGCTGGCATCACCACCCGCTGCGGTCACGGCAGCCGCGTACTCTCCTGCCGAAAGCAGGTCGTACCGCTTCAGTGTTGTACCAATGCTGGTGTTGGCGCTGAGATTGAATGACTTCTGACCGGCTTTACCCTTTTTGGTCGTAATCAGAACCACCCCATTAGCACCACGTGCTCCGTAGATAGCGGCTGCTGAAGCATCTTTCAGGACGGAAATGTTTTCGATGTCTTCCGGGTTCAGGAAGTTTAGCGGATTCCGGGCTGCCTGTGTTCCGGCGCCGTAATCGCGTCCACCGTCCGATACATCACCGCCATCCAAAGGGACCCCATCGATAACGAACAGCGGATTATTGTTGCTTCGAACCGAAGTAGTACCCCGAATCCGGATGTTGACGCCCGCTCCGGGTTCGCCACTGGCCGGGGTGATCTGAATACCGGCTGCCCGGCCCTGGAGCAACTGTTCCGGTGAGGCAATGACCCCTTTGTTAAAGTCCTGTGGTCCCAGCGCGATTACACTACCGGTAGCGTCCTTAACCCGTTGGGTACCGTAGCCGACTACCACAACTTCCTGCAATTGTTTCTGATCACTTTGCAGGGAGACACTAACCGTTGAACGACTTCCTACGGCGACTTCCTGCGTCGTCATCCCGATAAAGCTGAAAATTAGCGTTGCATTGTCAGGCACGTTAGACAGGCTGTATTTCCCGTCTGCATCGGTTGTGCCTCCGCGGTTAGAGCCCTTAATTTGGACCGTCACACCGGGGAGGGGAGAGTTGTCTTCAACGGAGGTAACCGTACCAGTCACGGTGCGATCCTGGGCAAATGCCTGCTTTTGGCTAAGGCAGAGAATGAACGTAAGTGATAACAGAAGAGTTACGAATGCCCTTTTTTGAATAAAAGGCCGTTGGGAATTCTCCGAACGGGATTGCATTTTACGCTCATGATTGAATCTGATAGAAGGATTCATCATAGGTTCAATTAGAATAGGTGAAAGTGATATGTGTACTAAGGCTTAGAAGCCGTATAGACTGGCTATTCAATGGATAAGCACGATACGGCGACAATAAACCTCCCCATTAACGATTTGACCCGTGGAGTTGTTTTTGAAAATTAGTATCGTACTTATAATTTGTTGAATATACTGCCTATATCTATGGGCAAATTACAATAAACAGCATCTATAATACAACATATAAAGATTAAAATTATCTTAAGATGATTTTGGACTTCTGGTGGTCGGCAAACTCCCTGCATGAAATTCAGCGAAAAAGCAGGCAGATAGGTCGGAGAATAACAATCTATAGTATAACAAGCTACGGATTATCTGGGATTTTTGCCGGACAAAGTGAGTGATAAATTGCATTATTTGAATATGGTCTCTGAATTCCTGTTTGCATATTTCGACCAGCATACTGGAAAAATTCGTACCTTTAAGGCTAAAAAATACGGTACTGTTTTCTGAACCTGAGCGGGTTCAGGCTTGGATAAAGTCTTTTATGGTTAATCAGGAGACGTTACAACAACTTTCTGCCCAGTTAGAAGGTGATTTTTACACCGATTCCACCCACCGCACGTTATATGCCACCGATGCCTCGGCTTATCGTGAAGTGCCGCTGGCTGTTGCCATTCCGAAGTCGGTTGGTGATCTTAAGAAACTGATTGCATTTGCCCGGGAACACCGCACGTCGCTTATTCCCCGCACTGCCGGAACGTCGCTGGCGGGTCAGGTTGTGGGCAATGGTATTATTGTAGATGTCTCCAAGCATTTCACCAAAATCCTGGAGCTGAACGAAGAGGAACGGTGGGTACGAGTTCAGCCCGGTGTGGTGCGCGACGAGCTGAATATGTTTCTGAAACCGTACGGTTTGTTTTTTGGGCCAGAAACTTCAACGGCCAACCGGGCTATGATCGGGGGGATGGTAGGAAACAATTCGTGTGGTTCCAACTCGGTTGTGTATCGATCGACGCGTGAACACACGTTGGCGGTCAAAGCCTTGTTGTCTGATGGAAGCGAAGCCGAATTTGGCCCATTGAAAACCGCACAATTTGAACACCTGATCAGCACCGGTATCCAAAAGAACGGGAGTGCTTCGTTGCTGGATAATATTTATCGGAAGACCAACGAAATTTTAGCCAACGTGGGCAATCAGGCTGAAATCAGACGGCAGTTTCCCAAACGGAGTATCGAACGGCGCAATACAGGCTATGCGCTGGATGAATTGCTGGAAACCGCACCCTTCACGGAAGGAGCGGAGGATTTTAACTATTGTAAACTGATTGCCGGTTCGGAAGGAACCCTTTGCTTCCTGACTGAGATTAAACTGAACATCGTGCCCTTGCCCCCGAAAGAACTCGGCCTGGTTTGTGTGCACTTCAACGACGTCGATGAGTCGCTGCGGGCCAACCTGATTGCGTTGAAATACCAGCCCCGGGCCGTCGAGCTGATTGACCATTACATTCTGGAATGCACCAAGGATAATATTGAGCAGCGGAAAAATCGTTTCTTCGTGCAGGGTGATCCGGGCGCTATTCTGGTGGTGGAACTCGGTGCCGACAACCGCGACGAAATTGCGCAGCGAGCTGTAGCAATGGAAGCTGAAATGCGGGCGGCTGGCCTGGGCTACCACTTCCCGGTTCTGTTCGGCGAGGATACCAAGAAAATCTGGACTTTGCGGAAGGCCGGATTGGGTCTGTTGGCCAATTTGCCGGGTGACGCCAAAGCCGTGGCCGTGATTGAAGATACGGCCATCGATGTACACGATCTGCCCGATTACATCCGCGATTTTAACGCCGTTCTGACCAAAAACGGTATGTCGGCGGTCCATTATGCGCACGCGGGTTCCGGAGAGATTCACCTGCGGCCCATCATCAACCTGAAGACGAAAGAAGGGCACCAGCAATACCGGTTAATCGCTGAGGAGATTGCCCATCTGGTGAAGAAATACGATGGTTCGCTGTCGGGCGAACACGGCGACGGACGGTTGCGCGGTGAATTTATTCCGCTGATGGTTGGGCCGAAAAATTACGAACTGATGAGGGAGATCAAGCAAGTCTGGGACCCGTACGGTATTTTCAATCCCGGCAAGATTGTGGAAACACCCCCAATGGATACGTTTCTGCGGTACGAAGCCGGTCAGCAGACGCCGGAGTTCAAGACGTTTTTCCGGTTTCATGAGCAGAATGTTCTGCAGCACGCGGAGCAATGCAACGGTTCGGGCGACTGCCGGAAAACCGAGCTATCGGGTGGAACCATGTGCCCGAGCTACATGGCGACCCGCAACGAAAAGGAAACGACGCGGGCGCGGGCCAACATCCTGCGCGAAATGCTGACGTTGTCGCCGAAAGAAAACCGCTTCGACAACAAGGAAATCAAGGAAGTTTACGATTTGTGCCTGGCCTGCAAAGGCTGTAAAGCCGAGTGCCCGTCCAACGTGGATGTGGCCAAGCTGAAAATGGAATTCCTGCAACACTATCAGGAGGCCAACGGCGTGCCGGTTCGCAGCCGCCTGATTGCCAATTTTTCGAGCTTGTCCGGTCTGGCGTCGTGGGTGCCCTGGGCGTACAATGCTGTTTTGGGTACGGAATCGCTACGTCGGGTGGCCAACCGCGTTATCGGTTTTCACCCCGACCGGACCATGCCACTGCTGCATTCAACGACCTTACGGAGGTGGGCGAAAAAGGCAGGATTACAGCAGAGAGCTTCCGCTCGAAAAGTGTATCTTTTCTGCGATGAGTTTACGAATTACAACGATGTAGAAGTAGGCAAAAAAGCCGTGCTGTTGCTGAAAAAGCTGGGTTATGAGGTGATCATTCCGGAGCACGGTGAAAGCGGGCGGGCAGCCTTGTCGAAAGGCTTGCTACGGCAGGCGAAACGGCTGGCGGAAAAGAACGTTCAGTTGCTGAAAGATTTGATTACGACTGAAACGCCCCTGGTGGGGATTGAACCATCGGCGATTCTGGCCTTCCGTGATGAGTACCCGGATTTGGTCGATGAGTCGATGTTGCCCGATGCCCGGCGGATTGCGGAAAGTGCGCTAACCTTTGAAGAGTTTATTGCCCGTGAAATTGACAAAGGGGCTATTTCAAAAAACGCTTTTACGTCCGAAAAAAGGCTGATCAAACTGCATGGCCATTGCCAACAGAAAGCCGTCTCGTCGCTGGTTCCATCGAAGAAAATGCTGTCGTTGCCCAAGAACTATACCGTGCAGCTGATTCCGTCGGGGTGCTGCGGCATGGCCGGATCATTCGGATACGAAGCTGAGCACTACGATGTATCGATGAAGATTGGAGAGCTGGTGTTGTTCCCAACGGTTCGGAAACAGGCCGACGACGTGATCATTGCGGCTGCCGGAACCAGTTGCCGCCATCAGATTAAGGACGGGACAGGACGCAAGGCCAAACACCCGGCGGAAATTCTCTACGAAGCCTTGGTTTAACGTATAACAGGACTGATAAGCTGGCGAAATGATAAGAGGGTTGAAGATACTGATTGTCTTGTCGATGGTCGTTACCTGGCTTGTCACTAGCGTCCTATTCTATCAGTCGCCGGGAATGCGTGGCAAAATCGCTATCGTCGGAGTCGGTATATTGGTTAACTGTTTACTGGCGTTTGCCTACAGTTACCTTGGACTACGTCCCGCCAGTTTCCGCGATTGGTTTAAAATGTAGTCGCCAGCAGGTAGAATAGTCGGCGTTGAACGTTATAAAATATATCATTCGTTATCTTCATGAATAAACTGATTTTTCTAATCGGATTCGTTTGCATGTTCGCCGAAGTCCGAGCTCAATCCTCAACGTCGAAATACGATCCACACGAACTTTTTCATCCATTATTTAACATGCAGCCTGGCAATGATTACCGGGCAAGCAGTGGAGCCCCCGGGCCGCGTTACTGGCAAAATCGGGCCGATTACAAGATTAACGTTCGGCTTGATGAGGAACAGAACGTTTTGAGCGGAGAGGTTGAGGTTACGTACAAAAACAACAGTCCGGAAGCGTTGTCATTTCTGTGGTTGCAACTGGACCAAAATGCCTTCTCCGATACCTCCCGGGCGGGCAAAACGACGCCTGTGCGCGGTGGCCGGTACGGGAATACGGGTTTTATGGGCGGCTATACGATTCAATCCGTAACCGTCGATCAGGGAAAAAACAAAACCGCCGATTACCTGGTCAACGACACGCGCATGCAGGTGCGGCTGGCTGAACCGCTGAAGGCCGACGGCGGTGTTATCAAACTGAAAATTGGGTATTCGTTCAAGATTCCAACCTACGGTTCCGACCGGATGGGAACCCAGCAGACCCGCAACGGCCTGATCTACGAAATCGCACAGTGGTATCCGCGCATGTGTGTGTACGATGATGTTGAGGGCTGGAATGTGTTGCCCTATCTGGGGGCCGGTGAATTTTACCTTGAGTACGGTGACTACGACTACACCATCGATGTGCCCTGGAATCATATTGTGGTGGGCTCTGGTGAGTTGGTAAATGCCGGCGAGGTGTTGACCTCCGAGCAACAGCGTCGGATGAATCAGGCCCGCGGCAGCGACAAAACGGTTTTATTGCGCGGAAAAGAGGAAGTCAATGATCCGAAAAGCCGACCGAAGCAGTCGGGGCGTCTGACCTGGCATTTTCGTTGTCAGAATGCCCGCGATGTAGCCTGGGCTACCTCAAAAGCTTTTGTGTGGGATGCAGCCCGGATCAATCTGCCGAGCGGAAAAAAGGCGCTGGCGATGTCGGCCTATCCGGTTGAGAGCGCAACCGACGATTCCTGGAACCGTTCAACGGAGTACGTGAAAGGCTGTATCGAGTTTTATTCAAGTTACCTGATGGAATACACGTATCCGGTTGCGACCAATGTGGCCGGTATCGTGGGCGGAATGGAATATCCGGGCATTGTTTTCTGCGACCGGCGCGATAAAAAGGAAGCTCTCTGGGGCGTTACCGACCACGAATTTGGTCACAACTGGTTCCCGATGATTGTGGGCAACAACGAACGGAAATATGCCTGGATGGACGAAGGGTTTAATACGTTCATCAACATGCTTTCGACCGCCAACTTCAACAAAGGCGAGTACAATCGCCAGCGGGGAACGATGCACGATATTGCCCCGGCTTTGTTTAATATCGATGAACCGATCATGACCATTCCGGATGTATTGCAACCACTGCACCTGGGCGTGATGGGATACTACAAACCCGGCATGGGCCTGAAAATGCTGCGCGACGTTGTTTTAGGTCCCAACCGCTTCGATTACGCCTTCAAAACGTACGTGCAACGCTGGGCTTTCAAACATCCGACGCCGTATGATTTCTTTCGGACCATCGAAGATGCCGCCGGGGAGGATCTGGGCTGGTTCTGGCGCGGCTATTTCTACGAAAACTGGAAACTGGATCAATCGGTGAAAGACGTACGATACGTGGAGCAGGACCCGCAGAAAGGCTCCTTAATTACCATTGAGAACCTGGAAAAATGGGCGATGCCCGTCACCATCGAGGTAGAAGAAGTGGGTGGCAAGAAAACGCGCGTCAACCTGCCGGTCGAGATCTGGCAGCGGGGTGGTACCTGGACGTTTAAGCAGCCCACTACGGCTCCTATTCGATCGGTCACCATTGACCCGGATGAGAAACTACCGGACATCAACCCCAAAAACAATAGCTGGCGGAACAACAGCGGGCCGTCCTCTTCAACCGCAAATTGATAACCGGAGCGTTCAGACAATCTGAACGCTCCTTGTTTTTTAGGCTTCGACGAGCATGGCACCAAATGAGTAGCCACCACCAAAAACCGTCAGCACAATGTTTTGACCTTTCTGGAACCGGGAGCGGTTTTCGGATAAGGCAATGGCGCATCCCGCACAGCCTGTATTGCCCAGTTTCTGAATGTTGGACAGAAGCTTCTCTTCGGGCAGCTTTAAGGTGTTGATCACATTCAGACTAATGCGGAGGTTAGCCTGGTGCGGAATCAGGTAGTCCACATCGTCGATCGTCAGGTTGTGCTTTTCCAGTACCTGAACGCTAACCTTAGGCATATACTGGCAGGCGTGAATGAATACATCGCGGCCGTGGGGCATAATCACCCCTTTCTCCAGCGGTTTCAGCATCACCCCCGTAGTCGCTTTGCCACTGGTAGCAGCCCCGCCCGTGATGATCGAATGGATGGTCATGTCGCTGTCGCTGATGCGTTCTTTGGAAATCAGCAACGCTGAGGCTCCGTCGCCCCATAAATGCCCCGATACAGTATCCAGATCGTTGTTGTACGCCGTGTTGTGCTCCGAAACAACAACAACGGCCAGCGACGCTTTATTCATCGCAAAATAGCCCTCGACGACTTCAATGGCGTTGATGAGCGATGAGCAGGCCGTTGAGATGGAGACAACCGGGATATCGGCTACACCCAGATTGTGCTGAACAACGTGAGCCAGGGTAACGATCGTGTCATAGGGTGTATAAGTGGCACCAACAATGAGGTCTATCTGGGACGGTTCAATCGTTGTTTGGTCGAACAGGCGCCGAACGGCTTCCAGCGCCATGGTATTTGTATTTTCGTCCGGAGCTGCTTTGCGACGCTCCCGAATACCTGTCCGTTCGATAATCCATTCGCTCGACAATCCATTGAGCTTGGTAAAGTGTTCGTTGCCAACTACTTCGCTGGGAAGGTAATGGCTAACTGCATGAATATACATCATACGAAATGAAAGAAAGGAATCAGCAAGGTTGATTCCACGCCGGAAATTAAGTATTTCCGGGAAAGCGTAGTATTGAAAATTAGAACAATACTATAAAATCTTTCTTTCTTTTTAAATTAAATGTAACAACAACTTTAAGTATGGTAAGACGCCGTGGCATGCACATTGCCTAATTCAATAAGCCCACAGTCTGGCCGTAAATTTCCCGAAGTGAAAAGGTAAAATCAAGCGTCTGAATAGTCAACACTTTATCCGGCTGGTCAGTTTTCTAACGAAGTGTCCAGAAGCTCTTCTCCGGTTTAAACCAGGATTCTACGCAAACATGCTCAGAATCAATCAAAATATATTCCCGGAAAGAAGGAATGTTGCGGTACAGCATAAACTCCTTTCCCCAATCATAGTTCTTGGCTTTTTTCGGAAAGCACTTCAACAATAGGGGTTGGATTAAGGATGGTATTCAACCGCGCATCCAGCAACTGTGGTCCTCCGCAAATAATCAGCAAATCCGGGAAACGTGTATAGGCTATTGGAAGAAATATGAAGCCGCATACCGGAGGAGAAGGTCTGAAAATGCTTTCCTGTTAAGTCGTATCCAATTCCAATCGATGGATCTTCCTTAATCCGGTTATGGTTACGAAATGCGACTGCCATCGCAAATAGTTCACCATTACTAGTCACTTTTGTTCTCCGCTTTGCGCTCAAGTTCCAGGTAACCGTCTTGCGTATAAGGTGGCTCGGGTGGAGCAGATACGGGTGCTGGTTTTTATAGGTTACGGTTTTCTGTTTACAACGGCCCATTGTAAACAGAAAACCGTAACTCCCTAACCGTTAGTCGATCAAAACCGCCCGCCCGCTCTGTAAGTCATTCTCGACGACTTTGTATTTAACGTCCCGTTTGATCGTACCGTCCATGTACTGAACGCTTACTTTCTCATTGCGGTTGGCCACTTTTACCGAACGAACTGGCGCCTGCTTCTCAGCAGTGGCCATTTTTCGGGCGTATTCCTGCGGGCCACCGGCAACGGGTTCATCGTGGTCTTCCTTATTGGTGTGCAGTTCGGGCTGCGGCTCCGGATGACGCTGGGGGGGAGCTTGCCGAACTTCCTGCTGAACCTCTTCGGCTTCCTGGCCCGGAATATCCGTTTTGGTCAGGAAACTGATCGTGTCAAAATTGACCTTGCTCAAAAACCGCTTAAACAGTTCAACGGACTCAAATTTGTAGACCAGTAAGGGGTCTTTCTGCTCAAAAACCGCATTCTGTACCGATTGCTTCAGGTCGTCCATTTCGCGCAGGTGTTCTTTCCACTCCTGGTCGATCACCGACAGAGAAACGGCTTTTTCCATTTCTGTAATCAGTTCCCGGCCTTCCGTTTCAACGGTTTTGCGAAGGTTGGATACCACGGTCAATTCGCGCAGGCCGTCGGAGAATGGAACAACAATGTCCTGAATCATAGCACCCCGTTCTGCCAGAATGGATTGTAGCACCGGTCCGGATTTTTCCCGAATGGCGTTGTTCTTGTCGTGGTAATGCTTATCAGCTTCTCCGTACAAGCGCTGTGCCAGATCTTTGGCTTTCAAGCGGCTGAAGTCGTCGCGCGTGATGCTGGTTTCGAACCCGAGTGCCGTTATTGTTTGCAACGTAAACTCGTCGTAGTTGCCTTCGTTGTTATTGGCCAGATCCTCGCAGACGTCGTACATGGTGTTGGCAATGTCGAGCGCCAAACGATCGCCAAACAGTGCATTCCGACGGCGTTTGTAGATGGCCTCCCGTTGGTAGTTCATCACGTCGTCGTATTCCAGCAGTCGCTTCCGAATGCCGAAGTTGTTTTCTTCCACTTTCTTCTGCGCGCGTTCGATGGATTTTGTAATCATCGAGTGCTGAATCACTTCGCCTTCTTCCAGCCCCATGCGGTCCATCACTTTCGCGATGCGGTCGGAGCCGAAAAGCCGCATCAGGCTATCTTCCAGCGAAACAAAGAATTGCGTCGTTCCGGGGTCTCCCTGCCGGCCAGACCGACCGCGCAACTGGCGGTCGACGCGCCGGGATTCGTGCCGCTCCGTACCAACGATGGCCAGACCACCGGCAGCCCGCGCTTCCGGCGTTAGCTTAATATCCGTACCCCGGCCGGCCATGTTTGTTGCAATGGTCACGGTTCCGGGTTTACCGGCTTCAGCCACAATTTCGGCCTCCCGCTGGTGTTGCTTGGCATTCAGGACCTGGTGGGCAATTTTGCGTAACGACAGCATCCGGCTGAGCAATTCTGAATTTTCAACGGATGTTGTCCCGACCAGCACCGGGCGACCTTTTTCGACCAGACTTACAATCTCATCAACCACCGCGTTGTATTTCTCCCGAACCGAGCGATATACTTTATCTTCTTCATCTTTTCGGACGATCTGCCGGTTCGTCGGTATGGCGACGACGTCGAGTTTGTAGATGGTCCAGAACTCCGACGCTTCGGTTTCGGCCGTACCGGTCATCCCGGCCAGCTTGTGATACATCCGGAAGTAGTTTTGCAGCGTGACGGTCGCGTAGGTTTGCGTAGCGTCTTCTACTTTCACGCCTTCCTTGGCTTCAACGGCCTGGTGCAAACCGTCCGACCACCGGCGGCCTTCCATGATCCGGCCCGTCTGCTCATCAACGATCTTGATTTTACCATCCATGATGACGTAATCGACGTTGATCTCAAACAGGCAGTATGCTTTCAGCAACTGATTGACGGTGTTGATCCGTTGTGTTTTGACCGAATAATCCCGGATCAGGTTTTCTTTATGCAGGATTTTTTCCTTCTCGTCCAGCTCCGGATTCTTATCGATGCTGTTCATGTCAATCGACAGGTCGGGGAGGATAAAGAAGTTCGGATCCTCGCCGGAACCGGTGATGTAGTCAATTCCTTTTTCGGTCAGATCGATGCTGTTGTGCCGTTCATCAATCGTGAAGTACAACGGTTTATCAGCCTCGGGCATCAGCTTCTGGTTTTCGGCCAGGTAAACCGATTCGGTTTTTTGCATGATGGCCTTGATTCCCGTTTCACTCAGGTATTTAATCAGAGGCTTGTATTTGGGCAAACCGCGGTGGGCACGGAAGAGCGCCAAACCGCCTTCTTTCTCGTCACCGGCAGCTATTTTCTTTTTGGCTTCGTTCAACAGGTCCTGAACCAGTTTCCGTTGCACTTCGGCAACACGGGCGATGCGCGGTTTTAGTTCGGAGAATTCCTGTTCGTCACCGCGGGGCACGGGGCCGGAAATAATCAACGGCGTCCGGGCGTCGTCGATCAAGACGGAGTCGACCTCATCAACCATCGCGAAGTGGTGTTTGCGTTGCACCAGTTCGTCGACGCTGCGGGCCATGTTGTCGCGCAGGTAATCAAAACCGAATTCGTTGTTGGTCCCGTAGGTGAGGTCGGCCAGATATGCCTGTTTCCGCGAGAACGAGTTCGGCTGGTGTCTATCGATGCAATCGACGCGTAGCCCGTGGAATTCGAACAGCGGAGCCATCCACTCGGAGTCACGCTTGGCCAGGTAATCGTTGACGGTTACGATGTGAACCCCGCGACCCGCCAGGGCGTTGAGGTAAGCCGGGAACGTTGCAACGAGCGTTTTTCCTTCCCCGGTTGCCATTTCGGAAATTTTACCCTGGTGCAAAACCGTTCCCCCGATGATCTGTACATCGTAGTGAACCATGTCCCATTTGATGGTGCTTCCGGCGGCATCCCAGCTATTGGCCCAGTAGGCTTTGTCACCGGTAATGGTGATGTGTTTCTTGCGGGCGGCAAATTCACGGTCGAAATCCTGGGCCGTTACTTCCAGCTGTTCGTTTTCCTTGAATCGTTTGGCGGTTTCTTTGACCACGGCAAACGCCTGGGGCAGAATGTCGAGCAAAACCACTTCCAGTTCCTTATTCCGGTCGGCTTCGAGTTTATCAATCTGGTTGAAGATGCGTTGCTTTGCATCAACGTCCATATCGGGCTGGTCGGCCACCTGCTTCTGGAGATCAGTAAGTTGGGTATCGATGGGTTGCAACCGTTGCGCGATAATCTGTTTCAGTTCAACGGTTACATTCCGGAGTTCGTCGTTGGAGAGAGACTGTAATTTCTGAAACTCGGCGTTCACCTTTTCGACGTACGGGAGCAGTTCGCGAATGTCCCGATCCGACTTGGTGCCGAAGAGTTTGGTAATTCCCTTGGTTATGAGGTTAATCATTCGAATATGAATTAAACGGATGTTTCAATAAAGTTCTGCAAAATTAGGGGTTTACGCCATAGAATAGTAACAATTTCTGAATCAGTTTCATTGCGGTATACCTCCAGATTTTGGATAAACGGCTCCATAAAGTGGAAAACCGTCATTTATACCGGTTAACCTGTCGCTAAATGATTCGAAAAATCACACGAAATATCCGTTAAACTAGCCTGACAATCGGTCGATAAGGCCGCTCTTTTTCGGTAGAAACGCCCATAATAAATTTAAGTATAACGCTATCGTTAACAGGATCGCTCTGGAAAGCTTCAAGGTATTGCTCTGGAATAGGGAATGAATGAACGATCTGTTCGATACCAATGGCAATTTTCGACCGGATAACGCCATTCTGCAACATGCACTGAACACGACCGTCCGCACCCGCCGAAACCATCTTTCCGGTGTCATTTCAGAAATGGACCCGGATATGTTGTGGTGGTTGAAGAGCGGAACAGCGACAAAGAGTTGCCGCTTTTTTCGATACCAATCGTGGCAAATTTAATGCCGTAGAACCGCTGACGTTTTTTGATACGTTCAATCCGGAAAAATTCCCCAATTTCAACACGGGTCTGTATAAAGAGTGGATTGATCAGTATTCACAAAGCCACCGCCAGCCCTGGGTAACGAGTGCCCGCCTTTTTACGGAAATGCCTCCGATCACAGTCCCATTCAGGTAGCCATTAGTTTGTGGCTGGTTGACGCAACCTCCCGGGTTGGTCATCGCCTATTTTCTGTGAAAATGGAGACGTAAGGTAAAATGGTTTTCAACTGAAAATCAGCTGAATCATACAGAACAGTAAATGGTGAAAAGGTGTTGGAAGAATACGGAGATTCAGTAGGATTATGCTAATTTGCTGGTTCATTATTCCTGAACCTTTCATGACTTCTTCACGCAGAAAATTTCTCCGGCAATCGTCCCAACTTGCCACGGGGCTGGGCCTGACGACGGCCTTATCCCCTGATTTGCTGGCTTCTCAACCGCCAACCGCGCCCGCCGACGAAGTCGTGGTGGGGCTGATCGGCTGCAACAGCATGGGCTGGTCTGACCTGAGCTCCATGCTCAAACATCCGGGCGTTCGGTGTGTTGCTTTGTGTGATGTGGATAGCAACGTGTTGAGCAAACGTGCTACGGAATTGGAGCAAAAAACGGGTAAAAAGCCGACACTGTACAGCGATTTCCGGAAATTGCTGGAAAACAAAGAGATCAACGCCGTCATCATCGGAACGCCCGATCACTGGCACTGCCTGCAAACCGTCTATGCCTGCCAGGCTGGTAAGGACGTATACGTGGAAAAACCGTTGGCCAATTCCATCGAAGAATGCAACCTGATGGTAGAAGCTGCCCGGAAGCACAACCGAATCGTACAGGTGGGGCAATGGCAACGCAGTGGACAGCATTGGAACGATGCCCTGGAAATGGTGCGGTCGGGTAAGATTGGACGAATCCGTTCCGTAAAAACCTGGGCGTATATGCCCTATGGAAAAACGTTTCCGGCCCAGCCAGACACCGCCGTTCCCGCGGGTGTCGATTATGACATGTGGCTGGGACCAGCTCCCAAACGACCTTTTAATACCAATCGGTTTCACCGTAGCTTTCGGTACTTCTGGGATTACGCCGGTGGTTTGATGACCGACTGGGGGGCTCATATGATTGATATTGCCCTGGCCGGGATGAACGTGACAGCCCCCAAATCCGTCGTGGCAGTGGGCGGAAAGTACGGTTTTCCGGATCATGCCAGCGAAACACCCGATACCTTGCAGGTGGTGTATGATTACGGCAACTTTACGATCCAGTGGGAGCAGTCGCTCGGCACAGGGCGTGGTCCGTTTGATCGGGAGCACGGTGTTGCTTTTATCGGCAACCTCGGAACAGTTGTCATCGACCGGTCCAAATGGGAGGTTTTTCCGGAAATCGAAGCGGGAAACTACCTGGTTGCGGCCCAGCCGCCGAAGTTTGGTAACGGGAAAGACCTGGACACCCATACGCTCAATTTCGTCTCGTGCGTTCGGAGCCGACAGAAGCCCAATTGTCCGGTCGAAGCGGGTCGGGATGTGGCGCTGCATGCACATTTGGGCAACATTGCTTATCGCACCGGGCAGAATATTTTCTGGGATGCCGACACCAACAAAGTGGTTGGTAATGAGAAGGCAGACAGGCTGGTAAGGGCAAATTATAACGGCAAGTGGACGCTTCCTAAGCTGTAAGAAATCCGCGAAATCATTTTTGAAGTCCAAATAGTGACTTTCAGGACCGAATACCTTCTAAACAAGTATGCTTGTGCAAAAAATATTCTGTCAAAAATGATTATGGAAATAACAATGAGCCTGGCTGCTATTCTGCGAAGAGCAACATTGATCGGATGTACTGGATTCGTGGGAATGGGCGTTGCTGTCGCGCAATGCACGGAGAAAAATGCAAAGGATCAATCTGTTGATTTTCGGTTAACGTATGATAAAGCCAACCAGCGTGTGACGGCCTGGTATATACCCTCCATATCGAGCACGCACCGATTGGTAACCGGGCAATTTAGCATCGTTACACCGAACGGGTTTACGTCGCCGGAAGCCGGTTCCGGATGTGATTCCAAACTGGAAATAACCAGTATCAACGGTGCTTGGACGGATTTTGTATTTGACAACGAATTGCTTGCTTCAAAAGCACTGTCACCGATTGCCGCCATGGAAGGCGTCGCCATCCATCAGGTCGGGATGGCTCCCCATACCGTTGATGTTGGCGAAGTGAAAGCTGGCGTGCCGGTACCCCTGTTTTCATTTCCCTCAACAGCGCAGGAAGGAGTGGTACGAATTGTGGAAACGGGCGAGCTGGTTCAAAATGAAATCCTGAACAAGCTGGGCGGAAACATCAGTAATGCGATAACGATTCAGTCACCAGTCAAAGCGTTTGTGCGGGCTGAAGAACGGTATTGTAAAAATGACGTTCAGAAAGTAATAGAATTTAAAAAACCAACGCTGGTGGACCATAACGCTCTGGCAACGAGTAAGCCAACGGGCAGGACTGGCGTACAGACGGTTGGGGTAGCCGCCGTAGACGAGTTGCTCGGTACCGAACTGCTGATGGTGACTCCCAATCCGGCAACCGTGGAAGTGACGATTCGGTACCAACTGCTTTCGGCGGGCAATATAAGCATCGATCTGGTGGATGCGCAGGGCCGTACAGTGCAGACGTTGGTGGCCCGTAAACATCACAGCATCGGAAAATACGAAACAAAGGTCGCGTTGCAGGAGGTCGCTGCCGGAATGTATTTCTGCTCCATGAAAGGGGAGGATCTACAGAAAGCCGTTAAACTAATCATTTCTAAATAGCCAAACTCTCGTATGGGAAAGCCGGAGACCGAGGGTTTCCGGCTTTTTTGTTGCCTCTCTTTTTTCAATTTGAAACTACTAACCGCTGTCCGGTTGGGGACGTAAGGTGTCCGTATTTGGACACCAGTGCTCATCAAAACCGCTGAATAGACGCTACGAAGCCCCTTTTTGGATTTGGCAAAGGATTTGTACGATAAAATAGAAACAAATTCTTTCAGCCCATGCGTCGTACCTATTTAGGTGAATTTGAAGAAATCGTCTTGCTGATGGTGGCCATCCTGGACGGCGAAGCTTACGGGGTAACCGTCAGCCAGGCGCTGGAAGAGCATACGGGCCGCCTTGCCGCCTTCGGAACCGTTCATAACACACTCATTCGGTTGGAAGAAAAAGGCTTCGTCAGTTCTGAACTGGGGGGCGCTACAACCGAGCGCGGTGGGCGACGCAAGCGGTTATTTCGGGTAACCGCCCTAGGAAGCCGGGCGCTACAGGACATTCAGCAACTGCGAAACCAACTCTGGCAATTGGTGCCGCCCCACGCCTTGAAAATAAGCGGTTTATGAAACCCTCTCATCCAAAGCCGCCCCGTTGGGCAGAATGCCTGCTCAACTGGTTACATCCGACGGAGACCCTGGAAGAAGTTGAAGGAGATCTGGAAGAATTATACGCTTACTGGTATCAACGAGCTGGAAAAACGCAGGCTACGCTACGGTACGTACTCAATGTAATAACGGTTTTGCCGCCATTTGTCCGCCGACGAACCCGTACCGCAACACATCGTCAATTGTCAAGTTTGAGCCCCGCTATGATCCGGAATTACGTTAAAATCGCTTTTCGTAACCTGTGGAAACACAAGTTCTTTTCATTTGTCAACCTCATGGGGCTGGCTGCAGGCATTACAGCCTGTCTGATGATTCTGGAATATGTCAGCTTCGAGCTGAATTTTGACCAGTTTCATAAGGACGTCGACCGAATTTACCGCGTTACCAACGACCGGTTTCAACAGGGAAAGCTCATCCAGCACGGAACTATCACGTATCCGACCATTGGCAAAACAATGGCGAAAGATTACAAAGAGGTAGAAGCCTATACAACGCTGGTACAGGGCGGAAGGAGTAAACTGCGCCGGGAAAAATCTATTTTTCAGGAGGAAAGCATCTTTTTCGCGGATGAGCATTTTCTGCGTTTCTTCACCTTCCCCTTGCTGGTCGGAGACGCAAAAACTGCTCTGAAAGCGCCGAATAGCCTGGTGTTGTCGGAGCGTAATGCCAGGCGAATTTTCGGTGCCGAATCGAATGATGAGTATATGCGCCTGATTGGTCAGATTCTATACATTGACCTGGATACGGAACCGTACCGAATAACCGGTATTATGAAAGACGTTCCGGCTGCTTCCCACCTGCAATTCGGGGCATTGGTTTCCTATCAGACACTGGTTCGGTTATGGGGGGATTGGGTAAATACAAGCTGGGATGGTTCCGATATGTGGCATTACCTGAAGCTGAAACCGGGTGCGGATGTTAGTCAATTGGAACAGAAATTTCCGGCCTTCAGTGAACGGTATTTCAAAGGTGATCAGGTATCGGGAAGTGTGGAAAAATTTTATCTACAACCGTTGCAGCGCGCTCATCTGTATTCGGATTATGAATACGAAATTGGGCTGGTAAACAATGGGAAAGCGGTTTGGACGATGCTGATCATCGCAGCTTTTATTCTGTTGATTGCCTGGGTTAATTACATCAATCTGGCCACGGCCCGATCGCTGGAACGGGCTAAAGAAGTGGGCGTTCGGAAAGTGGCCGGTGCCACGTCGGGTCAACTGATCGGTCAGTTTTTGTCGGAATCGGTTCTGCTGAATCTTGTTGCTTTTTTGGTTGCCCTCCTGTTAACAATGGCTTTTCAACCTGCTATGAATCAGTTGGTTGGTAAGCCGCTGTCGTTCTCGTTGCTGATGGGTCAGGGATATGGAGGACGCTGGATGGCACTGGCGTTGGTCGGAACCTTTGGAGTGGGACTACTTTTGTCCGGATTTTATCCGGCGTTTGCTCTTTCGGCTTTTCAGGCTATTCAGGTGTTAAAGGGCAGTTTCAAGCGGTCGGCAAAGGGGGGGTGGGTACGCCGGTCGCTGGTAGTTTTTCAATACACGGCTTCGATTGTGCTAATCATCGGAACGTTTATTGTGTTCCGGCAGATTGAGTTCATGCAAAAAGAAAACCTCGGGTTCAACATGAATCAGATGCTGGTTGTCACTGGCCCCGACCTGACCCGCTGGGATTCCACGTCGATCGAACGGATCAACAGCTTCAAGACTGAGGTGAAGCAACTTACCGGGGTTAAGGCCGCAACGGCTTCTGTCAACCTGCTGGGCAACCGGTTGCCGCGCACATTCAACATGAAGCGGGCGGGAGATCAGGAAGGCAAGGGGTTGACAGTGAGTCGCATGTCCGTTGATTATGACTTCTTCGATACCTACCAAATCAAGCTGCTGGCGGGCCGGAATTTTCTGCCGACGGATTCCGACGCGGATGGCAGCAAAGTTACCAAAGCCATTATTAACCAATCGACGGTTCGGTTGCTGGGCCTGCGTGATGCGGTTTCGGCGGTGGGTCAGAAATTTACGCTGTTTGGGCGGACGTGGGAAATCGTAGGTGTGGTGAAGGATTTTCACCAGCAATCGTTACGGCATGCTATTGAACCGATTGTTTTCGCACCCTTCTACGCCAATGGGGGTTTTTATTCCTTCAAAGTGGAACCGGGTGATGTGGATCAAACGATTGATCGGGTGAAAGAAAAATACCAGGCGTTTTTTCCGGGAAATGAATTTTCGTACTTCTTCATGGATGAGCAATTCAACCGGCAATACCGTGAAGATCAGATTTTTGGAAAAATTACCTCTTTTTTCTCATTCCTGGCCGTTTTAATCGCGTCACTGGGTTTGTTCGGCTTATCGTCGTACACCATTACGCAACGGGCGAAGGAAATCGGGGTGCGGAAAGTGTTGGGGGCCTCGGTCATCAGCATTGTGGCCCTGCTCTCCCGGGATTTCTTGAAACTGGTTCTACTGGCTATTTTTATTGCGGCTCCGATTGCCTGGTATGCCGCGGGGCTGTGGCTGGACGATTTTGCCTATAAGATTGCTATTTCCTGGTGGATTTTTGTCCTTGCCGGAGCCCTGGCTGTTGGTATTGCTTTGCTGACAATCAGTTACCAAAGCATCAAAGCCGCCCTGATGAATCCGGTCAAAACTCTACGAAGCGAGTGAACGGTTTAAAGGAGACGCGGGCGAAAGGGGCCAACTTGGTTGACATCGGTAGATTCCTGTTTTAAAGAATATAGGTAGCGGTTTAAATAAGTTACGTTACGATTTTGGCGGTTATGAACCACTTTTACTTCGTGAAAGTGGTTCATAACCGCTTTGTTTTTTCTAACAACAAATACTACATCCGTGAACATTAAATGGTACCTGCTACTGGTCTGGGCACTGGTAGTTTCTCTATCCGCTTGCCGAAAAGCGGCATTGGATCCAGATCCATCATCCGATGAAACCGAAAATCCCGTTGCTTTGCCCCTGGGCAATCCTATCGGGGAAAAAACTTCATTTACGATCACACCGACGGGGGGCGAATTTACGTCACCTGACCAGTCCATAAAGCTGATTGTTCCGGCGGGTGCGGTCAGTACCAATACGGTTTGCTCGATGCAGGCCGTTGAGAAAACCGCCCCAGCCGGACTGGGAACGGGCATGCGTCTGTTACCGCACGGTACTCAATTCGCCAAACCGGTTACCATTCAGTTCTCGTATGCGGGGCGGGAAGAAGAAATGGGGACGGTTTTGGGCCTCGGACTAGCTTTTCAGGATGAGAACGGGTTTTGGTCCTATGCCGCCGATCCGGTTGTCAATCAGGCCGCAAAAACCGTGAGTGTCCTGACGACGCATTTCAGCGACTGGACGATAGCGAAAGGGGTTGAATTGATTCCGATTAAAGGGTCGATGGTGGCGGCAGAACGGCTTGGCTTGCAGGTTGTTTCGTATTTGCCAGCTTCCAGCGATCCATTCAAAATATCCCGCAAAGCCATCATGAATAAGAATGCCAAACCGGTGGACGCCAAGTATATTAAAAATGGTGGAAGGGGGACGGCCTGGCAGTTGGGCGGCCCGGGCGAATTGGTGAGCAGTGGATCAGGGGCTACGTATGCGGCCCCTGACCGGGTCGATAAACCAACAGAAGTAAGTGTGAGCGTCGAGCTGAAAGACCCAACAGGAAAGTATACGGGTCAATTGCTGTTGATTGCAAATATCACTGTACTGCCGGACGAAGGATTGCATTACCGCATTGATGATGGTCCCTGGCAATCAGAAAAGAAGGTTAACTTCATTAAAGTTGGGCCAAGTTTTTATCAGCTGGGATTACTGGAGGAAAAAGAAGAACTTAAAATTTTTATTATTGAGTGGCATGGGGAGATCGGTAGCCATCGGTGGAATTACCAGGTAGACCCAATTCCCAAATATCCTACGATCTTGTCGGCGGCTTTCAAAAAAGGGAATGACACGTATGTACTGAATAGTTACAATTACGATAAGGAGCGGGGGTATGCTGATTGTAACGGGTCAATCACCATTGAAGAAATGGGGAAGACGGGGGGCGGCTACTTAAAAGGTAAATTCAACGTATTACAGGGTGGCTACGTTAGTGCCAAGCAACAAAAGGAGATCGGACGGCACAATATTGAAGGATATTTCACGCTGAGAGGCTTTGATTGATGTGATTAGAAAAATAGAAACCGTTCTCGGCAAACAAACGAGAACGGTTTCTGGTACATTTAAGTTTTATGCTTCGGCGCGGAGCACTTCCAATGGCGGACGAACCAACACACCACGGCTGTTGAATAAACCAATGACAATGGTTAAAACCGTTACGACACCAACCACCGCCAGGAGCGGAGTGAAGTCGGGTGCAAACGGTACTTCGAAGACAAAATAGGCCAGGCCCCAGGTTCCTGCCAACGACAGCACAATGCCCGACAGCGCTGCGATCAGGCCAAGAAACAAGTACTCAATGAGGGTAATTAGCAAAATCTGCCGACGACTGGCCCCCAGGGTTCGCAAGAGAACGCTCTCCTGAATTCGTTGGTATTTACTGATAATCACCGAACTGCTCAGGACCAGTAAACCTGTGACGATGCTGAACAAGGCCATAAACCGGATGACGAATGAAACTTTCGCCAGCACTTCGTCAAGTGTTTTCAGAATCAACCCCAGGTCAATTGCCGATACATTTGGGTAGCGGACAACCAGGTCACGCTGAAATTGAGCGGATTGCTGCGTGTTTTCAACGCGGGTCATCAGCACGTGGAACTGCGGAGCCTGTTCAAGAACGCCTGAAGGAAAGACAATCAGAAAGTTGGTTTGCACCCGGTTCCAGTCTACTTCACGCGTACCACCAACAATGGTAGGAATAATCAGTCCCTGCACATTGAACGCCAGCGTATCGCCCAGCTTAAGTTTCATCCGTTCCAAATAGCCTTTTTCCACCGAGATATAGATGTGCTGGTTGGCTTGATACGGAATTTTGCCTTCGGTCAACTTCTCCGAACTGATCAGGGAATCGCGGTATGTAACCCGGTATTCGCGGGTCAGGGCCCAGTCGGGAATCTTGGCGCTGGTATCCTTTTGAATGGCTTCAACCGCTCGCCCGTTGATTTCGGCGAGCCGCATCGTGACCACCGGTACCTCCTGCAATACGGGTAGTTTATGCTGTTGGACCAACTGCTGAACGCCCGCTTGCTGCTCATTCTGAATGTCGAACAACACCATATTGGCCTGATTGCCACTGGCCGATAATTGCACCCGGCTGAGCAATAAGGTTTGCGTGAGGTACAGCGTCGCTATCAGAAAAGCGCCCAGCCCGATCGAAATAACCAGAATCAGCGTCTGGTTCTGCGGGCGGTATAGGTTCGCCAGACTTTGCCGCCAGATGTAACTCCACGAAACCGGAAAAAACCGTCGGACCAGCAACATCAACAACTGACCGATTCCCGTCAGAACAGCGAACGCAAAGGCCAGGCCGGTCGTAAAACTAAGCGCCATTTTCCAGTCGCGGATTTGCCAGTAGGCAAATCCAATGATTGACACAAGAATGGCACCATAGATGGCCCACTGAAGCGGATCGCGACCCGTTACATCATCGTCATAAGAACTGCGGAGCGTTCGGAGCGGAGCCACTTTCCGGATCACCAGCAAGGGCAGGAGGGCAAACAAAATTGCAATGAGTAATCCGGCGGCAATGCCCTGGGCCACGGCTTGCCAGGAAATGGTCGTTACGACCTCAACCGGCAGAAAATTGCCAAAAACCGCGGGAAGAATCAGTTGCAAAACCGTACCCAGCGCTGCGCCCACCAGGGCGCCCAGCAAACCCATCAGCGACGTCTGAATCAGGTAAATCAAAAACGCCTGCCGTCCGCTGGCCCCCAAACAACGCAGCACCGCCACCGAAGCAATTTTCTCTTTCACATAGAGATGAACGGCACTGGCTACGCCCACGCAGCCCAGCAGCAGGGCGACGAATGCCACCAGGTTCAGAAACTTGGTCAGGTCGGCGAAGGCACGGCCGGTTTGCTGTTTGCGCTCCGCAATGGTGTCGGAGTTGATACCCAGTTTATCAAGGCGGGCAGAAATGCTTTTAACGTATTTTTCGACATCTGTACCGGGTTCAAATTGATAATACGACCGGTAGGTAACCCGACTGCCGCGTTGCAGCAAACCGGTTTCCGGTAAAAAAACGTGCGGAATAAAAACCGTTGGGGCCACCGTTGTAGTTACGGCCGTCTGGCCGGGAATTTTCAGTACCCGCCCCGCGACGTAAAACATGAGCTGTCCAACTTTCACCGAATCACCGGGTTGGGCGTTCAGTTGAACCAGCAGCGCATCATCCACCAGTGCAATCCGCTGCCGGTTTTGGTTAGCCTTTTGAAACAAGGCAACGGCGTTGCCAGGCTGCGTTTCCCAGGCACCGTAGTACGGAAATTGGCCCTGCATGGCTTTTACCTGCGCCAGCCGGACACCGCCCGAACGCGGAAACATGACCATCGACGGAAAGGCCACCTCACGGCTTCGTTCGGGACTGATGGCAGCTAAAAACTGTTCCGTTTTTTTGCTGATTTCCTTATTGGTGGTCAACACCAGATCGGCTCCGATGAGCTCACGAGCCTGTTCATCAACACTGCGGGATAAATTATCGCCAAATGAATTGATGGCGACCAGGGCCGCAATGCCCAGCACGATGACCGACATAAACAGGAAAAGCCGCTGACGGCTCCGGCGACTGTCGCGCCAGGCCATCTTCCACAACCAGGGATTGAAAACCGACGCGGACTGCGGTTTTAATTGGGGCCGTTGACGATCCATCAGTTGGTGGCAATGCGGTTTTCCGTGAGCGTATCCGACACCAGATTGCCGCCTTTGATGCGGATGATGCGTTGGGTTCGTGAAGCCAGTTCAAGGTCATGGGTGACCAGTACCAGCGTGGTTCCGGCTTCGCGGTTTAGTTCAAAAATCAGATCTACGACGGTCGCACTGGTGTCGGCGTCGAGGTTACCGGTCGGTTCGTCAGCAAACAGGATTTTGGGCCGATTGGCAAAGGCGCGCGCCAGCGAAACCCGTTGTTGTTCACCCCCCGAAAGCTGCGTCGGATAATGGTGACCGCGTTGCCCCAGGCCAACGCGCTCCAGCAATTCCTGAGCGGTTTTTTCCACGCGTTTTTCGCCCCGCAACCCCAGCGGAACCATTACGTTCTCCAGGGCCGTCAGGGTAGGGAGGAGCTGGAAATTCTGGAAGATAAACCCCACGTACTGATTTCGAACGGCGGCCCGTTCGTCTTCGCTGAGGGTATCAAGTTTAATCCCGTTCAGGTAAATGCTCCCCGACGAGGCTCGGTCAAGCCCGGCACACAGCCCCAGCAGGGTGGTTTTGCCGCTTCCCGACGGGCCGACAATGGAAAAGGTATCACCGGCCTGAATGTCAAAGCTCACGGAGTTTAGTACCGTTAAAGTACGCCCCCCGCTTTGGTAAGTTTTCGTCAGGTTTTCAGCACGCAGAATACTCATAAGTCAATAGTTAACAGAACAAGTAGATAACCAATTCGTGACCGTTTTATTCACGAGACGGGTGGATAATATGATAAAGGGGTTGAAATAGGGCTAAATGGATAAATAAACCTTATTTTTGTTTGGGAGAGGTCAATACAATTACCTGAAAACGGCACAAATAATGAATTTACAGAAAAAGAGCGCCAATTACAACCTCTGGTTGGTGAGTTGGTTATGGCTGGCCCTGATGTGGGGGTGCAACTCCAAAACAGAAACTAGTCAGACACAGGATGAAAAACCGTCGACGACGGATGCACCGGATAAAAAGGAAGAGAATACCCGCAAAACGATTCTTTTTTTTGGCAACAGCCTGACGGCGGGTTACGGGCTGGACCCCGCCGAAGCCTTTCCGGCTCTGGTCGGCGAAAAAGCCAAAGCTGCCGGCTACGATTACCAAATTGTCAACGCGGGGTCGAGTGGGGAAACAACCGCGGGCGGCAAAAGCCGAATCAGCTGGGTGTTGCGCAAACCCGTCGATGTATTTGTGCTCGAATTGGGGGCCAACGACGGTCTGCGGGGTATTCCGCTCGATGATTCCCGGAAAAATCTGCAAGCCATCATCGATACCGTTCGGCTGAAAAGTCCACAGGCCCAGATCGTTTTGGCCGGGATGCGCATTCCGCCCAACCTCGGACCAGATTATTCGGAGCAGTTTTACAAAATGTACACCGATTTGGCCGATAAGAATAAAACCGTACTGATTCCCTTTCTGCTCGAGAACGTCGGTGGAATCCGGAAACTGAACCAGCCAGACGGAATTCACCCTACGGCGGAGGGGCACCAAATTGTGGCCGATAATGTGTGGAAAGTACTGGAGCCGGTACTACAAAAACAACAGTTATAACTCTACTACTTCTAAAACCTGTCAGGTCTGGGCGATCTGGAATAGCCTCGCTTTAAAGACTTGGCAGGTTTACGGTTTTAAGACTTAAAATTTCTCTTGCCATAACCGCCGTGCGCAAACTCCTGAATAACCTGACTTTCCGCGTACTCGTCGCCATTACGCTCGGTATTATCGTTGGCCATTTTTTTCCGGAAACAGCCGCCAAACTCAAGCCGCTGGGGGATATATTCATCAGCCTGATCAAAATGGTGATTGCGCCCATTATTTTCCTGACCATTGTGTTGGGAATCAGTAATATGGGTGATTTGAAGAAAGTAGGTCGGGTAGGTGGGAAGGCGTTGCTGTACTTTGAAATTGTCACAACGCTGGCTTTAATTATCGGGATCGTGATTGCCAACGTTGTAAAACCCGGTGCGGGGGTGCAGGCAACGGCTGTGCAGGGGGGCGATGTTTCGATGTATACCTCCCAAGGCCAGGGAATGGACTGGGTTAAATTTTTCCTGCACATCGTTCCGGACAATGCCATCCGATCCTTTGCCGAGGGCGAAATTCTCCAGGTGCTGGTGTTTTCAGTTCTGTTTGGTGTGGGCCTGACGCGCATGGGCGAACGGGGCCATTCGCTGATTGCTACTTTCGAGAAGCTATCGCGGGTATTTTTCAACATTCTCAATGTGGTAATGGTACTGGCACCTCTGGGAGCGTTCGGCGGGATGGCGTTTACCATTGGCAAATACGGACTGATGACGCTTCTGCCATTGGCGAAACTGATGGGAACGGTTTACGCAACAATGTTTCTGTTCATTTTTGTCGTGCTAAATCTAATTTTACGTTATTACCGGGTCAGTTTGTGGAAGGTTCTGAAGTACATCAAAGAGGAATTGCTGATTGTGTTCGGAACGTCTTCGTCGGAGTCAGCGCTGCCGCAGATTATGGATAAACTCGAAAGCATGGGATGTTCGCGGTCGGTGGTGGGGCTGGTGGTACCGGCGGGGTATTCATTCAATCTGGACGGTACAACGATTTACCTGTCGATGGCCACTATTTTTCTGGCGCAGGTTTTCAATGTCGATCTGACGCTGGGGCAGGAGCTGACCATTATCGGTATTCTCATGGTGACGTCGAAAGGAGCAGCGGGCGTAACGGGCAGTGGTTTTATCGTGCTGGCTTCTACGCTGACCGCCGTGCACGTCATCCCGGTTGAGGGGCTGGCGCTGTTGCTCGGTGTTGATCGGTTTATGTCGGAAGCACGTTCGATTACCAATATCATCGGAAATACCGTTGCAACCATTTTTATCGCCAACAACGAAAATGAGTTTGACCGGACAAAAATGCAAAAAGCGTTTGGTGAGCAGGATAAGGAAGAACTGACGAATTACAAATACTGACGGTTTGCTAAAAAAGCCTTTGGGGTGGTTATAAAAAATGTATTTTTGTTTGCAGGTGCCGTAAATCAGTATCAAGTTTAGTGCAATCGACGTCAGGAATGAGAGTATCGGGAATTTGGGCAGGGATTTTTGCCATTTTGATTAGTGCTGGGTGTAATTCGAGTGAGGAGAAAAAATTGAACCGGTCGGCCAAGGCCATGCACAATTGTGCGGAAGATCAGGTCTTGAGCCCGTCAGAAGAACGGTCCATTCGCCAGGAAATCGGTGCTGATGAAAAAATCCGTAAAATTGAAGCTATCGTTCAGGGCAAGGTCCGGGCGGGTTTCAACGGCAATATTTTGATTGCGCAGAAGGGGGTGATCCTCTACAAAAACTCGTTTGGTTTGTCGCATTTCGAACGTTCTTCCCGCGATACCCTGAACGAACTCTCCAAGTTTCAGCTGGCATCGCTGTCCAAAACATTTACGGCGGTGGCAACGCTCAAATTGATTGAAGCCAAAAAGCTGAGTCTTCAGGATTCAGTTCAGAAATTCTTCCCGGATTTTCCGTATCCTGGGATTTCCATCGAGAACCTGCTGTCGCACCGGAGTGGTTTGCCGAACTATGCCTACGCGTTTGAAGACAGCATGCGAATCAACTTTTACAAGTTCGAAAAACCGTATCCGACCAACGCCGAAATCATGCATTGGTTTGCCAATGTGCATCCAACGCCCCAGCGCTACAACATTCCGGGCCGTACGTTCAGCTACAGCAATACCAACTACTGCGTGCTGGCGGCTATTATCGAGAAAGTGACGGCAATGCCGTTCGACCAATTTATCAAGAAGAATATTTTCGAGCCCCTTGGAATGAAACATACGTGGGTAGCCACCACCCGCAACGATTCCATCAATCAGTACCGCACGGCAGGCTACCAGTGGAACCGCCGAATTCCAAAGGATTATTACGATAACGTGGTGGGTGACAAAGGGATCTACTCCACCGTCGGCGATTTGTTCAGGTGGTACCGGGCGCTCAACGGCGATTGCCTGCTCCGGAAATCATTGCTGGCCGAAGCCTTTCTGCCCCGGAGCTTCGAGCGCAAAGGCACGAGAAATTATGGCTACGGTTTTCGGATGTACGTCGACAGTAAAAACCAGCCGGAATACATTTACCACACGGGTTGGTGGAAAGGCTACAACAGTCTGTTCTGGTTCAGCCCGAAAGATGATTTTGTAATCATTCTGCTGAGCAACCGTTACAACAAATCCGTTTACCAGGTCAAGGAGTTACTGGAAGTGTTGCACGGTCACTCTTCCAATGCCGAACCGGAAGCCGAAACGGGCGAGGTGGATATTTAAACCAAGTCGTGTTTCTCAACGTCCGCGTTGAAATGCAGCCCCCGATTATCGCGCCGGGCCATTGCGGCTTTGATGACCAGATAAGCCACTTCAATCATGTTCCGCAATTCACAAATCCGGTTCGATACTTTCGACTGCCGGTACAGTTCTTCGTGTTCTAAATAGATGAGTTCCAGCCGGTCCAGTGCCCGTTTCATCCGGCGGTTTGTCCGAACAATACCGACATAATTCGACATGATCGACTCCAGTTCGCGCTGCATTTCCGTTACCAGCACCAGCTCCTCGGGGTGCGTGGTTCCGGCGTCATTCCATTCCGGCAGGTTGTCGGGAATCACGGCTTCTTCAAAATGCTCGACGGTTTTCTGGTAGGCCCGGTGTCCAAAAACAACGGCTTCGAGTAACGAATTGGAAGCCAGTCGGTTGGCACCGTGCAGGCCCGTGCAGGAACATTCTCCGGCGGCATACAGGAAATGGATGTTCGTCTGGCCGAACTCGTTCACTTTAATCCCCCCGCACATGTAATGTTGCGCCGGAACAACGGGAATGAAGTCTTTCCGAACGTCGATGCCAAGGTTGTCGCGGCAGTAGGCTGTAATGTTGGGAAAGTGCTCGACAAATTTTCCGAAATCGCAATGCGTCACATCCAGGTAGACGTGCGGGTCGCCGGATTTTTTCATTTCGGAGTCGATGGCGCGGGCCACAATGTCGCGCGGAGCCAGCGACAGACGCGCGTCGTAGTGCTCCATGAACGTCTCGCCCTTTATGTTTTTCAGAATACCGCCAAAACCGCGCACGGCTTCCGAAATCAGAAAGCTGGGCTTTTTGCCCGGTTCGTACAAGGCCGTTGGGTGGAACTGGATGAATTCCATGTCCTTGCAGATCGATTTGGCGCGGTACGCCATCGCAATTCCGTCGCCGGTCGCAATGGTTGGGTTGGTCGTGCTCTGGTAAACATTGCCGATGCCACCCGTGGCCAGGAGTGTCGTTTTGGCCAGGAACTTCTCGACGCGTCCGGTTTGGGTGTCCAGTACGTAAGCCCCGAAGCAACGGTTGTCGGTATCGTAGCGGTGTACGGTTTCGCCCAGGTGGTGCCGCGTGATCAGGTCGACGGCGTAGTAATGCGTGAAAATTTCGATGGAGGGCAACGACTGCGCTTTTTCAAGCAACGCCCGCTCGATTTCGGCGCCCGTAATATCTTTAAAATGCAGAATCCGGTGATCGGAATGTCCACCTTCTTTCGCCAGGTCGTAGTCACCATCGTCTTCCTTGTCGAAGCGCGTGCCGTAGTCGATTAGCTCGCGAATTCGTTCGGGCGCTTCCCGCACCACGATTTCGACCACCTCCCGTTTGCTCAGGAAGTCGCCCGCAATCATCGTATCCTCGATGTGTTTTTCGAAGGAATCTTCCTCGGCCCACACGGCGGCAATACCACCCTGCGCGTACTTGGTGTTGGTTTCGTCGGCCCGGACTTTCGTAATGACGGCAATCCGGACGGCCCGGCCGGTTTCTTCAAAATGAATCGCCAGTTTGGTGGCGTAACTCAGTCCGGCAATTCCGGAACCGATTACAAGGAAATCGAAGTGTTGGGGCATAGGAAGGCAAGCGCTATTCTACTACAATTTATAAGTCGGGTTAATGGATTCAACGTTACAATCCCTTACTCATTTCCAGCATCCGCAACACCGAGGCTTCGGCTTTCACGCGCACGTCTTCCGGGACAAAAATCTCCGGTTTTTCGTAAAACAAGGTGTTATACAACTTTTCGAGCGTGTTCATTTTCATGTATGGACATTCCGAACAGGCGCAGGTGTTATTTTCGCTGGCCGGTGCCGGAATGATTTTCTTGTTGGGTACGGCCTGCTTCATTTTGTGCAGAATCCCGGCTTCTGTTCCAACAATGAACACTTCGTCGGGCTGATCGACCACGTATTTCAATAGCGCCGTGGTTGAGCCCACGTAATCGGCCTGGCTCAGAATATGTTCCTGGCATTCGGGGTGGGCAATGAACTTGGCCGCCGGGTATTTCTGCCGCAGAGCCGTCAGTTTTTCCTGCGAAATGTCGATGTGAACAATGCAGGCGCCATCCCACAAAACCATGTCGCGACCGGTTTTTTTGGCTACAAACCGGCCGAGGTTGGCATCCGGTGCAAAGATAATCTTCTGATCTTTCGGCAGGCTTTCAACAATCTTGACGGCATTCGACGACGTACAGATAATGTCCGACAATGCCTTGATTTCCGCCGAGCAGTTGATGTACGTAATCACGATATGATCCGGATATTTCGCCTTGAAAGCCGCAAACTCATCCGCCGGTGCCGAATCCGCCAGCGAGCAACCGGCGTTCATGTCCGGAATCACCACTTTTTTATCGGGTGAAAGAATTTTGGCGGTTTCGCCCATGAAGTGCACTCCGCAGAATACAATCATTTTGGCATCGGTGGCGGCTGCCTGCTGCGACAAGCCCAGGCTGTCACCGATGTAGTCGGCCAGGTCCTGAATGTCGCTGTCGACGTAGTAGTGGGCGAGAATCACGGCGTTTTTCTCTTTTTTCATCCGCCGGATTTCGTCCATCAAAACCTGTTTATCTTTCGGCGTCGACCGGCTGATGTAGCCGATTTGCCGGATTTCTTCATCTAATGTGAGTGGGATCGTTGCCATAGTGAGTAAACAAAAACTGACGCTAATTTTCTCCGATAAACCCTGGTTTTCTCTGATGAACATTGGAGTAAGCTAGTAC
Source organism: Larkinella harenae (assembly GCF_054780515.1). Lineage (NCBI taxonomy): Bacteria > Pseudomonadati > Bacteroidota > Cytophagia > Cytophagales > Spirosomataceae > Larkinella > Larkinella harenae. Next base: position 63,370 of record NZ_BAAGWE010000003.1, on the reverse strand, counting down.
GCAGCGTTCATCAGAGGAACGGGAGGGGTTAATAGGCTTTTAAACTCATATCGAGACTTTTCACCTGGTGGGTTAAAGCGCCGGACGAGATGTAATCGACACCGGTTTCGGCATAGGCTCGCAGGTTGGTATCGTTGATGCCACCCGAGGCTTCGGTTACAATGCGCCCGTCGATCAGGTCCACCATTTTTTTTAGTTCGTCGGGTTCAAAATTATCCAGCAGCATCCGGTCGACGTGACCGAGCCGCAGTACTTCCTCCACCTCTTTCTGGTTCCGGACTTCCACTTCAATGGGCAGCGACCGCCCCGTGGTTTCCAGATAAGCAACGGCTTTGGTGACGGCGGCTTCGATGCCGCCCGCGTAATCGATGTGGTTGTCTTTGATCAGAATCATATCGAACAATCCGAACCGATGGTTAACGGCGCCCCCAATTTTAACCGCTAATTTTTCACAGACCCGGAAGTTCGGCGTCGTTTTGCGGGTATCCAGTAGCTGCGCTTTGGTGCCTTCCAGCAAATTCACCATCGTTCGGGTGTGGGTCGCAATACCACTCATCCGCTGCATGCAGTTGAGCACCAGTCGCTCCGCTTTCAGAATGGATTGCGCCCGGCCACTGACCGTCAGCACGATGTCGCCATAGTGAATGGCTGAACCATCCTGAATATTAACGTGAACCTCCAAATCCGGATCTACTTCCCGAAAAACGGCTTCCGCCACTTCAACACCCGCCAGAATTCCGTCCTGTTTCACCAACAGTCGGGCACGCCGTTGAGCATCCGCCGGAATGGTCGATAGGGATGTATGATCGCCGTCACCCACGTCTTCGGCCAAGGCTAGTTGTATAAATTCCTGTAATGTCATGTTTACTTATTTCGGCGAAAGTTAGTAGACTTCTTGAAAAATGCCTGAAAAAAACCGATTTGCTTTCTTGCGGAACAATTGCGAAATTTGTTCCCCTCGTTCGGGCGAGTCGGTTAAAACGTCTATGAAGCAACAACAGCGTACGAACTTAATTCGTTTGATGAGCCTCTTTCTGACCGGGTTGCTCCTGCTGGTTGCATCGGGTGGGCCGTCATGGCTGTCTGTTGAACAACTTCCGGCCCGGCAAACTGTTCAAACGCCGAAAAAGGACACCAAGTCGGATAACCACCAGGAAGCCACTGTTCAGGCTACTTCCTTTGATGCGGTGGTTACCCCCGCGCATACGTTCGGCTTTTCCCAAACGGTTTATCTGCTGCCACCGCCAGTACTCTTTTTTGTACTGAAACAGACGGTAATCCCCCGTTTTTTTGAAATACCGTATTTTTATTTCTCGTTCCTCTGCTACGTTTTTGGGCATCACATAGCCATCAATGCGCCCTGATTTTTGTGCTTCTGAAGTGAGATGTTAGACAGAAGATAGCAGACAAAAACCGCACCAATACGGTTTTACTGCATCTTAGGTGTCAACGCACTCCATCCATTCTCTTTTCCTATTTATCTCAAATCTTTTCTCTTTATTCTTAATCAATAATGCAAAACCGAGTCGGAATACTCATTCTGACGGGTGTAATTGCGCTTTTGTGCATTTACTATCTGTCTTTTACGTTCGTGTCGAACAGCATCAAACAAGACGCGACGAACTACGCTACGCTTGCCAACGGTAATGTCGACCTTGATAAAAAGCAACATTACATCGATTCGCTCTGGAAAGAGCCAGTTTATCTGGGCAATACCCTGGAGGAAGTAACCACCCGCGAGCTGGGCTTGGGTCTTGACTTACAAGGCGGTATGCACGTGGTGCTGGAAGTTTCTCCCGCCGACATTCTACGTGGCTTGGCTGGTGGAACGCGGGACCCAAAATTCGAACAGGCGTTGAAAAAAGCAACGGAAGACCAAAAGTCTAGCCAGTCGAAATATGTGGACCTGTTCATCAGTGCTTACAAGGATATTGCTCCTAACACGAAGCTGGCGTCTATTTTTGCCAACAGTGCCAACCGGGGTAAAATCAACTTCCAGTCGTCGGATGCCGAGGTTCGGAAAATGATCAATGACGAGGTCGACGGTTCACTCAGCCGGGCGTTTCAGATCATCCAGGCACGGGTAGATAAATTTGGAGTGGCAAACCCGAACATTCAGCGGTTGCCGGGTTCCGGTCGGATTTTGATTGAGTTGCCGGGCGTTGACAACCCCGAGCGGGTGCGTCGCCTGCTGTCGGGTGCGGCTAAACTGGAGTTCGCTGAAGTGTATACGCTGAACGATGTGGCCGGTGGTCTGGATCAGTTGGGTGCTTACCTGGTGCAGATTGAAGCCGAACGGAAACAGGCAGCCGCCCAGAAGTCCGCTAGCCCCTCCGCAACGACCGATACAACGAAACAAGATAACTCGCTGGCGGCCCAATTGGCTCAGAAAAACCAGGCCGCTAAAAATGATACGGCTAAAACCGATACGTCGGCAACGGCAGCCCAAAATGCGGCTTTGACGAGCTTATTTGTACCCATTTCGCAAAACCAACTGGGTGTGTACCTGAAAGACACGGCGCGGGCCAATGATATCCTGAGCAGTCCGAACGTAAAAGCCCTGTTCCCGGTGGATGCGGTGCTGCTGTGGGACCGCAAGCCGATCGTTACCAACGATAACAAAGAAATTCTGCCCCTGTACTTTATCCGCAAACCGGCAGGAAGAGCTCCGCTGGAAGGTGATGTGATTGTGGATGCAACGAATGATTACGATGATCGCGGCCGTCCGGAAGTGACGATGCGTATGAACGCTGAAGGAGCCCGCAAATGGCGTACCCTGACGGCGGCCAACATCAACCGGCCGGTAGCGATTATCCTGGATAACCTGGTCTATACTGCACCGACGGTTCAGAATGAGATTCCGAATGGTAGCTCCAGCATTTCAGGAAACTTTACCGTTGATGAAACCAAGGATATGGCCAATATCCTAAAAGCCGGGAAGCTGCCCGCACCGACCAACATTGTGGAAGAGGCCGTTGTAGGAGCTACGCTGGGTTCGGAAGCCGTTTCGGCCGGGGTGATTTCGTCGCTGGTTGGTCTGGTGATCGTACTGGTCTTTGTGGTGGCTTATTATGGCCGGGCCGGTTTTATTGCTGACTTGGCGCTGTTTGTCAACCTGTTCTTCCTGCTGGGTATCATGGCTTCGCTGGGAGCGGTGTTGACCATGCCGGGTATTGCCGGTATCGTGTTGACGATCGGTATGGCCGTCGATGCGAACGTACTGATTTTTGAGCGGATCAAGGAAGAAATGGCGCTGGGCAAACCGTTCAAGCAGGCCATCGCCGACGGTTTTACGAATGCTTATTCCTCTATTATCGACTCCAACGTAACAACGCTGCTGACGGGGGTCATTCTGTTCATCTTCGGAACGGGTCTGATCCTGGGCTTTGCAACAACGCTGGTGATTGGTATCCTGACATCGCTGTTCGCGGCCATCTTCATCACCCGGATTATTCTGGAGCAGTATGTGAAAAATGGCCGGACACTGGCGTTTGGTACCAGCTGGTCGAAAAACCTGTTCAAAGATTCGGCTTTCGATTTCGTGTCGCGTCGTAAACTGTATTACACGATTTCATCGACCATCATTGCCTTGGGAATCATTTCCGTCCTGTTCAAGGGCTTTGGCTTGGGGGTCGACTTCAAAGGTGGTCGGTCGTATGTGGTGCGTTTCGAGAAAAGCGTCAGTACCGACGAAGTACGGGACGCCCTGGAAAATGAACTGCCGGGCTCGCTGGAAGTAAAAACCTACGGCGGAACGGGTGTGGGCGGTGCCAGTCAGGTTCGGGTAACTACCAGCTACCTGGCGGATGACATCAACCCGGAATCGGATAAAGAAACCGAGAAAAAACTGCTGGCCGGTCTGGGCAAAATTCAGGGTAACAAAGGGTCGATTGAAAGCTCGCAGAAAGTGGGCCCGGCTATTGCCAACGACCTGATTTACTCGGCCATGTGGTCGATTCTGCTGGCGGTTGCGGTGGTATTCAGCTACATCCTGATCCGGTTCAAGAAACTGGCGTTTGGTTACGGCGCCGTAGTGGCCCTGTTCCACGATGTTTTGATCATTCTGGCTATCTTCTCGATTGGCAACGGTTTTCTGCCGTTCTCACTCGATGTCGATCAGGCGTTTATCGGTGCTTTGCTTACCATCATGGGGTATTCGATGAACGATACCGTTGTGGTCTTTGACCGGGTTCGGGAGTACCTGCGCGATACGAAGGGCCGGAAAGAAAGCATTGCGGTTATCATCAACAATGCTTTGAACAGCACCCTGAGCCGTACGGCTGTAACGGGACTTTCTACGATGCTGGTGCTGATCGTCCTGTTTATCTTCGGGGGTGAAACCATCCGTGGTTTCTCGTTCGCGATGCTGATCGGGGTCATTGTCGGAACGTATTCATCGCTGTTTGTGGCAACGCCAATCGTGGTTGACGCCCTGAACAAAGATCAACTGAATGATACGCCAACAACGCCCGAAATTGTGGCCAAGAACACCAAAACGGCACGTGCCTAATTGAGTATGAGACGAAAAAGCTGAACTGTGAGGTTCAGCTTTTTCGTTTTTCTGCGAATTATTTTGTAGCATTACTGCCTAGTTCGCCAATTAATATTTCGTCAACATTTGTTATAGTACCTAAACATTCTTTCCTACATGGAAACCAAAACCCCAGTCAATGACCGGAGTGTCTGGCGTAAAAAGCCAATGTACCTGTTCGAGCAGGACATTCAAAAAAGTGAATTAAAACGGGTTCTGGGTAAGTGGAGCCTGACGGCCATCGGGATCGGGGCTATCATTGGGGGTGGGATTTTTGTATTGACCGGAACAGCCGCCCACTACCACGCTGGTCCGGCGCTGGCGTTGTCATTTATTGTAGCCGGTATCGGCTGTATTTTTGCGGCCCTCTGTTACGGCGAGTTTGCTTCCATGTTGCCCGTTGAGGGTTCGGCCTATGCTTATGCTTACGGAACCATTGGTGAGTTGTTTGCCTGGGCAATCGGATGGGGGTTGATTCTGGAGTATGCGATGGGGGCCATGACAGTTGCCGTCAGCTGGTCGGGATATTTTAATAAGCTACTGCATCTCCTTGGAGTCGACATTCCTTTCTGGCTACGCAATGACCCGGTTTCGGCTGCCAACTATGCGCTGCAGAACGGCCTGGCAGAACCCAAATTTGCCATCAATTTACCCGCTTTCCTCATTGTTTGGCTGGTTACGTATATCCTCATCAAAGGAATCAAAGAAGCGGCTAATACCAACAACCTGATCGTAATTCTGAAAGTAACGGCGGTTATTTTTGTCATTGTAGTGGGTGTTTTTTACGTGATTCCTGAAAACTGGAAACCGTTTATCCCCGAACCAACCACCATTCCGGGCGAAGACGGGCAACCGCATCAGGCGTATGGCTGGTCGGGTGTTTTGAGCGGTGCTTCGGCTATTTTCTTTGCTTACATCGGTTTTGATGCTGTATCGACTCAGGCCGGTGAAGCCGTCAATCCTCGGAAAGATATGCCGTTTGCAATCATCACTTCGTTGCTGGTATGTACGATTCTGTACATTCTCGTTTCGCTGGTCCTGACCGGGATGATCAACTACCAGGATATCGTTGGTGATGCCCTGAAAGCTCCAGTAGCGTATGCGTTCGACAAAGCCGGACAAGGCTGGGCCGTATTCATTATCACGACGGCAGCTACCGTGGGTCTGGTATCGGTGATGCTGGTGATGATGCTGGGACAAACCCGCGTTTTTCTGGGCATGGCCAAAGACGGTCTGTTGCCGGGCTTTTTCCGCGAAATTCACCCGACTTTCAAAACGCCCTGGAAAAGCACTATTCTGGTAGGTACCATTGTCTCCATCGTGGCGGCTTTCACACCCATCAGTTTGTTGGGTGATATGACCAGCTTCGGAACGCTGTTTGCCTTTGCAATGGTTTGTCTGGCCGTCTGGATTCTGCGTCGCCGTGATCCGAATCGCGAACGTCCTTTTAAGGCACCAGCGTTAAACATTATTGCCCCGTTGGGTATTATTGTAAATACCATTCTGATTTTCAACCTGAGCGGTCTGGCGCAGCAACTGGCGGTTGTTTGGCTCCTTTTGGGCATGATCGTTTACTTTGCCTACAGCCGTCGTCACAGTAAATTGAATGATTTGTAGCAAAAAACTGATTTTATTTTTTACGGAAAAGCCTCTCGTTTAAGTACGGGAGGCTTTTCTGCTTATTCTATAGGCTACACGGTATATGGCACTTGGATTGATAAGCGGGACGGAACTAGTGGGCTATGGTGCTGCGGTAATAGCCGGGGTGGTCATTGGCCTGGCGGGGGGAGGAGGCTCCATTCTGACGGTACCTATTTTTGTTTACTTATTTCATATTCAACCGGTGCTGGCTACGTCGTACTCCTTATTTGTAGTAGGGGCCACGTCGTTGGTTGGCGCGATAGGGTATGCCTTCAAAAAGCAGATTGACTTTACCGTCACGGCGGCTTTTGCCATCCCTTCTTTTCTTTCGGTTTTTCTCACCCGGCGGTTTCTGGTTCCGGCCATGCCTGATCCGCTGTTTCGATACGGATCGGTTTCCATACCGAAAAACGAAGCGATTCTTTATTTCTTTGCCTTTGTTATGATTGTAGCGGCACTGGTTATGATCCGACAACCGAGTCTGGAAGAGCCAAGATCGGGCCGTCCGCATCTGGGTTTGCTGGCGCTGGATGGGTTAGGAGTGGGCTTGCTGACGGGAACTATCGGTGCAGGGGGTGGGTTTCTGATTGTGCCGATTCTGGTGTTGCTGGCAGCTTTACCCATGCACCGGGCGGTGGCTACGTCCGTGCTGATCATTGCCATTAACTCTTTTGTTGGTTTTTCGGGTGATCTGAACCGCACCGACCTGGATTGGCGGTTTTTACTCGAGTTTACAACATTCTCCATCGGCGGCATCCTGCTGGGCATTTACGCGTCCCGGTTTGTGTCGCCTGTTCATTTAAAGCGCGGTTTTGGCGGGCTGGTGTTGTCCGTCGCTGTGTATATTCTGATTAACGAAATTAGTAAGTCATGATCATCGAACAATTGTATACCGGGTGCCTGGCTCAAGGGGCTTATTATATTGAAAGTGAGGGTGAAGCGGCTGTGATTGATCCGCTGCGTGATACCGATTCCTACATCAGCAAAGCCAATCGCAACGGTGCCCGCATCAGCTATGTGCTTGAAACGCACTTTCACGCGGATTTCGTCTCGGGGCATTTGGATTTGGCAAAAAAAACGGGTGCAACCATTGTATATGGCCCCAATTCGCAAACCGAATTTGAGGCTCATCACGCGCAGGATGGCGAAGAACTAAAGTTAGGAAAGGTTACCATCAAAGTGTTGCATACACCCGGGCACACGCCCGAATCCACTACATACCTGCTCATTGACGAAAACGGGAGAAACCACGCCATTTTTACGGGCGATACCCTGTTTATCGGTGATGTAGGCCGTCCGGATCTGGCCATTAAGGGCAATTTGACGGAGCGGGATCTGGCCGGAATGCTATACGATAGCCTGCACACGAAAATCATACCGCTGGAAGACGATATTATCGTGTATCCGGCCCACGGTGCCGGTTCGGCCTGTGGCAAAAACATGAGCAAGGAGACTACCGATACGCTTGGGAATCAGAAGCGGTTTAACTACGCACTCCGCGCCCACACCAAAGCAGCGTTCATCGAAGCTGTTCTGGAGGGGTTAACTCAGGCCCCCGCTTATTTTGCCGAAAACGCCCGGTTGAACAAAGAAGGCTACGAAACGATCGACAATGTGATGGATCGGGGAAACCGGGCACTCTCACCCGATGCCTTTGAAGCCGCCGTGAATGAAACCGGGGCACTGGTGCTCGACGTGCGCGATGCTGCAGAATTCGCGGCAGGATTTATTCCTAACTCCATCAATATCGGTCTGAAGGGGCAATTCGCTCCTTGGGTGGGGGCGCTGGTCCCGGATTTGAAACAACCCATTGCACTGGTCACTCCCGTCGGGCAGGAAGAGGAAACCGTTAAACGACTGGCGCGGGTAGGGTACGATCAGAGCATTGGCTACCTGGAAGGCGGTTTTGCTGCCTGGAAAACCGCTGGGAAGGAAACGGATGCCGTCGTGTCCATTTCGGCTGCAGAATTTGCCGGGACCTACGAGCGGGGACAGGTGGTCGACGTTCGCAAACCGGATGAGTTTTCTGCAGAACACGTTCAGGATGCAGACAACCTGCCACTGGATCGCTTGAACGAATACATGGCGGAAATCAGCAAAACCGATCCGGTTTATGTACACTGCGCGGGCGGTTACCGCTCGATGGTGGCGGCATCAATCCTGAAAGCGCGCGGGTTTGATAATGTGGTCAATGTAGAAGGCGGCATGGGAGCGATCAAAAAAACCGGTCAGGTGCCGGTTGTTGGCGAACCTCTGGCCAGCAGTCATTGAGGGGCAACAGGCTGGTTACTGCTTTAGTTCGTTGATTTCGTCCAGTTGAACGGTTTTGAAGTGGCGGTATACCTGCAAAATAATGGCCAGGGCTATCGCTGCTTCAGCAGCTGCAACAATCATCACGAATAAACTGAACAACTGCCCCTGCAACCGTTCCGGGTCGTTCTGACTGAAGGCAATCAGGTTAAGGTTGACGGCATTCAGCATTAACTCAATGCCCATCAATACCATGATGGCGTGCCGTTTCAGTATCACAATGGCTAGTCCAATGCTGAACAACGCAGCACCGACGAGTAGGAATAGCCCCGAATTGATCTCCATATTATTTGTTTCTTGACGCAGCGGCTATGGTGGTGGCACCGATCAGCGCAATCAGTAATAAAACGCCCGCAATTTCGAACGGTATTAAGAACTCGGTCATCAGTTGGCGCCCAATCGTATCGACTGTGGAGCGGTACGCCGGTACGCCCTGATTCAGTAGAACAAAGTTACCGTGTACCAGCGCCCGGTACAAAATGCTGAAAATTCCACCAGCCACCAGCAGCGCCCACAACCAGCTCCGGTGTTTTGTTAAAATATGATTGGGTTGTGCATAATCGGTTTGCGTCACATCGGCTTTATGCGTCAGCATGACTCCAAAAATAATCAGGACCAATACCCCGCCCACGTAGATCATGATTTGCGACGCAGCCAGAAAGTCAGCGCCCGCCAGAACGAACAAACCAGCCACGCCGAGCAGTGTCAGCAGCAGGAAAAAAGCCGCGTACAACGCATTCTTGGTCAGCAAAATCGCTAGTGCCGAACCCAGGGAGAAGAGAATCAGGATATAAAAAATGATTTGAACCACGGATATGCCTGTTTACCTGATGATTATGATTCGCTCGGGGGCGGTGTTTTTGGCTTCATGGAAGGCCGAAATGACGGACGCGGTTTGGGCGCTTCGACGGCTGATTCCCCGGATTCCGAAGAGGCTTCTGCTGCCGGTGGAACTGGTGTTTCTGCCGTGGTATTCGCCGGGCTGGACGCTTCAGTAGGAGGAGCCGGAGCCGTTTTGGGCCGCATAGTAGGCCGAAATGCAGGTTTGGTTGCTGCTGGTTTAACATCCTCTGTTTCGGCGGTGGGCTGTTCCGATTCGGTCGTTATCGGCGGGTTATTGGGCCGCATAGTAGGCCGAAATGCGGGCTTGGCGGCCGGTTTTTCCTCATTGACCGCTGGATCACCAGCGGTCGTTGGTTCAGCCGGAGTAGGCATTTCTGCCGCTTTTGAATCGATTGAATCAGCTGGCGAAACGGTTTTGGGTCGCATGGTGGGCCGAAACCCTGAAGCTGCAGCGGGCTTGGGTGGCGAATCAACCGGTTTTGGTAATTCGTTCGTTGGTTCGGCTGCGGTTTTGGGCCGCATGGTAGGCCGGAAAGTGGGTTTGGCAACGGTCGGATTTTCTTCTTCAGCAGTTGGTGGTAGCGAAGCCGTCGGTTGGTCAGTTGAAATCCCCTCCGTGGGCTTGGGCTGCTCCGCTGGTGTTGCTTTCGGCCGCAGAGTAGGCCGGAATGCAGGTTTTGCGGGCGCTGGGTTGGGCGCATCCGCAGCAGGGCCATCGGTACTTTTGGCCTCCGGAGCTTTGGTTTCCTGAGCGGGGGAAGCCGTTTTAGGACGGATGGTAGGCCGGAACGCCGGTCGGGGAGCAGGCGAGGGTGTGGCCGATTGTTCTTCCAGCCCTTCCATGGCAATGCGCTCCGCTTCGTCGGGCGTGACATCTGTGAGTGGGTGCTCAGCCGCTGAACCAGCCGAATTTTGTTCCGTTAACGGTTTTTCTTCTTCCGGAGCCGGTTGATTGACCGGTGATTTCTGCATTGGCCGGAAGACCGGGCGCGGCCTGGGCGTGGTTTTGTCGGCTGAAGCGGAGTCTTCGGCTTCAACCGCCGGTTGTTGTGTTACGGGTTCACTTTCTGTTTCGGCAGGTTTCGATGCCGGTTTCATGCCGGGCCTGAACGCGGGGCGTTTTGGCGCTTCCGGCGTGGCTGCGGGAGCGGCTTTGGCTGCTGCCTGTTGTGCTTTGAGTTCTTCTTTTTCCCGCAAAAATTGCTCGTACAAAGTCCGCTTTTCATCGGCCTGGTCGGGCGAAAGATTGGCGTAGTGGTACGTCATATTGCCCAACTCGTACTCACTAAAGTCGTAGGTTTTTGTCATTGTCAGGCATTCGGTTGGGCAAACCGTTGTGCAAAGGCCGCAATAGCAGCATTTGGCCATGTCAATGTCAAATTTACCCGCATACAATCGAATGGGCGAACCGTCGGAGGCTTTTCCAACTTCTTCCGTAGCCTTGATGGCGTCGATGGTAATGCAATCCACGGGGCATACTTTGGCACATTTATCACAGACGATGCAATCGTCCATTTCGTTGTGCAACCGGTAGCGGCTATTGTCTGGAAGCGGAATGGTTTCAAATGGATACTGGAGTGTAACAATCCCCGTTTCCTGGCTGAAATAGTCCGGTTGCTGGACGTTAATTGGTTTGCGGCTTTGGCGGGCATTCCAAATATGACGGAACGTAAGTTTTAGTCCCGTCAACGTGGTTTGGATACCTTCCTGTATGTCTTTAAAATAGTGGCTCATGGCAAAAATAGAGGAGAGAAGAAAGATAGAGTTAGCAGGCTTTCTCTTTCTCCCCTTGTCTAACGTTTTTCCTCTCCATATAATTTCGGAAAACGAGCCGGATCGAACTCATTCATGATTTCATATACCAGGTCGAAAACATCTTCTACACTGGGTTTGGAGAAGTAATCGCCGTCGGAGCCGTAGGCCGGGCGGTGGGCTTTAGCCGACAGGGTACGCGGTGCCGAATCGAGGTATTGGTACGCCTGCTGGGTTTCGATAACCTGCTGCATCATGTATGCGGTTCCGCCCCCTGGAAAATCCTCATCCGCAAACAGCACCCGGCTGGTCTTTTTGATGGATTCAACGATGGCATGTGAGCGATCAAAAGGCAACAAGGTCTGTACGTCGATCACCTCGGCATCTATCCCGAAACCACGGAGTTGCTCGGCAGCTTCCAGCACAATGCGGCACATCGAACCGTAGGTCACAATCGTGATATCGGAACCTTCACGCAGGGTTTCGGGCACGCCAAGGGGCAGGCAAAACTCGTCGAGGTTTTCCGGCAGACGTTCCTTTAAGCGGTAACCGTTCAGGCATTCAATCAGCAGGGCCGGGTCGTCACCTTTGATGAGGGTGTTGTAAAAGCCAGCTGCCTGGGTCATGTTGCGGGGCACCAGCACATGCAGCCCACGCAGGCTATTAATCATTGCACTCATCGGCGAACCCGAGTGCCAGATTCCTTCCAGCCGATGACCGCGTGTCCGAATAATTAGCGGAGCTTTCTGACCGCCTTTGGTGCGGTACTGCAAGGTCGCCAGATCGTCGGTGAGGGTTGCCAGAGCGTAAAAAACGTAATCGAAATATTGAATCTCAACAATCGGTTTCAAGCCGCGCATGGCCATTCCGATGCCCTGGCCAATGATGGTCGTTTCGCGAATTCCGGTGTCGGTGATGCGCAGGTCGCCGTATTTTTCCTGAAGGCCGGCAAAGCCCTGATTTACGTCACCAATAAAGCCCACATCTTCACCCAGCGCCACCACCCGGGGGTCGCGGGCGAAAAGGTGGTCAAAATACCGTTGCATGATCTGATACCCATCGATCAGCGGGCTTTCTTCCGAATACTGGGCCGCCACAGGCGTCACTTTCAAGGGTGAATCTGGCGACTGACTGTATAACAGGGAGCTATACCGCTCCTCGTTTTCGCTAGTTGCCCGGTTCAGCCACGCCAGCAGCTTTTGTTTGGCTTCGGTTTCTTCCGTTCGTAAATACCGCAGGGCGTGTTTTACAGCCGCCACCGCATCCCGGCGAATGGGCACGTAGGTTTTGCGTAACTGTTCCCGGATTGCAGCAATTGCATCGCCTTGGCGGGCCGTATCAACAGCCTGTTGCAGCAGGAGCATGGCCTCATCATAATCGTCTTTTAACGAAGCGAGATAGGCGTTCCAGGCTTCCTGACGAGCTATTTTGACAACGCGGGCTGCTTCCCGTTCGATGTCCGCCAATTCATCCTCCGTAGCCAATTCATTATCCAGAATCCACTGACGGAATCGCCGGTTGCAATCGTGCTGACGTTCCCATTCCAGTCGCTCTGGATTTTTATACCGTTCGTGAGAGCCCGAAGTCGAATGGCCCTGGGGTTGTGTCAATTCCTGCACATGCACCAGGACCGGCACGTGTTCTTCCCGGCAAATGCGGGCCGCTTTCTGGTATGTTTCGACCAGAGCGGGGTAGTCCCAGCCTTTGACTGTCAGGATTTCAACGCCTTTTTCCGTGTCAGTCCGTTGTAAACCAGCCAGGGCTTTCGAGATGCTTCCTTTGGTTGTCTGGTATTCAATCGGAACCGAAATACCGTAGCCATCATCCCAGACCGACATCAGCAACGGAACCTGCAGAACACCGGCGGCATTCATGGTTTCCAGAAACATTCCCTGCGTTGTTGAGGCATCGCCAATGGTTCCAAACGTAATTTCGTTACCATTTCGGGAGAATGTCGTCAAAAGGTGTAGATGAGGGTTCTGACGATACAGCCGCGATGCGTAGGCCAGCCCAATTGATCGGGGAATCTGGCCTGCCGTCGGGGCAATATCGCCAATGGAGTTATACAGTTCGGTCTGATTGCGCCACAAACCGTTTTCGTCGAGCCAGCGCGTAGCATAATGCCCGTTCATCTGGCGACCGCCCGAGTTGGGGTCGGCTTCGAGGTCAGTATGGGCGTAAAGCTGGGCAAAAAACTCGTTCCAGGTAAGCTGGCCGAGCGCGGCTACGAAGGTTTGATCGCGGTAATAGCCCGACCGGAAATCTCCGGCCTGGAAGGCGTGAGCGGCTGCCAATTGGGCAATTTCTTTACCATCGCCGAAAATGCCGAACTTGGCTCTTCCCCCCATCACTTCGCGTCGGCCCAGCAGGCTGGCCGATCGGCTTTCACAAGCCAGCCGGTAGTCCTGCAGGATTTTTGCCTGCGTTAGTGTATCTGTTCTATTCAGTTGTTCGTTTGCAATCACAGAACGGCCATAGTTTTAGAGGTTCTTGTTTGCTCGTCAATTGCCCGTTCAATGCTTATGATTGTGTTTCAGGAAGATACCGAAAATGAATCATCATTGAACAAACAAAGTAACTCCGGCGGTCGGAGTAAAAATAATATAAAGTTTGGCAGCTTTCAAAAAAACGATTTTTTGAGTTTCTTTGTTAAGCAAACATCTGCCAAATAAATGTTGGCAAACCTTTTGTAGCATAATAGGATTGTAAAGTAGTCTACCCGTTTGTTTGTAACTAAATTTTTTAAAAGAATGAAAAAGGCTTTTTCACTAATCGGGGTTTTTTTGGTATTTGCGACAGTTTCTTTCGCTCAGAAAGGCGTTATCAAATTCACAAAAGAGTCGCATGACTTCGGCAAGGTTCCGCAAGGAACGCCGGTGACGTACACATTCGAATTTACGAATACTGGTACGGATCCCGTCGTTATCTCTAACGCTCAACCTTCCTGTGGTTGTACAACGCCTGACTGGACAAAGAGTGCCGTTATGCCAGGCCAGAAAGGGTTCGTAAAAGCTACGTACAATGCGGCTGCGATGGGTTCGTTTAACAAGAATGTGACGGTAACAAGCAACGGCGAACGCGCATCCATTCCGCTGACGCTGACGGGTGAAGTGACCGCGAAAGAAGGGCAGTCGACGGCAGCCGCTACACCAGCAGCCGCACCAGCCGCTGACAAGAGCAAAAAGAAAGGATCGAAAACTTCCCGCTAAGAACAGATCTGACTACTATAAAAAAAGCTGCCAGCCAACGCCGGTAGCTTTTTTTATGCTTTTTGGGGATCAAAAACCGCCGTATCCAAATCCGGAGGCACGCCGACGGCTGATTTTCAAATCCTGGAGAATCGAAGACCGGACCCGCAAATCGAAGGAGTAGAAGTTACTCCGGAGCCGGTTGCCCGAAAAGGGGGTGTAACTGAAATTCATGTCCCAGCAGTGCAGATCGCGGTGTACCGAGATTGTGGTCAGGGAAGGCGCCTTAGCCGCGAAGTCAAAACCCGTCTGGAGCGAAATCTTCCATTTCGGCGTCAGGCTCACATCGCCCGTGGCCTGCAAGGTCTGGATAATTTGGCTTTCGATGGGTGTAAATTTCGTGAGACTGAAGGTGTAGCTCAGGTTGATGCTCCAGGGAATGCTGAAATCAACGTATTCGTCCGGGTTGCGGTTGATGTTTCGCAATTCGGCGGCTTCGCCGGGCGTCTGATTGGCGTTGTTGGGTGCTGTTTTTGGTTTCTGTGATCCCTTTGGCGCAAACTGGGTGCTGAGGTAAAAATTCAGGTTCTGAAGGTGCGCCAGTCCCTGTCCCTGGGTGATAGCGAGTTTGTCAATTTTGTTGAGCCGGAATGCATTTACATAAGGGCCCGTTAGAAAATATTGGGGCAAATCGTATAGGTAAAATACATTCGTGGGAACTTTGACATCAGATGAATAGGCGTAAGGGTCAAAAACCGCCGAAAAGTTAAAGCTGACTTTCTTCAGAATCTGCGTATTAGCGCTCACGTTGAACTGCGAGAGCTTATACTGGGGGGCGTACGGGTTGTACGAGCCTGCCAGACTGATGTTGTCAAACAGCGATACTTTTTCAAATTCGCTCTTGGCCGAATCGCTGCGCGACCGCACTTTCATTTCAATCTGGTTGACAATGCTGTAACTGATGGAGGCTGATCGGCCCGTAAACGTGGTCGAACCGGCTGTTCCGCCAAGCCCTCGGTACTTAGAAATCCTTAGTGCTTTCGTGGGATCGTACGGATCGCGGTATTGTTCGAGGATGGTTGTAAAGGCACTGGACAAGTCCGGGGTGTAGCTGAACGAAATGGAAGGAGCGATGGTATGCCGGATGGCTTCCAGCCGACCCGTTCGGATAAAGAACGTTCCGTAGGCCCGGGTGTTCATTGAGGCATTGAACGAGAGAAAATACGTTGCAGATAGGCCCGGCAACGTGTCGACCTGCACGGCATTCCGATCGGCTATGTAATTGTATTGCAAGGATTTCGTGTAAACGTCCCCACTCAGCGAAACCCCGGGCGTGAAGTTAAGATACCGGGCAATCTTGAAGTTGGGCAGCGAAATAGGAATCGAATACCGGCTTTGTATCTGCGCATTTCTGAGAATCGCCGGTAAATTCTCCAGGGTCATCGGAATAAGATTGTTATTGATATACTGCTCCTGACGGGCAATGGCGGCCAGGCTATCACGCATCCGTTGTATGGTATCGCCCCGAATGGCCTGCGTGGTCACGACCGGAAACCCAAGGGTGGAAACATCAATCGTGCGGAGGGTATTGTTCAGCGAAGCCTGGGCATTGAAATCCAGACCGAGCCGGAAACTTTCGTACCATTTTCCGGTACCGCCTTTCATGGCAAAAGGCGCAATCTGAGCCACACCGAGGTTAAAGCCCGACGAAATGTTGGTTTGCCCGCCTTCGCGAATCCCTGTGTTCTGATTCAGCCGCCCGAAGTTCTGGCTCACGTTCAGGTTGGCCGAACTTGTGACGTACTGCCCAAACTTGTAGCTGTAGTTCACCCCCGAATTGGCCGCGTTGGAAACGTAGTTTCGCGAACCCATCGATGAGTTTAACTGGTTGTAGCTGTTGCTGCTGACGTTGACGTTGGCCGAAAACTGCGAATTGCCGCGGGGGCGGGGCGAGTGTGACCAGACAATACTAAAATCGTTGCGTGGTTTCGAGGCCGTATCTACCAGCGATGTCGTCCGGTTGCGGGCAAAGGTCAATCCAAAATTGCCACCGAAGCGATACCGTTTCAGGTATTCCGACGATACCCCGAGTCCCCAGCTTCCGTTGGAATAAATCTGTCCCCGTATACTGGCGTTCACAAACTGGCTGATGGCAAAATAATACCCTCCGTCGCGCAGGTAGAAACCCCGGCCGTTCGGTTCTTCGCCGTACTGCGGGAAAATAATACCCGACGTTCCGATTTCGTTTTTCTTTGGGATCGGGAAGAAACCGAAGGGTAAAGCCAATGGTGTCGGAATATCGTTGATGACCAGGTTGAAGGGACCGGAGATGAGTTGCTTGTTATGAACAACTTTAATCTTGCTGGCGTTAATGTGAAAGTGGGGAGTCGTCAGGTTGCAGGTAGTGTATATAGCGTTCCGGATGTACAGGTTGTCTTCGGCGTCTTTTTTAACGGTTTTTCCCCGAACATTCCCTTCGCCCTGAGCGGTGATAACTCCCTTGATAAAACCTTTCTTGGTTTTGAAATTATAGCGGATTTCCTGCGTATCATAGCGGCCGCTGTTGTCCTGAAAAACCGGCAGGCCAACTTGTTTTCGGGCCGTAGAATCATAACGGCCCTTGGCAAAGACCTCGTTGGTCGTCCAGTTGAGTTTGATGTAAGCCGCCGTCAGGTGAATTGAGCCGTAATCAACCTTGGCATCACCGAAAAGCTCAACAATTTGTCCCGTTGCATCAAAGAGTGTCGAGTCTTTGGCGGAATAATTGACGGTTGTTTGTAAATCGCTGGCTGCAGCCGTATCCGGCCGGGCAATGGTAAGGGAGTCACGACGGGCGGTATCGATAACCGCTGAGTTGCCGGTAAGGGTTGCTGAGGCAGGCGTTGTGGAGCGCGGACTAAATGCCGGAACCGTACGACGGGCCGGTTTTTGCTGCGCGTGTACGACCAGCGGCATGATGACCAGCAGACAACTGACCAGGTTCCGTAAAATAAAGTATATATTTTTCAGTTTTATCAAAAAAATTATATTTGCTCACAATACTGCGCTGGCTTACGCTGTCGGTCATTCAGGCCGAGTTGCCAATCAGATTTCGGCGGACGCCGAAACGCAAAGTTAGTCGCTAACTTCATTCCAATCACTGCCTTGAAACGCTTAAACCTGTTAAAAATTATTAAAGTATCCGGTACGGTATTCAAAAAGACAAACCGGGCGCTGTTGATTTGCTCTTCCTTGGTGGTTGCGGCCCTGTGTTTGGTCGCGCTGCCCGGTATGAAACCGGTTTTGCCGCAAGATAATCCAAAACAGGATCAGCAAGCGGCTGAAGTCCGGCCCGGTCGGCTCCGGACCGTCGTGCTGGATCCCGGTCACGGGGGGAAAGACCCCGGTACAATGACCAAGCGGAACCGGGAGTCGCGGATCGTGTTGAAAATTGCCCTGGAGCTGGGTCGGCGAATTAAAGAAGAGTTGCCGGGTGTGAAAGTGATTTACACCCGCTCCACGGACGTGTTTATCGAACTGAATGAACGGTCGGCCATTGCGAATCGCAACAAGGCGGATCTGTTTATCTCAATTCACGTCAATGCCAGCCCCTCATCAAGCCGCGTCAACGGTACAGAAACCTACACTATGGGATTACACAAAACCAATGGGAACCTGGATGTAGCCAAGCGCGAGAACGCGGTTATTTTGAAAGAAAGTAATTACAAAGAAAACTACCAGGGCTTCGACCCCGATTCGCCCCTGGCCCACATCATGCTGGCGAACTACCAGCACGCTTTCATGAACAACAGCATTGATTTTGCCCAGAAAGTAGAGTGGAGTTTCAAGAAAAATGCCGAGCGCCCAAGCCGTGGGGTCAAACAGGCTGGTTTTATCGTACTGTGGCGCACAACGATGCCGAGCGTACTGGTTGAAACCGGCTACATTACCAATCCGGACGAAGAACGGTATCTGGCGTCGCAGGAAGGACAGCACGAGCTGGCAAATGCCATTTTTCGGGCTTTCAAAGCGTATAAAGATGAAGTCGATGCTGGAGAGTGACAAGTTGTTGCTAACTTCGCAACGGTTTTTATTGTTGAAGGTGTGAGGAATGGTAGGAGCCTTTGCAACTGGCTTTACTCCAATCATTTACCACTCCTTCAACCTTTCACAATCCACGCATGAAACTTTCAAATGAAGCAAAAGTGGGCATTCTGGCCGTGGTTACCTTGGTGATGCTCTATTTCGGATTCAATTTCCTTAAAGGGTCCGATATTTTTTCCCGAACCAGTAAATATGTAGTTGTATACGATAATGTGGATGGGCTGACGGTTTCCAATCCGGTGCAGCTCAATGGACTCAGCATCGGGCGGGTCGATCGCATCGATATTATGCCGCAGCGCAACAACCATTTGCTCGTTACCCTCGACATTGACAAGAATATCAAGGTTGGTCAGGGGTCCCGGGCGGTCCTGGCCGATGCCGGGGTGCTGGGCGGAAAGGTGGTTATCCTGCAAATCAATCCATCGGCTCAAACACTCAACAACGGTGACACCCTGATTAGCGGCAAAGAAGCGGGCATCACGGCGCTGATCAAGGAAAAAACGCTGCCGGTTTTAAACAGCGTAGACTCCCTGACGGTGAACTTAAACCGTATTGTGAAGCAGTTCGACAAAACCGGTCTGATTCTGAACCGGACGCTCGAAGGTGTGGAAGCAACCACGGGTACCCTGCAACTGACCGTCGGCGAAAACCGGGAGAATATCCGGCGTCTGATGGCCAATCTGGGTAACCTGTCAGCATCGCTGGCCGAAACCGAGAAAGAAGTTAAACCATTGCTGGCCAAAGCCAATACATTTGCGGACTCACTCAATGCCCTGAAATTGAGCCAGACACTGGCCAGTGCCAACCGCTCCATCGGAACGCTGCAACAAATGCTGGCTGATATCAACAGCGGAAAAGGTACTCTGGGCAAGCTGAAAGGGGATGAGGCATTGTACAAAAATGTGAACAGCGCGACCGCCAGCCTGGACAAACTGCTGACCGACTTCCGCGAAAACCCGAAGCGATACGTTCATTTCTCGCTGTTTGGCCGGAAAGACAAAAAAGGGACCACAACCCCGGCGCAGAGTGCCACGGTTATTATGTCCGATTCTACCCGGTAGAAAAACCGTTCGGGTAGAATAGACCTGCAAGGTTTTTGGAAACCTTGCAGGTCTTTTTAGTTTTATAGAAATCCATTCGCTTGCTTATTATGAAACCGCTTCTGGACGAACTACATCATAAAGCCGCCCAAACCCGACTCGGTGGTGGCCCGAAAAAAATGGAGGATCAGCACCGCAAAGGCAAGTTGACCGCCCGTGAACGCATCGAGTACTTGATTGACCCCGGGTCTGCTTTGATCGAGATCGGGCTGTTTACCGGAGAAGGCATGTATGCCGACCACGGCGGCTGTCCGTCGGGGGGCGTGGTGGTGGGCATCGGCTATGTTTCGGGTCGGCAGTGTGTCATTGTAGCCAATGATGCGACGGTAAAGGCCGGCGCCTGGTTTCCCATTACAGCCAAGAAAAACCTACGGGCGCAGGAAATCGCGATGGAAAACCGCCTGCCCATTATTTACCTGGTTGATAGCGCGGGCATTTACCTGCCGTTGCAGGACGAAGTGTTTGCGGATAAAGAGCATTTCGGGCGAATTTTCCGGAACAACGCCCAGATGTCGGCGATGGGCATTGTGCAGGTAGCGGCCATTATGGGCAGTTGTGTAGCGGGGGGCGCTTATTTGCCCATCATGTCGGATGAGGCTCTAATTGTGGAAGGGACCGGGTCAATTTTCCTGGCTGGACCGTATCTGGTTAAAGCATCGATTGGTGAAGACGTAGATGCCGAAACGCTCGGTGGAGCCAGTACGCACAGCGAGATTTCGGGGGTGACCGATAACAAATACCCCGACGACAAAAGCTGTCTGGATGCCATTCGCGGTATTTTTGATAAAATTGGGGCGCCGGAAAGTGCTGGATTCAACCGGACAACACCGGCCATGCCCGCCCACAATCCAGCGGAGATTTACGACCTGCTGCCGGCTGACCGGGTAAAACCGTACGACATGCGCGAGATCATTGCCCGGCTGGTTGACAACTCTGAATTTGACGAATACAAGGAATTATACGGGCAGACCATTCTATGCGGTTACGCGCGCATCGACGGCTGGGCAGTCGGAATTGTAGCCAATCAGCGGAAAGTGGTGAAGGCAAAAGGCAAGACGGGCGCGGGCGGCACTGCCGGACCAGGCGAGATGCAGATGGGCGGGGTTATTTATTCCGATTCGGCCGACAAAGCTGCACGGTTTATCATGAACTGCAACCAGAAAAAAATACCGCTGGTGTTTTTACAGGACGTGACGGGCTTTATGGTGGGCAGCCGGTCGGAGCAGGGGGGCATCATCAAAGACGGTGCTAAAATGGTAAATGCGATGGCCAATTCCGTCGTGCCGAAATTTACGGTGGTGGTGGGTAATTCGTACGGTGCGGGCAACTACGCCATGTGCGGCAAAGCGTACGATCCGCGGCTGATCGTGGCCTGGCCCACGGCCCAGATGGCGGTGATGAGTGGCGCTTCGGCGGCCAAAACGTTGTTGCAAATTCAGGTGGCTTCGCTGAAAGCCAAAGGCGAAACCATTACGCCGGAGAAAGAGCAGGCGCTGTTGCAGAAAATTACCAATCAGTACAACGAACAACTTTCGCCGTATTTCGCGGCTTCCCGGTTGTGGGTCGATGCCGTAATTGACCCGCTCGACACGCGCACCTGGATTGCAATGGGCATCGAAGCTGCCAACCATGCGCCGATTACCAAACCGTTCAACGTGGGGGTTATTCAAACCTAGCGTAATTGGTTTTCTAATAGTTAGTTCGGAAAATGATTATACAAGTGAACCCTAAAACTTTGTCGTTTTTTCCTGATTGGCTGCATTGCGGTTGGGTCAGGGTGTATTTTGTTCGTATCGAACTACAAAATTCCGGGGCAAATTCTGATGTTGATCGGAATAATATGGGAAGGATACGCCGTTTATCATTTCATGCGAACCCGTAAACGGCGCAAACTGTAAACAGGTTGGAATAAACCACTCGGCATTGCCCGACACGCCGGAATTGGAAAAGCAACCAGCCTGAAAAAATAACCGGCGTTGAAAAGCAATTTTGAACATGAGTTCACTGAAGAATTGAAACGGAGGTTGAAATGTTGGGAATCAAGGCGAAAAGTCTGACGGAGAGCGAAAAATAGCCCTGATTTTTGCCTTCTATAACGGCTGGAATGCCGAATTTACGGCCCGTTTGTCCTGAAAGATAAACCTTCTTTTTCGGGCTGGGTTATCCAAATCGTAGATCCTGCGGAAATGCGTACGAGTTTCTGCAGCGGACAAACTAATTTTTAATACGGGATAGGATGCATTGGAATGCTGACTTATACACGGAAAAGCACGCTTTCGTGCATCAATATGGATTGGGTTTGCTCGATTTGCTGGCTCCCCAGCCGGGTGAGTTGATTCTGGACCTGGGCTGTGGGTCTGGTGAATTAACCCAACAGCTCGCCGAGCGGGGCGCTACGGTGGTGGGGCTGGATGCGTCGGAGACCATGATTACCAAAGCTCGTCAGCAATTCCCGGCGCTGGATTTTCAGTTGGCCGATGCCGCTGCGTTTGAGTTGCCGCACTACTTTGACGCCATTTTTTCAAATGCCGCCCTGCACTGGATGACTGATTACGAAGCGGTAGTGCGCCGGATGAAACACCACCTAAGACCTGGCGGTCGTCTGGTGGCTGAGTTTGGCGGAAAAGGGAACGTTCAGCATATTACGGACGAGCTGACGCACCAGCTGCGGAAACGGGGCTATGATCTGACGGTTTCCTGGTGGTATTTTCCCTCGGTGGGCGACTATGCGTCGGTGTTGGAAAAGCACGGTTTTGATGTGAAGCTGGCGCAACATTACGACCGCGACACGCCCCTGCACGATCCGCAGAAGGGACTGGTGGACTGGATCGAACAATTTGGTACCAACTTCTTTACCAATGTGACGGCTGAGGATCGCGCTGCGGTGCTGGAAGAAACCCAGGCTGCGTTAAAAACCGTTCTTTTCCGCGACGGGCGCTGGTTTGCCGATTACAAACGGCTGCGAATTGTGGCAAGCCGCTCAACCCAGTAGGCGCATTGCCAAGTCCAACAAGCCTTTATGCAACGGTTTTTTCCGAAACGGCACGACTGGCCGCTTCGGGATGCTGGGTTCCAATGAGTAAAGTCCGTTTTTTTTCTTTCAACTTGATTTCAATACCAAACTGGCCCGAGGTGGTGTGGGCAGTGCCGTTCCAGGAAAACCGTATTCCCCATCCACCAAATTCACCCAATGGAGCGTATTTTCGCACATTAACTCGTTCGATCTGATTCCAGCTAATTAAGCGCGGACGGGGCTGAAATGGAAACCACCGGTACGAAATGCCTTCCTTGTTAATTTCGGTTTCCAGACGCACCAGCGCGAACAGCCCCAGGAAAATAGCAACGATGCCAATCGATACATAATTCTGTTCGTATACGGTAACGCCAAATACCCCAATGAGCAGTACCCAAATCCAGGGCTGACGGAATTGTTGCGTTTCTTTGTACATGGCGGGAGAGGGTTGGTTCTCTCCAAGATACCTATTTTGGGCTTCTTTAGGAAGTATAATTCCGATTAAAACGCAATTTCCTGGGTTGAATACGTCGCTCGGTTGTCGCCATTGATCCGAACCGTGACCGTCAGCGGTTTCTGATTCCAGTTGATCGTAAATAGGCCATAGTTGAGGTCAAAAACCATTTTTCCAACGCGGTATGCATTCGGTTGCTCGTACGGTTTGGACGTATGCGTCAGGCCGCTGCTGGTGATGTCGTAGAGGTCGTAACCCAGTCCCGGAATGCTCGTTTTGGAGATTTCGGCGATGTGCCGGTCGCCACTGATCAGAATGGCCCCCTTTGGTTTGGTTTTGCTCAACAGATCGAAAAACCGTTGCCGCGACGTCGGAAAATTGCCCCACTTCTCGGAGGTATGATCGTTGGCCAGAAACTGAATGCCACAACCAATCAGGTGCACATCGGCGTCAGAATGAGTCAACTGCTTTTCCAGCCACTGCCACTGTGCTTCTCCCAGCAGGTCACCCGACGGATCGGGAACGTTGGTTTTGCCGGACTTTTTCAGGGGGTCCCGAAAATAGCGGCCATCCAGCAGAATCACCTTCACCCGCTGACCTTTGGGGCCGTAGGTGTGCGATGAATAGGCACCTTCCTGCTTGCGCAGCGGGTGGCTGGCCGGTACATCCAGAAAATCGAGCATCAGTTGCTGGCTCTCTTTTCGGCGTGGGTATTCCTTGCCGCCGTCGTTCACGCCGTAATCGTGATCATCCCAGACGCCAATGATTGGTGTTGATTGCCGCAGCTGGCTGTAAACCGGATTGGCTTTCTGTTTGGCGTATTTGGCTTTCAGCGTGTCCAGGTTTTCCGAATCCCCGTAAATATTATCGCCGAGCCAGATCCAGACATCCGGTTTTTGGGCCACTATATCGTCCCACAGCGGTTGCGGGCGCTTCTGGTCGCTGCACGAACCAAACGCAATCGTGGTAAGCGGTTTCCGGCTGGCCGATGCGTTTTTTTCTGTTTTGGGGGTACGGCATCCTGCCAATGCCAGGCAGCCGACTAGAATGAAGGTAGAAAGTGTTCTCATGAATTAGGGCAAGGGTTGTGGGTTGTACAAAACTAAAAAAGTTGAGCCGGAACGGCTCAACTTTGCAACAGATAAAAGCGCCAACCACCAACTATTTATTGGTCTGCGAGGTAAATGTACTTTCAAAAATCTTATCGGCATTTCCGGCTTCAAAACCGTCGCGCCGGTGTTCGCGCCGGATCTGGTCGGGTGGCAGATGCCCAAATTCGGGCAACACGCGCCGTTCGGCAAACTCAACGTACGAACCGGCAATGCGGTGCGTCTGACCGTTGGCAAACTCCGCGTCAATCATCTGGGCCACCGTCGATGCCTGCAACAAACCTTCGTCTGGACTGATCTTGATTTTACCGCCCGAATCGTTCAGCTTAAAACCGTGTTTCTCCAGAAAATCCGTAAACTCCTGAATGGTATTGTAACCCGGTTTCAGGTTGTGCACGCTGATGGTGAAGTGATTCAGATAATACCGGTTGTAAATCACCCAGGCCGCATACTCGCTCTCTTTCAGGAGTGTCAGGTAATCGTCGAGCGTGGGCGTCTGCCAGAGCGGCTGGTGCAGAAACTGATCGACGGCCCTGGCATCGTCCAGGTCCAGGCTATCGACCGGATCAAACACAACGGTATCGGTGTATTTGTAAATGATGTGCTGTGCCTCGTCCGATAAGTCCCGCACCCGCAGCTCGCTAACGAAAATGCGTGGATAATGCGGCTTGGGTGGACTATACCAGTAAGCATTCAGCTTCTTTTCCTTGAAATCGTACGGTTCGCGCTTCTCGTAGCCGTAGTGCAGAAAAATCTTCTCAAATGACGGAATGCCGAGGCTCGGTACACCCATTGTCCGGAAAGCAATGTGGTCATTTTCAATGGCGTCGGCTGCCGGAATAACGTTGTCGTCGACCAGCGCATTGACGATGCCCAGCACATCGGGAACGCGTTCCCGGTAGCGGCTCATCAGGCCGTCCAGCACGGCGTCGAGGGTTTTGAGTTTTTGGGATGATGTGGTCATGTTGAATCGGTCTTTTGGTAAAGATACCGATTTTGTCATTCGACCACCACCTCATCCACGCTGACCGACGTTGGCAAGCCCTCGCGGGGCAGACCTGCCGGAGCAGGGCCGGCATTTTTGGCTTTGATCCGCACGTACCGAACCCGGGCGGTTTTGAAATCAGCCACCACGGGCAACATTCCCCATTTTCCTTCGAGTGGGTATTTTACAGGCTGACTGACCGCGTCTTTGTACGTCGTGCCGTCCTGTGATAAACTGATCTCGACTGCCGAGGGTGGAAAATCATTGTACGAAATCCGTTTCAGGAAATTAGCAGAAACCTTTGTAACGGGCCGGATTTCGCCCAGGTCAATGGTCACTTCCAGGTCATTGCCCGCTACGCTGACCCATTCCGATTTGTTGCGCGGGCTTTGGGCCACCTGCCCATCCGTCAGTTTTTTCTTGCTGGGATCGGATTTGTCGGCGGCTGTATTCGCGTACGTATACGGTTTTCCTTTCGCCCGGTGGATGTAAAACGTCTCCTCGAAGTTCGCTCCGGCGGTAGTGATGGCTTTGATCGTCGTTGTTTTCTTTAGCGAAATGGGCATGGCGTATTCGGCCGACGCGGTGGTGGGCTGCTTTCCGTTGGTGGTGTAGTAAATTTTGCTATCCGAATCGAGCTTTTCCAACCGAACCTGCAACTGGTCGGCGTCGGTAAACTGCGTGACGGCCCGGACATTGAGCAGCCGCTTGGCGTACTTGACGTTCAGGTACGACAACCGTTTCAAATGCTCCTTCAGCCGAACGGCAAAGTCCTCGAAATTCCGGGGGCCTTTTGGCATCCAGCCGACTTCAGCCAGCGCCGACGCGCGCGGATACACCATGTATTCGACGTGCTGCGTGGTTGGAATGTATTCGGTCCAGACGTTGCCCTGCACACCCAGGATGTATTTTTGCTGGTCGGGTGTCAGTTCAGCGGGTGTGGGTTCGTAGCTATACACTTTTTCAATGGGCAGATAACCGCCACCCGCCAGCGGTTCCTGCGCCGGATTGGCCTGGTACTGATCCAGGTAGCAAAATTCGCCGGGCGTCATCACCACGTTGTGCTTCTGTTTGGCGGCTTCAATACCGCCTTCGGTGCCGCGCCAGCTCATCACGGTTGCGTTCGGTGCCAGACCGCCTTCCAGAATTTCGTCCCAGCCGATGATGGCCCGGCCTTTTGAGTTGACAAACTTCTCGATACGCTGGATGAAGTAACTTTGCAGGGCATCTTCGTCTTTCAGCTTCAGTTTCTTGATCAGATCCTGGCAAAATGCGCTGGCTTTCCAGGCGTCTTTCGGGCATTCATCGCCCCCGATGTGGATGTATTTTCCGGGAAAAAGCGCCATTACTTCCGTCAGCACATTTTGTAAGAACGCGAACGTGGGCTCGCTGGGACAGTACACGTCCTTGAAAATTCCCCAGCGGGTGGCTACTTCATATTGTTTGGCCGGATCGCAGGAAAAATCGGGGTACGAAGCCAAGGCTGCCAATGCGTGGCCTGGCATTTCAATCTCCGGGATGATGGTAATGTGTCGCGCGGTCGCGTAGCGAATCACCTCTTTGATCTGTTCCTGGGTATAAAAACCGCCGTACTCCTTTCCGTCGTACTGAAACGGATAATTTTCGGCGTTATGGCCGACCACGGTTTCTTTCCGTTTTGAGCCGATTTGGGTCAGTTTGGGGTATTTTTTAATCTCGATTCGCCAGCCCTGATCGTCGGTCAAATGCCAGTGAAAGGTATTAAGCTTGTGGAGTGCCATGAGGTCAATAAACCGTTTGACAAACGAAACCGGCGCGAAATGGCGGCTTACGTCGAGCATTAAGCCCCGGTAATTGTAGCGCGGTCGGTCGAGAATCTGGCAGGTCGGTACCGTCCAGGCTACGTTAGACACTTGCTTGGGACTGAACACCTCCGTCGGTAGCAATTGCAGCAACGTCTGAACAGCGTAAAAATAGCCTTTTGGTGTTTCGGCTTCCACTACAACCCGTTCCGGCGAAACCCGCAGCAGGTAACCTTCAGGTCCGCATTTTCCGCTTTTATGAGTTTGAAAGACGATGTGTTTCCCTTTGGCTAAAGCCGGTGTTGTGGGGGCAACGGCCAGCGGCAAACCGCTCGCGGCTTTAAGCTGGCTGGCCAGTAGTTGGGCGGCTGATCGCTGACCCGCATCTTTGGCGGCAATGAGTAACCGCGTGCTGGCCGTAACGGTAAAACGGCCTGCTCCACCCGCAAACTGCGCTGGAAAGGGGAGCAGGTTGTAAGCATTGTCGGATTGAGCAAAAAGTGAAAACGAGAGTGTAAGGCCGAGCAGAAAGGCAATAACTGGTTTCATGCAGGAGGTAAACGGTGGTTGGCAACAACCAAAGGTAGGTAAAAATGGCCTCACCGCTCACGAAGTAGGAGCAACCCTTTAGGCAACGGTCAGAATCATACATGAATTAAAGCCGTCTCCCTGCCGGGCATTGGGGAGACGGCTTTTAGATGTTACAAATGAATACAGTATTTGAAACCTACAAAGCACCAGCCAGCCACTTTTCGATAAACTTCCGGCCATTTTCGTACAAAATATGCCGAACCAGCGCTTTCAGGGTGGTATCAGTGGGCAGGAGCGGACCACCCCCGTTTTCGTTCCGGTAGGCTTCTTCGGCTACGGGCAGCCAGCGAATAAGGGCTGCTTCCAGCGCCGAGGTTTTACTGGCATCCCGGCAGTTGATGAGCGGATTGATCAGGCCGTCGAAATCGCTGCCGATGGAGATGTGTTGCCAGGGATCTTTATCGGTGCGGATTAACCCTGTCGAAACAATGTGCAGAATGTTGAAACACATTGCCAGCGGATGCCGCTCTTCTTTGGTCGGAATCAGGAACGATTCGGCGGGATCGGTTTTTTCGGCCGCCAGCCTTCGGGATAAATCCGGGAACAAGAACCGAAACTCTTCGGCTGAAACATATTCCTCTTTTTCACCCTTCCCCAACGCATTCTGCCACCCCAGGATTCGAACGTCGAGACTGATGCCAATCAAACCGTTACTGTTCAGAACTTCCTCGATATCTTCATCCATCAGATTGATCGTCCAGGGGTTATACGTAAATGTTTTGTTGATCTTGCCCCACTCTCCGGCCACTTTTCGCTCCGTTTCAACCCGAACAACCGGTGCGTTGCTGATTTTCAGGCGAATCATTGTGGCCTTGTTCAGAGCGGCTTTCCACTCGTCGATCGAGTAGCCGGTGACGCCCATGTGGCTGGCGATGATGGGAAGCTGGTAGTTTTTTGACCGGCGGTATTCGTAGAAGTCAAGGCGTGATTTTAAGCTCATGTGCTTGATGTCGATCAAAACCGGAGCCGCTTTGAGGCTGGGTTTGGCTTCCGTACCTGCGTTTACCTGGAGCGTGTAAGCCTGATCGATCAGCCGTTTGCCGGTTGGCGTGATGCCGTCGCCGATGGGGTAAGCGGCTTCATCTTTCAGCATTTTGATACCAAAGGCGTGCGTGGCGATCAATTGTTCGGGAATGTGCGATAAGTGCGTGATAACGAGTGACATCAGGTCCAGTCCGGAATCCCACAGTGCCTGTTGCAAATGCTGGAGACTCTGGGCGGGGTCGAGGGCCGGATGGGCTTTGAAATCGTCGACAATTGGATTTCTGGCACTAACCTGAATTGTATCCGGTTTGCCGGGCTGCCCGATCCGTGTACGGCATAGGCTGTGTGCTCCCTCCAGCGCCAGGGCCAGATAGGGGCGGTCAGTGGCGAGCGGAGCCGGGTTTTTACGGGAAAGCAGCGCAATGGTACCGGTTTTTGCCAACGTCTGGTATAAATTTAATTCCCGTATAAATAGCTGATAGTACGAAATCTGGCCCGCCCGGATTTTTTCCATGTACGTCTGGTCGACCGGACTGGTAAAGAAGCGGGAGTTCAGGATGAAGCCGAACAAACCTTCTTTCTGGGCAAAAAGCCGTTCAATGGGCGCAATGTTGGCCACTCCCAGCGTTACCTGCCCCATTTTTAATTGGGAAAAGCACGACTGGCTTTCCAAAATGTGGAGGAATTCTTCTTCCAGAAAATCAATCAGCGGATTTTTTAGATCAATGGGAGCCAGCAGGGTATCAGCGGCCCGGCTGGAAGGATAGTTCGTTTCAAAGTCGCAGATGAACTGCTTGAAAACCGGGTGGAAATGGAAATCGAAATAGTGCGAAGCGGCCATATCGTTGAAGGATAAAGGTTATTGCCTGAAAAATTCACGTAGCAAGGCTTCGGTGCCAACGCTATTGTTCAAATCGGCTGATTCGGCGGCCTGGGCCGATGGGCTTTCCGTAAAGGCGTCCAGCGCTAGCTGACCGCGTGGCGTCAACCCCGTTGCGCTTTCGGTGGGGCCGGGGCGGAGTTTCCGGCGCAGAATGTTCCAGATGAAATGACCTGCTTCCACAAAACCGAGGTCTTTGGGCAAATCCGTTGGTACGCCTTCATACGCGTGCGTGAGGGTACTGGCATCCGGCAGATCCGCTTTCAGTAAGGCATCAATGTCCAGGATGCCTGCTCCGTACAATTCATAGAATTTGGGCGGCCATTCCGGTGGTTTTCGGGCCGTCTTTTGCAGCGTTGTTCGGAACGCTTCCACGATTTGCCAGGGAAACGGGTATTTATCAGGCAATTGATGAAGGTGCTTGGCTTTCCACAGCATGGCCGCTGAGGCTACGTGCGGAGTTGCGTAGCTGGTGCCGTCGCCGTACGACATGAATTCGGTGCCTTCTTCATCGGTAATTGGCACGTAGACGCTTTCGCCGGGCGCAGCAATGTCAACTGCAGGTCCGTTGCTGCTTCCTTTCCAGGGAAGGTCTTTGGGGTTGGTGGCCCCAACTGCGATGGTACCGGGGTAAACGGCGGGTGCCACCACCAGTTCAACCTGATTTCCGGCGGCACAAGCCCAGATGATGCCGTGTTCGTATACCTCGCGGGCAATAGCGGCAAACATCGATTTGGGGTACGTGCCCATGCACATGAACATTACATCAGCCTGGCTCTGAATGGCGTAGCTGGCCGCATCGACGAGTTCTTTCCCGCGTCCGAGCAGAATGACGGATTTGGCAATGCGGTACGGAATCAACCGGGCCAGGGTTTGTCCGTCAAACGTTAGCAAACCGCTGTTTCCATTGACGGTATTCGGGTCGGTCTTCAGCGTGTTTCCTACGGCGATGCTGGCCGTTCGGGTACCGTGGCCCGGAAACTTCAGAAGCTTTCGTTCCATCAGATCGCGCGCATCGTCGTCTTGGTCAATAAAGTCGAAATCCTTGTCGGTATTATATCCGGCAAAAACCTTGGAATGGGTTGAATAGCCGGTGTCCAGTTGCACAAACCGTAAGTCCCGTAAATTCTCCCGGATGGGCTGCCAGTTGGGGTCCTTCAAGCGTGCCATATCGTCGGGACAATTAACCGATGCCCAGTTCCACCAGCGGTAATAGGAAGCCGGGAGTTTGACTTTGTTAGCCTTTTTGACACAAACGGAATCACCAAAATGCGTCAGAAACGCTCCTTCCTCTTCCCGCCAGGTGGCCAGGCCATTCTGTTGGCCGGGATTGAATGACTCCAATGGGCTCGAACCGGTATCGCGGGCGGTGACCCCAATATCCGTCAACGTGGCCAGATCGGGTTCGCAGCTTTCCACCTGGGGCAGCGTTTCCAGTTGTTGGGCCAGCTCCCACGGATTGCGGTCGGAACGAACCGTTACATACCGTTTTCGCCGGGTATCGGCATCGAACGCCGACGGAATCAAGGGTGTTTCATCAACGAAGCCTTCAACCAGCGTACTGGCTCGTCGCTCCCAGTCTTCCTGCAAAACCGGTTGTCTGGACAACGTGACCTCGAAATACTGAAGCTGGTCGGCTGGCATGGTGTTTTCATGGGTGGGGGAGGGTTGCGTAGTGGCAACGGACGGTTTTAGGGCGGTTGGCGCAGTGGAAGCACTCATGATGGAAAGATTGGGTGTTTGGGCCTCAATGATTTGCCGACGAAGTGGTTGCATGGCATCCGGTATGGGCATGTTGCTGAACGCTTCGACTATGCAGCTGACGCGGACGCCCTCGTTACCGATCCAGTCGATTTGCTCATCGGGATCACCGGGCTGGACCACGCTGCCGTCTTTCCGTAACCAATTGCCGGTGGTATCTTTTCGGGGAATAGCGCTGTGGTGCAGAGCAACGACGGCGCCGGTTCCCAGCCCTAGTACCACACTGCCGGACGAACCGGGGAGCGTATCTGATTCGTAAATCAGAAAATTATCCGTAAGTGTAATCAGCCGGATGTCTTTTAGAACCACTTTTTTGTAGTCTCCCTTGGGGTGTTGAATAACAACGCAATTTTCGCCCTCGATAATTTTACCGAGCGAGCTATCCATCTGGATGTACCCAAACCGGTCCAGTGCGGCTCCTTCAGAACCGGTGGTTTCGACGGCTACAAGGGTAAAATCGCGCCCATCGTAGGGCAGGCCGGGATGGTCCTGGTAAGTAGAAGTCAGGAAAAACAAATCGGGCCGGAGATCGAACGTGACGGGAGTCAGAATCCGGCCATCGGCATCAAGCTCATAGTTAAACTGCGCCTGCGAACGGCTGGCGGTTTCCACATCCGGCAGTACGTGGTTGTTGGTAATCAGGATGTTAGGGCTGATCAGAAAACCCGTGCCGTAGCCGCTGATGCCAAACTGATTCCGGATGATGATTCGGCAGACGCTGGCGGCACTTCGCAGAATCTTGTTGATGATCGACACATCCTGAAAATTCGGCACGCCGTTGATCCGCTCCAGGGCTTTATCCAGCCGTACACCCTCACGGGCGATGCGTTTGGAAAGCCGACTTGCATCGTTGGTGATGTCGGTTAATGATAACTGACCGCTTCGATTTTGCTGGATACCGCTTTGTATGCGCTCAATTTCGTTTAAATGCGCAGTATAATTTGTGTACGCCCGATCACGAAGCAACGATTGCGCTGATTCAAAAAAGTTTGTTTGAGCCACCGGTCAAGGGTTTAGGGTGAGGCAGTATTGTTGGTTTTGATGAATTGTAAATAAGGTAAGTGTAAAATAAATAGGCTTAATAAAGCTTTGATTGACCGGTCAAAGCGATGAGGTAACGGTTTTTAAATCGATAGCTATGAATAATAAATATCTGTTTTTTGGGTGTTTTATATGATCGTTTTTAGTAGTGTATTGTGGTTATTATACTGATTTATAGTTTATTGTAAGTATTCCTTGATTTTAAATTATTGTAATAAGACTTTTTGTTTTTAAATGTATTGAGGAGTTTTTGTTCATATTAATATAAGAAATACTTGTGTATATCGGTGTAAGTAGTGGGTTTAAGTTGTCGTTTGGCGGGGGGTAAAGTGGCGATTTATAACATTTTTTCAGCGACAGGATAAAACCTAAAAAGCCCGGAATGACCGGGCTTTTTGGATAGTATATATATTAAGAATAGTGTACGATCAGGACAAGGCCATTACTCCGCGCGGAGCCGAAAAATCGCTCCGTTCATCGTTTCATTGACGCGCAATTGACACGCCAGCCGGCTGTCGGAATCGGCGTCGGGCAAAGTATCCAGCAAATCGGCCTCGGCATCATTCATGGACGGCAAGTTATCCGCACCTTTCAGAACGGCCACATGGCAGGTTGCACACAAGGCCATTCCTCCGCAGGTCGCCTGAATAGGGTAGTCCGCGGCTTTCAATACTTCCATTAGGCTGAAACTGAATCCCTCCGGAATTTCCAGGGGCTGGCGGTCGCCACTGCGATCTTCAATGGTGAAATGAATCATACTTGATAGAGGAAAGATGGTAGACAAAAGAAAAAAGAGCACCGTAAACCGCATTCTTTCGTTTTTGTCTCCTCACTTTGGCCGCGTTAAAAAGTCGGTATTCCGTTGACGGTGGTGTATTTAAAACTCAGCTTCTGATCAGGAAAAACGTATTTGAACGCACTCTGGCACATCAAAGCTGCTTCGTGGAAACCGCACAAAATCAGTTTCAGCTTACCCGGATACGTATTGATATCACCAATGGCGTAAATGCGTTCGACGTTGGTGGAATAGTCCACGGTATCAACCAGGATGGCCGATTTGTCGATTTGAAGGTCCCAGTTGGCAATGGGCCCTAGCTTGGGGGTCAGACCGAAGAGCGGAACCAGGTGATCGGTGGCCAGGGTCGTTACGGTTTTGTCTTTGGCCGTCACGGTAATCTCCTGTAAATGGCCGTTCCCAGAAACACGGGTGATGTTTGATTGAAGAACGAGATTAATCCGCCCGGCTTTGGCTAAGTCAAATACCTTTTCGGCTGAATCGGGAGCGCCCCGAAAACTGTCGCTGCGGTGGATGAGGGTGACTTCCTTCGCGATGTCGGCCAGAAAAACCGTCCAGTCGAGCGCCGAGTCACCCCCACCCGCCAGCACCACCCGGCGGTCGCGCAGCTGTTCCGGATTTTTGACCATGTAGGCAACGCCTTTTCCCTCAAATTCTTCCAAACCCGCGATGTCGGGTTTGCGGGGTTCAAAGCAACCCAGCCCGCCCGCAATCACCACCACCTGGCAGTGAACGACGGTTTGCTCGTTGGTGGTTAGGTAAAACGATCCGTCGGGCTGGCGTTCCAGGCTTTCAACCCGCTCGCCCAAGGTAAAGGTGGGGTGAAAAGGAGCAATTTGCTCCATCAGGTTGTCGACGAGTTCCTGCGCCTTAACGTCGGGGTAGCCGGGAATGTCGTAAATCGGTTTTTGGGGATAAATCTCCGACAGTTGCCCACCCACCTGAGGAAGCGCATCAATCAGATGGCAGCGCATTTTTAATAAACCCGCTTCGAAAACGGCAAACAATCCGACGGGACCAGCGCCAATAATGCAAATATCTGTTGTGATCATGGTAGTAACGAGTCGTATAGTTGTTAGTGTGAATACAAATTGATCCGCTTCGCCAGGATAGCTAAATAAGCGTTCTGCCAGCCGACCGTGCCACAAAGGTAAGGGCATAAAACACGGTTGCTATAACAAAAGGTATGAATAGATAGAATGTTGTATAAATAAATGGAATGAAGTCGCGCTCGTTATAACGTTTGAGCAAATGGTCATGTGTTGTCGTGTAAAGACGCTTTTTCGGCGCAAAATGCGATAGCCTCTCTTCGCTAAATCCCGCAATTTTGTGGCATAGTTGAACGCTACTTTTAAAACACAGTAAACAACATTTAAACATGGAACAAATAGTTTCCTCCGCGAAGCAGTATGCTTGGCTGAATGCTGCTATGACCAAGCGCATATTTGTATTTCTCTTCTCCATCACATTTCTGGTAACCGGTTGTAAAAAAGACGTAGTTGACCCCGTTGACCCGGAAAGTACCGTAACGGCCAAAGCAGGTGCTGATCAGGACGTTCAAGTGGGTGAAACCGTTAAACTGGACGGTAGTGCCTCAACCGACAGCAAAGGGGCGGCTCTGACGTATCAGTGGACAGTGGCTACCAAACCCGCCAAAAGCACGGCTGCTATTACAGGCGCTACCACGGCTAAACCGACTTTTGTACCTGACGAAGTAGGAGAATATGAACTGGAACTGACGGTTTCTAATGCCAACGGAACCAGCAAGGATAAAGTAAAATTGACGGCTTCGGTGGCTCAGCCCATTGCAATTGACAAGAACATTACCGTGAAAACCGTACTGACGGATCGGGTTGCCAACCCTGAATTGCCGGATTATATTGTCACGAAAAGCATTGCGGTTTCGCACGAACTGACGATTGAGCCTGGTGTAGTAATTGCTTTTGAACGGGATACGCGGCTGGATATCAACGACAACGGCGGCCTGATCATTGCTAAAGGAACCGCCGAGAAAAAAATCCGCTTCATCGGGGTCCAGAAAAATAAAGGATTCTGGTCGGGAATTATGATTTACTCGGGTAGTAATGCCAACGTGTTTGAACACATTGAAGTAATGCATGCCGGAAGTCGCCCCATTCTCAGTTCCACGAAAGCCGCTATGGCCCTGTTTGGAGGTGGGAAAGCGCAGATTGCCCTGAAAAACAGTCTGTTCTCCCAGAACGACGGCTACGGTTTGATGGTTCAGGAAGGGGCTATCCTGCGCGAATTCTCAACCAACAGCTTCACGAAAAACAGCGAATCGGGGATCATTGTCGATCCGGCAAACGTCGTCAATCTGGATGCTGCTTCGGTTTTCACGGGTGAGAATGGCCGGAATGTGGTTGAAATTAAAGGCTATTATCTGCGGGAAGGTAATGATGTTACCTGGAATGGCTTTAAAGATAAAACACCGTACCGGTTGCTGGGTGATTTCGCGATTGAAATTGGTCTGACGCTGAGTCCGGGTGTAACGATTGAGGCATCGCGCGATGTGGTCATGATGATCAATAGCAAAGGCTATCTGATTGCCAAAGGAACGGCCACCGAGAAAGTAACGTTGACGGGCGCTGAACGCACCGGGGCTTTTTGGAAAGGGCTGATCATTTATTCAACCAATTCACGGAACCTGATTGAAAATGCTGAGATCAGCAACGGGGGCAGCCTAACCATTGTTTCGGGTAAAAAAGCAAACCTGGCTCTGTACGGCGGCAATCTGACACTCAAAAATACGACGGTTTCCAAAAGTGGTGGCTACGGAATCTTTGTTAGCTACACGGGCAAGCTGAACGCCGATGCGTCAACTGTGAATACCTTCACGGGTAATGCTCAGGACAGCGTTCTGCTCGAAAAATAAAAAGTACGATTAGTGAGATTATAAGGGTTTAGGGATACTGTTACAGCCCGGCACAGCTTGTGCCGGGCTGTTTTGTTGCATCTTGGGGCTGCGTATTTGGACGGGTACAGCCGCTGAACTTTTTCCGGACTGGCTTTTTTCGTTCTTTAGCGAAAAAAACCGTTGGAAGCGCACCGGAAGCCGTCACAAATAGAGTAGTGCAGGATCGATTGGCGCTCTTTTTTTGAGCCGGTTGATCGAAAAAAAGGCATTAACAGACAATGCGTTAGCTCCAATTCGTTTGTCAGCGTAAAGGGTCTATACGATAAGATTGCTGAAACAATTGCAACTACTTTCCAGTCCTATGGGTCATAGGATGAAATAGTGGGAACGCATGGCGTGGTAGATGAAGAGGTAATTAATAAATAATCTCCTGTCTTAATGTGCTGTAATCCAGTGTATTAGTCCAGTGTATTGATGCCAGTTCAATTTGCCCTCCTGATGGTATCCCCGATAACCTCAAAACGAATGAATAACCTGATTGCGTACGATAAGCATTTGTCCCGGCTTGTAATGATTTCCTTCTTTCTGCCCAATCGCGTGCAGATTTTTTTACTGATGGGAATCTTCCTGTTTTGGGTGGTTAGAGACAACTTCATCAATAAAACAAAGAGTTTTCGGCCTTACGGTGGCGCATTGCTGTTGGGTAGCCTTTATCTGATGTATCTCATCTATCTGCCTTTTAC
Source organism: Larkinella harenae (assembly GCF_054780515.1). Lineage (NCBI taxonomy): Bacteria > Pseudomonadati > Bacteroidota > Cytophagia > Cytophagales > Spirosomataceae > Larkinella > Larkinella harenae. Next base: position 26,909 of record NZ_BAAGWE010000003.1, on the reverse strand, counting down.
GGATGCGGCTGGCCTGCCCGGGGTCCTCTTTGATCTTGAGCAAAAAGCAACCTTGTTTGCGGGACCGTTTGTGATATTACTATTGCAGCCGCAGACACGTAAGACCATTGCGGGCGAGCTGAATTTCTTTGTTTACGCCTGCTTTATTTCCTGTCTGATGGGTAACGTACTGTACCTGGCCGAATACGGCTGGCATACCATCCAACCCGATGCACACATTCAGTACCGGCTTTATTTTGAGAAAGTTACAGGACTACACCCCACCTATATGGGCATTTACCTTTGCCTGGCTGTGGCTATCCTGCTGATTTCACCGACGCAGCACCAAAAACTAAAAGGCTGGAAGCTGGGTGCGGTTTTATTCCCGTTGTTCATGTTTCTGATGGCGCTGATGCCTAAAGCACCCGTTATTGCGCTTTTTGTCATTTTGCTGTATTACGGCTGGATCAACCGGGCTTACAAACAAAAGTTTGTCCCCATCATGACCGTGTTGCTGGTTTCGGTTTCGGTCGCCTGTATTTCTATTCCGTTCAGCAGCCAGCGGATCGACGAGTTTTCGGTGGCGCTGAATGCCAAACCAAACGACAATCCGATGGATAATTCGATTCAGATGCGGCATGTGATCTGGATGGTCGATTTGGATGTATTGAAAGAAAACTGGCTCATGGGCGTTGGGCCCGGTGGGGTTGATCCGGCGCTGAATGCCCGGTATGAAGCCTACTCCCGGATTTATAACGCACCGCTGCAACCGCACGACACCCACAACGAATACCTCAACCAGTGGATCTCATTTGGCTTAGTGGGTATTGTCTTGTTGCTGCTGGCACTCGGCATCCAGTTTGCCAATGCCTTCCGACGGCGTGATCACCTGTATGCAGCCCTGTTGATCGTTTTCGTCATTACGTTTTTTACCGAGAACGTCTGGTCGCAGCAGAAAGGCATTGTTTTCTACTCGTTTTTCACTTCCCTGTTCTTTTTTGTGGGCATGAAGCTGCATCCAACCTCGGTAGGAGCCGAACCCGTTCTGCAAAAAGCATCCAGCCGCAAAGAACAGCTGGTTCAGGAACTAGGCTAGCAAACGGTTTTGTCGGCGAAAACTTCCGTTATTTGCGCTTGCCAATCACATCAAAGCGGCATTACGTGATGATTATTCGACCCGCAACGTTTGACGATATTCCGGACTTACTCCAACTGATTCAGCGCGTGGTTCCGCTGATGCAGGCCAGCGGCAATTTTCAATGGGATGAACATTATCCCAATGCTGCCGTCTTTGAGAATGACATTGCACACGATCAGCTTTGGGTAGCCGAGCTTGACGGGCAACGAGTGGGCGTTGCCGCGATTACCACCGATCAAGAACCAGAATACGCGCAGGTCGGCTGGGATCTGACCGAAACCGCCGTGGTCGTGCACCGACTAGCCGTCGATCCGGCGATTCGCGGACGTGGCATTGCTGCCCAGCTTATGAAACAGGCCGAGGAAGTGGCTCGGCAGCGTGGAATTACGGTTTTACGCATCGATACCAACACCCAGAACGAAGCAACACAGCGGCTTTTTCCAAAGCTAGGGTATGCATTTGCCGGTGAAATCGGGCTGGGATTCCGACCGGGCCTGCGGTTCTACTGTTACGAAAAACGCCTGTGAACCGATGACACCAAACCGCATGGTCCGTGTCCTGTCAACCGTCTTGCTGATTGCGTTGGCAACGGTTTCTCTCCCGGCTCAGAACACCCAAAAACGAAAGGATGCACGACCCAATATCGTTTTGATTGTGGCCGACGATCACGGGCGTGAAGCGGTAGGATGTTACGGCAATCCGGTTGTCAAAACACCACATATTGATCAGTTGGCCGCCGAGGGCACCCGTTTTACCCATGCGTTCTGCACCACGGCCAGTTGCAGCCCCAGCCGGTCGGTTTTGCTGACGGGTTTGCACAATCACGCCAATGGGATGTACGGACTGGAGCACCGCGAACACCACTTCAGCTCGTTCGATACTGTCCGGTCACTGCCGGTTTTGCTCGAAAGAGCGGGTTATCAAACCGCCCGAATTGGCAAATTTCATGTCGCGCCCGAGCAGACCTATCATTTTCAGAAGATAATTCAGGCGGGCGGAACCAACAACCCGGCGTCGATTGGCCGCAGTCCGGTCGAAATGGCCGATCTGTGTTATCCGTTGTTCTCGGACGCTTCCGAAAAACCGTTCTTCCTGTACTTCGCCACCGACGACCCACACCGTAGTAATGCCGTGGCCGCCGATGGATCACCAGTTTTCAAGAGCGATCAGGCCAATCGGTTTGGCAACCGTCCGGGCGGATACCCGCAGGTACACGATATTTTCTACCAGCCTTTTCAGGTTAGGGTGCCTCCTTATTTGCCGGACACTCGGGCGACGCGCATGGAACTGGCGCAGTACTACGAATCGGTTAGTCGGCTGGATCAGGGTGTAGAGCGGCTAGTGGCCCTGCTCAAAGAAACCGGCCAGTACGACAATACCGTCATCGTTTACCTGTCGGACAATGGAGCGCCGTTTCCCGGATCAAAAACGACCTTGTATGAACCGGGCATGCGGCTGCCGCTGATTGTGAAATTACCCAAACCGCAAAAGCCGGGGTTTGTGCAGGATGCGATGGTGTCGTGGGTCGATATTACGCCAACGCTGCTGGATTTTGCCGGGGCCTTATCCGACACCATGTATGGCCAGGGGCGGAGTTTCAAATCGATGATTGAGCAGGAAAAAACAGCGGGTTGGGATGCGGTGTACGGGTCGCATACGCTTCACGAAGTGACGATATATTACCCGATGCGGGTCCTGCGCGAACGGCGGTACAAGCTGATTTTCAACCTGGCCCACGCCCTGTCTTTTCCGATGGCGCTCGATCTGTACCATTCGTTTACGTGGCAGGATGTTCGCCGGGTAAACCGGAAACTCTATGGCAAACGAACCGTCGACGCGTATCTATACCGCCCGCGCTTTGAATTATACGACCTGCAAACCGACCCCGATGAGGTCAACAATCTGGCAAACGACCCCCGTTATCAGAAGGAGTTGAAACGGATGCAGGAAAAACTCAAGCGGTTTCAGCAACAGACCAAAGATCTTTGGCTAAGTAAATGGGAGTTTGAGTGAAAACCATCTGACAACGTATGGTAACGAATGGCCTGACAATCAGTCTTCAGAAGGTTTCTGCTGTTTCTGCCGAAGCGCTGGGGCTATTGTTGGATGCTGCGGAGGTGAAGGCGTTGAAGAAGGGACAGTACCTGTTGCGGGAAGGTCAGGTTTGCAGGGTAATCTGGTACATTGAAAAAGGATACCTGCGCACCTTTTACAACAAAGACGGCCAGGAAATCAACACCCGATTTTCGTTCGAACATAGCTTTGTGACGGATCTGAAGAGCCTGCGTTCGGAGACTCCAGCCAACTACTCGATTCTGACCGGTGAAGACGCAACGGTTTGGGCATTCGAGAAAGAAAAACTACTGCGTTTATACCGCCAATCGGTCGAAATCGAATCGTTTGGTCGTAACCTGCTGGAACAAATGCTGATTGAGCAGGAAGAACACGGAAATCTATTCAAACTGTATTCCCCCGCCGAACGGTATCAGTACATGATCCAGCACCAGCCTCGCTTGTTGCAGCGGGTTTCGCTTGGGCAACTGGCTTCGTACCTGGGCATCGCGCGGGAAACCCTGAGCCGGATTCGTAAAAACCGGTGAGCCTTCATTTTGTGATTTTTGTCACAGGCTGCTTCCTGGAAATTACCCGAATTTTGCCGGTGTTAATCAACCTAGGACATGAAAAAACCAGCAAACAACCACGCTCTCATTACTGAATTTATCGGACAAATCTGGAATGAAAACCGTTTTGAAGCACTGGATACCTTTCTGCATCCTGACTTCGTGGATCATTCGTTGCCCGCGACGTTGGCTGCCAATCGGGAAGGGCTGAAGCAGTGGATCTTGGCCACCGGACAGGCATTTGAGCACAAAACCGTTATTGAAGAAATCGTAGCGCAGGGCGACACCTGCATTCTGAAGTTTCGAATGAACGTCCGGCACATTGGCGCTTGGCGCGGTATCGAACCAATCGGCACGGAAGCCACCGCAATTGGGTACCGTTGCTTCAAAGTACGGGATGGAAAGATTAGCCAGCACTGGGCTTTGCTCGACGGTAATTCGCTGGAAAACCAGCTACGAGACAGCGCCCACGGGTGTAAAATCCAGGTGTAGTTTATTTACCCGAGAATGGCTTTCAACGACAACGCATTCCGGACCGCATTTCCTTCGCCGTCGTTGTTGAAATAAACGTAAACATCCTTGTTCATACCGACCCACTCCCGGATGCGGTCGGCCCACCAGTGCAAATCGTCATCGGAATAAGAGCCCCCGTAAAGGTGTTGTTGGTCTGGGCCGTGCATTCGGACGTATACAAAAGGGGCCGTCGCCCTCAGAATGCAGGGCAGATTGGCACCACTCATGATGCAGTAGGCCGCCTGGTGTTTTTCCAGCAGGGCAAAGGTATCTTCGTTGTGCCAGCTCAGGTGCCGGAATTCAATGCTAACGGGCAGCCAGTCGGGAATCTGTTCCAGAAAGTACGCCAGTCGCTGGTAGTCGAAGGCCAGGTGCGGTGAAAGCTGGACCAGCAATACCGCTCTTTTTTCTCCCAGGGTATGCCAGCAGGTTTTGATGCGTTCCAGCCAGGTTTCCGGCTCGTAAAGCTTCCGGGCGTGGGTCAATCCGCGCGGGGCTTTCACCGTGAGCTTAAAACCGTCGGGCAGGCGGCTGCGCCAACCGGCAAACGTGCTGGTCTGGGGCCAGCGGTAAAAACTGCTGTTGAGTTCAACGGTCTGGAAGTGTTCGACATAGTACGCCAGCCGGTCGGATACAGGCGTGTTGGGCGGGTACAGAACGCCCTGCCAATGGTCGTAACTCCAACCCGAAGTGCCGATGTGGATGCTCATAACTGTACTGTCAGATGGGGATAGGAAGAACCGTTACCGCGACTGATACGGACCATGAACGGTTTTACCCGAAATGACTCGTCATCATTGTTCTAAACAATAACGCGACAGGTATCTCCGCCCGGATCGACCCGCACCAGAACGTGCCCGGAATCGCTTTTCAGACGATTTATTAACTCAGCAATGAGCAGTTTGTTTGCTTCGGCAAGAGAGAGGCCGCGACGGTCCACTCGCCGGGATCGGCACGAATTATGCCAGCTTGGGCACAAACCTGATGGACTTGCCCACATACTTTTGGAAACGGTGGTTCCGAGCGATTCTTTTGAATGTCCGAACACAACACCTATTTCATGAAACATTTTCTATTGTTGGCTTTTTTAACGGCCTCTTCGGCTTGGGGGCAGTCAACAGACTCTACCACATATCCGGTTATCCCGCCCAAAAGTAATTTCAAATCTGGATATATAGTCGAGCCCGGATTTGCGTATACATTGACCCGCCTTTCAGGAATGAAAGCTTTTTTTCGGAATAACCAGGTGGATTTCGATAAGCATATCGATCGGATTGTGACAGCTGGCCTGGGTTACCGATGGCAACGGGTCAAGGTAATGGTTCATCCATTTTTCGGTGTAGATCAACGCTTACTACCGCCCAGTTTACAGGGGCGATCTAATTTCGTCGCCCGGCGTCAGAACCTGAGTGGGGTAGATTTCATGGTTGGGTACGATGTTGCAAACACCCGTAACCAACGGGTTTTTGTGAATGCCAGTGTTGGCAGCATCCGGTACGAATACAGTTTGTTTAGGCCGACCAGTCAGCCAGTTTCGTTTCAGAATATTTTTCAACATAGTTCGATAGGTAGCGTTCCATCGTTGTATTTAAACAGTGGTTTTTGGGAGGTCAATATCGAGGTGTCCCAGCGGGAAAAACGGGCTGATAGCTTTCAATGGGTAACCCGGATCGGTTACCGGCGTAGTTTTCAATCCCGGTCCTGGCAATCGGATGCTTATCCGTTGCTGGATGCTCCGCAGGATCTGATCAGCCAGTTTTACCTCCAGGTTGGATTGTATCTTTCCCGGAATAAACGGGCTCGGGCGACACCATGAAAACGGTGCTGTACAAGCTGCTTGTGGCCTTTTCGCTTACTGTGGAATTGCCAGCTCAGCCGGAACCGGCGCAGTTGATACTTTATCGGGAAAAAACATTTATTTGGGAGTTGGGAACGGCCTATCCCTTTAAAATCAACGATCAGAAGGTTGGAAAGCTGTCGTCCAAACGGTATGTTCAATTACCTCTGATGCCCGGCCGGGTTAAAATTGAGTTTTACGGCGATTATTTTTCGAACAGTCGACCGCTTTGGTTACAGGTGCAGCCGGGGCAGACGTATTACGTGAAAGCAGTGGTGGACGTTGATTTTCTTACCGCTACCCTCCTGATGGTGCCGGTAAGTCCGCAACAGGCCCGTCAGGAAATTAAGCGAATGAAACCTGAAAACATGACCCGGCCAACTGATTAAGTTTGTTTTGAACATGAACCGGCGATCTACCCTTTCCATTTGGCCATCGCAACCGATTCTTTTGCTGATCGGGACGTTGACGGTTGTGCTGAGTTACTGGGGCTGGAAACTATACCGATTGGTCGGTGCGCAACGGGATGAAGACCTGCCCGATCTGGGTAGTTTGGTTCGTTACCTGTTAGGACTGTTTTTTCTGTTGCTTTGCCTCGGAACGCTGGCGCACCTCAACTATCGGTTCGCTTTTCGGTGGTGGATGCATCAGCCAAGACGTGGGCCGTATTACGGAGTCTGGCTTTGTTTGCTGGGCTGGGGCCTGTTTGAAGTCCTGCAAATTCGCACCGATCAGGAAGATACCTTCGTTGATGAAAATATGCTGGTGGCGGTTTTGTTGATCGGATTGATCGTTCTGTACGGTTTTATTGCCGATGGACTTCGTACCCGGCGGCAGCAGCAAGAACTCATCCAGCAGAAAACGGCGGCCGAGCTAACCGCATTGAAAGCCCAGGTTAACCCTCATTTTCTGTTCAATGCGCTAAATACGATCTACAACGAAGCCCAGCGGTCGGAAAATGAGTCGGTGGCCGAACTGATCGGACAGTTAGCGGGAATTTTGCGGTTTACGATCCAAGAATCGGCGCGCCCGCTGATTTCCGTTGAAGAGGAATTTCAATTTCTGGAGAAATACCTGCATTTACAACGGGCCCGATTACCCCAGCTTGACCAGCTGCAGGTGCAAACCCGGCTGGATTGGGATGGACAGCCCGCCCAGTTGGCTCCATTGCTGCTCATTCCATTTGTAGAAAACATGTTTCAATACGGCATCAGTCTGGCACATCCGGCTCATCTGGAGCTCGATATATTGGTTGAGAACCGTCAGCTTCATATGCGGGTAATCAATACAGTAAATGCAGAAGCAAAAGCTAAAAGTAACTTCGGGACTGGGATCAAAAACGTTCGTCAGCGTTTGGTACTGCTGTATCCAGACCGACATGAGTTGACGATTCAACAAAGCGATCAGTTATTCACCGTTACCTTGCGGATCGATTTATAAAACTATGCTGCGTGCTATTGCAATCGATGATGAACCGGCAGCGCTGGAAGTGCTCGTTCGGTATGCTGATAAAGTGCCTTTTCTGAATCTGGCAGACACCTTCGTGAACACAACGGATGCGCTGAACCACATTCATACGCAACGGGTCGATTTGATCTTTCTGGATATTCGGATGCCGGACCTGCCGGGAACGGATTTTGCCCAGTTGATCGCTCCGCTTCACAAGCCGATCGTATTTACGACGGCTTACGCCGATTATGCACTGGAAGGGTTCGCGCTGAACGCACTTGACTACCTGCTCAAGCCGATTGAGTTCAGCCGGTTTCTGCAAAGTTGCAACCGGGCGTATACACAGCATTTGCTCCAGCGTGGAGAACCATCGAGCATTTTTGTGAAAGACGGGTATGACTGGATACGCGTCAACCTGGCTGACGTGCTCTACATTCGCTCGGATACCAATCTGATTTTTATTCACGAACAAAACCGCCAGATCACCACCCGCATGACCCTGGCCGATATGGTGGCCCTGTTACCCGCCGACCACTTTATTCGGATTCATAAATCGTACGTGGTTGCCCTGAACGCCATCCGAAAACTGGAGCGTCATCAGGTAACGGTCGGCAATGTGGCCATTCCGCTGGCGGCCAGCTACCGACCAGCGCTGGAACAGCGACTTTTGCGGAGATGAATTCTTGAAACTCCGCGAAACAACATCCTCACGGCTGGTAAATCCGGACATAATCCACTTCAAACCGGGCTGGAAAGGTCGTAGCTGATGGATCTCCACCGTTTTGCCCACCAATGGCGAGGTTCAATAAGATGTAATGCGGCTGGTGGAACGGATTTTTACCGCTGCCGTCACCATTGACGGTTTTCGATAAATCGACCGAGTTGAGCAACTGATCATCAACGTACAACTTGATAAAATGCGGGTCCCAATCCATGCGCCAGGTGTGAAACTTCTTCGACCAGTCCGGGTCGTTGAACGTGTCCAGCGCCTTTTTAGTGGTGCTCCATTCGCCCACCCATTGTTTGTTGGTGCCCCAGACCGCATTCGCCAGCAGCCTATTCCGGTAGTATTCCATGATGTCGATTTCGCCATTGGAAGGCCACTCGCCCGCAACGCCCAACGTCCAGAAAGCGGGCCACATTCCCGGCCGGGTGTCGATGCGCCCCCGCATTTCGAAACGGCCATACTGCCACTGGTGCAGTCCTTTCGTCAGCAGGCTGGCCGAGGTATAGCGAATCGAATCGCGGCTGGTTTTCCAGTTGGTGCTGCCGCGTTCGTAGTGCGGGTTCGGACGGTTTTCCCGGCGGCTTTCGATAATCAACAAACCATTTTCGCACCACGCATTGTCGGGCTGGTACCATTGAAGCTCGTTGTTGCGGACAAAACCGTTTTCAAACGTCCATTTTTTGGGATCGGGGCGGCCGGGCGTGTTGAACTCATCGGACCAGACTAACTTCCAGCTGGGCGCTGGCGCAACGGGGTTGATCGTAACCAGCCAGAGTAAAAGGCTAAACAACGGATGCATATCGGGTCAGGAGTAAAGACGAATAAAGATAAGGTATAGGCCTGAAATACGGGTTTTATACCCATCGAATCCGCAGAGATTTAACCGAATGAGGCTGTTGGCAGTTATAAAGGACAATTAGCTTTAGGGCGTTGTTAATGAAACGTACATTTACCGTTTTGCGCAGGTACTCGTGGAAAATTGTATGGCTGGTGTTTACCATTTCCGCCAGTTTTTGTGGCGTTGCGCGGGCGCAGTCCGACACAACCCGGAAGGAAATCAAAGTGCTGGGTATTTCGCTGGATACGCTGCTCGCGATTCGGTCGCCCAAAGTCGATACCAATTACATTGCCAGCTACTACGCCCATTTGCACCTCCGGGCCATTGCGCAGGGACACGACTATTTTTTGCAGTTTATCGGAAAAGACGATAAACTGACCTACAAACCCAACGGCGCGTCGTCCTTCGGGCTGGGCGCGAGCTACTCCTGGCTCAGCGCCGAACTGACCACCCGAATCCCATTTATCAACCAGCAATCGCGGGCCGCGAAGGGCAAGACCCGCCGATTCGGAACCAGCCTGAGCTACAACGGCCGACGGGTTTGGTTCAACTCCAGTTTTCAATGGTACCGGGGGCTGTACCTGAATAATCCGGATGTGCTCGATAAAAATTGGTTTGCCATCCATTCAGATTTTCCGCAGCGCCCGGACCTGTCGAGTCTGGGCTGGTACAACTCCGTGTATTACTGCTTCAATCACCAGCGGTTTTCCAACCCGGCTTCGCTCATGCAGCGCGAACGGCAGAAGAAAAGTGCAGGGTCTTTTCTGGTGGGTGCTACGTTGGTTTTTACCCAGATCAAGGCTGACTCGTCGCTGTTTCCGCCCGCGACCAAACCGTTGTTCCCGCTAAACGCCGACCTGGTGCGTTACCGTTCGTTTAGTTACAGCCTCAACGCCGGCTACATTCAAACGTTCGTGTTTCGCAATAATTTCTTTGCAACGCTGCTGGCCCGGCCGGGCGTGGCGCTACACAACGCCAACCGGGTTTGGGTGGGGGAGAAGACCAAGTCGCTGCCGATTCGGATGGGCGTGCAGGGCGATTCCCGCGTGACGTTTGGGTACAACAATGGACGGTATTTTGCGGGGGCAACGTATTCGGTTGTCTTTCTTTCCGGGAATCTGGAAGGCGACAATATTCTTCGTAGCTTTAATACCGATATTCGGTTGGTGGCTGGCTGGCACTTCCCTTTCAAACCCAAGGGATTGTTACAGCGCCTGCCGGGCTTTTAGAAGTTAACTTAAACTTAAACTAAGATTTTTTTGTTTTATTTGTTTAGTGACGTCCCTCCGCTTACCTTATCCAATTGGACTACTCATACTGAACTAACCATCCGGACCTTAGGGGTCTGCCACACATAACAAATGACTGTACCTACAGCCACGATATCGAATCTTGACCTAACCAATTGCGAAACCGAGCCGATCCGCATTCCCGGCTATATTCAGTCCCACGGTTACTTAGTGGCCGTAACGGCGGATGAGCTTATTATTCGGTACGCCAGCGAAAACATTCAGGCGCTGGTTAACCAGCCGGCCCGCGATTTGCTGGGAAAACCGCTGGCGGCATTACTGACTCAGACTGACCTGCCGCTTTCGGAGTTGCTAGATATTCTGAACGTTGGAAAGCGGGATAATGCCTGGTCGCGGATGAATCCGCATCGCTTCCGGATCAACGGAAACGACTACAACCTGATTGTGCACCAGCATGAAGGCCTTATTCTGATCGAATGGGAAGCGGCCATTTCGACGCGCAGTAATCTAGATCAGCAATTGGTTGCCGAAGCGCTGACTGAAGTACAGTCGAACCGCACGCTGACGGAATTGATCCAGAATACCACCCGGCGGGTTAAGCAGATTATTGGTTACGACCGGGTTATGGTGTATCGCTTTGGGCCGGATTGGCACGGCGAGGTCATTGCGGAAGAACGGGATCCGAATGTGGACTCGTATCTGGGATTGCATTACCCGGCATCGGATATTCCGCGGCAGGCCCGGGAGTTGTATAAAACCAATCTCGTGCGGCTCATTGCGGACGTGAACAGTACGCCCTCGGCCATTTTGTCGGCGGCTGAGAACGCGGATGGGCAACCGCTGGATTTGACTCATTCGGTGTTGCGGGCCGTATCGCCGATTCATATTGAGTACCTCAAAAACATGGGCGTTCAGGCATCGATGAGCATTTCGCTGTTGTACCGGGGAGAACTCTGGGGCTTGATTTCCTGCCATCATTCAACGCCCCGGTTTGTGGATTATCCGGCGCGTCAGGCGGCCAAATTTGTGAGCCAGCTGCTATCGTCGGCCCTCGAATTCCGCAAAGATGAAGAAGACCAGTCCTTTCTGTTTCAGGTTCAGCAAAACGAGCAGAAGCTGAATGGCCAGATTCTGAAAGACTGGGATGTTGTGGCTGGGCTGACCCAACACGAGGTAACAGCCCTGGATATTACGGGGGCAACGGGCGCGGTGCTGGCGTTTGACAACAAGTTCTATGCCCTGGGTTCGGTGCCGAGTGAATCTGCTATGGCGGGTATTACCAACTGGCTCGGAACCAAGTCGTTCGATACCTTCTTTGAAACCAATCAGCTTCCGGAACTGTACCCAACGGCCGAATCATTTCGCGACGTCGCTTCCGGGCTGCTGGCTGTTGCTTTGTCGAAAGATTTGAGTGAGTACATCCTCTGGTTTAAGCCCGAACGGATTCGGCAGGTCACCTGGGCCGGAAATCCGGACAAACCCGTAACCGTAGCCGAGAACGGGCAGATGCAACTACACCCCCGCAAGAGTTTTGAAGCGTGGTCGCAAACTGTCCGCAATACTTCGGAACCGTGGAAAGAGTCTGAAATAGCGGTAGCCATCAAGCTGCGTGAAGACGTATTGCAGGTGGTGGCCCGGAAAGCCAATGAAGTCCGGCAACTGAACGAACGGTTGCGGGTGGCCTACGAAGAGCTGGATGCGTTCAGCTATACGGTTTCCCATGATTTAAGGACGCCTTTGTCGTCCATTCGGTGCTACGCCGAAATCATCCTGGAGGAACAGGGCGGTGTGATGGACGACGATACGCGCGTGATGTTTCAGAAAATTCTGGATTCGACGGAGCGGATGCGATCCCTGATCCGGCATATTCTGTATTACTCCCGCATGGGCCGTACAGAATTGAATTTCAAGCAACTGGATATGACAAAGTTACTCGATGTGATCCGGGATGAAATTCTGATTACAGAGAAAAAGAAGGACCGTAATATCCAGATTGAGTTTGGCAACATACCGCCGATTTACGGTGATCCGACGATGGTGAACCAGGTCTTTACGAACCTGATGTCCAATGCCGCCAAGTATACGCAGCGGGTCAAAGAAGCCATTGTTCAGGTCGAAGGGCGCGAAACCGAAACGGAAGTCATTTACAGCGTAAAAGACAACGGAATCGGCTTTGATATGCGGCATGCCGGGAAAATGTTTGACCTGTTCAAACGACTGGACAATGCTGCCACGTTTGAAGGAACCGGTGTTGGGCTGGCCATTGTGAAACGGATTGTTAGCCGTCACAAAGGCAAAATCTGGTTCCATAGCGAACCAAATCGCGAGACGGTATTCTCGGTGTCTTTCCCCAAAGAGGCACAAATCCAGTAAACTTAGTACGACGATGTTAGATGTATTATATGTTGAAGATAACCCGGATGACGCCGATCTTTTTGGGCGGGTTATTCGGAAAATGGAGAAGACAATCTCCTATAAGGTAATCAACATTGGCTCCGAAGCCCTCGATTACCTCACTGCCGAAGGAAAGTACCAGCAAGACACGGCTCCGTTGCCCAAGTTGCTGTTGCTCGATCTGGATCTGTCAGAATACAGCGGTTTCGAAATTATTCAGCGGGCCCGCTCCGTGGCCCGGACCCGGCTACTGCCCATTGTCGTATTCAGTACATCCGATAGTCCGCAGGATATTAGCCAGTCTTTCCTGCTGGGTGCCAACGCGTATGTTGTCAAGCCCGGTAGTTATCAGTCAATTAGTCAGTTGCTGCGCCGGTTGTGCGATTTCTGGCTGATCGATAACAATGTTGTTTTGAAAGCATGATGTTAGCCGAGCGACTACGGCAGGAAACCCGTCCTGTACACGAACAAACCGAGGAGCTGTTGTATACCGAGCCGTTGCGGGCGGGCACCTTGTCACCTGAGCAATATACTCACCTGCTCCGGGTTCACTGGCTATTTCACCACGCGCTGGAAGCGGCTATTGATCAGCATCCGGAATTTTTTCGGGAGTACCACCCGGATGAACGCCGGAAAACGCCCTGGCTGGCGCACGATCTGGCGGAGCTAAACACTCCGTTACCCGATCCGATGCCCGGGCTGTTTGTGGGTTGGTCGCCGGTTGAGTTGCTGGGCGCAGCCTACGTGGGCGAAGGGTCGATGCTGGGTGGTAAAGTGGTGCTGCATTATTTGCAGAAAAATCCGTCGTTACAACCTGTGCTGAAAAATGCCCTTTTTTACCGTGGATACGGGGCCGAAGCCATGACAAAATGGAAAGCATTCGGAGCAATGCTGGCCGAGCAGCCCGAATCAGAACACCACAAAATTGTTGAAGCAGCCCACCGGACGTTCCGAACCTACCACGATCTTTTCCGGCACACCCAGCCGCAAAATCAGGAGGTTGGCTGAGCATTCTGGCTGTAAGCCGGTAAGAAAATCTTGAATGTCGAACCTTGGCCAACCTGACTGACCACGTCAACGGTTCCGCCGTGGATTTCGGCGACTTTTTTACAAATAGCCAGGCCGATCCCGGTTCCGCTGTAGGACGACCGGCTTTCCAGGCGCTGGAAGGGCTGAAAAATGCGGGCTTTGTATTTTTCATCGAACCCGATGCCGTTATCCGCAACTTCAATCAGGAGAAAAACCCGTTCTGATTGATTTCTCAATTCCTCCGGAAGTTCCTGTAGATCAGGGTGACGGGCGCTGATCTGAACCAGCGGTTTTTGATCGGATTTCTGGAATTTAATTGCATTCGTAATCAGGTTCTGGAACAACTGCCGCAGCCGTAACGCGTTACCCAGCAGATTCGGAAGGGGCGCTACCCGTACCGTGGCTTTCCGCTCCGTAATGGTCACTTCCAGGTCACTCAGAACTTCTTTGATCAGCTGCGAAAGCGAAACCGGCTCAAATGGCTCGGTCTGGGTGGATAAGCGAGAATACGTCAGCAGATCGCGCACCAGCACCTGCATGCGTTTTGCCGAATTCTGGATACGCCGGACCAGGTCGACTTCGCCATCCACCAGGCTGTCGGCAAACTGACTTTGCAATACGTCCCCAAACGCCTGAAGTTTGCGCAGCGGTTCCTGCAAATCGTGGGAAGCGATATAGGCAAACTGCTCCAGGTTTTCGTTGGAGTTTTTGATTTGGTGAATGGTGGATTCCAGCTGGTATTGCGTGCGTTTGTTTTTGGTAATGTCCAGAAACGTGACGCGCAGCTCGTCCCCGAAGCGGTCGGCGATCAGGGTTATCCAGCTATCGGTTCCATCGTTCTGATAATGGTGCTCAATTTCGAGCGGTTGTGCCTCGTCGAAAGCCCGGCAGTAATGCTCAAAAATGCCATTGGATTGGTAGCGCGGAAACCACCGGCTGTGGGGTTGGCCCACGATGGCGGACGGTTCCTGGCCAAGAAAATTCGCGAGTGTTTTGTTGACAATTGTGAAAATGAAATCGGTGATTATCCCTTCCTCATCCCGAACTGGCTGTAGTAGAAATAAGGCCGATTGCGAGCTGTCCATCAACGCTCGTAATCGAGAAATTTCAGTGCCTAACGGATCGGCAGATGAACCCAGCGGGGAATTAGTCATTGGTAATGAGACAAGTCGGGCGGACAGTACGCTTATTGGATTAACTAAGATAGCGGGTTAATTGTTGAGTTTTGGTTTGGGTGTATAAAAACTATTGTCTGGTCATACCCGGATAGAGCGATAGTTTATACGATCTGGTATTTTTGTTCCGATTCTCACGCAAAACCTACGATCGAATGCCAGTATTTGACCATCTTTTTATCAATGACGAGACGTTGCCCTGGGAGGAGGTTGGCCCCGGTGTCCGGCGCAAAATCATGGCGTACGACGCCCAGCTGATGCTGGTGAAAGTGGCGTTTGAAGCGGGGGGCGTTGGCGCTATGCATCACCATTATCACACGCAAATGAGTTACGTCGAGCGGGGACGGTTTGCAATCACCATTGGCGATGAAACCCGCGAACTCAAAGCGGGCGACGTGTATCATCTACCGCCGAATGTACCACACGGTGCGCTGGCGCTGGAAGCCGGGGTGCTGGTGGACGTTTTTACACCAATGCGGGAGGATTTTTTATAAGCTTACGGTTCTCGTAGGCTGCCCCTATTCACAATGGCTTACGCTAGGTTAAACCGTAAACTAAAAACCGTGAAATAGCAGACATTTCACTATTTTGAGTCGGACAATTTTCCTTCGGCTCTTTCATGAACTATCGCTCACGGGTTCTCTCGTTTTTGTTCGCGCTTTCGGCCATTACGTACATTGATCGCACCTGTATTTCACTGGTTGCATCCGACATCAAAACCGACCTCCAGATTGGCAATGATCAGTGGGGCTGGGTGCTGAGTGCGTTTGCTCTTTCCTATGCGCTTTTCGAACTGCCGACGGGGGCACTGGGCGACCGGTTGGGACCCCGGCGGGTGCTGACGCGCGTGGTGGGCTGGTGGTCGGCATTTACGGCGCTGACGGGCACGGCTACTACCTGGCTCTACCTGGTTGTTGTACGGTTTTTGTTCGGCGTGGGCGAAGCTGGGGCTTACCCGAACGCATCCATTGTGGTTTCGCGCTGGTTTCCACGGCAGGGAACAGGCCGCGCGCAGGCCTACATCTGGGCAGCTGGTCGCGTGGGTGGGATGTTGGCACCCTGGATCGTAGTGCCGGTTGCCACGCAGTTTGGCTGGCGCGTTTCGTTCTATGCGATGGGGCTGTTGGGAATCGTCTGGGCCATCTGCTGGTATGTCTGGTTTCGGGATTTTCCGCGGGAGAAGCAGAATATTGCCGTCGAAGAACGGGAATACATTGAAGAGAATCGACGGTTTCGGATCGCGAGCCACCACATTCCCTGGCGGGCGGTGTTGCGCAGTCAGAATATGTGGGCCATTATGCTGATGTTCCATTTTTACATGTACGGCGCGTATTTCTTCACCGGCTGGTTGCCAACCTACCTTCGGGAAGGGCGTCATTTCAACAAGGAGGAAATGCAGCTGTTTGCTACACTGCCGTTTTTTTTGGGTGCCATTGGGTGCTTTACCGGCGGTTACGTGAGTGACTGGCTCGCCAAGCGCTATGGGCTGAAAACCGGTCGGCGGGTGGTTGGGATCGTGGGGCTGGGCTTGTCGTCGGCGATGATTTTGTTGTCGGCGCTCACGACCGATAACGCAACGGCCGCGGTTTTTCTATCAATGGGCATGGGTTTCAAAGACCTGACGCTACCGGTTTCGTTTGCGGTTTGCAACGACGTGGGCCGGAGCAAGTCGGGTATGGTGTCGGGAGCCATGAATACCGTGGGGCAACTCGGGGCGGTTTTTCTGGGCGTTCTGTTTGGCTATATTGTAAAGGTCACCGGTGATTTCAACCTGCCGTTGTTTCTGATTGCATTTCTGTTGCTGTGCAGTTGCTTGCTCTGGCTCCGGATCGACCCAACGGAGGAGGTCGTACTGGTTTAGTAATACCGCCCCATCAGCCGGTTTTCTACAATCTGTTTCTTCATTTCCAGCACGTTGATTGTGCCCTGTTTGCTGTATACGATTTTTCCGCCCGGTTCCACCAGAATGGTATACGGCAAGGCGCCCTGCCATTTCGGATCGATGGCTTCGATCAGCGCATATTTATCGTCCGAGCTGAAGAGGTAATTTTTATTGGACGCTTCTTTCTTTTTCAGAAATTCCAGGGCTTTGGCTTTTTTATCGGGTTTATCCGCCGAAACCGTTACCAGTTCAAAATCCCGTTCGCGATACATCCGGTCGATGCTGATGAAATCAGGAAACTCCTGTACGCACGGCCCGCACCAGGTGGCCCAGACATTGATCAGGCGCAATTTATCGGAATCATTCCGGAGGAGTTTTTTCAATCCGGCCACATCGATGTCTTCGAGCGAAACGGGGCGTTTGGCCCATTCGGCGTTCTGTTTCTGGATATAATCTTCCTTTTCCGTCCATTTGACCGAGCAGCCAAACGTCTTTGTCGTGGCCACCGGCACCTTTTGCCCCGCCAATACTGCATCCAGAGCTGCCCGGGTATCTTCGGCGTTGCCCGTTCCGGGTTTTTCCTTGGCATCAAACCGTCCGGCGTATTGCAATTTGCGGTCTTTGTCGAAAATGAAAACATGAGGTGTTGCCACAGGACCGTATTTCAGGGCCGTTGCCTGCGTATCGCCGTCGTAGAGGTACGGGAAATTATAGCCCTTTGCTTTGGCGCGGATTTTCATTTCGGCGAAACTGTCGCTAAGATCCGTATACCCCAGTTCGGCCAGGCTTACGGTCGCGGGATTGTTCGGGGAAATGACGACAAAGTTTACCTTTCTGGGCGTGTAGTCCTTTACCAGTTGAATCATGCGGTCTTCGTAAGCCTGCGCGGTGGGGCAGTGGTTGCAGCTAAAGACGATGACCAGGGCCGGGGAGCCTGCAAAGCTTTTCAGACTATACTGCTTGCCGTCGATGCCGGGCAGGGAGAAATCCGGCGCTGATGCGCCAATTTCCAGCGTTTTGTGTTCTTCGGAAGGCACAAAAGCAACACAACCAATCCAAAGAAGCAATAGAGCCTGGCGCTGGATTTTTTGGAGCAAGAATTTAGTAATCATAGAAATACGGCGTTGCGTGTGAGAATTCTATAATTAAACCTGAAAATAGTGAAACTAAACGGGTTTGAAAAGCCTGTACGTAATTCTTCCGTTTGAGCGGGCAAAAATGCGGATTCATCCGACTTGCATTGGACAAGGACCGTCCACCGTGTACTTTTAATGACGATTTAAACACTTCAGCAACAGGCCGATTTCTCCAAGTAGCAGTACGATTACGTGAACAAGCTGTCAATCCCCCGAACGCTAAACAAAGCCGAACCGATCAATGATGCATGGCTGCAACGCATCGGCATTCCGGTGGCGGTGTTGCCCTTTGTCTTTTTCTACGCATTGGAGTACGGATACAACGGCCCGCTGGTGGTGCAGGCATTTGGCTGGGGATTGGTGTCAACGGCCCTGGCCTGGCGATTGTTGCGGTGGTGGGTCATGAAAGTACGGAGCTGGTATGCTGGCCGGGAGCAGTTCCGGCCCCGGATGTTGGCCACCTTCGTGGGGTATTCGCTGTTTACAATTCCTTTTCAGGTGCTTGAAACCTGGTTCATCAGTCACGCCGACTTGACGGGCTTACTCACACCGGCGGAGTTTCCGCGTGTTTACCTGATTCACATCGGTATGGCGCTGTTTTTTGTGCTGGTGGTTGGGGGCGTTTACGAGAGCATGTATTACCTGCAGAAAAATCACGAGGCCATCACGGAAGCCGAGTCACTCAAGAAAGCGACCTTGCAAAGCCAGTACGATAGTCTGAAGAACCAGGTCAATCCGCATTTTCTGTTCAATTCCCTGAACTCCCTGTCATCGCTGATTTTTGAAGACAAGAAGCAGGCGAGTGTGTTTCTGGATGAGCTGGCGAGTGTATACCGCTATTTGTTGCAGGAAAACGAGCGGGAATTGACGCCACTCCGGCGGGAACGGGATTTCATCCGGTCGTATCTGTACCTGATCCAGACGCGTTTTGGAACCGCCATTTCGGTTGACCTTCAGCTGTCAGACTCCTTCCTGGATGATTGCCTGCCACCGTTGACACTCCAGACCCTGGTGGAGAACGCCATCCGATACAATGTTATTTTACCCGAAAAACCGCTGCGGCTTACCATCCGAACCGCCGAAGATGGCAGGCTGCTGGTCATCAATTCAATCCAGCGTAAAGTGTTGCGCGTGACTACCGTGCCAGACGGTCTGGGAACACTCGCTAACCGCTTTCAGCGGCTGGGGCTACCCGCGTTGGTGATTGATGATGACGGGCAGGAGTTTCGGGTAACGGTTCCGTTGCTTCGACGGTCGCAGAATGCTATTTTTTAAATCTTTCCAGTAAACAACAACTAATCATGAAAACGCTACGAATCAGTTTTGCCCTTGTATTAATGAGTAGTCTGACCAGCATGGCCCAGTATATGCCGTTGGGTGGCATTACATCCTGGACCGAAGGGTATGTGGTAACACTCGAAAAGGATACCATCCGCGGCAAGGTCCGGATCAATACGATGGTGAACGACGCCCCCGCCAGCGTGGCTGTGCGGCTAGATGGCGATAAAGTCGTGAAAATGAAAGGCGAAAAGCTGCAATTGGTAGCCCAAGCCATTCCCCAATTTGCCTATGCTACCGGAGCCATCCCCCGCGAACGCCAACAAGTGGTATTCGAACGTGTGCCAAACCCCCGCCAGAACGGCAGAACCGCCCTGCTCGAACGGCTGAGTCACCCCGGAAAAATTACGCTCTACTTCGATGCCAACGGCTGGAAGAAAAATGCAGAATACACCTTCGGCAACTTTACCATTGGCACCAATCCCAAAGACCTCAGCTTTGTGGTGGTGAAAGACCGAACCGATGCCCGAATCGTGAAAAAAAGCACGATTGATGATGAACACGAACATCTGTTCGGCGACTGCGCAGAGTTCGTTCGTCTGTTTCCGGCCGCTACGCGCCGGGACTGGAAGCGGTTTGGAGAAATCGTGGAGGCTTATAACCGGACCTGCGTGATCGGAAATGCGTTGAACTGACGATTTTTTTGTGAAAAAATTAGAAAGGACTGTAGCGTTTGCGCAAGGCTTTACGTCATGGTGGTAGTGAACACTTAAACATCATTTACGACCATGAAAATCCCGTTCATTCTATCCAACAACCTGATTAGTAGGAAAACCACCATTCTCTGGAGCCTTGTACTGCTGACGACGCTCGGTGCCTGTAACCAGAATTCGGACAATGCCCCGGCCCCTTCGGACAAGAGCCTGACCACGTTGCTTAAAAGCCAGGAGGCATACGACCGGGCCATGAATGCCCGCGCCAAGGCTGAAGGAGCCCAGTTTACCATTGAAGACGTAAGTCGTGAAGGCAATATATTGACGGTCAGAGTAAAAGGCGGCTGTTCGCCCGAGTCATTTGCGGCCGTTTGGAACGGTATCGAGATCATGATTTATCCGCCGATAGTTAACATTGCCCTGATTCACGAAGCCGGTGAGGTGTCGGGCTGTCCGACCGATCTGGTGCACACGCTCAAAATTGATATTGAGAAAGTGGTGGGCGCGGGCGACCATTCAAATACAACCTTCAGGGTGTATAACGGGTCAAAACTTCAGGACACGACGCTGAATCCGGACGGCAGCGTTTCCAACCAGTAACTCAACATCCAGCGTTGAACGGGGAGCCACGCGTGGCTCCCCGTTCGTTTATCGCCCGTATCCGGTGGCATGGCACCCGACTGTACGCCTTTCGAAAAACAACTCATCGAAGGATGCCGAAAAGGCAGTCCGCAGCACCAGGAAATGTTTTACAAGCATTTTTACGGGTTTGCAATGGCCATTGCGTTGCGCTACCATCCGGCCCGGCAGGAGGCCGGGAGCGTGGTCAACGATAGTTTTCTGAAAGTTTTTGCCCGCATCGACCGGTATTCATTTGATGAAACATTTCGGGGGTGGCTCCGGCGGATTGTGGTCAATACCGCCCTCGATCATTATCGGAAGCTGGTGAAACACACGCATGCGGTCGATACAGAGCACGCAGATCGCCAGGTGGTTAGGTTGGAGGACTCCGTAATTAGCCAACTGACGGCGGAAGATATTCTGAATTTGCTACAGCACGTACCCGATCCGTACCGGGTGGTTTTTAATCTCTACGAAATTGAAGGGTATTCACACGAAGAAATTGCCGGACAGCTCAATCTATCGGTCAGTTCATCACGCGTGTACCTCGTTCGGGCGAAGGAAAAGTTGGCGCGTCTGGTGAAAAGTTACTTTCCGAATCACGATGAAAGATTCTATCCATAAACGACTGACCGACCACATCCGGAAAACCGTAGGGCGCTATGAAGTACCTTACGAACCCGGCTCGTGGGAGGAGTTTCAGCGGTTACAACGCAGCCAGCGTCCACCGTTGCCGCTGATTAGTTTACGGTATGCACTGGCGGCCTGTCTGTTGCTGGGGATGCTGGGCGTTCCACTCTGGCTGGATTTCAACGCCGGGAACCCGAATGAAGTCGCCAACAACCGTTCGAAAACCCGTTCATCCGTGTCAAAACCCGTTCCGGCCCCGACTAGAAACCATCAGTCCGGACAAGCGGTTGTGCCGGATGCGCCAGTTGCCAGCATTGTCCGCCAAAAACCGTCCAGTCCGAAAAAAACGGAGATGAATCAACCTTATACGGCCTGGAATAACACTTCATACGGATCGAAGCTAGTTCGAAAAACAGGGTCTGAGAAGCGCCAAGGGGCGGGGGATGAGCCACGAATGAACACCGAAAACGAGCCTGCAAAACCAGCACTGAGTGGCCCAACTTACGGTATTTCGGAGGGAACAGGGCCAATGCGTAGGCTGGAGAAAACCGTTGCTTTGGCCGGACGGTTTGAAATCATTCCGTTGCGTCCGGGGAGGGCTTATCGATGGTCGGTCAGACCGCTGGGGTTGCCCCTGCGTGCCTATGCCGAAGAACAAGCTGCAAAAGTTGATCCGCTAACCTCTTCCTTCAAGCCAATTTTGGGCGTGAGCCTGGCTCCGCAGTCCGTTTATGCACCCGGAAGTTCGCCCAGCACGGCGGTGGGTGGGGGCGTTTTTTCGGAAATACCGCTCAACCGGCGGTTGAGCGTCTCAACCGGTCTGTCGATGGCCCGTCAGACGTTGGGGACCAAAGAACCCGGCGTTTTTGCGATGGCAAACCGACCAACCCTGGTCGCCACCGATATCCGGCTGGTAGCCGTTGACTGGCCCATAAACGTACGATTTCGCCCGCAGAAAGCGTCCCGGACGGGTTTCTACGCCGAACTGGGTCTATCCTCCCTGGCTTTCTTAAACGAGCAGTATGCTGAAGTCTATCAACAAATAAAACCGGTAACCATACTGGTCATGGGAACCAATGGAGAAGAACATACTGTCACGCAGTATGTTACGCAGGAAGAAACCGTTAATCGCTCCGAGCCGGGTTTTCAAAAAATCTACTGGGGGCGAATCGTCAACCTGTCGATTGGCGTTGAACGGCGGTTGGGTGACCGGATGCGGTTGTCGGCTGAGCCCTATTTGAAATACCCCGTCGGGCCCTTTACGCGGGAAAATCTGTTGCTCGGTTCGGGAGGGGTTAGCCTAAGGCTTGGATTCCAGGCTGGTCGTCCATCAAAGTGAAAAAGTCTTTTTGAAAAATAGTACCACAAAAGCCGCTGTACGGCTCTTTTTTCTACCGTAAAACACATTTTTTTCATGACTCTTTCGATTCGGATCGGATAGAGTCATTTGTGTTTTTTAGGGATGCAATTGGGTCTCCTGTTGCGCTGGATAGGAAAAAAGTAACTTTTCCGACGAATGAACTACATTGAGTGTTCCAGTTACTTACTGAATGTAGACAACCGCCAGAGTAGAACGTTTCGTGCCTTTTCTTAAGGGAATGTTTTTTGCCAAACGAAGCGGTTTTTTTAGCCCATGATACAACAGGACAGACAAACTCAATACGTGCTTAAATTCGTTGCCCTAACTAAACTAAACCCGAAGAACCGAACGATGAAAAGGTGGTTTGACAACACCGTATTACTGTGTTGTACAGGATTTGTATTGCTTTATGCACAAGGTTGCCAGCCACGTAAAGCAGGAGGGGCGCGGGAAACCAGCCGGGCCAAATTCAGCGAAAATGTTCGGACTACGAATTTCCGCACGCCCGAAGAAGAACGATTGGGTTTTCACCTGCCCGAGGGCTTCGAAATTACACTGTTTGCCGCCGAACCCGACATCACCAAACCCATGAACATGGAGTTCGATGACCGGGGCCGTTTGTGGGTCACCCAGTCGTCGGAATACCCGCTGCCTGCTGATCCGGGCAACGGGAAAGACCGCATTACCATTCTGGAAGATACGGATGGCGACGGCAAGGCCGACCGCTTTACCCCTTTCGACAGCAAGCTCAATATTCCCATTGGCATCCTGCCGATGACGGACGGGGCCATTGCCTACAGCATTCCGAACCTGACCCGCTACCGGGATACGGATGACGACGGGAAAGCCGATCAGGAGAAGGTGGTGCTGGGGCCGTTTGGCTACCGCGACACGCACGGCATGGTCAACAACCTGGTGCGGGGCTTCGACGGCTGGGTGTATGCCTGCCACGGGTTTACCAATACCTCCTCCATTGCAGGCGCCGATGGCGATTCGATCACGATGGTATCGGGCAACACCTTCCGGTTCCGGCCCGACGGCAGCCGGGTGGAGCAAACCACCTTTGGCCGGGTCAATCCGTTTGGCTATGCGTATGATGAAATGGGGTATTTATATTCGGTGGATTGCCACTCCAAGCCCATTTACCAGCTCATTCCGGGGGGCGAATACCCGCACTTTGGCCGGAAAGCACCGCTGATCGGTTTTGCACCAGAAATGATGAGCTACGAACTGGGGTCGACGGCCATTGCGGGGCTGGTGTATTACACGGGGTTGCAGTTTCCGGAAGAATACCGGCACAGCTTTTTTTCGGGGGATGTGGTGACCTGTCAGATCAACCGCAACACCATCACACACACGGGTTCAACGCCCATTTCCAAGCGGGAAGCCGATTTTCTGATCAGCGATGATCCGTGGTTCCGGCCGGTGGATATTAAAGTGGGTCCGGATGGGGCGCTGTACGTGGCCGATTTTTACAACCGCATCATAGGGCATTACGAAGTGGCGCTGAACCATCCTGGTCGTGATCGGGCCAGTGGCCGCATCTGGAAAATTAGGTATGTGGGCAAGAAACCGCATCAGAATCTGCCCGTAACCGACTGGTCAAAAGCCAGCTTGCCGGAGCTGGTAGCGGGCCTGAATCATCCGCAGCTGAATGTTCGGCTGAAGATTGCCGACCGGCTGGTGGAGGTAGGACAGCAAAAAGCCGTTGAACCCGTTCGGCAGCTGATGGCAGCGCCCAACGTTGCCCCCAAAACGTACGTGCAGGGGCTGTGGATTCTGAACCGACTGAATGCCCTTCCTGATGATGCCCTGAAAACCGCACTGACCCAAACCGATCCGTTGATCCGGATGCACGCTCTTCGGGTTTTGACGGAACGTCAATCGCTGGCGGCCATGCACCGGCCGCTGGTCGCACAGGCACTGGCCGATCCGTCGGCCGACCTGCAACGCGCAGCGGCTGCGGTATTCGGTACGTTCCCGAATGTGGAGAACCTGGCTTTGTTGAGTGATTTGTACGAAAAGACACCGGTTTCAGATTCACATTTGCGCTATACAACCATCATCGCTATCCGGGATGCGCTGCGTGATAAAAAGATTTTGACGGAAGTAACCACCCGCAACTGGACCGATTCGCAGCGTGCCTTGCTGGCCCGGGCCATGACGGACGTAGCTTCCCCGGAAGGGGCCCTTTTTGTCCTTAATGAGCTTCGTAAAAACCGGTTACCGGCGGAAGAACTGGTCGATTACGTAGCGTATGCCAGTCGGTACTTGCCTGCCAATCAATTGGATGGGTTAATCAGCGCCATCCGGACCAAATACACCAATGATTACGACGGTCAGTTTACCATGCACCGGACTATTCTGGAAGGAATGGCTAAGAGCGGGGCTGTGGATAATCCGCAAATGGAAGAGTGGGGGAAGGCGCTGGCGAAACGTGCGCTTTCCGATATTTCGGAAGCTACGGAGACCTGGAAAATCCGGCCTATAGAGAAGAATGGCGATCTCAGTTATTGGTTTACGGCCACGAATCTGGAAACAGACCGTTATCAGCCGGTGCGGATGCTGATTAGTCAACGGGTACCTACGTCGACGCTTTATTCCAAGCCGTTCGCGTTGCCGTCGTCGCTGCGAATGAATGTATACGATAATGATCTGTACAGCAGTGATCTGAAGACGGGCGTTTCGAAAAACGCGGTCCGCGTCCGGCTGGCCGATGGCGGCAAGATTATTGCCGAATACCGGATGCAGCAAAAGCAACCCGCGACCCGCAATGACCAGATTGCTCAGGCCACCTTGGATCTGAGCGCCTACAAAGACCAGCGCGGTTTTCTGGAAGTGGTCGACAGTTCAAAAATCGGAATGATTGCTTTTGGGAATCTGGAGCCTGCCGTGCTTCCGTTTACCGTGATGGGCCCGAACGAACTGGCCGCGCAACGAATTCAGGCCACCGAACTGGCTTCGAAATACAAAATCACCTCGCTGGAAACCGCTTTGCAAAAGCTAGTCCAGGCCAAATGGCTCGATTTGCGCGTGCGAATGGCAGCAGCGGAAGCGTTGATGAATATAGCACCCAGCCGGAATCAGGAGTTGCTGGGGAAAATATTTGCTGATCGCTCGGAATTGGTGAGCTTCCGGCAAAAACTCGTGGCTGCCCTGGGGCAGTCACCGTCTCCGCGTGTTTACGAAGCATTAGAAAATGGACTGAGGGGAAGCGCCCGCCCGTTACAGGTAGCGATCGCATCCGTTCTGGCAAACGATGAGCGGGGAATCAATCACCTCATTGCCGCCCTGAAAGATGAACAGATGGGCGTCGATGTTGTTTCGGAACCTTCAATTAATGAACGTCTGACAGCCAAAGCCAATTCCGATCAGAAGAAGCAACTGGCGGCCTTTCGGGCCAATGGGGCCAGCGACCGCGAAGAACGGGAAAAGCTGATTCAGGCGCGGCTGGACGGTCTGAGCATGACAAAGGCATCCGCCGAAGCGGGCCGGGCGGTTTTTATGAGCAATTGCAGCATGTGCCACCAGATCAAAGGCAGTGGTGGGCTAGTCGGGCCGCAGCTTGACGGGATTGGCAACTGGGGAGCCAAAGCCCTGACCGAGAAAATTCTGGACCCGAACCGCAGCATTTCAGACGCCTTCCGCACCTACAATATTGTGCTCAAAAATGGCCAGACGCAGACCGGCTTATACCGCCGGGCGGAGGGGGAAGTCATTGTGTTTGCCAACCTGGACGGCAAGGAGTTTTCGGTGGCCAAAAGCGATATGAAGGAATACAAGGCGTCGAAATACACGCTGATGCCCGATCAGTTTCGGCATACCATTCCCGAAAAAGACTTTTACGCCCTGATGACGTATTTATTGAGTGTCAAGTAGCTTTCGTGCATTTTACCCTTTCCATTAAGTAGACGAGACGATTTCAGGATGATAGCAATGAAAAGAATGATAACGACGTCGGGTGTGTGGGCCCGAAAAGGACTAGGCCTGTACGGTTTTTTGTTCGTCGGCATTTTGGCCTGCAACGCCCAGAATAAAGACAAAAAAGGAAGCGAGCTTGCGTTTAAAAAGCATGTCTTGACCCGGGATTTTATTGCCGAAGGCGCAACGGTGCTGGATGTGAATAAAGACGGCAAAAAAGATGTGGTGTCGGGCGCTTTCTGGTTCGAAGCCCCCAATTGGACGCCACACCAACTGGCCAAACCCCAGAAGTTTATCTACAACGAAGGCTACAGCAACTCCTTCCTCAACTTCGCCCTGGATGTCAACCAGGACGGCTGGGTGGACGTCATCCGCATCGACTTTCCCGGAAAAGCCGCCGTCTGGCACGAAAATCCCA